>SVHX01000007.1 GCA_015055665.1 Clostridiales bacterium
GGTTGTAGGTTCGATTCCTATCACCAGCTCCATTTTTTTGGGAAGGTTGCAGAGCGGCCAAATGCAACGGACTGTAAATCCGTCGACTCAGTCTTCGATGGTTCGAATCCATCCCTTCCCACCACAATAAGGCAACTCCTATCGAGTGCCTTTTGTTTTTCTTTGGCGGGATGGATTTTGCAAGTTTTCACTTGCTAGATGATTTCATCATCTCGAACCATCTTAGGTACTCGGGGTCCCCTTTCCCCGCCATTCGGAACTGCGTTCGCACACGCAGTTCTTTTATTCTTGTTTAAAAGGCATTCCTGCAATTATAATACCGAGTTTAAGAAGTATAAATAAGAAATAAAAAAGTTGGCTATAAAATGTAGCCCACTTTTTTATTTTGTTATTAAGATTGCGTTTAATCTATAAGGTTACCTTTTTCAATTATACAAATGTGCAAAGGTTGTCAAAATGTTTTTAAATCTCAATAATATCCAAATCATTTGGAACATAAACATTACCATTAAAATATTTTCTTGATTCACTAGTGTAAAGTTTTTTTCTATTTTTTAAATCGTTATCTTCTGTATGGAGAATAATTAAATTTTGCACTTTTAATGTTTGTGCCGTAATACTTGCTTCTTTTACAGTGCAATGACCTTTTTGGTGTGGATTATATTTTTCTTCTTCATCATCCAAACAAAAACTTTCGTGAATTAACCACTCTTTATTTTTGGCAAAATCAAACAGATCTTCTTTTAATGGTTCATCACCACAAAAAGCCAACTTATTATCAATAACGAAACCAAATTGTTTATCTTTCTTTGCATGAATATCAAAAAAAGTAAGATCCATATCGTTAATTTTTATCGATTGCTTATCATTAACAACATTAAAGATAATTCTATCCTTAAATTGTTTAATCATAGGAAATAGTAATTCAATTAAAAGTTTAAGAACTTTCATACTCTCATCACTTCCATAAATATTAAGATTACCCATATAACTTCCACCAAATTTCATTTTTTGGCAGACATTACGAAGCACCCATATAACCCCAAGGATGTGGTCTGTATGATTGTGAGATAAGAAAACATGGTGTATTTTTGTAATATCTATGTTTGCAAGTTTTAATTGATTAAGTATTTGATTTCCACCACCACCATCGACCAGTAAATATTCTTTGTTATTTTCAATGGCAAAACAAGTGTTATAGCAGTTTAACGCACCACCGTTACCAGTTCCTAAAATATGTAATTTCATATTTCCTCCACAATACAATTAATAATTATATTATAGCATAGATTTTTATAAATTTATCTATAATTCTACAAATTTTATATTTTTTACAATTATTTTCTATCCAACCTGAACCATATTTGCCCTACCAATCAGAACTGCGTTCACACACAAGTTTAAGCCTTATATTTCCTTAATTTGGCGAGGGTGAGAATTTACACTACCCCGAGAAATATGCTTCGCACATTGACGCATCTCATCTCTTCCCACCACAATAAGGCACTCCTATCGAGTGCCTTTGTTTTGCTTCAAAGAATAAAAAGCGAACCTGACCTCTCATCAAGTCCGCCTTTTCTTTTATTTTTTAAAGTCTGCTCTTATTAATTTTCTGTATTCTTTAACATCTACATCTTTCAATTCTTTGATTTTGTTGAATAGTATTTCTGTTGCCTTCTCAAGTGTTTCTTTATCTACTTTGCAGTCCTTAAACTCCTTCATTTCTGAAAACTTGAAAGGCTTACCGATTATTAGCTTATTAAATCTAAAAAATTTGGGGCGTTTCTGAAAAGCTGACGGAACAACATATGCATCAGTCTTAAGAGCAAACATCACAACACCTGTCTTAAATTCGCTCATGACCCCATCTAGATTTCTTGTTCCTTCTGGGAAGATAAGCAAATGATTGTCTTGTTTAAGCAATTTAAGTGTAGTTTTGATTGATTGAAGATCTCCCTCTCCTCTTGCAACAGGATACGCACCTACAACTTTAGTAAAAAACCAATTCTTGAATTTTGTACGAAATAGGCTATCTTTAGCCATAATCCTAAATCTAGTATCTACCCTACACTTAAGGATAACAGGATCAAAATTTGATTGATGATTGCAAGTAAATATAGTTGGATTGTTTTTAGTAACTTTCAAGTATTTCTTACCAACTATTTTTGTTGGACAAAATATTGTTAAAAATGGACATACAATCATCCACAAAACATAAAAAATAAACATATCAATTCCCTTTAATTATATTGTACATAAGATCAACTTCTTCGTCTATGGTCATATTGGTATTATCTATATGAATCGTACCTTCAGTCAATATCAGTGGAGATAAATCTCTAGTCATATCTCGCCTATCACGCTCAATAAGATCGGTCTTAACCTCTTCTAGCGTTACACATTGCCCTTTCTCAAGCAATTCCTTATATCTGCGTTCTGCACGAACATTAACATCTGCGTCAAGATAAAATTTATAATCTGCATTAGGCAATACATGAGAAGTTATATCTCTGCCTTCCATAACCAAATCGTGGCAATTCGCAATTTGTCTTTGGATATTAAGTACAAATTTTCGACAATCTGGATACGGACTAGTAATAGAACAAATATCACTAATGATGTTTTGCCTAATATCCTTAGAAACGTCACGGCCGTTCATATATGTTATCTGCCCATCATCACCGTGTCTAACATCTACCTGCAACTTATCAAGCAAGGCAACAACACTTTTTTCATCAGAAGGATCAACCTTATTCTCATAAACAAACAATCCAATTACACGATAAATAGCACCTGTGTCAAAATGAATAATACCTAATTTTTTAGCCAATTTAGAGCAAACTGAACCTTTGCCAGATGAAGACACCCCATCTACTGCAATATTTAACATATCACACACCTCAATTATATTATATTCTATTCAAAAACTTTATTAATTTCGGACTTTGACAAATATCTATATTTGCCTTCTTGCAAGTCAGCAAGCTCCAAAGATCCAATACTTATTCGCTTAAGTGCGTATATCTTTAGGCCAAGAATCTCAAACATTTTTCTAATTTCACGATTACGACCTTCAAAGATTGTTAAATGATACACATGCTTTTCTTCTGCCGTACCGACATAAACAATCTTGGCAGGCAATGTTCTTCTACCATCAATCATAATACCATTACGTATTTGATTAAGTTGCTTATCTTTCAATACATACTTGGTGTGAACCTCATATGTTTTATTAATATGAGAAGATGGATGAATTATGCTATTAGCCCAATCACCATCATTAGTAAGCAATAATAAGCCTTGCGTATTATAGTCTAGCCTTCCAACTGGAAAAACTTTCTCGTTGCATCCTTTAAGCAGATCTGTCACTATCCTTCTATCTTTCTCATCACTTAAACTTGTAATGTAACACTTAGGTTTGTTAAGCATAATATACACCCTATTAGAAGCTGGCATTATACGCTTACCTTCATATTCAACAATGTCGTCAACACCTATCTCAGTAGCAAGATTAGTAATAATGACCGAATTTACTTTTATTTTGCCCGAAACAACCAATTCTTCTACTTTTCGCCTACTGCCCAGTCCAGCACTGGCTAGATACTTATTAATTCTCATATAAATACTCCTTAATTCATTGTACTAAAAATTTCAAAAAGTAGCAATTGTTCGCAAACAAAAAAGTTAGAATTCTAATAATTCTAACTTTTTTACAATTAAAACCACTTATCAATGATGTTATCAAGAACATACCTCATATCATTGTTGTCTGCACCCTCAATAGTAATTAGCTCACCACAATAGATAACTTCATCATTATAATACACCTCTACATAGCCAACAACTTGATTAAGATTAATTGGTGCAACAATAGAATCAGGCAGGTTATATTTAACAGAATACATATCTTTTTCAGATTTTAGTATTGGACAACCATAACCATCTATGGTAATAACTCCAATCTCGGTCTTATCACTACTTTCGATATTAACATCAGAAACAAATGTATATGGTGCAACAAAATCTACATATTCGTAATTATCAAGTGCTAGTTTAGTTAATCTATCGCACTCCTCAAACATTGGCTGACAATTAAGCACGACAGATATAATTTGTAAACCATTTTCTTCATGCGCGTTAACAAGGCATCTACCAGCATTATCTGTAAATCCAGTTTTTACACCAATACAATTATCATCAGTAAACAACAATTTATTCTTGTGCTTTAGATATCTAGCCTGATACTTATCAGTAGCATCAATAACCATACGCTCAGTTGATACTATTTCTCTAAAGATATCGTTGTCCAATGCATTAGCTGTGACCACGGCCAAGTCGTATGCGGTAGTATAATGAGTACCACCATCAAGACCGTGTGGATTATCAAAGTGCGTATTCTTAAGACCAAGAGATGCAACATAATCGTTCATCATACCAACAAACTTATCTTCACTACCAAAGTATTCTGCAATCGCTACCGCACAATCATTACCACTTGCAAGGATTAGTCCGTATAGCAATTCTCTCATAGATAGACTCTCGCCAGATTTAATGTAAATGCTTGTCCCCTCTATTCCAACAGCATTATCTGAAACAACAAACTTAGTGTCTAAGTCGTCACAATTCTCTATCGCTACAATTGCAGTTACAATCTTAGTTGTGCTAGCCATTGGCATTTGGACATGAGCATCATATTCGTACATAACTGTATTAGAATTACCTTCCAACACAACCATGCCGCGTGCTGCAGAAGCAACAATATCAGCTTTTACTTGTACAATATCCTTAACGTTATTGCCAATTGATACAAAGCATATGGCAATTAATAACACTATTAATAATTTATTCTTCATTGGAATCAAACTCCTTCTTACTCAGAAATTTATCACAAATCCCCGCAAACAATTCAACATACCTACCGGCAACATTATCACCAGAAAGTGCTGCAACGAAATCAATCGCACCATCACTAACAGTTATAAATCCAATAGGTGTAATTGTAAATCCTGTAGTGCTACAAGCATTAACCGAGAGATTATTTTTCTTAGGTGTCGGCATTTCTCCTCCACCACTTATTATACCAACACTAACTTTGCTAATAGGAACAATGACCTTACCTGGCGCAATCGATATTGCGTTGCCCACAACAGTATTGGTATCAACAAGATTTTTAATTTTATCAAAAGTATTATCAATTAGTGTATCTAATGATTTGTAATCCTTATTGTCACTTTTTGTTTTCTTTGACATATCTCCTCCTATTATACAAGCTCATTATTATTGCAAATACCATATCAAAAAATGTAAAATATACCCTAACATCAAATTCTATCCGGTTATGATTATTTTTAAAATCGGCAGTATTTAGATATGTTACTTTAATATCGCGATTACAACTTTTTAGATGTCTAGATATAACATCACAGACTATATTACTAATACCAATTATATCAGCAGTAATATTAGGATCAAACATACTAATATTACTTACAATTACAATGTCATCATAATACAATTTGTCTATAATGTTTTTCTTAATTTGACTTAGCAAGTACTCATCTTCTTTACTGACAAATAGTTTTAGTGGTGCTGCAAATTTTATTCCATTAATCTTGTATTTCAGTGTTATTAGATTAACTTTAATCTTAGCAACAGGTATCTTAAATATTCTTATAATTATATTAAGCTCGTAGTCTTCAAGGTGTAGTATTGAGCTTACATCAATTATAAGCATTGTACTTAAAAAGAACAATATTTGTTGCAAAAAAATAATAGTACCAAACATACTATTATTTTGAACAATATTATTAAATTTAGTCATTATTCATTAAAGTTTAGATCAATATCAGGTATATTATGTAGATCGGTTACAAATTGATCAAGAATATCATCAAGTTTATTTCTGTCCTCAATTATTTCTTCTCGCGACTCTTTGATACTCTTTACAATTTCATCTTGCTCTTCTTCTGACATATCTTTAGCAATATCTTCTTCCTCTGGCGGGATTTCTCTAAAATCAAATAACGAATTATCATTATCCTCATGCAAGACCTTTATTCTCTCTAATAGATGGTTATAATCTGGTAGATCTTCAAGGCTAGATATATTAAATTTCTTAAGGAAATTATCCGTAGTCCCAAATAACAATGGTTTACCAACCGCATCCTTACGGCCTACAACTTCGATAAGGTTATTCTCTAGCAACATATTAATAGCATAATCGCAACTAGCGCCACCCCTAATACTTTCAACTTCGGTACGAGTAATTGGCTGTTTATAGGCAATTATTCCACATACTTCAAGTACAACCTTGGTTAGCATCTTCTCCCTAAGAGGATTAAGCACAATACTTATATTCTCGGCATATTCCTTATTAGAGCATAGTTGAGCCTTCTCGTTAAACACAAGTACTTGCACTCCGTCGTTATTATCTGCCTTATACTTTTGTAGTTCTAGGACAGCCGACTCAACCTCTTCTTTGGTAAGTTCTAACTTCTCCGCTATATCCATAAATGATACTGGTTCGCCTGATACAAAGAGTATACCTTCAATTAATTTAGATAAGTTCTCCATTGAATATCTCCCCTGTTTTTTCTATTTGTATATCCGAAAATAATTCATCTTGACTAACTCGTATTGCCTGCATTTTAATAAGTTCAAGCAGTGCCATAAATGTAGTGATAACTTCATCACGAGATGCCGAATCTAAAAACATCTCACTAAACTTAAATTTATCTCGAGAAATTAACATATCTTTGATGGTAGCAATCTTTTGCTCAACAGTAAAGGTTTCCTTAACTATCTCCTTGCTTTCCTTAGATTTCTCAATCTTATTGACCTTATGCATTATTCCGACAAATGCATCAAGTAGCATATCAATATTCATATCTTTGATTACGACACGATATTTGTTAGCTTCTTTTTCGGGTGCCTTGTAGAATTTGTCGTTACTTTCAAGATCTTTAAGCTTCTCATTAACCTGCTTAAACATCTCATACTCTTTAAGCCTTAACTTAAGCATATACTCTTCATCAAATTCATCATCTTCGCTCTCGTTAATCTTAGGCAACAACTTTTTACTTTTGATTTCGATAAGAAGTGCTGCATACTCGATAAATTCACTAGCAACTTCCATATCTACAGTCGAGATATCCTTCATAACCTCTAGATATTGCTCTGTTAGCGACGAAATCTCGATATCCTCAATCTCTAGTTTGTTCTTCTTAACAAGAGTATAAAGCAAGTCCAACGGTCCAGAAAAATTCTCAAGATTAAATGATAATTTATCAGATAATTCTTCAGTTTCTACAACCTCAATATTTTCCTGTATCTCTTCCTTCTGTTCTTCCATCTTTTCCTCTAATGATTATTTTCTTTAAAATATTAACTGCCAGAACAATTTAATTGGTATTTCTATCAAATTAATTAATCTAAGTAATAATCCATCAAATACAAATACAACTGCCACAAGAATCAAGCTACCGTATCTATACATAAATTGCACATACGAATTGTTGTATTTCGTGGTTGCCTCTACTATCTTAAATCCGTCTAGCGGATATATTGGCAACAAATTAAATACTAACAAACACAAATTAATTCTGGACAAGCAACTAAAGAACACTTGCAGAAATAAAACAAAATAATTGTTTGATTGTATTAATAATGTGGCTTCATATAGGCCATATCCTAGAAACGCTAGTATAAGATTAACAATAACTCCTGCTAGGCTTGTCCAAACCAAACCTTTCTTGATATTACGAAAATTGGAAGGATTAATCTGTACAGGTCTGGCCCATCCGAATCCAAAAAACGCACAACATATAAGACCTATTACATCCATGTGACGCATGGGATTAAGAGAGAGTCTACCTGTTACCTTAGGTGTATTATCTCCCGATCGTACAGCAGCAAAAGCATGTCCAAATTCGTGAAGCGAAAGCGACAAAACTATAACAATCAAATACGCAAGCGATATTATTACAAAATTTGCACCAGTAACACCTGACCCAATTAAATCTAAAAACATTTCTACCTCATTAACACTTAATTATAGCAAATTTTGCCCAAACTATCAATTAAATTGTATCCACAATATTATGTTTTATGGAAAAATATACAAATACAACAAAAAACACGAATTATATACATTTTTATAATTCGCGTTGCAATACTTTATTTGTTATAAATTATTCTATGACACTCACAGACTATAGTTCCCTCTGTCTTAAGCTTATTTGTCCTAGATGTAGGCAATTCTACCCTACAACCCGAACAATGACCATTATCCAAACATACAAATACTGGGAAGATTTTGTCCGCTTTAATGGCTTTGTATTTAGCAAATAAATCTGCTGGGATTTGACTCTCTAGAGCCTTCATTTTTGCCTCAATTTCCTTTAGCTTAGGAGTAATGGTCTGGACTTCCTTTTCGCACTTTTCTTTGCACTCGTTGTACTTTTCTTTGGCCTTAATCATATTCTTCTTAGTTACATCAAAGTTCTTAAGGCTGTTCTTTATCTCAACAACAATGTTATTGATATTACGGTCTAACATAAATAGTTCGCTACTAAGACTATTAATTTGATACAAATAACTATCTACATTATCAGCTTCAATCGACTCCAGATCAGTACTAATAAGCTTCTGAACTTTCTCATAATTGGCATCATATTGTTTCTTGAGCTTATTGTAATTATCCAGCAATTTCTGTGCATTTTCTTCTAGTTTATTACCGGTATTATGTGCATCAACAATAATGTTCTTTAATTTTGCAAGATTTGCTCTATCTGCACTTTTTAGACTAGATGCCTTTAATCTCATCAATTCCATATCAAGCTTCTGATACTCTAACATATTTTTCATAATAACTAATTCCTTTTCTTGTATTCTAACAATAATCTGTAATACTTATCCATTTCTTCATTTCTAACATTGTGAGTATTTAATATATTCTCTAATTTAGCTATCTCTGTTGTAACAAATTCATCTACTGCACTTCTTTCATCCAATGCGTTAGCCTTACCTATTATCAGTTGCTCGTCAGACAATTCTTGTCTATGATCTAACAAATTAGCTCTAATTATATTATAGAATTTGCCTTTGTCTTTGATAATAATATCATAATCAATATTATATTTATTCTCCAACAAAAACCTCTTGACAGCGATAATATTGTGTTGTGGAGAGATAACCATGCTAGGTACTTTAATTGGGCTAGTAGACAGTATCTTAATTATCTCATCTCCACCCATGCCAGCAATAATACATTGGTCTATACTTTTGCCTTCGTACCCCTTCAAACCATCACAACATATTGCTTCGTAATCAAATCCCGAATTTGAAAGCAAGTCTTTGGCTTTGTCAAGGCTAGGAGCACTAATATCTGATACAATGACTTTGTCTACAATTTTTCGACTAAGCAGATGATATGCAAGCTTGCCATGGTCGCACCCCACATCACATACCACTCGGCCTGTAACTAGGCTAGCAACCACCTGCAATCTATACGACATTTTACTCATAGAAATCCTGCAACTTCTTACTACGATTAGGATGTCTAAGTTTTCTTAATGCCTTAGCTTCGATCTGTCTAATACGCTCACGTGTTACATTAAATTCCTTGCCAACCTCTTCAAGAGTTCTTGAGTGGTTATCATCTAGACCATATCTAAGTCTAATAACCTTCTGCTCTCTAGGAGTCAATGTTTCCACAACTGCAAGTAATTGTGCTTTAAGTATATCTTGAGCAGTATTATCTGTAGGAGATTTGATAGACTCGTCTTCAACAAAGTCGCTTATCTTACTTTCGTCTTCCTCTCCAACAGGACTCTCAAGAGATACTGGGTCTTGAGCAATCTTCTGGATCTCTACTACTCTAGCTTCACTTATACCCATTTTCTCGGCAATTTCTGCATTAGTTGCATCACGACCAAGCTCTTGCATAAGCTGTTTGCTAACTCTAGACAATCTATGAATTGTTTCTACCATATGAACTGGTATACGAATTGTTCTTGCCTGATCGGCAATTGCTCTTGTTATAGACTGTCTAATCCACCATGTAGCATAAGTCGAGAATCTAAATCCCTTAGTATAATCAAACTTCTCAACAGCTTTAAGCAGACCAAGGTTACCCTCTTGAATCAAATCTAGGAATTGCATACTACTACGATTAACATATTTCTTGGCAATACTTACTACGAGCTTTAAGTTCCTTTCGGACAATTCCTTCTTTGCCCTCTCATTACCTTCCAAAATCTTCTTAGCAAGTTCAACTTCTTCTTCGGCTGTAAGCAATTGTGCTTGTCCAATATCCTTAAGATACACTTTAACAGGATCATCAACTTTGACATTGCTAATAAGCTCCTTAAGCTCTTCGTCCTTGATTGTGTTGTCAACAGATTCTTCTATCTCAATGCCTGCATCTTCAAGCATGCCTTTGACTTCTTCTAATTGCTTGGCAGTAAACTCATAATTAATTAACTTCTCGCCCAGAGCCTCTTCGGATATTACACCACCAGACTTACGAATCTCAATAATCAGTTCCTGCATATTAATATCTGATAGATCGACTGGTTGGTCATTAGAATCAACCTTAGCAGTTTCCACCTTGATCCCTGCTTCTTTAAGCTTCTTTTTTACATCTTTTAAAAGTTTGGCAGTAACCTTAACACTTCCCAATTTTTCTTTAAGTGCTTTCTCAGATATTACATCACCTGTTTTCTTAATATCTGCAACAATCTTATCTATATTTAATTCAATATTATCCATTATAACCTCTAATGTTATTTATTTGATTTTTCTTTCTGTACTATTTGTCCAATTTTTGCTAACAACTCACGCCTTTCGGTATCGTCTTTGGTTGTTGCAAGTAACGACATTAATCTTTCTCGCTCAAGTGCAAGCCCCGACTTAATTATTATCTTAACGCAATCCTCAAAGTATACTGCATTATCTTCGCCAGCTTGGAATATGTAATTAACAATATCATCAATATCGTTACTCCCCTCAACATCAAACATATCAAATAGCTTGCTAACTATTGGAGTTCTGCCTGCACCATATTCCACCTTGATATAATCATATATCTTAGCATAATCCGGATTGAGTAGATTATCTCTAACCCTATCATCCAAGGTTGCATAATCCTTCTTATAGAGTAACGCTGATATTACAAACTTAACTGCTTTGACATAAGCATTTTCTTTGGCATTAATTGGCTTATCAATCTTAATCTCGGTCTTGACCTCTTTGTTGTTATCATTAAGTCCGCCAAGATCACTTTTTAAGACATTAATTGTAACATTAGTCATGCTCTGTATCATCTTTAGATATATCTCTTGCTCGCTTTGCGTACTAAGAGATTTAACAACGCCAAGAGCATCTTTGATAAACTTATTTTTCTCATCCATCTTGTCTAAGTTATATTGAGCAGCAAGATCCTTGATAAGGAATTCTACCCAGTATAACGCATTTGACATCAAATTATCCCACGCGTCCTTGCCGTATTGATTAACATATTCATCCGGATCGTTACCATTAGGAATTGTAACAATATACACATTAAATCCAACAGATACTAGTATATCTATACTTCTCAAAGTTGCCTTCTTACCGGCATTATCTCCATCAAAGCATAGTATTACTTTATCAGCAAATCGCTTAAGATCCTTGGCGTGATTAATAGTAAGTGCCGTTCCCATACAAGCAACAGCATTTCGTATGCCAGATTTATGTAAAGATATAACATCCATTTGTCCTTCGACAATTACTACTTCTTCAATCTTCTCTGTATTCTTAAGTTTCTTAAGTTGCATAATGCCATATATACATCTGCTTTTGTCAAATACTAATGTTTGAGCAGTATTCTTATACTTAGCAAAATCCGACTTGCCAAGCACTCTCGCACTGAAACCTACAACATTACCATATAGATTAAAGATTGGGAATATTAGCCTTGTACCAAAGCAATCATACAATTTGCCGTACTCATTTCTTTCTACCACTCCAGCATCAAGCATTTGCTCTTCAGAATAACCAAGACTCTTAAGGTGTGTTACAATGCTATTCCAATCAGTACTGCAACCTATCCCAAATTCTTTGATAGTAGCTGTATCCAGCTTCCTACTAGCAATATAATCAAGAGCTTGCTTAGCCTCTGGTTTTTTGAGATTGCTATAATAAAATCTTGCAGCATCTACAAGTACTTGGTATATCTTTTCACGCTTTTGTTTTGCTTTCACAAGATTCTCATCAGCCTCAAATACTGGTAATTCCATGCCAGCATAATCTGCTAATTTCTTGCACGCATCATAGAAGTCAAGCGACTCAAACTTCTCGACAAATTTAATAACATCTCCGCTTGCACCACAGCCAAAACAATGATAATATTGCTCTACTTCGTTAACAGCAAAAGACCCTGTCTTCTCATAATGAAATGGACAAGATGCCCACCAGGTTTTACCACGCTTAGTCAGGGTGATATACTTATTGATAACAGTTACTATGTCGTTGTTACTCTTAAGTTTGTCCAGCCACTCTGGCGAGAAACCTCTATTCAAGCCCCTTACACTCCTTTAACGTATTTTTGCTTACACTAAGTTAATACGAATTAATTTTCTATTTTCCTCTATTTTTTGTAATAAATTTAAACTTTTTGCATATAATAATGCAAAAAAAGGAAAAGTTACTAATCTTTTCCTAATTATAGGCAGTTTACGCCTGCATTTCATCTTCTTTTTCATCATTATCATAAGAATTTTTAAGTATTCCTGCTCCAGCAACAGTCGCTACAAAAGATCCAAACAAGCCAAATGAACATCCACAAGCTTTATTGTGTTCTTTGTCGTGCTCTGCCGCCAAATCAATATATTCTTCTCTTAATTGCTCATCATTAGAATGATTTATAATGTAATCTTCGATATAATTTTTCGAATTTAATTGATCAATGTTGTTATTATACTCCGATTCATTCATTACGCCCATTTTATACCATTCCGCCAAAGCCTTCATTCCAGCGTTTTTATGACATAAATATTCTTCAGTAAGTGATGCCTTTGTGCGAAGAGATGACATCTCTAAAGATATTGCATCTCTTTGGAATGAATGCAAGTTATTACCAACTGATGATGTACAAAATCCACCAAGACCTGCAGCCATTAAGGCAACAGCACCCGCTCTTACTAATCTAGTTTTATTCTTTAGCACGCCACTTGCCATAATTAATTATCCCCCATAGTATTATCTTCTTCGTTATCAGGATTGTTATCAGCCTCAACACTGTCACCGATAGCACTAGCAACCGCACCCGCAGCCAACACTGCTGTTCCTGCTAATGCAGTTCCAAAACTTATCATAAATCCATTAGAATATTTCTTTGCTCCACTCTTTATCTCAGCAAATTTATTTTGCTCATCTTCGGTTGCTAACGTTTTAATATATTCATTTAAATATTGACCTTCTTTGATTTCAGCTAATTTATAAGCAAAAACATCATAAGAAATTTCTCCAGCCTTATACTGATTAGATAGATCGTCTATAATGCCATTTATATAATCCATATAATCTTCGGATGCAATAATATTATTATAGAAATCTGCATATTTTACCCCATTAGCTATTGTATCGCCACCAGTATAGACACCTCCTGCAAGACCAGCAGTTGCAACCAATGCACCCGTAACAGCCAATGCTGTTCCCACCTTGTGATAGATATTTTTATTCTTTAATACGCCTTTTTGTTTCATAACACTAATCCACCTTCTTTAGTTATACTGACAAAATTATAGCATACTACAGAGCCAATTTCAATACCTTTTCAAAAATTAGTTACAAAAAAAGAGACAATCCTATATTCCAAGGATTATCTCTATATAAGTTAATATATTAGATTACTTGTTTCTGATAGCTGATTGAGCAGCTGCAAGTCTAGCAATAGGTACTCTGTATGGAGAACAAGATACATAGTCTAGACCAATCTTGTGACAGAACTCGATAGAAGAAGGATCTCCACCGTGCTCACCACAGATACCAACGTGTAGATCAGAACGAGTAGATCTACCTAGTTTAACAGAAGTTTCCATCAACTTACCAACACCATTAACATCTAGTCTAGCAAATGGATCAGACTCGTAAATCTTGCTTGCATAGTATGAAGGTAAGAACTTACCAGCGTCATCTCTACTAAATCCAAATGTCATCTGAGTTAAGTCGTTAGTACCGAAACAGAAGAACTCAGCTTCTTTGGCGATTTCGTCAGAAGTAAGTGCTGCACGAGGTATCTCGATCATAGTACCTACTTTGTATTTTAGGTTGCTACCAGCTTTAGCAATTTCTGCATCAGCAGTTTCAACAACAACTTTCTTAACGAATTCAAGTTCTTTGATCTCGCCTACAAGAGGGATCATAATCTCTGGAACAACGTTCCAGTCTGCATGACGAGCTTGAACAGCGATAGCAGCCTTGATAACTGCTCTTGTCTGCATAGCAGCGATTTCTGGATAAGTAACAGCAAGTCTACATCCTCTATGACCCATCATTGGGTTAGTCTCATGAAGAGCTGTGATGTATTGTTTGATCTCGGCTACTGTCTTGCCTTTTGCTTTAGCAAGATTAGCTATATCACCTTCCTCGGTAGGAACGAATTCGTGTAGAGGTGGATCAAGATATCTAATAACAACTGGATGACCTTGAAGTGCTTCCATTAAGCCCTCGAAGTCTTCTTGTTGCATAGGCTCGATCTTATTAAGAGCAACCTCTCTTTCTTCCTTAGAGTCAGAACAGATCATCTCTCTAAATGCACCAATTCTATTAGGCTCGAAGAACATATGCTCAGTACGGCATAGACCAATACCCTCTGCACCTAGTTCTACTGCACGTCTAGCGTCTGCAGGAGAATCTGCATTAGTTCTTACTTCTAGTTTCTTGTACTTATCTGCAAGCTTCATAATACGGCCAAAGTAACCGCTATTAGGATCTGCAGGAACAGTCTTGATTGCACAATCATAGATGTTACCAGTAGTACCATCAAGAGAAATATGATCTCCCTCTTTAAATGTCTTACCAGCTAGAGTGAACTTCTTGTTCTCCTCATCCATCTTGATATCTCCACAACCAGAAACACAACAAGTACCCATACCACGAGCAACAACGGCAGCGTGAGATGTTTGTCCGCCACGAACAGTAAGAATACCTTGAGCGAACTTCATACCTTCGATATCCTCTGGACTAGTCTCTAATCTAACAAGAACAACTTTCTCGCCCTTCTTGCCTTCGATTACAGCGTCTTCTGCTGTAAATACAACTTTACCAGTAGCAGCACCAGGAGATGCAGCAATACCCTTACCGATAACATTATTCTTATCTGCTTCTTTAAGAGCAGCAGCGTCGAATTGTGGGTGAAGTAACATATCTAGAGTCTTGGCGTCGATTTGCATCAATGCTTCTTCCTCTGTAATCATACCTTCGTCAATAAGATCACAAGCAATCTTAATAGCAGCAGCTGCTGTTCTCTTACCATTACGAGTTTGAAGCATATAAAGCTTCTTATCTTCGATTGTGAATTCCATATCTTGCATATCTCTGTAGTGGTTCTCAAGAGTATTACAGATATCTAGGAACTGAGTATAAACTTCTGGCATAACTTCAGCCATTTTAGCAATAGGCATTGGAGTTCTAACACCAGCAACAACGTCTTCGCCTTGTGCGTTCATAAGGAACTCACCCATAAGACCTTTCTCACCAGTAGCAGGATTACGTGTAAACGCAACACCAGTACCAGATGTTTCGCCCATATTACCGAAAGCCATCATCTGTACGTTAACAGCTGTTCCCCAGCTATATGGAATATCATGATCCATACGATAGATATTAGCTCTAGGATTATCCCAAGAACGGAATACAGCCTTGATAGCCTCGAATAATTGCTCTTTAGGATCAACTGGGAAGTCTTTGCCAAGTTGATTCTTATATTCTTGTTTGAATTGAGTAGCAAGTTCTTTAAGATCTTCCGCTGTAAGATCTACGTCAAACTCAATACCCTTCTTCTCTTTCATTTGGTCGATAAGTTTCTCAAAGTACTTCTTACCAACTTCCATAACAACGTCACTGAACATCTGAATAAATCTTCTGTAGCAGTCCCAAGCCCATCTAGGGTTGCCAGACTTGTTAGAAAGAACTTCTACAACTTCGTCATTAAGACCAAGGTTAAGAATAGTATCCATCATACCAGGCATAGATGCTCTTGCTCCTGATCTAACAGAAACTAGTAGAGGATTTTCTTTGTCCCCGAATTTTTTTCCAGTGATCTCTTCCATCTTAGTGATGTGCTCCATAATTTGAGCTTGGATCTCTGAATTGATTTGTTTGCCATCTTCGTAGTATTGAGTACAAGCTTCAGTAGAAATTGTGAATCCTTGAGGTACTGGTAGACCAATCTTAGTCATTTCTGCTAAGTTAGCACCCTTACCGCCAAGCAACTCTCTCATGGAAGCATTGCCTTCACTAAACAAATAAACATACTTTTTAGCCATAATTTCTCCTTATATTTTAGTATACTATTGTAGTATAGTCAATTTGAGCAAAAATTGCAAGGACTTATCCTTAAGTTTTTCAAAAAATATTTAACTTGTGCATATTCTATTAATTTACTATTGTATTGATTTCTTGTATAACTATTCGATACAAAGTCAAAAAAAACACCTATTATTAGGTGTTAAAGTATAGAATTTGCTGATCGCAACTGTACATTAAGTCTACGGTTGATATCATCAATAACAAGCTTAAGGCATCCATCAAGAGATTCGTCTACAATCCTAATAGTATGCAATCTATCTATATTAGTAGAAGACAATATCTTAAGATTCATAAAGTCACGCCTTGATACGACTTCGCCTTTCGAACAAGATATACATCTAAATGTGCCCGTTTCAGAATTATATCTTATATCCCCTACAAATTTCATACCACAGTTGTCACAACTCTCGAAGTTTAGTGCATAACCAATCTGCTCAAGGACAGTCAAATGAAATTTAAGTATTGCAAGCTTGGGGCTGATATTATTGTATACAATATTCTGCAAAGTTTTAATAAGAGTAAGGAACAACCCCTCTGCAAGTATATTAGGTTTAAGAACAACCGAGCATACTTCAAGTGCTGTAAGCGATAGAGCATAAGTCCCGTAATCTTGGGTTATATCAAAGAAACTATCAATTAATTCTACCCCTTTTACCACATAAAACTCTCCACTTCCTGCTAGTTCAAATTTCGCAAAGCAAAAAGGTTGTCCTGCATACTTTAACTTGGACTTTGGTGATTCAATACCCTTTAGAATTGCAGTAACCTTGCCAAGTTCTAACGAAAATATATGTATTAATCTGTCCTTTTCTTTGTATGGCATAGAGTATATTACTACACCAGTTACCGCTATCTCTTCCAATTATTTTTTCCTTTTTAGTGCACTATATAGCAGATAATAATTTATCTGACCAGTTTGTTCAAATAATTTCCAACAAATATCTTCCATATAATCTCCTCTCTATTAAAAACCATTAAGTAGCAACAAGCTTAGCATTATCGCCTGCAATATTTTTCTAATGAATATAAAGCTATACTTTATTATATGTTGGACATCATAAATTATGATAGTGTGCAAATTATTTATTATGTATATTTATTAAACTTTTGTTATAATTATAAATCTTGTTGATTATAACCCATTGCTTTGACAGACGAATCTTTTTGACGCCAATCTTCCTTAACTTTGACAAAAAGTTTAAGCATTACATGGTTATCAACTAGTTTCTCAATATCTCTACGACTTCTGATACCGATATTTTTGAGCATTGTTCCATTTTTGCCAATAACGATTTGTTTGTGAGTTGACTTCTCTACAATTATATCCGCATCAATTTCGACAAGGTCTTCGCCTTCTTCGAATCTCGCTATCTCAATAGCAATACCATGAGGAAGTTCATCCTGAAGCAACCAAAGAGCCTTCTCTCTAATAGTTTCGGCAACTATAAACTTAACTGACTGATCAGTATAGATATCATCATCATAATATTTAACATCATCAGTTAGATAAGACTTAATTACTTTAATTAGCTCATCAATATTCTTGCCTTTCATTGCAGATACAGGAACAATATCCTTAATCCCCTCAAGGCTATTACACTTGTTAAGTTCTGGATAGATCTTCTCGTAGGTTGTGTCATCCATTTTGTTAACCACAAGAATTACATTTTTCGCGTGCTTTGTATGTTTGTTAAGAGTATCAATAACATTATCGCTAAATTTCTTGGTAGCATCAAGCACATATACAATAACATCAACATCTTTACTTGCAGTAGTTATTGCTTTGTTCATGTAATCATCAAGTTTGTTGTGACTATTATGTATACCAGGAGTGTCTATAAAAACAATCTGGCTTTCTTCATCATTGTATATTCCTAGTATTTTATTTCTTGTAGTCTGAGGCTTCGGCGACACAATCGAAACTTTTTCTTTAAGAATAGCGTTAAGTAATGTGCTTTTGCCAACATTTGGTTGCCCTAGAATTGCCACAAATCCAGTCTTCATTATTTTCTCTCCAAATTAATGTGCTTTAGTATTTTTTCTTCCATTTCTCTCATATGTCTTTTGTCTTCTTCCAATATATGATCATAACCGAGAAGGTGTAGCAATCCATGAACTGCCATATACACCATTTCTCTCTCCATGGAGTTGCCATATTCTTTTGCTTGTTTCTTAACAACTTTCTTGCAGATACATATATCTCCAAGCATTATGTTATTAGTATCTAGATTAATATCATTAGGATAATTTGCCTTAGTGATACGATTAGCAATTAGTTGTTCGTTCTCAACACCATATTCCAATAGATTTGGAAATGACAACACATCAGTTATTCGATCTTTGTTCCTATGCTCACGATTAAGAATTCTAATCTGCCTACCCGAAACATACGATAGATTAACTTCCACATCTTTGCATGGTACTTTAAGCATTTTGATTGCATATTCATATGCTTCTGTAATCAAACCATTGTATTGGGCATATCCTCTATCTTTACTAAAATTAATTAACATCATAGTCCTCGTAATTTGTTTTTCTCAGTTTAGCAAAATAGAAAGATTTAGTCAATAATTAATTATGCAATTGATATCGAAATCTCATTTCGGTAGTAAGACACACAGATACTATATATCCACCATCAATTGGCACAACCCCCACTTCTTCATCTAATACTTGCACACTTTCAGGCACTTGACGGTACACATCATCTTTTAGTCTTGTTATAGCCTCCTGCTTTGATGATTCGATATCTTTGGTCACTTCAACCTCTTCCACTTGATACGCATATACCTTGGATATCTTAATAGGCAGAAGAATACTCGTTACATCACAATTTACCGACTGTAATTCATACTGCGAATATAATACATCATAATCAGATCGGTATATTTCATTACTTCCTAAACTAACAATAACACTAACCAACGAATACTCGCCAGTTCTTTGCATCACCAATTCTTTTTCTAATACCTCAACAGACTCCGTAAAATATACACTTGCAATTATATCTGCACATGGAGCAACATATACTTTGTTCTCTCCCTTTTGGTAATAAGGCTCTACCAAAACATCTCCCTTATAGACAATATCTCCAGATTCAACCATTTGAGTGCCAGAATACACCGAAATAGATTTGATAACCATATTATAATCGGCAGTAATTGGTGCGTATGTGTCCGAAATATCCGGCAAACTTTCCTTCACACTAACAACCAAGCTATTACCTTTCGTAATTATGCTAACCAGCGAAAAGTCAAATTCTCTTGCCAAACCATCTTCCAACTGGCTAATATCATAATTTATTTTGGATAACTTATTAACACCTTGAGATTCTAAATAGTCAATAACAGCCGACTTGTCCATATTTTCTAACCCCAACACGTGTACTTGTAGTAATCTATTATTAAGTACCAATATTAAGACAAATCCAATACACAACCCTATTATTAAACCAATTCTAGCTAGACACCAAGTAAGCAATTTCCTTCTTCCTCCATACCCAACTAGTTCATGAGGATAAAAGGACATATCCAACCCTTTCCATATCTTATAGTCCTTCTCTGACAACCCAAATTGCAGACCATCCCGCCCCTTGACAATGTTATTAAGAGTTAACCCATGACCTCTACACACATTAATAAAGTTATTAGGATTGCTACCAGAATATTTTATAATATAATTGTTATTTAGATTTTTCTTTTTTGCCATTAACACCTCCGCGAGAAATACTAATAATTTCACCGCTTACAATCATCTCTCCTTTGTTAATCTGCCTAAGGACAAGATTATCACCCACAACCTCAATAGCACCATAGGCAGTGGAGATTACAATTCTATCAGTATTGTAATCAACTAGCTTGCGATAATTGCAAATATAAAGAGATCCTATTCCAATCCATATTATCTTAAAATCTTTGGAAATTTCTCCAAATGGGAGTTTGCACGTATCAACAATCTCTTGGATAAAGTTATTCATATCTTCCTCTCAACGACTAGACATATTACTATTCTAAACAATAATCTATATGCATTAATACCAACTATTATCACTATTTATGGTTAGTATAAAAAAGCGAGATGCTAGAAAAACCTAACACCTCGACAATAGTCTTGACATTACTAAAGACACTACATCTTCTGAATAATGTTCTCTATTATAAGAAGTTTCATTTCGCGAGAAAGACCTTCAAACTCTTCTAGTAATTTCTCACGCTTTTCGTTGTTTTGTGATGTCATCTGGTTTATTCGATCATAAAGAGCGTTTTTCGTAACACTAGAATTATCTTCTTTGACTCTAATCTTAACATCACGGTCTTTTATCTTCGAAAACTCTTCATTACTAATAAATGATTCCGACACCTTCTTAGGCTCGACAACATCAATTGCAGTCGGACTATCAACGAATCTATCGTACAAATAATTATTACACCCGCCCCCTCCTGTGACGGTTGGAGCTTGCATATTAGCATACGGACAAGTATAACTATTTCCACAACCAGAATTGTTTGTCTGCTCGGCTTTTTTATCTTTGTCCTTATCTTCTTTAACCGTAGCAGTTTCTTCTTTCTTTATTTCCTTCTTAACTTCTTTGACAACTTCCTTTTTTGATTTGGACGATCCTCCCGGAGCTGGGAGAGATTCTAGAAACAGACCTAATTTCATTAGTACTAGTGCTACAACAAACGCCGCAGCGACCACTAGTATAATCTCATAAGGAGTGTCAATTACACTGTTTGCGGTTATTAACATAATATCACCTTAATTTCGTTAAGATAAAGATATATTAATATCACAATCCAGAGCAAAACAAAATCAATTATCTTTTGATACCCGTAGGATTTAATTGGCAATAAGTAGATAATCTAGGATCATGCTACTATTTACCAATAATTAGTATATCATAACCTTAACCTTGATTATTTGTTCCACCCTTAGAGTCCCCAATAGAATTACGCATGTATGTATCAGCTTGAACATTTTGCATTCTATAATAATCCATTACCCCAATATTGCCAGACTTAAACGCCATACTAATAGCCCTAGGTATCTCAGATTGTGCACTAAGAAGCTTAGCTTGCATCTCTTGAGTTTTGGCCTTCATTTCTTGCTCTGCAGCAATCGCCATAGCCCTACGCTCTTCTGCCCTTGCATTGGCTATCTGAACATCAGCCTCGGCTCTCTCTGCCTGAATCTTAGCACCAACATTACGACCAATATCAACATCAGCAATATCAATACTAAGTATCTCAAACGAAGTCCCTTCGTCAAGCCCCTTAGATAAGACATACTTGCTAATACTATCCGGATTCTCTAGTACCATTTGATGATTCTTAGACGATCCAACTGCGGTTACAACCCCTTCGCCAACACGAGCAAGGATTGTTTCCTCTCCAGCACCGCCGATAAGCTTCTCAATATCACTGTGCAAGGTAATTCTTACCTTAACAATCAGCTCTATCCCGTCACCAGCTACAGCAGTAATTGGAGGAGTTGTAATTACAACCGGAGTAACGCAATTCTGAATCGCTTGCAGAATATCTCTATTGGCAAGATCAATCGCCTTAGCGTTAGCAACACTTAGATTAATCTTAGCACCCTGAGCAATGATAAGAGCCTCTACAATTCGCTCTACATTACCACCCGCCATATAATGAGTCTCCAAGTCAGATATATTAATCTTGACTCCAGCCTTTGTCGCATTGATATAAGCATTAACTATAAGCTTCATATCAACATTTCTTAGCTTCATACCAACTAATTTGCTGGCAGGCACATGTGCACCACTAAATATCGACTTAAGCCAATATTTAACCGGAACTATGCCCATAAAAATCGCAATACCGATTATCAGAACAACCGATATCCCAACTCCTATCCAAAGCCCTACTCCTAGCATCAAATTCATACTCACCTCTAACCGAACGTAGTATTATCAAATTATACTTACTAGACTACTAATTTGACAATAATATTTTATCATACTTTAATACAAAAATAAAGAGTTTTTGTCAAAATGTATATCTATTCTTATTTGTGCATATTAATAAACACTTAATTAAAATTATTTCGCTATTTAGCACATTTTCTCAAGAACATTATTATGTATAAAAAATCACACTAAAGAGAATTTTAGCGTGATTTTGATTTCAATAATGATTAATCTTCGAACGGAGGTCTTTCTCCAGTATCAAAGAACTTAAATATTTGCTGAGCATTAGAAATTGTATTTGCTAGCTTATGACCATCTTGATCAGGAATATAATTCTGTATTGCTTGGAACGTAATCTTAACAATACACCTAAAGCCAGAATACGAGCTGTCTACATAGGTTGGAAATTCGATTGGTGCATCTATAAAGTCCACAACCGCATCACCACCGGTTACCTCAACCTCTTGCATTATCTTGTTGCCTGTCTCTGTTATACCTGTTTGAGATTGAGATCCTAAGTAATACCAATATGCCTGAGTTTCGCCAGGAGCTGTGTAAATAACCCAGTTATTAGATTGGATTACCGCAGCAATCCTTCCCTGCATATCGCTAAGCACTTGGTTAGTTTCGCCAATCTCGTTACTATCATTATCGACAAACATAAATTCAATTTTTGCCCTAAGCAAAGGACTCGTTGTTGATTCAAATACCTTGCAGTTAGCATCAATATAGACATCCATACCAGGAACTAATGTCTGATATCCGTCACCCAACGTAATAATAAGATTGGAAGAATCAATGGTGTCCTCTATCGAATCAAAGTTTCCTTCGGTATCAAGTGACTCGTCATGGTCACCTACACCAACTGCCTGAATCTTAACTTTACCAGATAACCCTACAATATTAGAGCCCCACTCTCCATCATAGAAAAATGCGAGAGTAAGCGTGCTATTGAGTGCGAAAAATAGGAGTAGCAAAAGTACTATTCCGCTAGAAATTTTTTGTTTGAAACCAAACGAAAAATTTTTCTTCACCACACACTCCTCACACTAATTACTTACTATTATTTTACCTAAAAATATATTTTTTTACAAATAATATTATACACTTTTTTTATTTCGATAATTTTATATTATCATCACCCATTGTATCTATCATTACTTAAGTTCTATCATAATACAAATATTAATAAATTTTACTGATGTATGACAACAAAAAACCGGCAAGCCATATAAGTTTACCGGTCGAAAAATCCAATTATAAAGCGTTTTTCATATCATCTACAATGTTCTGTAGCTCTACGAAGATTTGTCTAATATCAGCGTTCTTGCTATTCAAGCCCTCGCCCTTTCTTGTCTCATCATCAATAAGAACTTCGATATCCTTGATAAGCTCAACTTTCTTATCAATATCGCTATTATCACTAAAGTCAAGCTCACTGTATCTATCAGTAATATCCTTAAGCATCTCGCTAAGCTGATCGTTGTCGTATACAGTCTCTTCCTCGTAATAATCCTCTTGAACAGGTGCTGGCTTAGCATATGCCTTAGGTGCAGCAGCTGGCTTAGATGCAGCTGAAGCTTTCTTAGGAGCAGCAGCCTTCTTAGTTGTAGTAGTAGCCTTCTTACCTCTTGAAGAATATGCCTCTCCTACAATATTAATCTTAGATAGTGTAATGTGACTATCAAACATATGAGCGTTCATCTCTTGATACTCTGTGTTAACGTCAACAACAGTCTTACCACTACTCTTAAGTTCTACAAGTAGAGGGATAAGGTCACCCTCACCAGCAACAATACAATAAGTATCAATTTCTGGCTTAGTATAAACAAGTCTAACGGCATCAACCAAAATACGAGAGTCAAGCTGACTATAACGCTTCTTAAATCTCATAAATGGTGCAGTTTCGTATCCATATTTAAGGATTACCTCGTTAAGATATAGGTGCTTTCTATCATTGTAACCATAGAACTTACAGTATACAACATCACCCATAGCTAGTAATTTCTCGTATAATTCGTCAAAAGCCTCAGAGCCAATCTTAACATTATCTACGTCTACTAATAATGCAATCTTCTTTTCTTTCATAACTTTTCTCCTATTGCGTTCTCACGCGTCATATAAAATAAATATTGTTGTGCATAACCCGAAAGCTCACCAAATTCAGATACAAAGTAATCAGCTATCTTACTAGCATTACTCTCGCTAGCACCATAGAGATTATTATAGCACTTGACTACCCACGTATCTGTTGGGAATACATCAGTCTTGCCAAAACCAAATAGTAGTATACAATCAGCTACCTTCCTGCCCACACCCTTTAATTTCATCAGCTCTTTGCGTGCATCAACGGTTGACATCTTAGCAATCTCATCAATTAAGATTGTGTCCCCCAGCATTGCTATAGACTCCAATAAATATTTGTCCCTATAGCCACATTTGATACTCTTAAAGAATTCCAAAGGAATTCTCTTTAGCTGAGTTAGCGTTGGGAAGGCGTAATAGTCACCCATGTTATCCCCATAACCTTCGCATATCTTCTCAATAATTCCCTTAATTCTAGGTATATTATTATTCTGCGAAATTATAAAGGATATTATCATCTCTAGCGGGTCACTACGCAGGATTCTAATCCCACTACCATATTTGATAGCATCCGACATAATTGGGTTTGCTTCCAAACTCGATTTAATTTTAGCATAGTTTTTATCAAAATCAAAGTATTTAATAAAGAATTTTTTGTTTTTTGTAAATATTTTCGCGTTACCATTATGACAATATATGTCTGCTTTCTGACCAGAAGCATATACTGTATAGCCAAAATCCCTTACCTTGAACCTAAATACCTGACCACACTCTAGAGTCTGCTTGACATCAAAGTCGGAGCTATCTACTACCTCAATATAATCATCATATTCTTTGTAAATCATACTAGTCAATCCAATTAATATAAAGTACTCAAAAAAATGAAAAACCAACTTCTTAATGTTACTTAAAAAGTTGGTCAAAACACCAATTACTCTACAGGGTAAACACTTACTCTTTTCTTGTCCTTGGTTTCGTGTTCAAATTTTACCTTACCATCAGTTGTTGCGAACAATGTATAATCTTTACCAACACCTACGTTCTTACCAGCATTGATCTTAGTTCCTCTCTGTCTGATGATAATAGAACCAGCAGATACAACTTGTCCATCTGCACATTTAACACCTAAACGCTTGCTACGAGAGTCACGACCGTTCTTAGAAGTACCTTGTCCCTTCTTGTGAGCAAACAATTGAATATTAATAAACATACTCTATTACCTCCATCTTAATATACTTAGGATACCCCTCAACAAGATCTTTAATAGTAACAAATAATGTATCTAGTAGCACACTTGCACCACTTAACTTATCACTGCTAAGATCCTTGGGTATCTCAACCTTGATGTACCCCATCTCATCATCACGACTAATAAGTGTGTCTATATTACACACATCTCTTAGCCCTAGAGCTATCGACTGCGTAATAGTCGAGATCGAAGCACATAATACATCTTTGCCAGATTCCTCGTATCCAGTATGACCTAGACACTCGAACCCAACCAATCGATTATCGTATCGAAAAAATTTAATATTAGTCATATTATTTAACCGAAACTATCTTTAATGCTGTGAAAGGTTGTCTATGACCTTGCTTCCTACGATAGTTCTTCTTAGCCTTGTACTTGAAAACAACAATCTTGTCTTCTTTGCCTTGCTCAAGAACTTCAGCAATAACTTCAGCGGTCTTAACTAATGGATTACCATTAGTAACCTTGTCCCCATCAACTAGCATCATAACATCAAGATTAATCTTATCGCCTACTTTAGCATCAAGCTTCTCTACGTTAATAATGTCTCCTTGGCTAACTTTGTATTGTTTGCCACCAGTTGTAACTATTGCGTACATAATTTACCTCCTCTAACCAAACTCACTGTGTAGGTATAAAGCGCCAAATATTGCCCTATTTATAGACCTATTCCATGTGGTACTCCTGTAATTTAACATATTTTGTCTTATTTGTCAATAACATTTCTCGATTTTTTCTAATTTTTTATATATTGTATATTATTAATAACATCACATACGAATAATAACAGCCTCCTCTCCACAAGATAAAATAAAAAAAGGTAGGAATATTCATGAAAAACGAAAACTGCACAACCGCACTAATTGATGACGCATACAAAAATGTTAGGATGGCTAGCTACGCCATTGATTGCATTATAGATAAGATCGAGAACTTCAAGCTCGAAGAACTTCTCCGCAAACAAAACGACTTCTATCTAGACACTACCGAAATTCTCGAGAAGATGGCTACACGCATGGGCTACGAGCCTAAGGACATTAACGTGTTCCTCAAAGGCTCTAGCTTTGCCAGTATCAATATGCAGACTATGTTCAATAAGGAAACTCCACACATTGCCGAAATGCTAATCCAAGGCACAACAATGGGCATTACCAATACAATCAACGCCCTTAGCGAGAACCCATGCGATAACGAAGAACTAGTTAGTATCTGCCGTAGTATCGTAGCGTCAGAAGAGAAGTTCGTCGAATCCCTCAAAGAATTCTTGTAAAAAGCAGAAAAACTCCGTAATATACGGAGTTTTTTTAAAAAGCTGTTGCTACATTATCTGCTAGCTTGCTTATACAAAAAATAGCAAGCACTACGCTCGCTATACTAATATTACAGTAACACCGCTATTGAGGCTAGATAGATTCTCATGCAGTATTAGATCGGGACAAATACGGCACATATGCAACTTGGTTTCGTTATACTCGCCCCAATGCTCGCCACCAAGAAAGTCCTCTATAATATGCTTTTTCTTAAGATCGGGAAGATATCTTCGGATAGCGTCCTTAATTACTCCACCCTTGCCATGCGAGCCGTAGCCATGTATTACCACTATTGCCTTAGTGCCGGTAGACTTGCAACATTTAATTTCTTGATCGATAAGGTATAGAGCATAATCTATTGTTGGCGAATCTGACTTGACATTAATTACGTTAATCATTACTCTTATTCCTTATATACGACACGGCTACTGTACCGTATTTCTTCTCATCTATAAGTTCTAGATTAGCAGGCAGATTGAACTCCTTGCCAACTAAGTGTTCGTATATGATAATGCCATCATCTTGTAGCATGGAGCTTTTGGATACCATAGACATAGCCAACTCTGCCATATCGCTATCGTATGGCGGATCTAGGAAGATATAATCAAACTTGATTCCATTAAGCCTATCAAGAGCGGTCATATAATCTAGTTGCAATATTTCGCCATGTTCTTTGGCTTTGGCAAAGTTCTTGCGAGTAAGGGCAATGCTCCTAGGGTCGCTATCTACCGACACGACTCTTTCTGCACCACGGCTAAGGAACTCAAGGCTTACCGCTCCTGTCCCGCAGAATAAGTCTAATACTACACTCCCCGTTACACCAAATTGAATTTTATTAAATATACTTTCTCTAACCCTATCTATAGTAGGTCTAATATTGTCCGCATCAAATTCATAGAGTACCATGCCTCTATGTTTGCCAGCAACTATCCTCATGTCTAACCTCATACAATCATTTTAGATAGTTTACACGATAATAATAATATTTGCAATAATTATTACATCATTAGCCGACAAATTTTTCTTTTCACCCAACAAATTAATGAATAAATAATATATTATGATGAATATTATTACACTACCATAACCTCAACTCAACCCCAATAAATACGCATCACTCAGCCGTTTTATTTAATTATGTAATTAAGCCTATCGTATCTTATTGTGCATATTAATTCATAAGGAGATGTATTAAGGGCATTGGCGTAATCCACATAAGTTATACCTCTTTTGTTACCAATAATAGACACATTATCCCCCACTTTAACCCCTAAGTCAGCAACATCTACCATAAATACATCCATACATATTAGACCTACAATTGGGCATACATGACCACCTATTATTACATGAAAGTTATTAGATAGCGACCTATTTATTCCATCAGCATAACCCATTGGTATTACAGCAATTTCCATATTGCTTTTTGCCCTAAATGTTCTATCGTAGCCAATACTCTCGCCTTTCTTGACCTTGGTAATTGCAGATACAGTCGACTCGACTCTAACAACTAATTTGTTGCCAATATTATTATCTAGTAGACCATATAACAACATACCAACTCTCACCATATCAAAGTGGTACACGTTAGACCGCATAGTTCCGTACGAATTGGCTAAATGGAATATAACCGAGCGATCCTTAACACATCTCTTAAACTGCAAGAATCTCATATATTGTCTAGACATAAATTCGACATCCCCGCTCTTGGTTGCAAAGTGCGAGTAGACACCTTCTAATGTGATATGAGGATTATTATCTATTAGTTCTAGTGCTTGCTTGAATTCTTTGATAGATTTTATTCCATATCTATTAAGCCCAGTGCCTACCTTAATATGCACATTGATATTATCACACAATCTAGTAGCAACCATCTTTAGATACTCAAGAGAGTGTACACTAATTGAAATATTATTATCTACAACCACATCAAGATCGGATATATCAACCACACCAAGAATTAGTATTGGGGTTGACTTATCTATAACTCTAATATTAAGAGCCTCTTTGAGATTGGCACACGCAAAAAAATCAACCAAACCACTTAGTGTCTTACACACGGTATGAAGTCCCACTCCATACGCATTAGCTTTTACAACTGCACAAAGTTTGGTTGACGACTTAATAATATTACGAATATTACCTATATTACTCTTTAATATCCTAGTATCAACGATATAACTACTCAAACATTTCATATTAATTGTTATGAAATATTTAATATTTTTGTTAATTATTTGTTATCTGTAGAGCCGAAAGCTCCGAGTCTTGAGGCTTTGACCTCTTCTTCATCATCAATAGTAAGATATTTTAGGAATACCACTTGACCTATCCTATCGCCTTTCTTAATTACATAATCCTGATCTGCGGTATTATTAAGCGTAACGCCTATATTACCATCAGTCGAAGGATTGCCATAATAATCGGCATCAAGTATACCCACACCATTAGCAAGAATAACACCCTTCCTACCCATACTACTGCGAACACATAACATTATGAATTCGTCCTCGTTACAAGCAATCTTAATATTAGTCCAAACAGTTTCAATAGTATGTGGCTTAATTACAATATCTATTGGCGAGTACAAGTCGTATCCAGCCGAGTGCTTGGTTGCACGAGTTGGCATAGTTATATCACTCACACCGTATTTAATAAACTCTTCTTTTACAATATCAAACCTTCTCACAATTCCATTCCTCCTAACCTTAATTTTTTATCTGACAATTATATTTTAACAAAAATAAAAAAATAATTCAAATATTTGCAAAATAAATGTTGACAAATACAAAATTTTGAATTATAATATCAAAGTCAATCATGAATTATGGTTGTCAGCAAGTTCTGAACATGCTTCCTTAGCTCAGTTGGTAGAGCAACTGACTCTTAATCAGTGGGTCCGGGGTTCGAGTCCCCGAGGGAGTACCAAATAATTGTAGGCTTTGCCTACTTTTTTTTATTTCTCCTCGGCAACTCCCAACACTTTCGTGTTGTTACAACTTCGTTGTTGAACCCCAGACCTTGTCCGGGTGTACTCGGGTACCCTGCCCGAGAATTGACGCTCCGCTTAATGCGAGTCCCCGAGGGAGTACCAAATAATGTAGGCTCTGCCTACTTTTTTTATTTCTCCTCGGCAACTCCCAACACTTTATCTTCCCTCACTCACCCTACCACATAATCATACAATAATTAATTCATATTATTTATCTATTAATTGACATAATTACAATATTATTGATATAATAATTACTAATAGAATTATTAAAAAGGCAGGAATAATCTTATGGGTTCAAGAAGTGGTCGTGGAGGATCTAGTGGATCAAGGAGTAGCGGAGGCGGATTCCGCAGTAGTAGCAGGAGTAGTTTTCACAGTAGTAGCAGCATTAGACACCACAGCAGTCATCATCACCATCATGGAGGAGGCATACATATTCATACTCGCGTAGGAGGCACACGTGGACCAATCAGTCCTTATAGTCAGATTACTTCTCGTTTTGTTGGATATATAACTTTTGGCATTATGGCTCTAATAGTTGCTATTATGTTCGCAACTACATTTGCCTCTGATGCGGCAGACCAGAAGGTCTACTACGAACAGCATCAAATGATGATAGAAAGAGCCTTATCCGACCCTCGTTATCGAGCTCAGGCAATTGTAAACGATACAGACTACGACTACGATTATGACAAATATTATTACTCGTACTCTGTATTTGTTCCGGGTAATCCTGATAGAATCGTGCTCAAGCAAGAAACATTTGCTATGTATGACAAGGACGAAATTGCCAACATTACACCAGGTCAAATTGTAGAAGTCGCAATCAACTCCACCAATATAGAGACCGCAACCAACTCAATCAACATGGACTACGCAAATGTTTCTCTTAAGGAAGAACCTGGTTACACCAAACCTGCTAGGTCAAGAAACATCTCTATCGCCGTCATAATTGGCATTGTTGCAATAGAGGCTGCTTTGATTATTGCCATGGTTAAAAGAATCAAGAAATTCAAGCTTGAAGAAGAAGCTAAGAAAGACACTAACACATCTACTCAATCGGTTGATAAATACTGTGCATACTGCGGAAGCAAGTTAATCGGCGACACATCCAAATGCAGTGTATGCGGAGCCAATCAGGTCAAGAATTGATTATATCAAACAAAAAATCTCAAAGACAATCTTTGAGATTTTTTATATTTTATTCAGTTCTTAGTGCAACCACAGGATCTTTTTTAGATGCACTTCTTGAAGGTATTAATCCAGAGATTAGCGTTAGGAACATACTAATAAGGACTAATATCACTGCTGCACCAATTGGCAACACAGCTTTGAGCTGTGCGATACCTGTAAGTGCTTTAAGAATAATATTAATAGGAATACATAACAAATATGTTACAAGCACACCTGTCATACCAGATGCGAAACCTATTATAAGAGTTTCGGCATTAAACATACTTGATACATCTCTTTTGGAAGCTCCAATCGCACGAAGAATACCAATTTCTTTGGTTCGTTCTTGCACAGATATTAAGGTAATAACCCCTATCATAATTGATGATACAATTAGAGATATTGCTACAAATGCTATAAGCACATAAGTGATCGCATTGATAATTGTTGTTACAGACGACAACAATAATCCAATATAATCGGTATACGAGATTCTTTGCTCTTCACCAACGTTAGCATTATAAGAATTAATCGCATCAACAATTATATCCTTATTTTCAAAAGACGACGCATAGATATCAATCGCCATCGGATCATCAACATCCAAGCAACCAAGAGAAACTAGCACTTCTTCGTAAGATTTCTTAGAGAACTGAGTTACCTCATCATAATACTGAGCACATTGCTTTTCATTTGCATCCTGCATATGCTGATCAAGCATCTCAGATAGCTGAGCGTCAGTATAATTCTCCGAACTATAATCTTGCTTCATCTTTGAAATATGCTGAGCCTGAATCCCCGCCTTAGTAATACCCAAAGCATATCCATACAATTCTGCCGTAGACATATCGTTAAAATATCCTTGAAGCACTACCGGGTCAACATCTGGCATTTGAGCTTGAACAGCATACATAATAGTTTGTTGATATATTTGTTTTTTACTCTCATCCGGAGCGTCACCCAATTGCATCTTAGCCTGAGCATCAAGGACATCTGGATCAATTACACACATGATATCTACATAAGTCTTAGCTTTGGCAGAAGTAGTAACAAGTTTACTAACATATTTCTTAAATTCAGCACTCTTTTCTTCTACAGACATAGCGTCCATGTTAGGTCTAAACGGCTCTCCAGTAACAATATTAATATCCTTGTTTGCCATCTGTGCCTGAACAACTTCGGACTCTCTAGATTTATTAATAACATATTCGGTTAGTAGCGAAGTGTATCCAAGACCAGAATTTAATATACTAGCGTCAGAATCTTTTTTAGGGCGGACAACACCTGTAACTTTAATATCAATGGCCTTATCGTACAGAGGCTGAAGCAAACTCTCGTAATTGCTAATATCAACGAAAATTTCTCCGGATCTTTGATAACAATCACTAGGAAGAATAGACTTAAATGTCAATTCCTTGATCTCGTCATATGTCCATTTCTTATTATCTTCTGGCAAAGTCTTGCCTTCTACAGCAGCATCAATAATTGCATCTATGTCATCTTTGCTAAGTAGCCCCAATGCATAAAGGGTTAGATCGTCTAGTTCGTTATTCTCATTAACAACTAATACAACTTCATTATATTTAGTTGGCCACTTTCCGCCATCTATAATTTCATATTGTTCCATTATCATTGGATTAATTAATTCATTATCATTAATACCAGGGATCATTTCTTGCCATAAGTTAAGCCCCATTGCTCCACTTGAAGCCCCTGACATTGAGCTTGATATTGGCGAACTGGTCGAGGAAGAGCTAGAACTACTTGACGAGCCATTATTCTTGCTCATAGACTTTATCATAAAGTCACCCATCATTTCGCCAAACAACTTACCTGTATCGGATTTAATGATTTGCCCATCTTGATTCTTAGTATATACAGCTAGCTCCATATTGTATCTATACTGAATACCACTAATAGCAGATCTTAATTCTGATCCTTCCTTAGCAACTTCTGTTTCCAGATGCTTTTTGAAGGCCTTTAGATCATTGGTACTAGCCTCAACCTTACTAAGAGCCTCTACCATTTCAGAAATAACAGGGTCCTTGTATATAGCATCTTTATCATGAGTAAGCTCTCCCTTACTTATGTTCATAAAGCTAGTCATAAGTGATGTAAGATCAACTGTAGTAGCCTCAAGAGTTAGAGGATATGACGCAAGAGTAGTTTCTTGCACGTGATTAATATAGCCAGTTGTACCCTGCGATACTGCCAATATCAACGCTATACCAATTATGCCTATACTTCCAGCAAATGATGTTAATGTTGTCCTACCTTTCTTGGTAAACAAATTCTTAAGCGACAATTTAAACGCTGTCCAGAAAGACATTGTTGGCTTTCTGGTCTTCTTAGGCTTTTTGCTAGACTCTTCCGCAATCACTTCTTGAGCCCGCTCTTCCTTCTTAATCTCTTTCTTCTCAGCACGCTTATAGCTTTCTTCTGTATAAGGCTTAGAGTCATCAACAATATTACCATCAAGCATACGGATAATACGCGTAGAGTAATGCTCAGCTAGTTCTGGATTATGCGTAACCATTACAACAAGACGTTCTTTAGATACGTTTTTTAGTATCTCCATTACTTGCACGCTTGTTTCCGTATCCAACGCACCAGTAGGCTCATCTGCAAGAATTATATCTGGATTATTAACTAAAGCTCTAGCAATAGCAACTCTCTGCATTTGTCCACCAGACATAGCGTTTGGCTTTTTATGTATTTGATCTCCTAGTCCTACCTGTTCAAGAGCAGCTATAGCTCTAGCTCGCCTGTCCGCCTTAGATACACCAGACAAGGTTAGTGCTAACTCAACGTTTTGTAGAACAGTTTGATGAGGAATAAGATTATAAGACTGGAACACGAAACCTACCGAGTGATTACGATATGTATCCCAATCTCTATCCTTATACTCCTTAGTCGAAACTCCATTGATAAGAAGGTCGCCATCAGTATACTTATCAAGACCTCCGATAATATTAAGCAATGTTGTTTTTCCGCAACCAGAAGGGCCAAGAATAGATACAAATTCACTATTACGGAAATTAATGCTCACACCCTTTAGAGCATGAACCTCTGTTTCGCCAGTAATATATGTTTTAGTAATTTCTTTAATTTGAATCATCTTCCCCTCCAGAATAATAATTAGTTAATTTTGAAATTATATTTCTTAAGCTAACCAACTCTTCTTGATTAAGCACAGACAATACCTGACTAGTGTTATTGCTTACAAGTTTTGCAAAATCACAAGCTACCGCATACCCTTGCTCTGTCAATTTGATATCATATTTTCGTTCTTTGTCATTATTAGAAGTTTTTGAAATAATCCCCCGTTCTATAAGCTCGGTTACTGCACGACTTGTATTTGCCTTGTCACAACCTAGCTCATCAGTTATTTGCTTTAACTTGATCCCTTGAGGATTCTTAAGCAGTATTATCAAATAAAACGCATGTAATTTACTTAGATTATAAGGCTTAAGAAAATCACCATAATCGCGATTAAAATTTTTACAAATCTTACTTAGCAATATTGGCATTTCCGTCTCAATGCTAATAATTTCTTGACTTGTATCCAATACCACACCCCTCCTATTTAATCAATATAGACAAAGTATATAAGAATTTGGTTGAGTTGTCAACAAAAACATTACAAATAACTCTATATATTTTTTGTGATCTACATTATTTTTAGTCTTCCAATATTTAATTACACCAAATTACTTTATAATACATAAAAATATCATAATCGAATCAATGTAATCTCATTGTCGAAATCAAGACTGAAATGGCTTGACTTAAATCTTCATTTTAATTATGATTATATAAATACATTAAAAAGGAACTGCTATGCAAAAATTTTTCTCATATTTCTTTGGGCAAAACACCGAAAAAGAATTTGGCTATTTTTCACTTGCTCATATAGCGCCAATAATAGTCATGATAGGAATTATCGCCCTTATTATTAAATTCAGAAATAAGATAAAAGGTTACAAACACGAAGACAGAATAAGGCTCGCTCTAGCTTTTACACTAATTATCACCGAAATGGCGTATTTTTGGAGATTGGTTGGTGTCGAAAGCCTAAACGCAAACCCAATCGATCACCTGCCTATCACTGTTTGTGGATGGGCAATTATATTCTGTGCCTTCCTAGTACTTACCAAAAATCAAACACTACTAGATATAGTATACTTCTGGGTTCTCGCTGGTAGCATCTTTGGAATACTAACACCTACAAAAATTATGTTTACAGGACCAACAAGATTTAGATACTATCAATTCTGGTTAGAACACACACTGGGATATATTACCATTGCATACATGATTTTTGTACACGGTATGCGTCCTAATATCAAGTCTATTTTCAAATCATACGGATGTCTGCTTATTCTAGGTGTAATAGCAATTATTGCCAATAATATGTTACCGGGAGCCAACTATCTATTTATGGCAACAACAGAAGACTCTGCATCAATACTAGACATCCTACCTAAGAACTATGTTGTAAGAGTAATATTAATGGCGTTTATAATGGCTTGCCTATTCTTTGTAATGTATCTACCATGGCTAATTATGGACATCAAACGAAAAAAACAAGCTCTTGCTAGCAATACCCCCGCCGAGCCATCACAAAAACCGATTGAAACAAATCAAGACCAACCAAGTGAAGATAAAAAGCTTAAATCCCCAAAAACTACTAATAATAAAAAGAAACAAGCTACCAAAGATTAATTTCTTTGGTAGCTTTTAGTTAAATATCAATATATTTAGATTGTCATATACCTCTCATCATCTTCAGTTGTAAATGCACCATTTTCAAGTAACAAATCATATACTTCATACCAACCTAGGAGTTTAGCAAATCCTATTGGAGAAACTCCAATAATCCCAACTATTCCTAAGTCTACATCAGCACCCATTTCTATTAGATACTTAATGACGTCATATCTTAACTGACTCATAATTTCTGGATACTCAGTTGTTGTTTCACTACCAATCAACACAGACATAATAGCCGAATAATCAGACAAATATTCATCTAGCGGAACATTATATTCATGCACATATACATTAATTCGATCTTTGACAAACGACAAATATTCTTTGTATTTGAATTTCTTACCTTTCTTCGCGATATTTTCATCAAGCATAGCACAACTATTAATAAGAACACCCTCAAGTGCCCTAGCCTTCCTGTTCTTAAACTCCAATGAATCTGTATAATTCATATTACCCTCCGTAACCTTTATTACATAAACATCTTAACATATCTCGTCCTAAATTTCAATACCCAATTGTAAAAAACTTATGTTTTGTAGGATTTTTTGCTAAAACGCTCGATTTAAACATTGTTGTTCTAAACGAAAATTACAAAAAAATAAAAAATATTTGCAAAAAAATGTTGACAATAATCTCGAGTAATGTTATTATTATAATGCGTTTTGCGCAAGTGATTAATTGTTGTGCGGGTGTAGCTCAATGGTAGAGCCCCAGCCTTCCAAGCTGGTTGCGTGGGTCCGATTCCCATCACCCGCTCCATTAATTTATTTACATGGAGACATGTGCACCAGTAGCTCAGCTGGATAGAGCACCGCCCTTCTAAGGCGGGTGTCAGGGGTTCGAATCCCTTCTGGTGTACCACATGGTGGATATAGTTCAGTTGGTAGAGCGCCAGATTGTGGCTCTGGAAGTCGTGGGTTCGAGTCCCACTATTCACCCCATTATTATTTTAATTGTTGGGGTATAGCCAAGTGGTAAGGCACGAGACTTTGACTCTCGCATCCGTAGGTTCAAATCCTGCTACCCCAGCCATTTTACTAACTTAGCTATATTACACACACGGCCTATTAGCTCAGTCGGTAGAGCACATGACTTTTAATCATGGTGTCCCGCGTTCGAATCGCGGATAGGTCACCACCTTTATATGCGGATGTGGCGAAATTGGCAGACGCACCAGACTTAGGATCTGGCGGGAAACCATGGGGGTTCAAGTCCTCTCATCCGCACCAAAAAAGAAACGAACATAATGTTCGTTTTTTTTTGCTATAGGATGAGAGGTTGCGTGCAAGTGCACGCTATTTCTTTTAGAAATCCACTTGAACCTGTATTCCTCGCTTGCCGATACAAGCATCTTCACTCGGAAATATATTCGCTCCGCTCATATAGGCAATTCCTCTCACCCGCACCAAACAAGCGAACTTCAGTTCGCTTTTGGGGTTATACTCACCTACTTTATTTTTCGGTATTGACAAATCAAGTATATTGTGCTACATTAAAATTATGAAACTAAAAGAAAAGTATGAAAAATTAATAGACGATTACTGTAACAAAAAAGGAATCTTCGCTAGCGAGTACGAAAAGCAGATGAAAAAAGCCTGCAAACTAGGCTCTATAAAATTTTACGATAAACAAAATTACGACTCGCACATGAAACTGCTTTTCCACAACACCGATAAGCCTGAAGTATTTGATAAAGACTTTATCACCACCCTTCCAGACTATAGATTTCTAGGGATACCAATTAAACGACTCATCCAAAACGACTGTTCTAATGGTTATTGTTATTCTATAGTACTAGCATTAAGCTTGTGCTTTGACAATTTCCAAATTGTTACCGCCAATTTAGATAACTATGCTCAGTATTACCGTAACCATGGCCACAATACCGATTACAAACACTGTTTTCTACTGCTCCCCAATGACATTGTTATTGACACAACATTTGGAATAACTTGCCTCCTCGGAACATATAGAAAAATCTTCTCTCCTTCTAATTTGAGATATATATCTAGCGATGAATTAAAAGATCGCGAGATTTACCAGTATATACAATCTCTAAAAAACACAACGTATGACGAAATCTTCCCTCAGTTTTCAAACAAGAAATTAGCTGAAGCTATGGATACGGATGAATACTGGGATTTCTTTTTAGACTGGCAAAATAAAAATCTTGAATACAAAAATCCCACAAACCAACATATGGAAGATTACTTCACAAAGCATATTAGCAGAACGTCTAATCCGCATTGCCTTTGGAATTGGATGACCTCTATCCAATATCACCCTAGTCTGAAAACATTAAATTTTGAATCTTCTAACCCAGAATTATAATACTAAACACAAACATAAAAGCGAGCTATGTGCCCGCTTTTTCTAATCTCATCAACTATACAAACGCATCTTCGCTCGGAAATATATTCGCTCCGCTCATATAGGCAATTCCTCTCATCCGCGTCATCAACACCACCACCTCACCTAACTGTCACTACAAGTATCTCGTTCGAATTTATGTTCCCCACGCCCTTGAGGAGCAAAACTAGCTTTAAGCGATTTGCTTAGAGCTTTTGTTTTATTTTTTTTAAAAAGTATTTTGATAATATTGACTTTTAAGTGTATTTCATATATACTAATCTCAATAGGAGTAAGTTATGTATAGTTTTAAAAGAAGTGTAGTAGATGAGAATTGGTCAGAATCTAAAAAAGATAGACACGTGAAATATGAAGCATATGAATGTTTATTATATGTTGAACAAATGCTAGAAGAAATACGAAAAATATTTCAAGTTCAATTAGAAAAGTCGGGAAATGATGTTAGAACGATTGCAGTTGAAGAGATAATTAGTTACTTGTTAACTAATAAAATCGAGAGACATAGAGGTCGTAATGACGACATGTTTATTGTTTCAGATTCTTATTATGCTGAAAGTTTAATAACTATCGCACAGATTATAGAGGCAATCAATAATAATAAACAAGATGAATTGTCTAATATTTTAAATAATTTGCCTTGGGGTACTTCAAACACAGGAGATCAATTAGCATGGAATACAACCATGTTCTCATATTGGATTTTATCTGATGAGTCAAGAAATCTGTTTGGTGATATTTTTAAAAAATATTTTCGTGAAAAATCATTTGCAAAAGAAGAAGATCAAATTCAACAAAATGTTTCTGATATTGAAAATTATACAACTCTTCCGATTTTGATGAAACATAATCAAGCAGAAAGAGAAAGATATTGTCAAGACGATAATTTGCCAAATTAAAAACCTTAACTTTTCACCCCTTACATTCTCAAAATTTATAAAATTTGTGAGTTTTCACACTTGTAAAGTTTAATGATTTGAATTGTAAAAAATGGCTACAAATAAACATTAAATGATAATTGCATAACATTTGTGATGCGGATGTGAGACAAAACGGTCTTGAGGAGCAAAACTAGCTCTAAGCGATTTGCTTAGAGCTAGTTTATTTTGTTTGGAAAATAACAAACTTATGATAATATAAGATAAAGTAAAGGAGAACATTTTTATGATTAAGGAAACACAATATTGTCAATTGGAATTGACAAAAATGTTTGATGATCTTCTGTCATATTGGGAGAATCATCCAAAAGAAACATTTATAGATTGTTATAAGATAATAAGAGAAAAATATAATTATATTGAATATCAAATAGATGATTTAGAAAATGAAAATGATTTATTTACAGCAAAATTGCAAACAGATTTAAATTTAGTACTAGCACCTATTATATCTCAATCTTTTTGTTATGGATATGAATCAATACGAAGAAATTATGACCAAACTTTTAGTGATGAGCGTAATGATAAAAATAGAATTATAAATCTAAAAAATAATGCGATTTCTGGCGACAGATTAAATTATGATCAAATTTTAGATATTATACGTCAAGCAATTGCCCATAATCCAGAAAGTATTCCAAACTATTACTATGACATTGATAATTTTGTAATAAAATTCAAAATCAATAAATACAATTCAATTATAACTTTAAGCAACAATCAATTACTAGAATTCTTGGTTTTATTCATTAAAAACATGAAAGAACATAGATATAAATATTTAGAATCTATAAATCTGGCAGATTATTTAACAAACGAAATAGATGATATACAGAAAATAATTATTAATGAATTACCAACACTCTTAAACATCTCAAAAATAAAAAATCTAAGTCATTATTTTCCATTTAAACAACAATCTCCAAACAATTTGTGTAGACTATTAGATTTACAAACATTTCTGAGAAATGCTTACTCTTCTAAAAATTTATCATTTGAAGATTTTTTAAAATCTGAAAAGTTAAAGAATATTTATCAAACTAGTTTAGATTTTAAATTCGACATCCTAAACACATTAAAATTAAGTGTTATTTTTCAAACGTTTACCAGTTTAAACATAGATACAATCATTAAAAATTCCAATATTGGTGACAATAATTTACAATTGAAACGAATTAGAAATTCACTTATTCATGGAACATACTATACTGAATATAATGAGGGGTTATATTTCCATGATACCCCAGACAAAACAAAATCTGAGGTAAATTTAGAAGAAATTAGCAGATCAACAATAACTGAAATGTTACAATTGTGTGAAAACTTAGAAGAATTATTATTTGCTGATTCATTGGCTACAACATAAGCCTATAAGATAATATTAATTTTGTAACCTTTCATCATTTAAATAATCAAAATTCACAAAACATGCACCCCTACACTTGTAAGGTTAGAGTTGTAAAAAACCAAAAACTAATTAATAACAATTGAATAATACTTTTGTTGCAAATATGCGGCAAAACGAGCATATGGTATAATATAAATATTCAACTATTCTCACACAAACGCATCCTCGCTTGTTACCCCATCTTCTGTAATATTTAGATATAGATAATGACTCTCACCTCTATCATTTTTCTTAAATGTTCCAGGATTAACAAAATATATCCCTCCGATATTATCTATCTGTTGCCTATGCGTATGACCATAAAAGACAATATCTACTCCAATTGTTCTTGCATAATCATAGAGAATACCAAGCCCCGACTTCACCCCATACCTATTACCGTGAGTAATAAGTATTTTTTTGCCACAAAGAGTGATAATTTTTTCATTAGGCTCACCACCAAAGTAATCGCAATTGCCCGACACTGCGTACACCTGTGATACATAAGAGTACAGCCCCAAATCGTTTATACCATCCCCCATATGGAAGAAATAATCATAATCCCCCTTCTCAAGAACAGTTTCCAGCTTACCCCTATTACCATGACTATCGCTTACTAAACAAAAACGCATAAAACCCTCTAATCAATTGACTTTTTGACAAATATATGATATACTATAATTAGTATTTAGTTTATCACAAAATGTATTAGAAAACAATTATTAGAGGTACTTTATGGCCGAATTAAACAGATTTCTTAATAACCTACGCAATTACGATACAGAATTTGCCGAATTTATGTCTTGCTGTCGACAAAAATATAAAAATATTGGTGCTACAACACCAATTCCTAATCAAGCACTACCCACATTGTGCAACAACCTAGACAAAGAGGCGGAATTGATATTTAATAAATCCGCATATATAATACTTAATAAAATAAGAAAACTAGACAAAATGTTTGGGACAATAAGCCGAACTTACAACATACCACACACCCCTATTAAATTTGTTTGCACAGGATATCGAGACAAAGATGGCGATATTGTTATTGACGATATCAAATGCCCAATCTATAATCATTTGCTTGAGAGGTTCAAATCTCAGATACAAATACAAGAATATATCCATGATCACTACTCGGAGCTTTCCGACTTAAACAAATACATCAATTACGATGCTTACGAATTCCTAATGAATTGCACCGTTGGTACTCCACCAATTGGTACACATGTTGTGAGCCTTATTGGACAAACTAGACCTCAGAATAATATCGGAGAGCTTATTAATTGTTGCAAAATGTCAGAACTTGCAGAGGCGACAATGCCTAACGAACCTGTAACAGATAATATTATATCAGGAACACTGCTAATTACACCAGATACATTTGCAAAAAGCACAGATAGCAATACTGCTGATTCTTTAGTAAAAATACCCGGTAGTCTAGAGTGCACAATTATCTCTTACGCAAAAAGTCCTAACACATCAAAAACCGTTCCCGTTAGAATAGATAACATTGTTAAGTCGTGGGGATTCACCTTGGACGAACAACGCGAGCCAATAACAATTTCGCAATCTCCACAAGATCTAACAGGACTACCTAAAATGCCTAATTCAAGAATTTTTGATGACCTATCAATGTAATAAAAAATATAAGACTACTATCTACACAATAGCAGTCTTTTTATTTTGCTTATAACAATATACAGATTACTCCACCCTTGCCTTCGTTGACAATTCGACCAAGAGTTTTCCTCATCTTCTTCTGGACTTCTTGTGGCATCACAAGCAGTTTATTCTGCAACCCTTCGTTAACTAGCGAATACAACGATTTGCCAAACATCTTAGTATCCCAGATTTCTTTAGGATTATTCTCAAATTCTTCCATTAGATATCTTACAAGCTCTTCGGATTGTTGCTCATTACCTACCATAGAATTAACTTCAGTTTCGATATCCACCTTCATAATATGCAAACTAGGAGCACTTGCTTTGAGTTTTACACCAAATTTTCCACCGGCTTTATACATCTTAGGCTCTTCTAACATCAAGTCTTCTAGCTCAGGATGAACAACGCCATACCCACACTCTTCTACCTGTTCAATTGCAGATTTAAACTTATCATACTGAGTCTTTGCAATTGATAATTGTTTGATATAAGATATCAGATGATACTCATCCTTAATATCATAACCACATTGCTGAGATAAAACTTTGTAATATAGATCCGATACCGGATTAATAGACAAAGTCACCATACCCTTACCTAGATCAAGACTCTTGCCAACACTTGCTTCGAATAACCCATCAAGATTAGATAGTGTTATATTCTCCGGGATATCTTTAATCTTACTAACACCATCCATAACACCGCGGATAGCATCAACTAGACTACTAATAATATCACTTGTATAATCAAGAATTTGCATCCATTTAGGCAGTTTTACACCAATCTTTGTTATTGGAAATTCTTTAAGAACTTCATCCAATACACGAGATATATCTGTAGACTTCAATACACTAACATCTAGAGGAATAACATTTGACTTATACTTATCTGCCAAAGCCTTAGCTAGATTGATTGTTTCTGGACTATCTGGATGAGTAGAATTAAGCACAATAACATATGGCTTGCCACAAGCTTTTAGCTCTGCAACAACCTTCTCCTCAGCTCTAAGATAACTCTCTCTAGAAATATCCGAAATACTGCCATCCGTTGTAACCATTACCGAAATTGTTGAGTGTTCGGTTATAACTTTATTTGTACCTATTATAGCAGCTTTCTCAAACGTCATCTCCTCATCACTCCAAGGAGTACTTACCATGCGAGGCTTGTTATCCTCAATATATCCCATTGCCTCATCTACAAGATAACCTACACAATCAATTAATCTAATACGGAAGTTAACATCATCCATACTTACAGCCACTGCTTCGTTTGGCACAAATTTAGGCTGAGTAGTCATAATTAGCTTGCCATCACCACTCTGAGGCATTTCATCCTTTGCTCGCTCTCTTTCGTTGTAATCGACAATATTTGGCAATACCATTTCTTCCATTACCTTAGATATAAATGTCGATTTACCAGTCCTAACAGGACCCACAACACCAACATAAATATCGCCGCCTGTTCGCTCTGCAATATCTTTGTATATATTATAATTGCTCATTTTATAATGACCTCCAGTAATTTCAAAAAATTTTCGAGGCTTCGACCTCTCGATTTTTTAGATTATATGAAGACCACCTACCAACTTATTCTATAACTGCCAAAAAAAATCTCCAGAATTATTATCCCAGAGATAATTTTATTATTTGTTAGCAACCTCAGACGCCTTTTTGTCTTTTGACTTACTATTTTTCTCAGTTTCTTCTACCGCAACTTTTTCGTCAACTTTATCAGATTTAGTTGTATTCTTAGTTTTACGAGTTTTCATCTTATTAATATCTTTCTCAAGACTGTCTTGTAGATCAACACGATTTTCTTTGTTGTCTACCAATCTTACTATATTCTGTTTGTGTGCATAGATATCGAGCAATACCATACCCCACATTATTAGTATCATTACCCAATTACCCTTGGAAGACAATCTAAACAACTGCATTATCGCATCTATAGTAATAAATAGAAGACTTACAAGCGATCCAATCTTAGTAAAGATTAATATCACAACCAAAATTCCAAAAAGTATTAGTGATGTTAGAGGGTCAGCAACCATAAACACACCAAATGTTGTAGCAATGCCCTTACCACCTTTGAACTTATAGAACAATGGGAATATGTGTCCAATTACCGCACAGAATCCAAATAAGAATAGTGTTACATACCCCAACTGCTCGTCTATCTGTCCAAAGTACAATAATCCAAATAGAGAAGGAATCACACCTTTAAGAGCATCACAAAACAACGTAAAAAGCCCCATAACCAAGCCGTGACTACGTAACATATTCATAGTACCAGGATTGCCACTTCCGGTATTTTCAATCCCACCTTGTTTACGCTTAGTTATAAGCCTCGCAATGCTCACTCCACCCAATAAATAACTAGCACAACAAGTCAAAATCAATATAATAATATTAACAACTTCCATATTTACTCCTTGTCCGACTTGCTCTTGAGTATCAATCTAATTGGAGTACCAGAGAAGTCAACCGCATTACGAATACTATTTTCCAAATATCTAACATACGAGAAATGCATAAGGTCTTTGTTATTAACAAATACAACAAAAGTCGGAGGAGCAACACTCGCCTGAGTCATATAATAAATCTTGCATCTGCGACCATTATGAGTTGGCGGCTCGTTAACACTTACTGCATTAGATAGTATTTCATTAAGCATTGATGTAGATATGCGATAATTAGCATTAGCATACACCTTCTCAACACTCTCCATAATTTTATTTAACCTCTGTCCAGTTACTGCAGATGTGTACAAAGGAACATAATAACTCATAAACTTCAGCTCTTCGGCTAGCACATCATTAAACTTATTCATAGAATAAGTATCCTTCTCTATAAGATCCCACTTATTCATAACAACAATGCTAGGCTTACCTTCCTCATGAATAAAGCCCGCCAACCTTACATCCTGCTCCGAGATACCTTCGTTAGCATCTATTACTAGCACAACCACGTCCGCACGCCTTATAGCATCAAACGATCTAAGAACACTATATAACTCTACGCTCTCGTTAGGAACTGACCTTTTTCGCCTAATTCCCGCTGTATCTATTAGCAAATACTCGTTGTCATTATACCTAAAAGGCGTATCTATAGCATCCCTTGTAGTCCCCGCAACATTACTAACCATTAGCCTATCTTCGCCAAGAAGCTTATTAATAATCGAACTCTTACCAGCATTAGGCTTGCCAACAACCGCTACCTTGATGCGACTAGCATCTTCTTCGGGAGAAACTTTGTTATCAAAATGTGCAACACACTCGTCAAGAATTTCTCCAAGCCCCTTGTTATTCTCTGCACTACATACAAACGGATCGCCCATACCAAGCGAATAAAACTCATAAGTCTTATCCACCTCGTTATTATCAAGTTTGTTAACCACAAGCACAACTGGAACATTGTACTTACGCAAGAAATTAGCAACATCATAATCTGCAGCAACAAGCCCTTGCTTACCATCAACCATGAATATTACAACGTCAGCAAGCTCCACCGCAATCTCAGCTTGCCTCATAATATTAGCCTGAATATCATCCTTGTTCTTAACATCCAATCCACCAGTGTCTACAATAGAAAAAGCATAGCCACACCACTCGGCATCACCATATATCCTATCACGAGTCACACCAGGCATATCCTTCACGATACTTATCCTACGACCACATATTGTATTAAAAAAAGTGCTTTTGCCTACATTAGGCCTACCTATTAGAGCAACCAAAGGCTTTCTCATACACACCTCTAATTATATTATTTACTTAATTAGTATACTTAATAACGCACAAAAAATCAACCCTTTTTTCAAAAAAAAGAGATATGGTATATTAATACCATTTCTCTTATCAATTTCAATATCTTATTGATTATTTACATATGGTTGAATTACAAATCTGTTTTTTATAAAATTTCTCCTTTGTTGAGTCTTAAATTCATATACTCTACTTTTAGTTTACCTCTACCCAAAAAGTCAAGCATTTTAGCCAATATTTTTATATTTCTTTAATAAAATATATCACCATACAAGAGAGTTATAATTTATAGTTATCTATCAAAATTTTCATAATACAAATTTCGACTGTAATTATCTTTAATTTTTCTTAAATTAAGAACAAATACACAAGTAGCTATAGCGCTAATACCAGCCATGATAAATAATGCCAAGAACAATGCAAGCACATTAACTTTAGTTGATTGTTTTTCATCAATGTGTTCTTTGATTGTTATATTCTCACCATCAACGATACCATTAATAGTAAGATCTCCAGATTCTTCATTAACTGTTGTATTATAAAGAGCGGTTGTCACTACATCAGCTAGTTCATCCATACTACCTACAACCAACTCTTTCTCAATAAGATAAGTCCCCATTTCAAAGAGTATTGCCTTGGCATCAATAGATTGATTATAATGCCCTTTGCCATAGTAAATATCTGTAATTAACCAAGGATACATCTCATTGGCTACCGCAACAAGATACAGAGCAAACTCCTCATTAAGGGCAAAATTAGGGTTAGATTGACCTAATACAATACGAACGCGACCTCGCTCCTCACCATCAACATTAGCAACATAGAATTTGCGACTAGTAGCATCTCTATGTATATCAAATATCGCATCCGGCTCATACTTAGAATACAACTTATCTGCGGTAACTTTGCTACGATTATATGCCTTAGTATCATGCGGAATATGCAACGTATCATCAAAGTATACATCAACGAATCTTTGCTCTAACATCTTTTTAAATGCAAGAGCAACATCCTTAATTCCACCATTACCATATACACTATCCACACCATCAGTTGGAACATAACTCTCGTCATTATGCGTCATATATAGACATATAACACGCCTATCTATACTTATTGGCTTGGGAGCATGAGAAATTTTCACATCCGGTAACTCAACAATTCTTACAAACTTAGCTATACCATATTTAAGCTCTTCATCAATGTATGTCACTTCATAATACTTTCGCTCAGGCGACATATACCCATCACCAATATTTAATTCATTACGCTCAAACAACCGATTAAAGCTCTCATCATACACAACGTATGTCACTTCAGAACTTTCAACATTATCATCAGCATTGACGCGAGCATCAACCACACTTAACTGAAATATAGTCAAAGCCAACAAAAGAATTATTATTAACCTTCGCATATCCCCTCCAAATATTATTAATCCAACTAATAGCAAAAGCTATCATAACAGAAGAAATAGTCACCTCTTCGACAAATCGCAACATAAGTGTGCCAAAATTATAATTGTCAACCTCAACAATAACACTACAAACAGCAACCATAATCGAAGTCAGGAAACAATAACCTACCGCATCTAAATAACAAGGATAAAAAATTAAAGAAAAAAGTAATATCAATAAGCCTAACACCCCTCCATTATTAGAAAGTAGCAAAATATGAGATTTCGATACAATGCAATAAAACAATACCGTTGATATCACAGCCATTAAAATAGTTCGAGTCAGGTTAACACCTTTTAGAATACAAGACGCCCCCAAAACAAAACCAATTACAAGACAACAATTAAACTGAATATCACCAATAACAATGTCACCAGCAAAATAACTAATAAGGACAAAGAATAAAGCACTAACACTATTAGCCCTAGCAACACCCCTACAGGAAGAATCAAATAGGATAAACAATAATATAACACCCGCGACAATAAAACTAATTGGCATAACAATTCTCCTAAAATTAGTTTCGTGCAAAGATGCTAAAATATGCATGAGCAGAATAAGATAATATATAATTTAGAAATTTTTTTAGTAAATAATCATATATATTTAGTATAGGTTGACCATATGGATTTATCATTTTGCTCTCTGCGAAACAAAGATGTAGTTAATATATGCGACGGAAAGAATCTTGGCAATATAAGCGACATGATTATCGATACCTCTTGCGGAAGAGTTATCGGAATAGTCGTACCAGCAAGCAAAGGGTTCTTTAATTTTTTTAAGTCTAATAACGATATATTTATACCTTATAATCGCATCTGTAAGATTGGGAAAGATATAATATTAGTAGACATAATTATACAGAATTGTAATACCTGCAACACCAACATCTCCACAGACAATCAGTGCAACTGCAATCCATGTTTGCAAAATTTCAATATACAAACATTGCTTGATAATATTAACGAAAAATAACACATTATTTATATGTTTTTGTCAATTTGTCATTGCTTTTTGTAATGATAATGTATTGTTATTGCCATTTACTCACAAATATTATACAATTAAAACAATGCGTAATTATCACCATTTTTATTGTGGATTTTTTGTTATTGTTAAAATAAGCTTATTTGATAAGGTAAAATATATACAAATTCATGTTAGTATATTCTTAATATTTGCTGCATAATTATTTACACAGTAAACATTTTCGCAACATGAAAAAAAGATGTGTAATCTTACAATCACACACCTTCTTTGTCGTAATCATTTTAGTCGGCAATCACATACTCGTTACCATAAAAAATTAATTATTTTTTGTTATCGTATTCTTGTATAAATTCTATAAAGTGAGTAAGGTCAGCAAACTTTCTGTAGACACTTGCAAATCTAATATATGCAACCTCATCAACCTTCTTTAACTCGTTCATTACAAGCTCACCAATTCTTGCTGAAGATATTTCTTGATCAAGCGAATTATATACTTCCTTCTCTATCTCACTAATCATATAATCAATCTGCGACATTGATACAGGTCGTTTCTCGCACGCTCTTATTATTCCACGCTTTAACTTCTCAGAGTTAAATTCTTGCCTGCTATTATCAGACTTAACAACTAGCACATGAGTAGTTTCGATTGTTTCGTATGTCGTGAATCTCTTACCGCAAGACAAGCACTCCCTTCGTCTTCTTATACTGTTATTCTCATCACATCCTCTACTATCAAGAACTTTGCTTTCTTGATTACCACAATATATACATTTCATAATGACTTCTCCCACATATATTATTCTCCAATATTTTACACCAAAAAACTTTTTTTTACAATTAAAAATTTGCTTTACTTGTATTTTCTTTTATGATAATCTTATTATGGAGATTGATTAATTTTTTATATATATTTAATCAGTATTACGCAAATACTATATCAAAAGAGGAAATACGAATTATGAAAGCAATAATCTTAGTGGCTGGATATGCAAGTAGATTATATCCACTTACACTCAACACTCCCAAAGCCCTACTAACTTTAGGCGGCGACACACTTCTTGACTTACTTATGGATAAGTTACACGAACTAGACAATATTGATGAGGTTGTGCTTGTTAGTAACGACAAGTTCTACAATACCTTCTGCAACTGGGCTAACGACTACAATGGCAAATTTAAGATAACTGTTCTTAATGATGGCACAACATCTAACGAAACAAGACGCGGAGCTATCGGAGATATTCAATTTGCAATCGACGAACTTAAGATTGATGACGAAATAATGGTGCTAGTTAGCGACAATTATATTACGTTCTCATTTAAACCTTTCTACGACTTCTACAGACAACATGGTAACAACGCTATTCTTTGCAAGACCTTCCCTGATGACCAACTAGAGTACTTGGCTAACAATTTTGCAGTTGTTAATCTAGATGAGAATTCTCAAGTTAATTATATGAAAGAGAAACCAGGTGGAACACCTGTATCTAATATGGGTGCATATGCAACTTATTTCTATAGTAAGGAAACTGTTCCACTATTCAAGCAATATTTAGAAGAAGGAAATAACAAGGATGCCCCTGGCAACTTCCCTGCTTGGCTTTATAAACACGCCCCTGTCTACGCTTACAAATGTAAAGAAAATGAAATCTGCGAAGATATCGGCACTAAAGACGTTTACTATGCCCTTGACGCGAAAATTACTGAAGAGAAACAACGACAAGAAGACAATATCTCAATGTAATACAAAAAGTCCACATATTGTGGACTTTTTTCATATAGAGTAACCACCCTGGTTCTTGAAATATTTGTTATACACAAAAAAAGCATATCTATAGGTTATATGATATGCTTTTTGTTATTTTATAGAACTTCGAGATTCTTGCCAAACGCCTTCTTAAATTCTGGGCCACACAACATAGTATACTTGATCTCGAAATTTGGATCACCCTCAACTACAGTCTTCATAATTACACTATCACCAAGGATATCGCTATTGATATCTGTTACTAGTCCAAAGCCTGTAATATCTAGAGCTTCGGCAATTTTAAGTATTACTGATAATTTCTTAACTGCATTAAGATCTTCTTCTGTTAGATATTCCTTAAACCTTACCCACTCGCTTAGGTTGAAATTGTCAATATTCTTAGCAAGAGCAATAAAAGCTCCAATAATTATTTCTGTATGACCTACACCATATATAGTTGTATTCTTAATAATATCAAAGACTACTCTATCTGCATTTTCAAGACCTACTCTATATCCAGCATTAGACAAATAGCTAGCAATTCTTAGAGGTTTAACATATACTCTAGGCAATTTATGAAGTACTTTAAGTTGTTTGAATAGTATCATGCTAAGTTCGTAAATATGCTGAGAATTATTAGGTTTTCTATCATATAGATCGTTAATAGCTTGCAAGCTATAACCCAATGTATCGCTAATAGGTTTCTCAATAGTCAAAGGAATTACTTTGTTGAATAATATACCTTCCACTCTTCCTACTTTACTAATTGCAAACGACTCGTTGTCAAAGCAATCTAGCACTGCTTTCATAATCTGTAACCCCATTGGGAAATACTTACTATTATTAAGAGATACACCCTTAATCTTAGTTGCTGTGCCAAGATCCATGCCCTTGATTAGATTATATACTTTGTCAAAGTCGCCCTTGGTTGCAACAAAGTTATGAGCCATCTCCATAGGATATTTTTTTGCTTTGCGACAAACAGAACCAAAGTCTTTGAATACATCACCAGTTCCTATAATATCGAATTCTTCTGGCAACTCTGTCTTGAATCCAGACTCTTCTATCAACTTGGATATTTCAGATTTAAGCATATTTTCTCTTTCTTCGAAAGTCTTGTCTGCGTGCTTATCCATCAACTGAACACTACCATAAGGCAATAGTATCTTAGAGAGAATATTACGACGATTGTATGCAATGAGTTCGGTATTATGCTCGTCAATATTAACAATTACACCCTTAGGTCTATTGAAAGAGTTAATTACAGCAGTGTATATCGAATTAAATCTTTGCTCTTCGTCTAAGATTTCAAATTTGAATCCATTGATTACTGACATTTCATTAAGTACGCCGTTCTGATTCTTGGCTTCCATGAATATATCACTTGCTAGACATATTGTATCTACGCACTCGTATTTATCAATAATTTGCTTGTATACCTTAAGAATTTCATTAACTTCCTTGATAACATTAGGTTTAACAAACATATCGCCATAAAAATCTTTGTTAAGATTAATTGGCATCTCTATCATTCTACTTATCTCATAATATTTATTTGGGATCGAATCAACTATTTGTAATTTAACACTAGTGGTTCTAATTTCTATTACGGCAATTTTTTCCAATGCAGTATCTCCTTTGTTTACAAGATATATTTAACAAGTTTTGCCTTGTAGATGTTCTGAGCTTAGACAATACTCCTCCATCTTCGAAAATTATAGCATATTTTTTTTGGTTTGTACACACTTTTAAATAAAATTGTCAAAAAAAAATGACCCCCGCCCAGACAAATATTTGTCTACAAACTAGGGTCTATACAATTTGAATTATTCTTTGATTGCATCAACAGGACAAGAGTCTTTGCAAGCTCCACATTTAATGCACTTGTCTTGATTAATTTCTGCCTTGCCTGCTTCATTAAGAGCAATTGCACCTACAGGACAAGTATTAACGCAAGAACAACAAGAAATGCAAGTTTCTTGATCTATAACCATATCTGCCTCCATGTTTTTTAATACATATTAACTCTACCACAATTTATTATTATTGGCAAGCAAATATCGACACATAATGCAAATGAAGATATTGTATTGCTCATTTAAAGTATACTCGAAACTTTAATTTTGGCTTATTTTCAGGCTCACAGTTAGCTTTACTCGCAGATAGTATGGTTTGAATACCTTGCCATATCCCAACCAACAACAAGAATCCCCCAAATACTTTTCTTAAAATTTCGTTACTTAATAAATTAGCTAGTAATGAGCCTAAAATCGAGAATACAATCCCCGATATCATTACGGGTATCCCTACTCGAAAATCTACTAATTTGTTCTTGACATGTATTACAAGTGCTACGATTGCCATGGGTATGAAAACAAACAAATTAATACCTTGTGCGTTTTTTTGACCAAATTGCAAAAATAGTGTAAGTATCGGGATAAGTAAAGTTCCTCCACCCATCCCCATACCACCGATAACACCACTTATTAAGCCAGCTAATATCAAATATATAGTTTCGTTCATATCAACATTTTAATCCCACCTACTATAATAACCAAACTAAATACAACTCCTAACCACACATTACTAATTTTTTTTAGCAAACTTGCACCGATTAAACCTCCCATAACAAATCCTATACACACCTGCCAAGACTCTTCAAGCGGCAAATTACCTTTAGTAAAATACACAACCAAGCTAGCAATACATAGCGGAAGCATAATAAGTAATGTGGTAGCGTGAGATTTTTTGTCTGGAAGTTTGACAACATTACTAAGAAGTGGCACACAAATCATACCTCCACCTCCGCCCCAAAATCCGTTAACAAAGCCTATTAGAACGCCAGTCAATAGTTTAATCCAAATATTACAATCTTGCCTATTATTAGTACTTTTTTGCGGATCAATTTCTACATCATATGCATTGCCTCCAAGTATTTTACAATATCTTTTTTTTACATTAATTATTTTCATATTTAATAGTTGTCCAAAATTTCCAATTTTTAACAAAAATATTATTTGCAATAGTATTTTTTTCTCTTTTCAACACATACTACTTGAGAATTGGTAACATTTTCCAATAAACACTTATATTTTCATTACTTATCAAAATCAAAATACCAAGCAATTTATTGAATTATTATCAAAAATCGCTTGAATAGATAAGGAAAATAGTATATAATTACTTAGTACACATTATTATATTACAAAAAAAGGTGAACTAATATTATGTTAAACTCCATTAAATCAAAAACCAAAAAAATAATTTGTAGTATTGCCCTAGCGTTAGGGATCGGTGCTACAACCTTCACAGGTTTGACTACTGGTGCGGATATTACAACCCAAGCACTTAATACTAACCAGATAGTCAAAGATGTTTCATCTACTGTTGTGGGCACAGGATACAACTTTAATGTTTCTACTTCTGACAGCCCTATTCAACCATCTGGATGGACTAAATTAGATAGCGAGAGCTATAACGGCAATAACGTAATCAAAGGCGTAGTTAATATAGAGAACGACTCTAACTTTGATACCGAAGAGTGCGGAACTAGTCGCCCTAGCATGCCAATCAAAGATAAGGACACAACTAAGAATCCTGCATACTACAAGAATCTTATGATTAATGCTAACGAAACCCCTGCAAGATTTGGTTACAAGAAATCTTCAACTATAACCCTTGAAGAAGATAGCTATTATCGTATTAGTGTCTTGGTATATACTCAGAAGATTGCTGAGAAGACTGAAGAAGTAACTGATGAGGAAACTCAAGAAACCACTACAGTTACCACTCCAGGCAAAGACCCTACTGCATCAATCTATCTAACAGGAATAGTTGATGAAGATGATGAGCAATATTCTAAGACTAAGTTCGAAAATATCACAACATTAGGCTCTTGGACAGAATATTTCTTCTATATTGATACCGAAGAAAAGCTATCTATAGGCATGGAACTTTGGCTAGGAAGCAAGACAACTAACGCAACCGGTGCTGTTTTCTTTAACGAAGTTACAGTTCTAAGATATAGCGAAGATACTTATGCTGACCAAATTAATATTGCCAAGAACATCAATAACGGCACAATTAATCTAATCCAACTTCAAGAAAAAGATAACGAAGTTGTAGAAAACGGCAACTTCGAACAAGCTCTTAATGGCTGGAAACGTATGTCTCAGAGCACATCTAGTGCATCAGCACAGATATCCAAGGTTGTTGACGCTAATACATTTAGTAAAGTTAACAATGACCTAACTATTACAGCTCCTGGTACAAACTGCTCTATCGACAATAACTCTGCATTATTCATGTACAACAAAGAAGATGGTCATCAAGCAATGGAAAGTTCTACTTTCACAATTGATAAACTATCCTATTATAGACTAACCTTCTGGGCAAAGTCTGACTGTTCTAAAGGAACTGGTGCAACAGTTAAATTAGTAGACAAAACAGAGGATTCTGATAAGAGTGCATCTCTTACACTATCTACATCTATCTCTAGTAATGCTAACGAGTTCCGTAACAAATGGACACAATATTCATTTTATATCTACGGACCATCCAAATCAGATATTGACGCAACAATTCAGATTTGGTTAGGTACTCCAGATTCTCAAACATCTGGTTATGTATTTGTTGATGACTTTAGAATAGAGGCAATCGACTACGAAACTTACTCTAAGAATTCTTCTTCATCAAATGCAACAACCTTTAACCTAAATAATGGAAGCGATAACTATACAATAGTTAATAGCGACTTTGACAAAACACAGAATACTACTGCCGACAAGTTCTACCCTGCAACCCCTGCAGACTGGACTCGCGAAGGCAAGAACAATACTACAACATTTAGTGGAATTATTAGTACAAGCGAAGAGGATTTCGATTCTATCCAATTCCCTACCGCAGTTATTTCTCCACTTAGACCACAAGCAATCCCTTACACAGATAACGAAGATAATAACGTTCTTATGATTGGTAGCACAGCAGAGACTAATAGCCAGAAATTCTCTAGCAAATCGTTCTCTCTTAATGCCGACAGTTACTACTCTGTATCGTTCTATGTTGCTACAGATTACCTAAAAAGTTCTGTAAACCACAATCATGGAGCAAGAGTATCAATTACTACTACTAACAATACTCTATTTGACCTTTATAACATCCACTATGACAATAGCAGATGGCATAAGATCGAAGTTAAGATCAAGACAGGATCTCAAGACTACACTCCTAGTGTTAACCTAATATTTGATAACACTATCGGATATGTATTCTTTGACAAAGTAGAGCTTAACACAATTAACGAAGCTTCATTTAACGATAGAACATTTGAATCGGGAGATACAACATACTACCGCGTTGATCTATCTCACGAAAATTTCGACAACAAATCATTTAACAAAGTTCTTAACACTAACAAGGGCTTAGATGTTCCTAACGATTGGAAACTTAACACTGAGGAACAGATTAGAGCAGGAATCGTTACTGCAGACAACGAAATTATCGATTACGCAGCTCCTTCCCTATCTGGTAACACATCTTACCTTCTAATCTCTTCACTTCATGATGATTACTTTGCCTACACAAGTAATCGCAAATACAAATTTACTAGTTCAACTTATTACAAAATAACTATTAATGTTCTAACCGAAGGAATCGCTAAGCAAGATGAAGTGCCAGAGGATCAGAAGGACGTTATTCCGGGTGCTTGTATCTCATTAGCAGATTCTTCTGAAATACTTATATCTGGAATCAATACTGATGGTGCTTGGGTACAATACACAATTTACGCTAGCTTTACCGAAGATCTAGAAAGTGCTATCAAATTATCTCTTGGTAATGGCGACGAAACTGTGAGCGGAGCTGTGCTATTTGACAACCTTGTAATAACCACATTTGACAACGAAGAAAGTTATGTAAAAGATGTTGTTAAATCTGACCCAGCAACCATTGCTCAGTTCATCAACTACACCGAGCCTAAAGACACCGAGGATGGCGAAGAAGAGGCATCTGAGTGGGATAGCGAAATTAACTGGTTGATTATTCCTAGTATCATTACTGCTGTAGCTATTATTATTGCTGTATTAGGATTCTACCTAAGGAAATTCAACTATACCAGAAAGCCAAAAATCAAGACTAATTACGACAGACGCAAAACTCTTGACAAAGACATTGACAAGCGTGAGAAGATCGCTCTTAGACAACAAATTATTACAGAACTAAGAAATGAGCTTGCCAATATCGATAAAGAAATCGAAGACTTTAATCAACTTGCCAATACTCACCTTGAAGAAATCAAAGCTCAGATCAAATTAGAACAAGAAGAACTTGAGAAGCAGAAACTTGAATTAGAAATCAGAAAGAAGGAAGCAACTGCTGCTAGAGAGAAACAACTCAAAGAACAAGCAGACTTTGCCTCTGACAAAAAAGCTGAGAAACAGTATAACGATTTCTTAATGAAGCTTGATCGTCAAGAATTAGCAATTCAGAAGAAGATTAACAACAAAGAAGTTAAGATTGCCAATACTTCCCACGTTAACAAAGACAAACTTAGCAAGTATCTTGAGCGTAAAGAGTATATCAACCTACAGATCGCTAAGATAGAAGCTGAGATCGAAGAAATTGCTAGACAAGAAGAAGAAATTTGGGCAGAATATCGTGCAGCTAAGGCAGATGCTAAACGCAGAAAAGCCGAATACAAAGCTCAGATCAAATCTGAAAAAGAGAAAGCAAAAGCTGAAAAAGAGCGTACAAAATCAGCTAACGCAAAGCAGAAGACAACAACCAAGTCCCCTGCTCCAAAGAAGACTGATTCTGACAAATAACAACTATTAATATTTGTTTTTACAAAAAGACACTATGCAACATTTTATTACATGGTGTCTTTTTATTATTTTTTAATCTTTGTTAATATACCTTAAACTAATACTTGTTAAAATAGCTAAACATAAAGCACCTGTCCCACAAACAATCTATTCGTTTTTAGATTGTTCGCATCCATAATATATCTTTCTGTAACATCAAATTTTTTGGCTATATCAGACAATTGCTCTAACGGGTGCACAATATACTTTATCCCTTCTTGCCTACTTGCCACAACCCACCTTTCGTTTTCACTTCCGTCTATTGTATATCCCATGGCATATATGTCCATTAATGCAATTTTCTGTGTATCAAAAGCTAATAATGGTCGGTAATTTCTAACAATTGTAATATCACCCGATCCTGACTTTACAACAACCGATCTCAATCCATTAATTGTTTGCTCTTCCCCTTGCATCATATCATACGACAGACCGCTTATATAGCCCGCTTTTCGCCTATTTTCACCACAATTGATTAAACATACTTCCTTCATAAATTATATCCACCTACCAACAATTTTGCCTGCAACTCTTTTATGTTAATTAATCTATGATCAATTACGTCCAAAAATTCATTATGTGCATAATATTGTAATCTATCCCATATATTTTATTGATTAATTAGACAATATTATTGGGAGCTACAAATTATGAAAAGGTTACTTAAAGCCCTACTTACACTAACTGCTTTTAGCGTTCTTACAAGATTCTTAGGTTTTTTATACAAAATCTACTTGAGCAGAATCATGACAACAACTGAACTTGGTATGTACAATCTAACTCTGTCTATTTATATGGTTCTAATCACGATAGTTGCATCCAGCATCCCTCTTGTTATATCTAGAATTACATCCATCAACCGCTCCAATCATAAGGAGTTTAATACATATTATTCGTTCTCTTCATCTTTACTTTTGACACTTCTTGTGTCTATAATCCTATCAATATTAGTAATAATTCTCAAACCATTAATTATTATGATTATCGGCAGCGAACTTGGATACCTAATAATAATTTCACTAATTCCTTCCATTATTTTCTCTGCACTATACTCTCAAGTCCGAGGCTATTTGTGGGGATACGAACACTACTTTGGTGTAAGTATGGTAGAATTTATTGAGCAAATTCTACGAATAATATTCTGTATAATTTTTGTTTACACCGGACTATTCTCCTCTCCTGTAATAGCAGTTGGTACAGCTCTCAGCATAGCTTGCGGTATAAGTACAGGATATGGATTCTATTTATACTTCAAGCATGGAGGCAAATTAAAATTCAAGAAAGGCTACATGACAGAGATTATTTCATCATCTCTACCTCTAACTGGTGTTAGATTATTTAGTAGCCTACTCCAGCCAATAATTGCAGTTGTTTTACCATTAATTCTTGCTACTTTAGGTATGTCAAGAGATATGGCTCTTAGCGAACTGGGAATTATTATGGGTATGAGCCTACCGCTAATTTCGATACCTTCAACAATTATTGGATCGCTTTGTATGATTCTTGTGCCTAAAATAAGTAGCGATAACAGCCAGAATCATAATCTGCATAACCAAATAGATAATTATATATTATTTAGTTTAATATGCTTATTTACCTTCTTCCCAGCCTTCATAGTACTTGGAGAGCCTATATGCAAATTTGTATTTGATAATTCTCAGGCGGGTATTTATCTATCAAGTTGTGCATGGATCATAATCCCTATGGGAATTGCTCAAATTACCACATCAATACTTAACGCTCTCAACCAAGAAAAAAAATCATTTATTTACTTTGTTATAAGCAGTATTTTTATGTTTGTTGCTATATTAATTTTACCTAAGTTAATTGGTATTATGGCAATGGCTTATGCAATTGGTATCAGTAACATAATACTTGCCTTGCTTAATATTAGACTAATTAACAAACTAACTCTATATCAAGCTAATTTAATCAAAAAATTATCGGTACAATTACTCATAAGCCTACCGGTAATCCTAATATCTAGACTTACATACAACTGGTTGCATTTAATAACCCCAACTATTATAAGTATTGGAATTTGTGGAATAATTAGCATAGTTGCATATTATGCTCTTTTAATCACTTTCAATGTTATTGATGTTAGAATAGTTAAAAATTTTATATTTAAACGACTTAAATCTAGAGCCGCTGCTCAATAAAAAAAGACCATGTTAATTCTATGTAATTAATAGATTAACATGGCTTTTTTATTTCTCTATCTTAGGTAAACTTGTTATAGATATGCAAGCAAGGCCAATCGCAAGTAATGCTACCATTACATTAGTATTACTATAACCATTAATACAAAGCAACACAACAACTAGTGCCATAACGGTTGTCGCAAATCTAAATATAAGATCAAGAATCTTATTGAGCTTCCTACTCCCCTTAGTCTTCTGTTTAAGTATGGAAGAAAGTTCCTCCACCTCATCATCACTCAAGACCGCCGATTCATCAATTATACCTATTATAAGTTTCTCATCTACGCCCAATAACTGTGCTATTTCAGCAGTAGAAGTATTTTCTTTCGAAATAATTTTTTCAATATCTTTCTTTAATTCTTTCATATAGTTCCTATTTACAAGTGTTTTATGTTATATTATATTTTATCAAAAAACTTTATATAATTCAATTAATTAGATGCAAATATGTTGGATATTTGTATATTTAATTTCCTAATATTTTCCTATTTCAAGATACAAATTAACCATTAAGAAAAGAATTATAATATTTTTCAAAAATTTACAAAAAATTATTGACAACGATAAATATTTTTGGTATCATATAAGAGCGTTGTTAGAGATGCAATAATTTAATATCTAAGTATGGGGGTATAGCTCAGCTGGCTAGAGCACCTGCCTTGCAAGCAGGGGGTCAACGGTTCGAATCCGTTTATCTCCACCACTTAGGAATGTAGCTCAGCAGGTTAGAGCACCACCCTGATAAGGTGGGGGTCGGTGGTTCGAGTCCACTCATTCCTACCAAACAAATCCCTTCGGGGATTTTTTTGATGGTATAGCAATCGAACCAGCCCCCTCACCTTTGCATTACTTCGTAATGCGTGATGCACTAAGCATCACATCAGGGTGGTTCACCCTGTATTACCAATTGCCGTTAGGCATAAGGTGGGGTCGGTGTGTATTCGGGTCCCCTGCCCGAAGATTGACGCTCCGCTTAATGCGAGTCCACTCATTCCTAC
>SVHX01000008.1 GCA_015055665.1 Clostridiales bacterium
CTACCTTAGGGGGATTGTCAACACTTTTTTGCAAAATTTTTTAACTTTTTTTATCTCTTTTATATGCCTCCTGCATACACACACCCGGGTGTTTCAGGGATTTGCCTTAGTTTTGTAATTATTAACCATCTTTTATTATGATTATTTTAAATATATATATTAATTATTATTTATTTAATAGCATTTATACATAAATACCTCTGCTTATTCACATTGCTTTATTATCAATAAGTTCAGCCATCAAAACAATATACACTTTGCCATATTATAACAAATCATAAGATTTACAAATATATTAGTGCACAAAATCTATTGCTCGTATCAAGATTTTGTGATAAAATCTAGCAATAAATAATAACGGAGAAATTATAATGATTAACATTGTTCTTGTCGAGCCAGAAATACCTCAAAATACCGGCAACATAGTTCGTACTTGTGCAGCGACCGGTTGCAATCTATATCTAGTAAAACCACTTGGATTCGAATTGGATGATAAGAGATACAAGCGTGCAGGCCTAGATTACTTCCCGCTTAGTAATATCAAAATTGTAGATAGTTTTGACGAGATATTGAAGGCAAATCCAAACGAAAAGTTTTACTACGCCAGCACTAAATCAAAAAAGACACATACAGATGTAAATTATCCTGATAATTGCTTTGTTGTATTTGGCAAAGAGAGTTACGGCCTAAGAGAAGACTTGCTCAAAGCACACTACCAAGATTGCATAAGAGTTCCAATGAAATCGGATGCACGAAGTCTTAACCTTAGCAATACTGTTGCAATAATTGCGTACGAAGCAATGCGACAACAAGGTTATCCGGGCCTACTTGCCGAAGGCGAACTTACAGGCAGAAGCGAAAGCTAATTTTATCTTATTTTGTCTTATAATGCTTATCCTACATAAGAATCTCAGATTATCCAAAAGATATGTTTAGGAGGGTAAATTATGAGTAACAAACAATGGAAACCCGGCGAGGAATCGCCAGAAGATGCAGAATATACTGCATATGATGCCGAAGGCAATTGCGGAGGCAAATGCTATCTAACCAAGGGAGAAAGATTTCCGGCAACACAACACTCTGGTAGTTATTATGTAAAGTCTACCGAGGACAACAAATCGGAGTAATCTACAACAAAAAAAGATCTTATCTAATATATTGATAAGGTCTTTTTTATTTACTTATTAACATTTTGAAAAAATCTATATACTTCGCCCCAATTATATACATCCGTTACATTAGGATGATTAATATCCTTAGCAATTGAACTTCTAAAGTATAGACACTTAACGCCGTTGTTACTTAAGTTCTCTATATTAAAAGGTGCATCATCTATCATATAATCAATCTGATTATCTACACAAGGAGGGACTTTGTCCCTTGACTTAAAATGCACCGACTCGAATTTAACCCCAAGTTTATCAAGGAATTTAAGTGCAATAGTTTCTTCCCTCTCGAAGTTAATTCCTCTAGCAGTAATAACGAATAGTTTATGCCCTTCTGCTTGCAGCTTTGCTAATATTTCTTTAGCACCCGGCATTATTTGAGCGTTCTCCATACACATATACATATACTTATCTAAGAACACCATAAACTGATCTTCTGTCCAGGCATACTTACCGGTAAACTTATACGAATCAGGATTGACAATACCATTGCCACCTATCTCGTGGTCATAGATATTAGCATAAGCCTCGAACCACTGCTCTGTATCTTGTAGCACACCATCAATATCTATACCTATATTCATCCCAAATGTTCTCCTAAATTTCCTTTCTATCCTCAAGTGCTTTGGTTAGTGTTACTTCGTCTGCATACTGCAAATCACTTCCCATCTGAATACCTGTAGCGAGCCTTGTAGCCTTGACTCCTAATGTCTTAAGGAGTTTGGCGATATAATTGGCAGTTACCTCGCCTTCCACATCAGGATTAGTTGCAAGTATAACCTCCTCAACTCCATCAAGTCTACCAAGGAGTTCTTTGATCCTAATATCGTTAGGCCCGCGATTCTCCATAGGATTGATTGTTCCATGAAGTACGTGATACACAAAATTAGGATTCTTGGACTTCTCTATTGCAATAATATCCTTAGGCTCTTTGACTACGCAAATAATTTTTGATTGTCTAGACTTGCAAATATTACAGACATCACTCTCGGTAAAGTTGCCACATATACTACAAAACTTAACATTGCTCTTAACACTAGTGAGATTGCAAGCAAATTCTTGCACATCTTCATCCTTCATCTGCAAGACCTTATACGCATATCTCTCGGCAGTCTTTCTGCCCACACCGGGGAGCTTGGAGAAGGAATAAATCAACCTCTCCATACTATCTACTGTATTACCCATAAATTCTGCTCTCTATATGTTCTATAATTAAAGTCCTAATCCGCTTGGCATATCTCCCTTAAGAGATTTCTCTAATTCGTCAGCCTTGGCAAGTGCCTCGTTGATTCCTGCAACGATTAGATCCTCAAGCATCTCAATATCATCTGGATCAACAATTTCTGGCTTGATACTAATACCAGTGATTTTCTTAGTGCCAGTACAGCTAACCTCAACCATACCGCCACCACTAGTTCCAGTAAGAGTTGTGTTCTCTAGCTCCTCTTGAGCCTTCTCCATCTTCTCTTGCATTTCTGCTTGCATCTTCTGTGCTTGTTTCATGAGGTTCTGCATATTCATGCCTCCTCCAAATCCCATACCTTTGTACATAAAATTATCTCCTTTATTTATTATTTTTTGATTGTTAATAGTTTGCCAAATTCTGCTTTTAGCCTACTTTCTAATTTAAATACATCAACCGGTTCTTTGCCCGTGCAGATAAGCTCAACCTTGAGCCCTTCTTGAATTCCTCTCAATATACCATCTAATATGCTAATATCGTTAGCATTATTAATCATATCATAAGCGACCTTATCACTAAGCGATATGGTTAACTTGTTGTCTATTATATCGGTATCCTCTACACTATCTAGTAGCGAATACATCTTGATATGATTAGTCTTCCTAAGATTAATCAATATCCTGCCAAAGTACATCTTGGCTTTCTTCTTGCTCTCAGATAAATTATTACTTGCAAAAATTTCGTCTAGACTCGCCATACACTAATTCCCCTTAAGCTTGCTCTCGAGGATCTTGACCCTAGTCTTAAGAGCATTAAGCTCTGTCATCTCAAAGCTACATAGCGAAACAATCGTAATCTCAAGCAACCCTCTAGGATTAGTAGAGTATCTATACTCGTTCTCTAGCCTACTTAATCTTGTCAACATCTCAATTAATCTCTCGTTGGTTGTTTTGTCGGCAATAGCTTGCAATTCCTTAAGCTGAGCCTCAGGAAGTTTAAGTATATCTGCGTACCCCTTGCAAGTCTTAACCACCAACAAATCTCTAATATACCCAACTAGGTCTTTAGACAACTGAGTTATATTCTTACCCGACTTGGCTATTGCGTCAATATTCTGAAGTAGTACACCTTCATCCCCATCTATCACACTTGTTGCAAGTATCTTAAGAGTTTCTCTATCTGTAAGTCCGATAGCCTCAACCACCGAACTATATGTTACATTGTTATTAGAATAAGCCACACACATATCAGCAATTGATAATGTATCTCTTACACTACCTGCACCAAGCGTTGCTATTATCGAAACTGCTTCGTCTTCGTACTTAATACCACTATCCTTAAAGACATACTTGACATGGTCTTCAAGTTCCTTCTGCGATAGTAGCTTAAAGTCAAACCTCATACATCTAGAGAGTATTGTTGCAGGAAGTTTGTGAACTTCGGTTGTTGCAAGAATAAATACAACATACTCTGGTGGCTCTTCAAGAGTCTTAAGCAGTGCATTAAATGCACTATCAGTTAGCATATGCACCTCATCTATAATATAGACTTTGTACTTGCCAACTACCGGAGGATATTTTACCCTCTCTCTCAAATCTCTTATTTCGTCAACTCTATTGTTACTTGCTGCGTCTATCTCAAGGATATCTACATTAACGTTATCCCCTAACGCTTTGCACGCATCACACTTGCCACATGGACTACCCTTGACAGGTTTCATACAATTGATAGCACGAGCAAATATCTTAGCAATACTAGTCTTACCCGTACCTCTTGTTCCGGTAAACAAGTATGCATGGCCAACCTGATTATTATTAATCTGGTTAATCAAAGATTGTGTAATATGTTTTTGCCCAACAATTTCTTCAAATGTTCTTGACCTATATTTCCTATACAGTGCCAAATAGCTCATAGTCGCTCCTTTAGATAACTTAATTTGTTTTTTATTCGTGTAAGTGCATTATCTATTGCCTTGCTTGGTTTGTTTAATATTTTAGCAATGTCAATATAATTATATCCCTTGAGATAATACTCAACAACTTCTCTCTCAAAGTCGCTAAGTTTATCATTAATTTCATGAGTCAATTCCGTTATAGATTCCTCATCTATATAATCATCCTCGGGACTTTCGCCTTCGGCAAATTCTTCCTCGGTATTGAGCAGAACACTCTCGTGCAATATATGTTGTCTTAACGAGTTCTCGTGCCTAATTGCCGAGATAATTTCTCGCTCAATTAGTCTAATAGCATATCCTGCAAAAGTTGCCCCCTTGCTACTATTATAAGTAGTGATTGCCTTAAATAGCCCTATCATACCCTCTTGTATAACATCCTCGCTATCTCCTCCCATTAGGAAATACTTTCGAGATATGGTTACCACAAGGTGTTTATGAATACTAAGGAGTTCGTCTATCGCAGCCGAGTCGCCTCTCCTTGCATCCTCAAATAATTTAGTTTCGTACTCTGTCAACTTTTTCTCTTCCTTACTGTTTCGTATAATACTATTCCTGTTGCAACACTAACGTTTAGACTATTAACCTTTCCGTACATCTGCATAGTAACAATGCCATCACAAAGTTTACGAGTAAGAGCACTAACACCCTTGCCTTCGCTACCCATTACAATAGCTATGTTGCCACTAAGATTAGCCGTATCTAGGTCTTCCCCACCTAGCTCGCAAGCATATACCCAGACATTTTGCTCTTTGAGCCTTTCGATCTCGGTATTGATATTGGTAACCTTAGCAATCTTAATATGCTGAATAGCTCCAGCACTCACCTTGGCTACAGTATCTGTTACTGGACAAGCACGATTCTTCTGGATAATAATTCCGTGAACTCCTAGACACTCCGCCACCCTGATAATGCTACCAAAGTTATGAGGATCTTCTACTCCATCAAGAATTAGGATAAAGTTCGGCTCGTTCTTGCTACTAGCTACTGCAAGGATATCCTCAACGGATGAATATTGGAATTCGGTAGTAATTGCAATAATCCCTTGATTATTCTCGCACTCTCTATCTAGCACTCTTCCATCTACCAATTGAACTTTGATACCACGATTGCGTGCCATATTGATAATATCTAAGAGTACCTTGTCATTAGACCTACTCGCCATAATCTTATCAATATTTACACCCGATACAATCGCTTCTCTTACAGCGTTCCTTCCTTTAACTTTCATTATCTTCTCCCATAGTCGAATTAAGCAACGAGGTTATTCTATCCATCTTGCCACTTAAGTATAGATACCCGAGCACTGCTTCAAGCCCAGTTGCTCGTCTATAATCTGTAATCTTCTGATTCTTAGCCTGCGACAATGTCTTGTGATTGCGAGCTCTCTTAAACACCGCCACCTCATCTTCGTTGAGCATTGGTAATAATCTCGCAATCAATTCGCTCTGACCGCTTGCTTTGACAAAGCTAGTTACTTCGTTGTGTAGATCTTTGCCTCGGCTATTGCCACCAACGACTAGCTTATGTCTAATATATAGCGAATACACCCCATCTCCCACAAAAGCCAATACCTGCGGATTGAGATTACGTGCATCAATAACATCCATGTTATCTATATCAAACATTATTTGCTCCCAATGCGTATTTTTTTGATATAATCATCACTTACACTTAAGTCAGTACGCATTGATATATCAAAATTAATATATTATATCAAATTATACCTCAACTTGTCCACCAAATTTTGCAGGCTATTTGGGAGATTATTAACATATTACGAAACAAAAAGTCACGATAAAAACTTAGATCTATCATGACTTTGAGCTCTACCTTGACAAAGAATTTTTGATTTTTATTTTATTTTGTTTGTGAGAAAACTTCTCAAATTGCTAATTAAGCAGCGATTTCGTTAGCTTGATGTTGCATCAAGAACATATTAACAATACCGAAACCAACTAGAGAAAGAATCAAATAAATGATAGCATAGTCGCTCTTGCAACCAGCTTTAGCTAATCTCTTACCAGCAGCAAACTGCCAATAAATAGCGTAGATTCCCAATGTGAACATAGTCATAAGTAGATGACCTAACCAACCGAAACCTTCGTTAGTTGTCTTCTTAAGCTCGTTCTGGAACATACATTGCCATACAACTGCATAAATACCAAATGTAACGATAGACAAAACAATCATCATTACAATTCCTCTTTTCTTCATGAACGCCTCCCAAGGATATTATTATTCTCTATCAAGATATGTCGTGACGTACTATAACTATTACATCTATCCGTAGTTTAACAAATTATGACAAATTGTGTCAAATCTTTTGTCTAGATTAAATTGAAATCTTATTTGTAGTTGTTGGTAATTATCATATCACCTTGTGCCTTAGCTATATAATATTATAAAAATGTCACAAGGAGAAGATATGTTTCGCACCATTAAACTCAAGAGCATATTAACAATTGCTTTGATTATAATCTCAATTATCACTATCGGCGTGGGCGTTGTAACATCCGTCAAGAAGATCGACTCCCCTAGGCCTATGTACACAATCGTAATAGACGCAGGTCATGGTGGTAGAGATGATGGTTGTAGCGGTGCTAATGGAACTAAAGAAAGTAACATCAACCTAGCAATCGCAAAGAAATTAGAAGACTACCTTAATACACTCGGCATTAATGTTGTTATGACCCGAGAAGATGGCAATGGACTATACAAAGCTGATGCCGATAATTACAAGCTCTCTGATATGTCTGCACGTCTTGAAATAATAGAAAAAACCGCTCCAGATATGGTTATTTCGATACACGCCAATTCTTATTCGGATAGTAGCCAACGAGGAGCTCAAGCCTTCTTTCAAGAAGGTGATGATAGATCTCTTGCCTTTGCGGAATCCGTCCAAACTCAACTCGTACAACAGTTGACAGAGGCTCGACAATTTGCTAACGACGGAGACTACTATATCCTCAAGGAAAGCAGTTCTCCCGCCATCTTAATTGAGTGCGGATACCTTAGCAATCCAGATGACGAATCTCTACTAACGCAAGAAGATTATCAGTCCAGAGTCGCTTATGCCATAATGTGTGGCGTTGTCAAATACTTTGAGCTGTGCGGTAATGATTAATCGACAAGTCTATATAAACAACAATAGCTCCTCAAGTTACTTACACTAAGATATCATGCAATATCATGCAATAATGCAATTTAATTGCGATTAACACCACCAAAGCAATTGGCAAAAATCCGATTATGTGATAAACTACATAGCAGAATAAGTCGAGTTTACATTACTCGCATCTTAAAAAAGTTATGGACGAAATACGAAATACGAAAGTCGACAACTACTATAACGTTGCTCGCAGTAACATCAAACTTAAAAAGCGTTCTATCGAGAAGCTCCGCTCTGATATTAAGAATAATAGCAGAGTCTTTTTCTCGACTTTAAGAAGGATTAACGAAGAAACTCTTATTAGCGAAACTCTAGACAGAGCAACAACCCTTGCCGACAAACCAAAATCTCGCAAGAAAAAAATATTCAGTGCCATAATGACCACACTCAATATAATTTTATTAGTATTAGTATTCTATTCATTTGCTCATGAGCAAGGCGGAATACATCCCCTTAGCGAATTGCTCTTTAACGAGCCTAAGTGGAAATTCTTACTTGTCGCTATCGGACTTTACTTTGTAACAGTAATGTTCAACTCTCTCAAATTTGTTATTTTTATCAAGTCCAAGACCGGCAGATTTCGACCAATATTTTCGCTTAAACTAGCCACTATTGGAAGATACTATGACCTTATCACTCCGCTAGGATCTGGCGGACAACCATTTGAGATATACTATCTTAAGAAGAACGGTTATTCTGCCGACACATCTACGGCAATTCCTGTAGCCAAGTACATGATTTGGCAGTTCTCGTTTTTTCTATTCTGCCTAGGAATACTCATTGCTTACTCACGCAGTCTTATAGAGTCACCACTACTTCTTGTCTTTGGTTGGGTTGGACTGTCTGTTGTGCTACTAATATTCTTGTTCGTACTTATAATGTCTATCTCTCAGAAGATTGCACCAGCCTTTGTGGTATGGATACTTAAACTCTTACACAAGATGCATATTATCAAGAATTACCGTATCACTCTTATCAAGGTTCTTAAGTTTGTCAAGTCTTATCAGCTTAGCATCAAATCTCTAATTAAGAACCCACTAATTGTTATGGCTGAGGTCTTTGTTACAATTCTAGGAATTATCAGCAACGCCCTTATAGCGTACTTTATCTATATAGCATTTGCCGATACTCCAAGTGTTAAGTGGTGGGATATTGTGTGCAAGTGTTGTATATGCGAATTAGCCTCTTGCTTTATACCTCTTCCAGGAGGCTCTGGAGCTCAAGAACTATCATTTAATGCACTACTTGGATCACTATTCAAAGATGGTGCATTGTTCTGGGGAGTGCTATTCTGGCGAATACTTACCTACTATATGTACATTGCCCAAGGTGCACTACTTATTGTAACCGAGGCAATCACCAATAAATTCCGTAACAAAGGCAAATCTGACACATCAGACGAAAGCCTAGCACCCCCGGATTTAGCGATAGAAGAATCCGAAATCTAGGAGAATTTTTACTTAAAAACACATATTGCAAGTCAGCTGATTTTGCTGGCTTGTTTTTTCGCCACGCACACACACGCAGGAAAATATATTAAAATATATTTCAAAAAAGCGTGCATTTTATTTTACAATTTTGTCGAAATTGGGGTATACTAGTACTAAGTAGTGTAGAGTGGAAGGAGTGTCACCACAATCATTACACAATATTTACTAGAGGAAAATGGGAAAATGACGCAAGAACAAAGGGTCACTAGGGGATCGATTATTATATTCATCCTTAGCTTAATATTGCTACTGTGCTTAGGGCTAACAGCTACCCTTGCGTATTTTGCAGGATCTCAAACTAGCGATATGACACTCATCCTAGGAGGCCCCGTTAGAGTTACAATCAAAGATAGACAAGACAAACAGACCACCGGTGCTGGCAATCTTGTTATGAATATTAAGACCGGATCAGAAAGCTTGCTACCGGGCATGGGTATAGATATGCAAGCAATAGCAAGCATAACATCTTCGCAGATGTACTCCACAAGTGCAATGCTCAGAGCAATACTTGATATCGAAGTTAGGAATCTGACAACCACACAAGAGAAGGAAGTCGAAGACATGATCCGCAAAGCCATGGCACAATGCCTCACCTACCGCGAAGACGGTATTCGTGATGGATGGGTGTTATTTGATGATGGCAATTATTACTATTGTAGTAAGGACAAATACTTCGACCCTACAACCAAACAAGAGTTCATACAATTAGCCGAGATCAAGACATCAGACGAAGGCGAGAGAGTTCCGTTCATTAACGGCACCTTCCAATTCCCAACCAAATATTATACCAATCAATATGCCCATGCAGAGATTGTCTTTAATCTTAGATTCGAGGCTATTCAATTCCACATTAATGATAACGAAGGCGACGACATCCCTAACACAATCTTTAACGTGAAGAAGATTCTTGACGAGGTCAATTGGGACAAACACAACAATTAAAGCCGTTTTTCAAATAACCCGCAATCAAAAATGGACTCCTACTGCAAATAATTTATTATTATAAATAATAAGAAAATTAATAAATTTGTTTGGAGTTATCTAAAATTTGGTATATACTAATACCAAGTAGACTTATAATCATCCCTAATATACACATAATTTATAGGGACACAATTATTACATATGTTAAGGTAGAGAACAAATGGAAGGAAAAACAAAAAAGAAAAGGAAGGTCCTCAAGGTACTGCTAGTTGCTCTTAGCTTCGTACTAACCATAGTGGTGACAGCATCAGTTACCCTTGCTTGGTTCTACGATAGCGATTGGGCAAGCGATCAGGTAACTATGGCAGGTGCTGTCGGCATTGAGATGAGAGACGAAAGCAAGCTTGTAACCAGCGGTGCTGGCGGACTACACTTTATTATCAATGACGAAACAACCAATGGTAAGGCCTACCCTGGTCAAGCTATTGAGATGGAAGCATCAGTATTTAATAACGGTGGTACAAGTGTAACATCTTGGTGGCAATCACAGCCAGGATATACCGAAGGTAGCAAGCCTACCGACACACAAATCCAAGGCTCTGGAGCAGGATCAGCTTGCTTTGTAAGAGCAAACTTCAAGATCTACACCAATGTCGGTGTTGAAGACGATATTACTGATTATGACACAACCGGTTGGACTCAAGCAGAGAAAGATCAGTTAGCAATTGAAATTCAGAAGAACAAAGAAATGAACGCTCAAGCTCTATACGAGTTCTTGGTAGACCTTATTGATGAACAAAACACTAAATATGGAACTACATACAAATGGATATTCTGGCGTAACTCTGATGCACGTATGACTATTAATAGCGAAAAATATTTTGCTGGCTCTAAGACAGAATCTGCTACTGCTCAACCAGATGAAGGATACTTCTATCTATGTCAACCAGATGGAGAAACCCTCTATCAATTAACAGTTGGAGGCGATGCGACCTTCTTGTGGAACGGTACGTTCATTATCCCTTGGCAATTAACTAATCTATCTGCAGACAAGCATATATTTATTGGACTTTCGTTCCAAGCTATTCAGACATTTATACCTCGTATTGATAGCGGAACTATCAATCCAACACTTGCTAATAACCAATTGCCTTTCGCTGATTGCAAATACAATAACATATCAGTTCAGACAGTATTTAATTCTTCTTGGTTTAGACAAGTTTCGCCTATTATTGATGGATTTGATTACTCGGATGACACCAAAGGATTTGTCCCAGCACTTTATCCTGAGGATCATGAAAGTAAGACAGGTACAGCAGTTGCTAACCCTACCCTATCATAAAATATAAGTCAATATAAGATTGTATATTTAATTATAACAATTAGATATACAATCTTTTTTTCTCGTCAATAGCAATCAATACTTGGCAAGATATGGAAAATCGATTACCGCATAATTTGTATCTTCTTAGCAAAACCTAGTGTTAAGAGGATAGAAAATTATGGCAACACAAAAAACAAACAACAGAAGAACACCTAGTCGTTCAAGAAGCAAAAAATCTTATCGAAGAAAAATTGGCACACTGTTTATCGCCCTACTTAGTATAGGAATAACTGCGGTAGTATCGGTCGGTGCAACCCTTGCGTTCTTTGCGGGCTCCACCACCGCCAATAACGCACTATACATGGGAGGGCCGGTGTATGTTGAGATTACAGGACGTAACAACGACTTTAAGGCAGGCAACGGCAACCTAGATATTACTGCATTTGCCGGCAGAACAACAGGTACTGCAGGAACTATCAATAACACAATATTACTGCCTGGTCAGAAGGTCGAAATACATAGCTCAGCTCGTGTGTATTCCACTACCGAAACAAGTACAGTCGAGGATAATCCAATTCCAGATACCAGCACAGGTGCTAATACTGGCAATATCGGCAATGCTTATACCGACTCCGAAGGTAATGCATATTATGTTAATAACGAAGGCAGAGTAACCACTACAACTACTAGTATAATTCGTGCTAGATTCGGTATCGATATAGAGTTTGACCCAACTGTAGGATTTAATAACTTTACAGGAACAACTTATTCGGCAAACTATCCAGTGCAGAGCCAATCGACTTTCACTAGAGAAATTACAAATACTTCTACCGAAGAAGTAGAAGGATTTACCGGAGCTATTCACTCCTCTAATGATGCCTATTCGTATGACTCTAGTACTCAGACTCACACAGGACGTAGAGATTATGTTGCCGATACAACATTTACTAGCTCCACAATTGCCGGAGCAGAAATGACCGCAATCAAGGCGGGTACACTTAAGTCCATATACAAATGGAAATACGTATCTCAGAGCGAATACGAGGGTAGCCGTTCGATTACTGATGACCAGAATTACGCCAAGATGCCAACTCCGTTTGACGGAACTGTTAATGCTAGTGGCGGAGATAGTAACAAAGTGCCTGGTGGTAGCGGCAATGGATTCTATGGCGTATGGATTCTTGATGGCTCTGGCAACAAGACCGAAAGCCGAAGCTTCTACAAAGCTCGTACAACAGCTTATATGAATACCTATGTGGAATTCTATGTTAACGAGTACGGCAACGAGGTAACACGTACACTATCTAGTAGCATCAACGCACTTAACATATCTCTTAACAATTACTTTGTTAGCTTGATTAACGATAGTAGTACTTATATCCAAACACCTGACGATCCAGACACACCTGAGGTCGAAGGACTAGGCATGAACGCAAGCTGGCTATACATTGATCCGTCTATCGGTAATGACACCAACTCCAACGAGATTAGTACAACGGTCGGTGGCTGGTGGTACTTGATTGTAGACAATGGCGGCACTATAACTGGTGCTAACGATACCTACGCAGACACTCCTCCTGCAGGAATAACTGCAAGTGGTAACACCTATACTCAGACTGTTAATCGTAGTGACTACGAAGCAACAGATGCTAATCGTCTATCATATTACTTGTACGAGATAGTCCCTAATATCGAAGTTGGTGATGTTCTTGGAACTAATGGTCAGAAGAAGATTGCAAGTTCCATAATACCTTTCGTCAACGGAACATTTGCTCTTCCTGGCGACGCACTAACTAATGTATTCGCTAATGCAAAATTATCATTTACAGTATCTTTCCAAGCACTACAAGCGTTCCTTCCATATACAGCTGATATAGATAATATGGATTACACTAACCCACTGCTTGGTACAGGCAAACCTCTTACAATAGAGAGTGCTATACCAATCTTCAACGAAGCATTTGACTACCAAGAAGCAGGCGGAAGTATTGGCGATTATTAATCACAAGCAAAAGAAGACTAAACATTTACTGTTTAGCCTTCTTTTTTTCTTCAACCTATAGTTATTACTAGATAACGCCCTCGCCATCCCAGATGGGAGTATAATCTGTTGTGGCACTACTAAGCTCCTGAGTATACCCATTAGTTAATCCCATATCAAGCATTGCCTTCTCAACAATTTTATATTCAATACTCTTGAGTGGGCGATTAATTTCCGGATACTCTGATGCCTTGTACATTGGTGTATACTGCCCCATAAGACTGACTATTGGATCTTTGACATTGTCTTTAATCCATTTTAAACAAGCCTTGCTATTCTCTATATTATTCGGCAATACCAAATGCCTAATAATCACACCCTTCTTAAGCATATCTCCCTCAAAGATATTTTCTGGTTGCAAATCAATCATCTTAAGAATTGCCTTCTTTGCAACTTCTGGATAATCGATTGCATGACTGTATCTACCAGCAATCTCCCCATCCATATACTTAAGGTCAACAAGATAAATATCTATATATCCTTTCAGATACTCAAGACCTTCAATGCTATCATACCCATTACTATTATATACAATTGGAATATTGGGCTTATATATATCAAGTGCTTCTTTGATAGCAACAACATAATGTGAAGGACTAACGAGATTAATATTGCTAGCCCCCTTGTCTTCCAGCATACGGAATATCTCTGCAAGTTTATTAGGAGTAATATCATACCCCCTGCCACCACTGCTTATTTCGTAATTCTGACAATACACACACTTAAGATTACACCCCGAGAAGAATATCGTCCCGCTTCCCGCATCCCCCGAGATACACGGCTCTTCCCATTTGTGCAGATACGCCTTGGCAACACGAAGCCCACTACTCATACCACATACACCTAGATTATCTACCCTATCAACATCACAACGCCTAGGACACATATTACAATGCATAATCAACCTCTTTTTATATCTTCATAATTATATCAGATAATTTAATTATAGTTAACTGATATCCAAGAACAAACAAAAAAAACACTATAATAGTATAGTGCCTTATTTGAAATCTTTAAGTAGTAATAATAATGCCTCTTTCTTATCGTCCGTCAAATTCTTAAACTTCTCAAGAATTTCCATATCTTTGTCATACGACTTTGGATCGTGATAAAAGAACTTCTCTGGAGTATAATTACATTCTTGCAATATCTTGAAGAACAGTTCCATGCTCGGCATAAAACCGTTGGCACTTTCCATCCTATTTATATAACCATCATTTTTATCTAACCTTAACGACAGTTCTCTAGCCGATAGGTTAGCTTCTCGCCGAACTGTTCCTAATCTAAAGACCAATTCCTTTCTATCCATAAACTCACCTCGTACATTAATTATAATGTACAAAGTTTCATAATAATTACTACTCTCAATTGGCATATTGTCTTAAAGAGAATAAAATATTGATTGTGTGGTAATATTTGTTGACTTTTGCCAATTCTTATGCGATACTAATAAAAATCACTATTATCAAACTAATAAGGAGTTATAATGCAACAGCAAACAATTGAAAACAACACAAAAATAACTTCCAAAGAAATAAAAGTCATAGCCTATAAGGATCTTATTTCAACTAGCGAATTATCTAGTATTACCAAAGAACCTTTAGACTACATAGAATTTATTTTAGATTCATTAGAAATATTTGAACTTCTTAAAAAAGTTTCAGACAATCAATACAAAATTATTGACCACGATAATTTTTATATTTTCCTTTATAACAAATTTATTACTAAAAAATCCGAACAAAAAAAATATATCCTTGAAGGTTAACCTCAAGGATATTTTATATTTATTTCTTAGTAGTAGTTCTATGAGTTGTAGTAGTTCTAGTTGTAGCAGGTTTTGATGCAGTAGTTGATTTGGTAGGAGTTTTGCTAGGGAGAGTCTTCTCTACTTTCACAAACTTATCTTCATTATTTGATTCCGGCTTGTCCACCTTAGCTGATGGAGCAACCTTTCTTCTTCTAACAACAACTACTTCTTCGTATTCGTCATCATCTACTTCGATAATTCTCTTTCTTGGTTTGCGAACAACTTCTTCCTCTTCGTCATCTTCGATTTCTTCGTACTCGTCGTCTTCGCCATCTATAAAGAAGTTATATGCACAAGCAACTATCGCAATTACAAATGCAAGTATCAAGCTAACAAATGATGCATAAGACATACCGCCCTTAACGCTAGCAGCGAAGTACCCGTATGCATAAGGTTCTTTGGTCATAATAGCAAGGAACCAAATAAGTATTAGTGATATAGTCTGGAATATCATACCGACCAAACTAAATAGGAAGCAGAACTTCTTGAAGCTCTCTTTCTTAAGCCAAGCTATATACGCAAATACAGCTGTTGTAATACTACAAACAATACTTAAAGGCATAAGCACACCAGCAATAATTATTGCAAAGCCATAAGTATCTTTGATATACATAAGAGCATCCCAGTTATAACCAATTACCTTAGTACCGGTAAATGCTGCTCTTGTTATCTCCCAACCACTAAAGTATGTATACTCAAGCTCAGCAAATGTACTCGTAGCCTCTCCTACATTGAAAGCAGGTAAGAAATAGAAGACAATACATAGTATTGCTAGCAAAGTGCAAAATATTGCAATTATCATATCTCTTGCCTTAAAAGACTTCTCTTGCATTTCTTCTCCTTGAAGATTAAAACACTTACTTTATTATCTCTAGTTATAGAGTGAATTATTCGCCTATCGATGTTTGTTTTTCGTGTCTAATTCTTATTATAGATTTTTCCCTCTAGATATATTATACTAGATAAAAAAATCAATGTAAAGCCAAAAATAATAAAAAAAAATTTATTTGACACTTTTTTATTTTTCTTGTCGAAATAAATTTTTTAGTTTTATTAACAAATTTTTCAATAACGCACCTTGAATTTGCATATATTTATATTGCAAAACACACGCAATTAAGCCGTTTTATACATCAACAACACATCCAGAATATTTATTCACACTTACGAATATTCATCCTTTTTAAAAATTTTCAAAATAATTGTTTACAAATGCATTTTTTTATGTTATTATATAACCAATGATAGATACTTTTCCACCAATTGTCTTCCCCAATCCCATAATTTAAGACAATTTAAGTATCTATCCTTTTTTATATTTTTCTCACTTCAACCCTAAGGTAATATTAATGTGCCTTAGGGATATTTTTTTGTACCAGATAGTTAAACTTTTTCTTCGACAAACCACCTACCTCTTTCGCAGAATAGATAGGTGGTACTATTACCAATACGAACAGTATATCTCTCTCCAATCCCACCGGCTTTGAAAGACGGACAGGACTTGACATCTAGCACTCTATCTATCTCAAATCTTTGCTCGTTATACACAATGCTTGTAGGAGTCTTGTTCCCACACTCATCAATATTAGCAGATACTGCCACCCATTTCTTACCCATAATTATCTCCCCTTAAAAAATCCTACTGGATGAATTATATGTGTTTCGCTATGAGGATTAATATTACTTAGTTCCTCGTACCCCATAATATTCCCACGCCTAATTGAGTTGTAGCCAAATCTAGCACGCAAGGTTTCGATAGTTCGCTCCAACTTCTGATGCTTCTCTAGCCCGCTAAGATTACTAAATATATCTACTTGCAAATCCCCATGGCTAAGACTTGTAATCCTTACTCCCACTGCCCTAACAGGCAAGTGCCAATCATAACAAGCCTTGAATAACTCATACGCCTTAGCCCCAATATCTGACGACACATTAGTTGGAAAGCTTAGCGTTGCTTGTCTATCGAAAGATGTTAGCGAATTATCTTTGACCCACAACGATACAGTGCTACCATAGTACCCCTTGTGAGCCATCCTCTCGGCTACACTTTCGGCAAGCACGTATATTACGCTCTTAACCTCTTCGTCAGTTGTAAGGTCTATTGGACAAGTTGTACTATTACCAAACGACTTAACCTTATCTGCATCATCTACTCTAGCCACCTCGCTATCCTCTAGGCCATTAGCAAACTTCCATAATTCCTCGCCGACCTTGCCAAGTGTAAGCTTAAGATAGTCCACACTAGTACGAGCAAGGTCGCCAATTGTCATTATATTAGCTCGCTCGAGCTTGCGTTTGGTGGCTCTTCCCACATATAGTAGCTCTCCTACAGGTAACGGCCACGCCTTAGCTTGGTAATTATCCCTAGACACAAGAACTGTTGCGTTAGGCTTCTGCATATCGCTACCGAGCTTAGCAAATATCTTATTAAAGCTTACACCAACGCTAATTGTCAATCCAATCTCGGCAATAACCCTTGATCTAATATTATTAGCTATCTCAACCGCTTCCTTATCGTTACGAGCCAGATGAGATATATCTATCCATGCCTCGTCTATCCCAAAGCTCTCTACCCTGCTCGAGTACTCCCTATATATGTCTTTAACTTGCTTGCTTACCCATAGATACAATTCGTGCCTAGCAGGCACGCACACAAGATCTCCGCACTTTTGCCTAGCTTCCCAGACAACATCTCCAGTCTTAACGCCTTTCTCCTTGGCAACGGCATTTTTGGCAAGCACAATTCCATGTCGCTTCTCTTCATCCCCCACCACAACAACCGCTCTATTCCTAATCTCTGGATTATATAGACTCTCTACGCTTGCATAAAAGTTATTAAGATCACAATGCAATATATATCTTCCCACAACCTCACCACTAGAACATTTGTTCTAAGTAAAGTATATCACACCGCTTAATTATTGACAAGCAAATATCACTAAATTGTATATTGGTAAATACTGGCAACGAATATACCGACAAAAAAACCTATCAGATTCATCTAAACTGATAGGTTATATCTTTACTAATCTTGGGGTCTGTCTACAAACTCCCACATAAGTGAAGTTTCTGGAATAAGGCTCTTGGATATTTCATCAACTGTACCCACGATATCATAGAAAGGCACATCTTCAAGCTTGAGCTTGCCTTCTGACACCAATCTATTAATCTCGCCCTTGTAGACGCCCAATTCATAATCTTGAGTAGTATCTACATAATAATCAACCTTAGTACGGAATTGCTCGATATACTTTTCTTCCACTTCTATAACCTCTGGCCACATCTGCATGGTCTTGGTCGCAGGAGTACTTCTTCGCTGAATATCTCTAATAACACGCCTAAGCAGTCTAAGATTCTTGGTTGACATAACAATGTTGTTCTTCTTGAAAGACTTAAGCGGGCTAATATATAGCCTAAAGTAATCCTTAGTTCCTAGGTTATCAAGGAGCATTGGATTAAGAACATGAATACCCTCGAAAATAATAATCGAGTTAGGACGATACTTATATAATTTACTATTAGGAATTGACTTGCTGTTCTTGAAGTCATATTCTGGAAAGTAAGTATCTTCCCCACTAAAGAACTTGCTAAAGCAGTCCTTCATAAGCTCGTAATTAACTACATCTGGACTATCAAAGTCAGGCTTGCCATTAGGTAACGGCTTGCGTTTGTCTAAATCTATGAAGAAGTCATCCATAGATATAACATCTACAGCCTTGCCTTTAAGTTCGAGTATCTGCTTAATAAGATTAGCAGTAGTTGTCTTACCGGCACAACTAGGGCCGGCAAGAAGAACTATCTTGACATTGTTCTTAGCTAGAATTTTGTTAACTAGAGTAAATAGCTGACCTCTATATCTACTATCTGTATCAAGAACAAGTTTCTCAACGTTGCTTTCGATCTTTTTGTTAATATGTTTAATATCAGTTACTTTGTTCATGAGAACACCTTCGCATTATTCTTTCTTGATATATATTAGTTTGTCTAATCCTTTAACAATCCAATCATAAACAGGATAAGATGCAAGGATTAATACGATTATAAATAAAACGTTCTGTACATTAGGTGTTACATACTCAAAGAACCCACCGCCCCATTGACTAAGCACTAGAACAAGAACACATAATACTGTGACAGATGCAAACATTATACCTCTAAATACATCAAACGGCTTGCATAGTCTGAATAGAACCATAAGACCTATAAATGTAATAGCAAGAGATGCCATTGTCTGATACTGACCATCTGTACCAATAAACTTGTCAAAGAAGTAACAAGCAATTACTCCTAAGAACATAAGGATTGCTCCCGGCATAGCCTTGGATAACAAGGTAGGCAGGAACTTACCCTTAATCCGTTCGTTATTAGGCTGTAGTGCCAATGCAAACGAAGGAATACCTATTACGAATATTTCAAGTAACAATACTTGTTTGGTTGAGAACGGATAATCTACGGTTAACACCAAACAGAAGACAGACAACAATATCGTATACAATGTCTTCATGAGATATAATGAAGATGACTTCTGAATATTATTAATAACTCGTCTACCTTCGCTAACAACACTAGGAAGACTCGAGAAATTGCTATCAAGTAATACCAAGTTACTTACATGCCTTGTTGCCTCCGATCCGCTTGCCATTGCAATACTGCAATCAGCTTCTTTAAGTGCCAATATATCATTAACACCATCACCAGTCATGGCAACCTTGTGACCTTTGTTCTTAAGAGCCTTGATAAGGATACTCTTCTGCTCTGGACTAACTCTTCCAAATACAGTATACTGATCTGCAGCATCAATTACTTGTTGCTGAGATAATCCTTCTAAACTAATATATTTGTCTGCATTTTCAACACCAACACGACGACTTACTTCGCTTACTGTAATTGGGTTATCTCCTGAGATAATCTTAATTGCAACACCATTGCTCTTGAACCACTCAATAGTTTCCATCGCATCTTCTCTTATATGATCTTCGATAACAACTATTGCTATAGGTGTACGCTTAAGAGGGATTTTGTCTTCCTTAATCTCTCCATCACACTCTGCAAATAGGAGTACTCGGAATCCCTTGCTTGCATAAGTTTTAACTAGATTTTCTACTTGGGCGTTCTTAGTCCGCAACACAAATTCTGGTGCACCAAATACAAATGTTTCGCCAGTGGTAAATGTTACGCCACTCATCTTTCTGGTACTATTAAACGGAAGAATAGTTTCCGCAGTTAGATCTTTGCTATAACCAAAGTGTGTTATAAGTGCTCTACTTGTTTGGTTATTATCTTCAAGTGCAGTAAGCATTGATCCAATCAAGTGATCTAGAGTATACTTAAGGTCTGTCTTAATCTGAACAACACTATTAACCTTCATAGTTCCATCAGTAATTGTTCCAGTCTTGTCTAGACACAATACATCTGTTCTTGCCAACATCTCTATCGAATACAAGTCTTGTACAAGTGTACGCTTCTTAGCAAGTTTAACAACACCTACCGCTAGAGCCATACTTGTAAGTAAGAACATACCTGCAGGAATCATACCAATAATCGACCCCGCAGTCTTCTCTATAGTTGGCACTACATCTTGGTTAAGTTGTAGATAGTTATTGCGGAACATTAATACTCCAAGAGGTACAATGATAATACCAATTGCAGTAATGAGCACATTAAGTGTATTCATAAGCTCGCTATTAGGCTTCTGATATTGTTTCGCTTGCGAAGATAGTCTCGAGGTATATGTATCTCCTCCAACTTTGTCAACCCTTGCATAACACTTGCCACCAACAACAAAGCTTCCGCTATATAGGATATCTCCTTTGTTCTTCTTAATAGCAACGCTCTCACCGGTTAGCAAGCTCTCGTTAACCTCTACCGATCCATCCACAATAATACTATCTGCACATATCTGCTTGCCAGTCTGCAACAATATAATATCGTCAAGAACGATATCTTTTACTTCAATCTTGCTCTCTATCTTATCTCTTACGACTACCGCCATCGGGCTAGATACTAGCGAAATCTTATCAATAGTCTTCTTGGCCTTAACCTCTTGGATAATACCAATTAACATATTGGCAACTACGATTATTAGGAAGAAACAATCTTTCCACGAACCAACACACAATAACGCTATTGCTACAATGAAAGATAATAGGTTAAAAAATGTGAATATGTTACCAAGAATAATACTTCGATAAGTCTTGTTATTCTTATTGGACACAGTATTATTTAACCCTTGAGCCATCCTCTGCTCAACTTGCTCGGCACTAAGTCCTACCTTGAAGTTAGGAGAGTATCTTTCAATCTGAATCTCGTCTTTCTTCTTTTTTGACTTAGCTTTAGGCTCATCCTTGGTTATAATCCTAGGTGCTCTAATAGTAGGGCCTCTCTTCAGCTCGCCCGAAGACTCGTCTAATACCAAGTTATCTTCTTCATCCGAATTATCATTGTTAACCTCTTGAGGCTCTTCTACAACACTAACTTCATCAGACTCTACAGCTACAACATCCTCATTGGTCGTTGCTACTTGCTCTAGCTCTTCACTAGCTGGAAGATCCTTAGCTTTGGCCTTTTTGTTTTTAATTTTACTTTTTTTACTTGCCATTAATTTACCTTCTTAAGTATTAAGTACTACTATTATATTAACATACCTTGCCCCTTTGCTCAAATCTTTTGAGAGGTTTTTTGCTACAAATTATCATAAATACACATAAAATCATGCAAAAAAACACTTGAAAAACCATACAAAACATGATACAATATCTAAGATAGATTCTCCGTTACTAAGGTAATCTGGCAAATTACCCCAAGGAGATAGTAAATATTTTACTCGACTTTAATAGTGATTTATCGACAAAAATCACTAATCGATCTCAAAGTGGATTGTGAGGAAACTTCTCATAATCAATTAGGGTGGAACCGCGGTTAATAATCGTCCCTATTTAGTCTTACACATATTATGTGTATGGTAGATAGGGATTTTTTATATTCTCTATCAATTAAAAAATTTAAATAAAAAGGAGAAATTATTATGAGCAAAGTAACAATGGACAAGATAGTTAACCTTTGTAAGAACAGAGGTATAATATTCCAAGGTAGCGAGATCTATGGCGGCATGGGTAATACTTGGGATTATGGCCCAGTAGGTGTCGAAATCAAGAATAATATCAAGCGTGCTTGGTGGAAGAGATTCGTACAAGAAGATCCTAGCACTTATGGCGTAGACGCTGCAATACTTATGAACCCAAGAGTTTGGGATGCGAGTGGTCATACTCAGAACTTCGCAGACCCTAAGATGGACTGTAAGTCTTGCAAACAGAGATTCCGTGCTGACAACCTTATCGAAGACCATAGCAAAGGTACAGTTTCTGCTGAGGCTATGACTAACGAAGAGATGGAGAGCTACATCAACGAGCACCAAGTTAAATGCCCTCACTGTGGCAACTTTAGCTGGACACCAATTAGACAATTTAAGTTAATGTTCGAAACCAGCAGAGGTACTCTTGACGGAGAGAAGGATGTTGTGTATCTAAGACCAGAAACTTGCCAAGGCGAGTACGTTAACTTCCTTAATATCCAACGTAGCATGAGAGCGAAAGTTCCTTTCGCCATTGCACAAATTGGTAAGTCGTTCCGTAACGAAATCACTCCAGGAAACTTCATCTTCCGTACAATCGAATTCGAACAGATGGAACTTCAGAAGTTCTGCAGAGATACCGAGAGTATGAATATCTACGAAGACTACAAAGAGAAAGCTAAACAGTTCCTACTAGACCTAGGATTTAGTGCAGACAATCTTAAATTCCACGACCACGACAAACTTGCCTTCTATGCCAAGGCAGCTTGCGACATCTTCTACAACTTCCCTATGGGCTGGAGCGAACTTAATGGTATCCACCATAGATCAACACACGACCTTAGTCGTCACCAAGAATTTAGTGGCAAGTCAATGCAGTACCTAGACCCTATTACCAATGAGAAATATATCCCAACCGTAATAGAGTACTCAATCGGTGCAGATAGACTTATGCTTGCAGTTTTATCCGAAGCTTACAACGAGGAAGAGCTTGAGGGCGGAGATAGCAGAGTTGTTCTTAAACTTCACCCAGCTATCGCTCCATACAAGGTAGCAATCCTTCCTCTTCAGAAGAATATTAACGAAAAAGCTATCGAACTATACAACCAACTTTCTAAGAAATTTATGTGTATGTATGACGAGGCAGGTTCTATTGGTAAGCGTTACCGTAGACAAGACGAGATTGGTGTGCCTTTCTCAGTTACAATCGACTTTGATACACTTGAGGATAACACAGTTACAATCCGTGATAGAGATACCATGGAACAGATACGTATCCCATTGACTGACGTCGAGAAGTATATCGAGGAACGCATCCAGTTCTAATATCAATACACACAAAAAAGCGACTATATCCAGTCGCTTTTTTATTAACAATAACATCGGCTATTCTACACAATATTCATATCTTTACTCCAAGAATCATCATGTTCCAATTCCATGCTGCTCAACGAGTTAATGAAATCGGTATCTTCCTTGGAATATTGTCCATACATTATAAAATTTCTTAATGCATTTTCTATCTTAAACGTTATCGAATTATAGCTTCGCCCTTGTAGTCTTCCGTTTATAAATGGTGCCTCATTAACCATTATAGCATATATTATTTCGTCTTTGTATTTATTAAGAAAATCAGTCATCATATCTGTTGCCTTGGTATAATCAGAATTAGAATAAAACGCTCCACTCATAGGCGGATATCTTTTCTTATAAAGATCAAGAATTAATTTTGCTAGCCACTCGGTGATAACTTCGTTAAAGTATCTTAAATCACCAACAAACCCACTATTAAATAACCCACAAACAAAGTGACCTATTACATCTCTACTAGTTGCGGCATGTACTATCTCGTGAATTGTATATCCATCATTAGATTTATGGCTAAGCCTAAGTCCAATAAAGTTTTTCATCTTACCATCAAGTCCAAGAGTTAGATTATTAACCCCGTGTGTTCCTTCTCTATAGTACATGCTCTCGTTTGTCCAATTATAGCAACGTTCTTGTATTTGTTTCTTGTTATCTGCCCCAACAACGCCAATTTTCTTAATTCTCTCTACACTAGCACACTCAATAGGAGTATTGTCATACCTGAAGGATTCATAAACACCCTTTCGTGCATTAACAATTTGACGAGCTCTAGCTATACGCAAATAATCACTATTTTCGTATAAAGAATCTCTATTAATACAGAAGAGTAAATCCATAAGATTTATCTCGTCATTGCCAATTATCTTCCTATCACTATCACAAATAAAGTCATCAAGCCACTTATCAATTGCTGGCACGAAACGTAATTGCCTTTGCGTCCTATCAGATAGATCTGCTCTACACTTCTTTATATCTTCCTCAATCTCGGCATCCATGATCTCTTTTCTATCATCTAGTTCTTTTTGCTTGTCTGATAGAATTTTTCGGATATCATAGAGAGTTCTAATTTTATCATAAACTTGATCATTGTATTTATCTATATTACTCCAATGCAGATAATAACCGCGATTATCTCTCCAAGCCTCGGTATTATAAATAACCTGATTAATGTACTCAATTGCAGTTCTATTATCTGCAACACCATAGAACTGCACCCCTTGTAACCTATCTTCTATTATATCTCTATACTTCTCGCCCATGACCTCAATCATGCACTCGATTATGCCATCAAGATTAATATCGAGCAATGTATCTAATATCTCTTCGTCAGTCATGCAACCCCTCCATTAGAGATATTAGTTCGCCCGCATTATCTGGCATAGTTAGGTTATTATATGTATAAGACTTCTCAATATCTCCCGATACATAATACACATCTATATCCATGCCATCCATTACCAAACCCTTGATAGCAGGCTCTTGTCCCCAGGTAGAGATTATCCCTTCTATCTTATCCAACAACAAGCTAGGATTAATACTTATCTGCTTGCCATTGTACTCGCACTTGCAAGACTCCTCATCAAGAACCAGCATCATCCTTGCAACTCCACCATATGTTACAATTACTTTACACTTACGCATGAAATCTCCCCCAATCTTTTACTCAAATCAATGGATATATCCATACAATATATACATCCACCAATGTATCCACGCACATATTATTATAATTATATCACACATATACGAGTTGTCAATATGCAAGTTTTTTATCTATATAGTATGAATTTTATTATTTTTATGACAAGGCAACCATTTGGTTGTTGTAAAGTATTTTACAACCATTTGGTATATAGTGATATCGAGGATTAAATTCTTATATAATTTATTAACAAATGACATACAACCGCTCATTTCTAATTACCTATGATTCTAATTCATAACAGCAAAAAAACAACCTAAATAGGTTGTTTTTTGTTTGCTTAGAATCTCTTAACATTAATACCATATGCAGACTTAGTATTCTTGTCTACTTTGATTTTGTCAGATATCTCTACTCCTGCAATTATGTAGATCTCGCCACCCTTGGCTAGTACCGGAGTATTAGCACGAAGTCTTACTGGGACTTTCTTATCTATTAGATAATCGCTAAGTGACTTAGTTCCACCACCAAATTTCTCAAATGTATCGCCATCTTTACGGAATCTCCATACGGCATCTTTAGGAAGTTTAGATATATCTACAAGGTGGGTATATGCCGACACATCAAATTTCTTGGTAACGTTAGTATCTATTAATCCGTAGCCAGATATATCCAACTTGCCACGTTTAAATTCGTATGTCTTATTTCTTACTTTCGTTCTGCGATTGGTAAATGTTATATAGTTATATTCTTTGATAACAGTTAGACCATCTGCTAGGTTAATCTTTGTACCGTTCTCAGCCTCAAGTGCCATATTCTTAATCATCTTAAGATGTTTGGTTTCCACATTACTAGTAATACCTATTCTCTTAAGAGCCTTAAGGATTAATCTAAACACATAAGCATCTGGATATACAAAGTACCCAAAGTTAATTCTTACCAAGCCCTCTTCCGGCAATATTGCACTCTCACTGATTGTAGACTGGATATAGCTTTCGTCTTGCTTGCAGTTCTTACCAAAGTTGGCTATAGCTCTATCTGCACTAGGCCACTTAAATCTTACCAAAGGCATAATCTTGTTACGAATATAATTACGGCTATAATCGTTATCGTGGTTAGTTTCGTCCTCTACATAAGGAATCTCGTTAGTGCCAAGGTACGCAAGTATAGACGCTTGTGCGGTATTAAGCATTGGTCGGATATACATATTATCTCTTATATAATCCATACCACTAGCACCAGATATACCTGTACCGCGGAATAGGTTAAGTAGTATTGTTTCTGCTTGGTCTTGCAAATGATGGGCAAGAGCTATCTTATTAACCAACTTCTTCTCAACAAGGCTAGCAAATACCTTGTATCTACAATCCCTAGCACCTTGTTCGATAGTAAGCTTATTATCCTGCGAATACTTAACGGCATCCACCTTGTGCGAATACAACTTAATTCCGTGCTTCTTGCAGTAGTTACTAACGAAAGCACTATCCTCGGAACTTGCTTTGCGTATGCAATGGTCAATATTAACTGCTACAACTTCGCAACCGATTGATTCTCTATTGTTCCATAGATAATGTAGCAGAGCCATGCTATCCTTACCACCAGAACAAGCCACAGCAACAACGTCACCCTTAGCAATTAAATTGTATTTATCTATTGTGCTTAAAATATTATCCATAAATTCTCCCCCAAAATTTAAGAAAATTCGTTTAAAAAAAGTGTACTTATATTCTAGCACACCTTTTTGCTTTAGTCAATACCCAATAATTAAATTATTGTATAGGCTTTAACTCTCTAATATTTTGTCTAGCGTTGCGTAATATTCGTCTTCGCTGATAGCCCCTTTGCTCCTTAATTCCTTAAGTCTTGTAATAGCCTCAACCATTGCTTCTTTGCGATATTTACCGCCAAAAACCTCAATGTCTTCGCTACTTTCTCTCTCCATATACTTAATAGGTTCGATAGATACTTTAGACATCTGAACAATACCAACCAATGCAAGCAATCCTGCTAGCAATGATCCAAAGCACATCTGAATAACCGGCTGGAACATATAACTTGTACTACGTCTAGGATTAACACCTCTACGTCTAATACTCATATACCTAATTCCTGCAGACAAGTTAACTAGTGCGATTAGACACAATTCCAACAACATAAATGTTGTATCCATCTCGTAACCAGTTTCGGCATACATCTGATTAACAATATCTATTATACCCCATGGGTCAAAAGCTATTAGCCCCGCAACAATTATATTAAGAGCCATTGTAGTATAGCTAATAATTGCTGCAGCTAGCATCCAGCCGCCACCTTTAATTACTCTCTTCCTTATCATGATTTTTCTTAACCTCTTCTTTATTTTTGTATCTAAAAGTCTTAGTATTATATATTCTCTCGGCAAGGATTTCTTCTTCCTCTACCTTAATAAATGTAGCCAGCCCTGTAAATGTCGAACTAACGATATCTCCAGTGAGCAATGTACTAATAAAGCATATTAATTGCATCTTAAACATTTCTTGATAAGCAGATGCCGTTAGTCCACACAACACCAAGTTAAATAGCCCTGATGCCAAAGTTGTTAGCATTAATACAAACAACAATACATTGAGCCACCATATTTGCGGATCAACAAATATCTTAACTAGTATCAGTGACGCAAATAATAGTATCGAACTAACGAATCTAATTACCGCACTCAAGAAATAATAAATTCTCTTCCAAGTAGCTCCTCTCATACGACTTCCTTCTCATCATTTGCCGAATACAACTTATTAGAATCTGGATTGTTGTTACCATTATCCTTCTTACCAATATACACAGCAATAGTTGTAACAATATTAATTGGATTAAATAACATTAATAACCATGTCACCGTTACGAATATATGCCTTAACCATGGCAAACGCCCAAAAATCTGCCCATGCCTGCTCCTTAGTATTAAGTTAATAACACCAAAAGCTATTAGAACAATAGCAATAACCACCATTAGTACCACGATTAAATAGAAGTAGTCCATAATTAAATCGGCAACTTCTGCATTGCTACTCTCGAGCAAATACCCATAAGTAGCAGCATCTTCCTCAATAAGCATATCCACGAATTCCTTCACGAACTCATCACTCTCGGTTATTACCCCTTTAACTATGTTGCCCAATAGCAATAATACTATGCCAAGCAACATCCCGCAAGCACCAATTATTGTGTTGCACAAGCCAGCAAATAGATACATTGCCTTCCTATTATTCTCAACAACCATGTCACCCCTCCCGGCGATTACATATCACTGTTTAACTAATTGTATACAACAATATATTACCACAATACTGGTATTAAGCACAATACTATTACCACAAATTTCTATAGCTTTTGCCCACAATACCAATTGCGACTAGATATATTGTACTATAAATAATATAAATTCAAAAGCAAAATTTACAAAATAAATATCCGTAACTCAAAAAAAATATTTTGATTAACACCCCTTAAGTGTTATAATAACTTTATGAAGGTCAATAAAGAAGTAAGGAAAATATCTAGCGAATTTCACAAACAAGGCTACTCGCTATATCTAGTTGGAGGTTATGTCCGTAATAGTCTAATGAATTTGACATCCACCGACCTAGATATAACATCTAATATGCCAGTAGAAGAGGTTATTAAACTTTGTGATAACTTAGGAGCGAAATGCAAGAGCATCAATCGCCGACTAGGTTCTATCCAAATCACGTACAATAACACCACCCTTGAATATACCCAGTTTAGGAAGGAATCTTATTCTAGTAACAAAGAGCATACTCCTAACCAAGTAGACTTTGTCGAAGATATCGCAACAGATGTTCTCAGACGAGATTTCACAATCAATAGCATCTATTATGATATTCACAAATCCCAAATTGTTGACCTTGTTGGTGGCGTTAAGGATATCGCTCGCCGAAGTTTGAGAACTCCAAGAGATCCTTACGAAACACTATCTGATGACGGTCTTAGAATCTTAAGAGGAATACGCTTTGCTAATACCTACGGGCTTAAGATATCGCGAAAGACATACAAATGTATGCAGATATATTCGCCATTGCTAAGATCAATATCCAAGGAACGCATACTATCCGAGCTAGAGAAGATTGTTGTATCCGACCTTAGTTACAATATAAGCTCGCCAACTTTCGTATCCATGCTTAATGATTGTAATGTGTACAAATATATCTTCGGGCTTACCAACGAAAACAGATTGCCAAAGATTAGTCGCAAACTTGAGAAGAGTATATACACTCTCCCAAGTCAATGCCGATTAATTGGACTGCTAGTGGCAATTATCATTAGTATTGTTAGAGAAGACATCCCTCACAATCAATTAAGTTATATTATCGAAACAACCCTTGGTATTGACGGACTCAAGGCAAGCCGAAATACAATCTCAATAGTTGAGAAGCTTAGCTTAATAATATCTAATCTCAATCATGACAAAGATATTACCAACGCATCAATCAACTACCTAACTATGTCAGATAACGAAAGATTGATAGTTGAGTCGTTTGTTACTAAACAAGGCAAATCAAGGCTAGATAACACAATAAAATTTGTAAAGGCTAATAACCTACCACTTAGCATACACCAACTTGATATATCAGCACAAGAAATCATTGACCTTAATATCGATAGCAAATATGTATCGAAGATACTATCAACATTATATAACCAAGTACTTAATATGTCAGTACCCAATAACAAGATACATCTGGGCAAGCTCGCCATAGATATCAATAATACATTTAAGAAAACCAAAGGAGATAGAACATGAAGATAATTTATTGCCACCATGCAGAAAGAGCTGTGGACAAAAGAAAATCTCGTAGCCAAGAGGACGATATAACCGATAATGGATTCAAAGACGCACAACTTGTAGCCGAACTGCTTGCAGGTCAGAAGATTGATGCAATATATACATCTAACTTCTATCGTTGTCGCAAGACTGCTCAGATAATCAATAGCCAGATAGGTGCACCAATATACGAGGAAGAGAGATTTAACGAAGTAGGTTCTGTCGAAGAAGGCGAAGACTGGAAAGGATGCCTTACTCGCAATATCGAAGCTCTTAATAATATTATGCTCAAGTACAATGATGATGCAACTATACTGTGTGTTACAGGCGGAGTCAATCTATCAGCATTTGTTTGTTGGAACTTAGGACTTAAGCCAACTAACGAAATGCCTTTCATGGGAGCTACTAATATTGCCCCAATCATGTTCTATGAGTCGACACCAACTAGATATCGCGAAGTTAAGTTCGTAAGAGAAGGCAACGCAATGAAGTATCGCAAGAGCAAAGAATACAACGTGCTTGAACCAACCTTTGGCGAAATGAAGACATTACTTAAACTCGAACTCAAAGAGTGTGCTAACAAGATGCAACTGTTTACCAATAGATACCGTAGAGAAGAATACCTTACTAAACTCGGTGATGTCGAGAGAGCTCTTGATATGGGCGAGATCGAATCTAAGAAATATCTAGGCAACCGCCTTGCTCTCGAGATCATGCAACTTATCAAAGATATCTCTCTATCTGAGAATATTGACTTTGACAAAGTCCGCACAACTACAGCACTAGAACTTAATGAGGAAGAGTGTATCCGAAACTTCACCACCTATACCGAAAGATTATTCTATATCGATACCAACCTTCACGATACCCTAATGCTAATATATTCGACACTTGTAAGCTACATTAATTACAATGATCTAATCTATGATGACTTAGAGAAAATGTGCATTATATCCGAAACCGAAGAAGGTTCTTACTACAAGGGCAAGCTAGTATACAAGTTATATGTCACACCTAACAAGAAATAATTTATCACCCCTGCATCAATTGCAAGGGGTATTTTTTATATTAAACACACAATATTATAAATTATACTTTTTGTCAAAAACACACACTTTAATACCAATTACAATTATTATTGCTCCACAAAACACAACAAATCATGCAAATCCATAATTCACTTAATCTCCACAGTCAACACAATCATGTCAAGCTCTGCATAATATAATCAAATCTCCACAAAATAATTTTAAGTAAAATTATGGAGATGTCTAAGATGAAACCATTGCCAAAATCCAAAGCCCTAACATCCAAGCAAAAAACCAATCGAACACTTGCAATCATTAGCATAATAACAATCATCCTAACGCTAATTATAATCGGGCAATTTTTCATACTCGATCACACACACAATAAGATATTGCCAGACGGCACAATCATTAATGGGTACAATCTATCTGGTATGTCGCGTAACGAAGCTACGGCAGTCCTTGGCAAGAAGTTTAATGAGAAGGCAGAGAAGTTCAATCTAACAATTACTAGCCAAGATAAATCATGGCACTTTGACAAACAAGACTTCGAAGTTAACACAGATATACACACTGTTCTTGAAGCGAGTGAACTTAAGGAAGAGTACTTTGACGATCCTCAAGCACGCACAACTCTTATATCACAGTTCAATCGCATTGGCGGATCGGTAAATGTTGCGTTTAATTATATGTTTGTAGGCCTTGACGAGAAGCTTGAGGAAATCATAAAAGAGGTGGAGATTCCACCAGTCAATAGCACAATTCATTTCGACACCAATACCAAAGAACTCTTTAGCATATCCGATAGCGTTAATGGAACACGTGTAGACCGCACCGCCCTCTACCAAGACATCAACGACCAATTCGTTACATCCAATAACGTTAATGTCGAGTTAAAGTTTATCGAGGAAGTCCCAACTATTACCAAAGAATACAACCAAGACCTTACCCGCAAGGTTGCAACATTTAGCACCAACGTCGCCGATAGCACTGGTGGCAGGAAACACAATGTGGTCAAGGCTCTTAATTGCTTTGATGGCATGATCATCAATCCGGGAGAAAAGGTATCTTTCAACGCGATCACCGGCCCACACACTCTCGATAACGGTTATAAGACTGCAACTATTATATATAACGGCGAATTCACTGATGGGGTAGGCGGAGGTATATGCCAAGCATCTACCACATTATACAATGCACTACTGCTTAGCGGAATCGAGATTAACGAAGTACACAAACACTCTCTACCTGTATATTATGTACCATTTGCCCTAGATGCTATGGTTAGCGAATATACTGCAGACCTCAAATTTACCAACAATACAGAATATCCGCTATATATACACACTTATTCGGATAGCAACAGCGTAACAGTAGATATATATTCGCGTGACGGCGATTACGATTACCGCACTCGTAGCGAAACTATCGACACTATTAGTGCCGGCGGGGACAAAATTATTCTTGATACCGAAGGCAAATATTCCAATCACGTGCTATTCAAGGGCGAATATTTCCGACTAAGCTATCCTAAGGACGGATACGAAGCAAGAGCATATCTTCAGAAGTATCTAGGCGATACACTTATTGAGGAATCCGAGATTAGACACGAAATTTATCAGCCACAACGAGGCGTTGTAATAGAGGGAGCCGAAGACCTTCCCGAGGGTATGAGTCCTATAGATACCGGCGTTAAGATATATACAGATTAACATCTCCCCTCTATGCATAGTCCAACATTATATACACACAATATACACCTTATCAATATAACCAATATTACTTTAATTGTTCGACACTTATCCATGGATAACTCGCCAAGTTATTCATGTTTAGGTGTTTTTTGCACCTCTTTTCGAAAAATGTTCCAAAATTTTATGTGGATAACTTATGATTTTATGTGGATAAGTGGATAACTTACTCATGTTTGGCCACTTTTTTATGCAGAAGATTGTAAAATTATACAACTTTCTATAATTATACACCAAATTTTATAAATATTAGCATATGGATAAGTGGATAAGTTGTATAGACACAAAAAAACGCCTTATTAGACACGGTTGTATCTAGTAAGAACGCTTTCTCTATGCATACTTGTTTGATTCTGAACACTCTTAATTATCTCATTAGTTCGCTCCAACGACTCTAGCGAATCTTTAAATTCAATAGACTCTCTAAAGTAAGGATTGTAACAAAATTCCATACAGCATTGATGACAATAATAATTTCGTTGCCTAGCGAGCTTGTTAAGTAATTCGTATGTTTCTCGATTAAAGTACGGTACAGGATTACGATTATCCAGCTCTTGCAACGCAATTACTACTTGTCCTAGACCTTTATACGTGCTACGAACCATTTCGAGGTTTTTATAAAAGCTCCCTTCTTGCATACCTGCACATATAAGCTTGAGGTCATTTTCCATAATCTGATACATCATAATTGTTTCTCCCAACAAATACTTGTATCTATCTAGCTCATCCATAACACGCTCTCCATACATATATTATAACATTATTGTATCATGACAATTAATTTTACTGCAAATAAATATATCAAGAAAAACACGCAATAACAAGAAATTATTATTACGTGTAATATACATTATGTGTCATTGCTAACGCAATTCGGCAATTAACATTGCCTTTGGCTGATAAATCAGCCGACACAATAGTGAAATGGTCGTCAGTTCAATTCAAATATTGCTCCGCACTGCTTGCTTGAACTTCCTATATTATACATTATATGTCATTGACTAACGTCAATATTTGTGATTATCATCACAAAGCTAATTCTTAGCTGACACAATAGTGAAATGGTCGTCAGTTCAATTCAAATATTGCTTCGCACTGCTTGCTTGAACTTCCTATATTATTGTTATTTATCAAACAAAACTTTCTTAAAGTTCTTATCAGAGTTTACAACTCTTATAGTCTGAGCAACTAGGCCTTGTGCTCCTTTGATATGCTTCTCGGCTTGCTCTTCGCCAAAGGCGTTCTTGATACCTAAAATTTTATCATAAAAATTGGTCTTCTTGGCATACTCCCAGAAATACTTACCATATGGAACATTATCATAATACCATGGTTTGCGGAAATTATTGTAGTGGATTAGGTTTAATTTACCATCAAAGTCTTCATCAACCGACATCCTATTCCAGCCCTTGTCTAGATACTTAACTTTGTCCTTGCAAAGAACATTAAGATAATCTTGGTCAGGAGCAGCAGTTTCGAAGTTATACGTAGTAAGTAACTTGATAAACCTATTTAATATATCCTCGCTACGATATTTGTCGAGATCCATTACAAGCATACCCGAATTAAAGTATCTATCATACCTTACACCAACGCCTTCGGTCGCATATACCTTAAATTCTTCTACACTACCAATTACGTCATCAACTACGACACCGAATATATTACCATCTAGCTCTGTATTATACAACTCCGAAATATCCCCAACTACAGTTATATCACAATCCAAGTATATAGCCTTATGGTACTCAGGATACTTCTTAGCAATAAACAATCTATAAAATATAGATATAGTATAATAATCTCTTAGCGACTCATTTAAATCTTCTTCTATGCCCTTGACGAAAGTATTCATGTTATCAACTATTAGGGTGCTATTATCGCTCATGTTATATTTTAATAGATTAATATTCTCATCAGACAGTCCGTCAGTTAATATATGTATATTATAGAAATATTCTTTTGACGCATTATCTAGTAGCGACTTCATAGACACAGCTAAGAAAGGAATATAATTATCGTCTGTCGCAAAGAATATAGGAATAATCTTCTTCTCTTCGTCCATATTATTTAACCTCTTTTTTCTTATTAGCATTTTTATTAGGCTCTACCTTACCAGTCTTTGATGCCGTTTTTGTACTTTTACTTTTTCCCTTAGCATTTGTAGATTTAGTAGACTTTGATGCCTTACCTTTTACTTCGGTAGATTTTTTAGATTTCGCCTCACTTGCCTTTTTGTCTTCGGCAATTATCTCTTGCCATCTATCTAATATATCATCAAATTGATGTATACCCAGAATATCATGAACTTGGTCTACGTGCCAAGGCTTAATGTTCTGTTTCTTGAATTTTGGAAAGAATTTAAGTGTCATAGAGAAGTGCCTAATCACAGTATCTTCTCTAAGATTCTTTTGTTCGTTAAATCTCGATTTAAGGATTAACTTCTTCTTAGTATACTTATTAATAGCAGTCTGGTCAGAAAGGAATACTTTTTTACGCCTCAGAAGGTCAACCGCCTTTGTTAGCATATGTGTTTCCCTTATTTTCTTCATATTAAATAATAGTACACCTGCATTAAGATATCTAGGATAGAAGAAGAACTTACCATAATAATCCCTTACACCCGCCAACTCGTACTTCTCAACATCAACATTATATAGTTCGGCAATGTTGCCATTGGCAACTACATCAGTATCCATATAAAGTACTTTGTCTGGTATCTCTTTAATATCCTCAGCAAGCAATCTTAGCAAAGTATATGGGGTATAAAAGTTCTCATTGTTTGGCGAATCTTTTAATTTTGCCCAGAAAACATCTTTGACATCAATAACTTTTACACAAGAATCTTTGTTAACTTCTTTGTAAAGAGCGTCGAGCCTAGCAACATTTTCAGAACTAATAGGTTTGAACTCAGGATTTTTTTCAGTTAAATCCATTGTTAAGATATATGCGGTTATTGGTTCCTTGCAGTGCTTAAGGATAGACAAACTAGCAATGAGCATACCATCATATACTTTATAATTACCCGCAAACATTATATTAATCATTATTTTCCTCCTTGACATACTCGATTGCCTCGTATGTACTTGTTTTTGCTCTACTACACATAATTTCGTAAACTTTATCTCTGAGTGTTTCTTGCCTTTCTTTAAGTGGCAATGTCATATCTGCAAAGAACGGCCCATCCACATAGGTTATTACCTTGGGAGTTTTGCCAATTTTCTTTTTGTGATAAGTATTAGTAATTGCATATACCGGAGCTCCGCTTTTTACAGGATACTTAAACGCCACGCTCTTAAATGGTCTAATCTTTGTATAGTACGGCCAAATATGTGCCTCAGGATACACCTGCACCACCTTGCCTTTAGATATTACTGTATCTATAGCAGACATAAAGCCTCTAGTTGCTCCAGCCGTTGATGGCAATGGTAGAGCTCCACACATCTTAACACACTCTCCAAGTATTGGTAGAGAAATATTATCTGGATGCACCAACATATACACATCTCGTGGCATACATACAATGTTAGGAATAAAAGCATCTCCCGCCATTAATGTATGATTACCATAGACATATATACCCTTACCTCGACTCTCTTTAATAGACTTTTTGCCTATTACCTTATGTCCAAATTTAAGCTTCATATAGATATGAGCAAAGGGCGTCATCACCAATCTATATACAACAAATCGGCAAGCCTTCCACAACCAACACTTTGGCAAGTACTTATATTTATCATCAATAACTTTAGTATTACGTGACACACCCGAAAACTCGTCATTAAGCTCATCACGATAATATATAGTCTTACGCTTCATCTCTCTCCTCTGTTTATTTGAAATGTGCTAATATATAACATTTTTCGACAAGTTTTATAACTAGCGACCTATTATTAGTTATTGACATAATATACATTATGTGTCATTGACTAACGTCAATATTTGTGATTATCATCACAAAGCTAATTCTTAGCTGACACAATAGTGAAACTGTCGTCAGTTCAATTCAAATATTGCCTCGCACTGCTTGCTTGAACTTCCTATATTATACATTATGTGTCATTGCTAACGCAATTCGGCAATTATCATTGCCTTTGGCTGACAAATCAGCTGACACAATAGTGAAATAGTCGTCAGTTCAATTCAAATATTGCTTCGCACTGCTTGCTTGAACTTCCTATATTATTATGCATAGCTACTAATATATTCTTTCGATTATATTTTAATATAAAGAATTTAAATAATCAAGCAATTTAAAAAAATTGTTGTCTACACTTGTCGGACACGAAAATAGATTGTACACCACGAAATGTCCAACGAATTTTTTGCTCCACCATAGCGGGAATTTGGTAAGTTTTGACAATAGAAAATTGCTTTACAAGAGCAACTCATTGTGATATTATATCTATATGGAAAACGTTAACGAAATTATCGGAAACAACATCAAGGAACTACGTAAGATTAATAAACTTACTCAATACGACCTTGCCGAACAACTTAATTATTCTAACAAAACAATCTCTAGATGGGAATCCGGAGATATTATTCCCGATGTGCACACACTTAATAAATTAAGCGAGTTTTTTGGAGTAGAACTATCACAGATGTTCGTGCCAGACCTTGTTAACAAAAGCAAACTCTCTCGCAAATACCGCTTTCAGCTAGGCAACAAATTAACAATTACGCTACTTTTTATACTCTGCGTATGGCTAATGGCTACAGTTATCTTTGTCCACAGGAAGCTCACATATAACGAAACCTTCTGGCAGATATTTATCTGGGCAATACCTACATCAGCATTTGTAGGACTTGTCTTTAATCACAAGTGGGGCAACCGCAAGTTTAATTATCTAATTGTATCGGTAATCAATTGGACGCTTATTACAGCAATATACTTATCTGCCTTTAACTACACATTTTGGATGTTATACCTAATTGGAATCCCTCTTCAGATAGGCATCTTACTATGGGCAAACATTACAAGAAACAAAAATAAGCCTTAAGATTTAAGACTTATTTTTTATACTCTAACCTATTCAGGTTGTTAATCTTCTTTAGACTCATCATCTTTTTTATTAACAATAGTTATTTTGCTAAGCAAACTATTAAGCGTGGATTTCTTTTCTTCTTCAGCAGAAGGTTTCTCTTCGGATTTCTCTTCATCTGCATTATCAGCCGACTTTCCTTCAGATTCTTCTTCGTCAGTACTATCAACAGATTTTGCTTCCGCAACCTCTACTGAATTCTCTTTAACACCAGATGTTTCTTTGTTTTCAGTTTCAGCAACAACTGGAGCACTCTCTTCAACTTTTACATCCTCAGGTTCATTTTGCAAAGGCTTAGCCTCTACAACCTCATCCACTTTAGCTTCTGCTACAACTTCCGACTTTGCTTGTTTTTGTTTTTTAGATACAGGTCTTTCCATTACTCCGCCAAGCTTCTTAGCAGTTTTGTTTATTAACATTGACTTTGGAGTTAATCTTGTTAAGAAATACAAGAACTTGTATTTACCGCCAACAATGTAGAAAGGTTTTGTTTTCTTTTTATTAATTAGTTTATAGATATTTTCTGCAACCTTCTCAACTGGCATACGCTTATTTTCTCTAGCGTCGCTAGACTCTGTTGCAGTAGCAAGTCTTTCACCATATCTTTCGCTAGAAGTATAATCTTTAATTCTATTAGCAGTAAAGTTTGTCTTGGTATCCCCCGGGCAAATAGCTGTTACATCAATGCCCGCACTAAGTAATTCCATCCTTAACCCCATAGATAGATTAAGTATCGCAGCTTTAGATGCACCATAGATACTGCGGAAAGGTACAGGGTATAGAGCCATTGCGGAAGATATATTAACAATCCTCGAACCAGCATCCATATATCCAAGTGCCGCTCTACAACAATACAATGTACCGTAGAAGTTAACATCCATGACATTATTAATATCTTCTAACGGAGCATATTCGGTAATAGCACTCATACCTATTCCCGCACAATTAATAAGCATATCTATCTTGCCGTATCTTTCATGAATATCATTAAAGACTTGTCTTACTTTAATCTCATGACTTACACTACCGCTATAATGATTAACATCATCCAATTCTCTAGTAGAGAAAGTTATAACAGTATCACCATTTTTCTCAAATAACTCTTTAAGCCCTAGTCCAATTCCACTAGTTCCACCAGTAATTACTACAATTCTTCCCATAGTTAATAACTCCTATTTGTATAAGATACAATTTATTTTACAGAAAAATAATCTGAATTTTATTTGGTTTTTCTTAATTTTAACAAATTTATAGCAAAGTTCCAAATACTTTTATAGGTATTTTCGCGAAATTCTCTTGCAATTCTATTCTCTTTTTGCTAAAATATACAATGTTAAATGTTACATGAAGGGCAATTGTATGGCAAATTTAGACTTACCGAATTAGCACTACAAACCCTACAAGCATTAACAACCAACTAATAATTATTCTCGCGAGAGCAAGAATACATATTGGGGTGTCGCCAAGCGGTAAGGCAACGGACTCTGACTCCGTCATTTCGTGGGTTCAAATCCTACCACCCCAGCCAAGTATATTTTCCTGCGGAACTTTTCCGTAGGATTTTTTATTTCTCCAAATGTGACAATCATTTGCGATATCAAGGCAAAGATTCCCACTTTGATGGGTGGGAATCGTGTTGAAAAATATATTAACCGAATCTTTCTCAATTAATATCTTATTTATGAACAAAGATAAAATTATCTTTTTATCTTCAAATTCTGTTTTCTTATTTTTTTAATATACACACTGCGTTTTTTGAAAGCTTGTGCAAGTTACTCAGTGCTTAGTTTCATTTCCAAACTTTCTTTTTCTTCTAGCATAATTTTAGATGTAATTCCTGCTTAAAAAAACATCTCCTATGGTAATTATTCCATAAGAGATAATGAATTTAAAGTAACAACTTTTTATTTTTACAGAGCAAAATGAAGTTCACCTCATCCCAGAAGGTTTCTTTTTATTATGGTTCGATTTTAGTAATTTGGTTGAGGAGAAAATTTCTAGTAAATTACATTATATTATCATCTTACGCAATTGGACTAAAATCATTTTATGTGGTCTGTTTAATTATGTTTAATTTTTTTATTTATATTGATTAATATTGTGCCCAAAACTTTATCAAATTCAAGAGCTTCGTTTTTTTAAAAGCATAATCTGTTATAAATGGCTCTGTCTTAATTAATTGTCGCAAAGTTGCAATACACCGCACAATCATATCTACAATATGTGGATTGCTCAAATCTGTTTGAATAGTCGCAGAACCTGGCGACGAGTGTCGTCTTACCGCCTTGAGATCTCGAAAAGCATAGCGTTCTTCAAAAATATCACAAAACATCTCCCATAGGCATCCTGTATTTTTTTACTATTATTCATATTTATACCACACCTGAAATTAATAATTTATTTATTTTGATTGTTAATTCACCATAACTTCTTCGGATGCCTCTAATACTTGAGTAAGATTAAAAGATGTCATAACTCCTGTAATTTCACTCAACATTGACTGCTCGAGTTTGGACATATCAAACTTTTCGCCTACTCCTCTTACATTTTTTGTAGGATTCAAGATAGATATTAATAATTGATTAGATTTTTCATTGATTAAAGAAATCAATTTGCTGCATTGTGGTGACAAACTTTGGCTATCATTGCCCGCTAAATATCCACTAACAGCATTATATACTTCTTTGTACAAACTTGCATCGCCTAGACTTTCTAGTTGGGAGATTATGTTTTTAGTTACTAAAATTATAGCCTTTTGTTTTAACTCTTTGCCTTGAGCTATATAGTCTTGAATTCTGGTATTCATTACTCTTTCGCCATTTTCATAACAAATCGACTCCAATACTTGAGGTGGAGTATGTCTATCTGGTCCATCTGAGCAATAAGCAGTTCCACTAGCAAACAAATGTCCCATATTCCCCATTAAATAAAGGTATGTCTCCATTGGAGAATTTGCATATTCTACAATAGCAGAGTCCTCAACTAGTCTAGGAGCTTCGCCTTTTGCAATAGACTCTAAACATCTATTGCAATTCCTTTGACGACAAACATTGTAATCGCAGTGAACTAAAGATAATGAAACTTCATACCCTTGGCTAACATACTCTTCGGAGTATTTTATCATTTTGCCTATTTCATCACCAATTTTTTCCTGAATAAAATTTATTTTATTAGAAAGTAAGGCTGGAATAATATAATTTTTCATTACAAAGCCAGATGCTTTATGTATTTCTGGATGATTTATATCTACACCTAGTTCTTTATGTATTTTTTTCTTAATTTCATCAGCATCTGCATGCCATGCACCAAGTTTTTCTTTTTCAGTCTTAATAGCAGATGACTTCCCCGCACCTGGGGATCCCAACACAAAAGCCATTTGCCCTTCTTTACCTATAGAATTATTATTCATAAGTTCATTGATTACATTTTTTGTGTATCTTTCTGCAAACGCAATAAATTCTGGAGAAGTAACATCAATCGGACTTGCGTCCTCAATGGTTTGAACAGCATCGGCTTTTGCTTTAGTTTCTTTATAAAACTGTTGTAACTGCTCTTCTGTCATATTGTTGCTAGAACTTTGTAAAATATACCTATCTGGAGGCGGACAAGATGATAAAATCTGTGCTCTTTGCTCTTCATTCAGTCCCACAATTTCCCTTATGTCCATGTTTTAATCATCCCCCATCTTAAAATCATCAATCATTGTAGCAACAAAAGACGCTACCGAATTAGGGTCTAGATTAATCATTTGAAATGCTTTATCTACAGTTATTTCTCCATTTTCAATTTTTTTAGATAATTCTTGTAAAAATTCAAAATCCACACCCTCAAGAGGCTCATATAAATCTTTATTTGATATAACAAATTGAAAAAATTCGAACTTTGGATAATCTTTCCATGATGCTACATGGTCTGATCTTTGTTCTAATGTTTTTAGTTTTGAAACATAATGATTAACACGAGAATCTAACATTTGTGGCGGAATTTTTTCCAAATCCTCTTCTTCTAACAATTTATTAAACAATTTATCTTGTTTATTTGTATGCAAAAAATATTCAGCAAATATATATTGACCTGGAACTTTTTTGCTTAAAATTTTTCTACTTTTTGAATATTGATTTTGGGTGTACATAATCTTCATACCTCTATTTGTTTTTTTTCATAAATATAACATCTTAAAAATTTTTCGTCAACAAAATTGTCATAACATATAAATTTCATTAGATTTTTTTAATACTTTTGATATAATTACATTAAACATAGGAGACAATAAATGATAGATCTACATTTACATACAAAATACTCCGATGGCACAGATGACATCGGAGAGCTTATTAATAAATTAGAAGCAAACAAAGTAAAATATTTTTCAATTACAGACCACGACAATATAACTTCTTTCTATAAAATAAAAAACAATCTCGACTTGTTAAAAGATAAGCAAATGCAGTATATAAGTGGAATTGAAATCTCTTCAGATTTTGAAGGCCAATCAATGCATATTTTGGTCTATAATTACGATACTAATATTCCTGCAATAACATCAATACTCGATGAAATTCATCATTTGAGAATCGAAAGAATTAAAGCGCATATTGAGAATTTAAAAAATTCTTTTCAAATTGAGCTTGATAACAAAGAACTTTTGTGGTTATTTTCTCATACAAACCCATCTAAACCACATTTAGCAAATATTCTTATAAAAAAAGGATATGGAACAGATGTTTCTTCGGTTATCAAAAAATATTTACATTCCAGATTTTCTCATCTTAAATTAGATGCAAAACAAATTGTTTCTCAACTATCCAAACATAAATTAATCGTAGGTATCGCTCATCCACTTGGCGGGGTGGGAGAACCCAGAATTTCAAAAGAGCAGCTTGAACACAATGTAACAACGCTTAAAGAATGTGGCATTAAATTTCTAGAATGTTACTACTCTTTATATAACAAAGAGGACAGAGAAACAATTGTGAAAATAGCAAAAAAGAATTCACTTAAACTTTCTGGCGGTAGCGACTATCACGGAAAAAACAAGACCGTTGAAATAGGAAACTTGGGAAACGATTATAAGTTTAACAAAAGCGACTTTACTATTTTGAATTTAATAAATTAGAAATTATTAATATTTCATGTTTGACTATTAAATAGTATAAAATCATTGTCAAAAGTAAATCGTTTTACGCTTGATTCATTCAGCAATATCAGCACCGGTTACTCGGTGCATTTTTTATGTAACATGGTAGGCGTGTGCCTTGCACACAGATTGCTACTGCAATCACATTTGAACCCGTATTCATCGCTAACAAATGCAAGCATTTTCGCTCCGAAATATATTCGCTCCCGCTCATATAGACAAATCCTACCACCCCAGCCAAGTAAAAGTTAATCCACACTATTATATTGAAGAGCCAAATTAAGTTCCCGCAAATTGCTTGGGCTTTTTTATTTTGTTTGGAAAAACTAAAAAATTATGTTAAAATAAGTCCAAATAAAGGAGAATTATATAAAGATAGAGCCTATGGATAGTCTAAATACTTTATTCGAATCAGATACAAATTTCCCATTGAACACCAATAAAATAGATGTCGATAAAATCTTAAACGATACAAACATTGATGATTTTATCAACATGATTGACAAAAAAGGAATTGTTCCATTTGCAGTTAGAAACTCTAATTTTTTCCGTGATTTTTGCATCAAAAAGAACAGGTTTGATTTAGTTGTACAATGCACGATTCCAGATAATCTTTTTGAAGACGAAAACATTATGAAAGGTATATGCTCGCAACTAGATACAAACCCTAGCAATATGTTTCAAAAAATTAGTTGGTTAAAAAATTATTACAAACAAAATAACAATGTATTTAACACCGTACTTGTGTCTTCTTTAAGAGACGATATCTTTAATTTGAATAAAAATCACTACGAAAGATTTATAAACCATATAGAAATACAATCTGATCTAAGTCAATTAAACAATAACCAAGTTAAAATATTATCTAAAATTCTTAACATGTATTCTTTTAAGGATTATGATTTGTCTTTTGCAATAACTAATATTGTTAATAATATGCAAGATTATAACGAACTGATAAATTCTATTGATAGCGATCACCTTACAGAAACCCACATCAAACTACTCGTAAGCGTTTTGCAAAACCCTAATAACCCCTACCAGATTAATACATTAAGCGATTTAGAAAATTATACCACTATCAAAAAGAGAAGCTTAGTATCTAATTTTAATTCAAACTCTCTTGAACAAAACAAATCTAACATGTTGCAAACTATATTTAATATAGATTTGAAAGAAGCAGAATATATATACGAACAATTCTGCCACAATAGAGAAATGGTCGAAGCATTGGAGTCAAGCGAATTACCAAAAGAAAACTTTAGGCAATTAAAGTTTATTTGTGATTTAATTAATTGCAACACCCAAGCAGACCTTGCCAATATTTATAATCAACTGCATGGCGAAAACATCTATAATTGCGAGTTGCCATTAGAAACTTATTTAAGAAGAATATATAACAATTTATTCTCTGCAACATTATATAACGCTCAAGAAAAAGATCAAGTCTTCGGTCCCAAGGAACATATTGCATCTAAGGACAACTATAACGGACACGAAGTAAAAATGTATTTCCCAAGAACCAAATTTAGTTTTATGTCCCACGTTGTTGGCTTTTGTTCTTACAAAGAAGACACCATAAGTTCGAACTATGCCAAAGATTGGCTCGAGCGTCCTCAAATACAAGACCATATCGTTGCATGTTCGTACTCCACCGAAGAAATACTTGGATCGATTGGTGATAATAGACCCATCTTTTGTTTTGATAATTTTGAAGGTGGTGCAATGACAGCAATGAGTTACACAGATATTGATTCTATTGGAGCTTCACAACTATATAATAGCGGCAGAACAATTCAGGAAAGTAATCATAAAAGAGCAAAATATTATGTACCGTCAGAATTTAGTAAAGTAATGGTGAAAAAAGGTGGATACAGCGAATTATTGCTAGAAAGACGAGATTCGAAAAATGAACAATCTTTAACCAAAAGAGCACCTAGCTACATAATGACAGTTGTACCATCTCTAAGAAATGGAGCACTAACTCGTCTAGATACTATCTTTGAACAATTATCTTTTATTGCGCAAGAAGATAGAATTAAAATAAGTGAACAATCTTCAGAAATAGAAATTGAAAAAATACTAAATAATTATAATGACATCTTTACGTGGTATGCTCAAGAAAAAGACCGCGACACCTCTACCCTAATAAGAAATTACTCCAATAAAATTTTACAAGCTATAAGTTACGAAAACTGCCTAAGAGCAGCCACCGAATTTAATATTCCACTAGTTGTTATTGATAAAGAAAATGTCTTCAGAAGAATACTTGATAGCAAAACCCAATATGACGAAACAACGAAAGCTCGCATTTACAATTACTATATTTCAACTAGAACTAATAAAGAAAAAATTTGGAAAGCCGTCTGCTTAAATGAAGATGTATTACAACTATTGACTCCAGAAATTGAAATAGTAGAAGATTATTGGAATAACGACGAAATAAATAATGTAACAATTAGTGAATCTTCTTCGGATTATGACTATATTACAAGATTGCATAATTACTATAATAAGAATCATTCAAGAAATTCAATTTCTCAATATCTAAACAATAATTATGATAAATACCAACAGTTTTTAGAGGCAAAAAGACTGAAGGAAGAAGAAGAGCGTAAACATATGGAAGAATTAGAATTGGCATATCAAAGAGAATTAGCAGCAAAAGCAGAAGAGATGAAATTTGATGGCTGGGAGAGAGGATCTTCTTCAAATACAGCTGATGACGACTTTGACCTATCTAACTGGTTATAATTTTCCTTTGATTTTTAGATATAATAATTATATACCAATCATTGTCTCAAAAATACAATTAATATTACACCATCTAATCACAATAAACGAAATATACTTGAAATTTACATCTAAATATGATAAAGTTAAAAAAACAGGAGAAATCATTGTGAACAACAAAGAAGTAGATTACGACAAAGTATTTAAGAATATGTTAAATGCTCAAGAACAACTTGAGAATAGCATCAACAATTCTCAAGATATTCCATACGAGGAACAAACAGATATATATATGAAATATATTCAATCTCATAGTGTCAAGACATTAGGGGGCATCAAAGATGAAAAAAAATAATAACACCCCTATTTACTTGGTCTTTGACAGCAATATATTAATAAACATCTTGTGTCTTCACGAAGAAGTATACGAAGGCAAAGCACTATCTCAACATACAAAAACAAGAGACGATTATGTCAATAGCAATATTAGATATTATTTATCTCTGTACAAAAAAATTCAAGATGGAATAATTGTACCAGTTATAGTTAATACTGTTTTTAACGAAACTTATTTATCTAGACCAGATATTCTTAAAAGTTGCAAAACTCGCGAAGAAAAAACAAAAATGCAAGAGCTAGTTAATTACCGAAACAAAGTACAAGATGACTTCATGGAGAAGTATTGTTGCTTTACTAATTACAACCAGCGCAACAAAGCCAAGATAGAATACGAAACAAAGAAACTAGCAATGATCTATGGCACTACCATGATCAAAGATGGAGATGAAGAAGTTCCTCTAATGGAGCTGGATGATACTAATGCCGAAGCAAAAGGCGACATAATGATTGCCGCAGAAGCCGGATACTTAGGATTATGCATACTAACTAACGACAATCACTTCTTGACACTAGAGTCAGACCATCTCGAATTTAACGAACAAATGCAAAGTGTTGCAGCCCTAGAACAAGCAGCATATGAAGCCAAAAGAAATGCCTCATATGCTCTCAAGAAAGCTATGGAAACAAACAACGCAGAAGAGATATCCAAATTAGAGGGCATAGCAAATGAAGCTCAAGCAAGACACGCTGAAGCCAAGGCCGCAAAGGAAAGCCTTACAAAAAAGCATGCAAGAGCAGATAAATTTGCACAATTGCATCGCCAAATTGGTCTTGGTCAAGAGCAAAATGGATATATGGTTGTCCCAAAACCTATTTCGCTTAAAGAATTACTTGCAGTTTTGGCAAAGAATCCGAATTATGTTTTCTCTAAACCCGTTAACCCAATAGAGAGAGCCAGCACACCAAAGACACAATTAGATCAGTGGGATCAAGAAAATATAAGTGACGATGACTTTGCTATGGATGAAGATTAATACAATGAATTATTCATATTCCACACACATGGATACACACAAAAACCTTCAGATTTTCTGAAGGTTTTTCTATATATACATTATGTAATGTTGCTAACGCAACTCGTGCGATTTTCATCACACAGGCAATAAATTGCCTATTACAATAGTGAAATAGTCGTCAGTTCAATTCAAATATTGCTTTGCACTGCTTGCTTGAACTTCCTATATTATACACTATGTGTCATTGACTAACGTCAATATTTGTGATTATCATCACAAAGCTAATTCTTAGCCGACACAATAGTGAAATGGTCGTCAGTTCAATTCAAATATTGCTTCGCACTGCTTGCTTGAACTTCCTATATTATTAACAATTATCCTATTAATACAGTTGTTACAAAAGTGATTAACGGCTTGACATATACAAGCACCCCTACCACTATAAGTATTACACATCCACCGATCGTACCTATCCATACAACTACCTTATTATTACCAATCTTAACAAAATTATTAATGATAATAAACATTACAAAGGTCGCAACAGATACAAGGCTAATAATTGCACAGATTGATAATAATTGCGGTTGGTGCGATAACGTTATCTTATTAGCACCAGCATCCAGCTCTATCATCATAAATGTATCAAATGCAGTAAGCACCGCCACATCACGATTGTTAACTATTCCAGACATATTCTTAAGATTAACGAAAGGTATTAACGCATACTTATCTCCGTCAACATTATCCACATAAACTTTTATATTAGCACCATCATATTCTAAAGTAGAATCGTTAACAGCAACGGAATTACACACTCTCTGGAATTTGGCAATATCCAAACATCCAAAGTTTAACAAATTAGCAATCTCTTCAGTTCCATAATCATCAAGCACCTCTACAACTATCTCAATATGATCTTCTTCATGAATACCCATATCGGCTAATCCATTGTATATATTATAATTGTATGTGTCACCTATTACACGTACTTCTTCATCTATTTTATTGCTTAAATAAAGCATACTGCCCGCAACATTGTCCACTGTAATTTGATATCTTCTATATGATGACGGAGTATTCTCTACTGGATCTACTTCGGCAATCGTATAATCTACTGCAGAAATAATCTCATCTTCTTGACCATAAAGTTCTTGATAAAGTTCGTTGTGATTAGCAAACCAATTATCACTATCATCTATCACTTGGCTTAGATCTACATCAGTTGTAAATACAACACTCATATTAAATTTTAACTGATATAGGTTAACAACTTGTTTATCTTTTGTACCTTTCTCAACATATTCTACTTGGTCTATCAACTCATAATATCTGTTATCCAGTACTTCACGAGAAAGGATGTACTTATTACCTAATATCACATCAGTAATTATTGTTCCACCCGACGACATAAGTGTAGTAGAACACGTTTCATATCCAAGGTTATGATAACCTACAAACTGTTCTTCGCTAGAAATATGTATCCACGATGACATAGAAGGAAAATCCATTAATAACGGAAAATTAAGATTATACAAGTTTTCCCTGTCCTTAATCTTATACCTATTATCTAGCTCTGACACTTCAACATTAAGCGAATTGGTAACAACCATAGTATTATTAGTTATATCTCCACAATATCCTATAACACCAGCTATTATTTGCACACAACAAACGACCATTATAATTATTCCACCCGGCAACCTAGCAAAATACAATTTCTTATTATGCAGTCTTAGTGCAACTTCAATAATAACATAGGAACTAGCAAAAGGTATTAAGAACAACAAGAAATTCACAAAGCTAAGTTCTCTGTATGCGTTAATTGCCCCGCCAACAAAAGCAAAACAAGCGACAGAAATTACATAAACAATACCAGCACCAATTAACACAGATTCTTTTGCAATTCTGTGAATTTCGATATTTTCGAAGTTATCCACATTTTCATGAGAATAATATGACTTATTAAGATAATATAACGACCCCATTATAAGTATAAAGATTAACACAAAACCATATCTTAGAGGAAAACAATAGTAACTACCAGTATGCCACATCATATTAATGGGCTCAATAATTAACCCAATGGAACATATAGCCATACTTAATATAAAGAATAATACATTGCGTTTGTCACTGCGGTAAGTCGCAATCAATCTAACAAACAATACAACTGGTAATGCATAAACTATCAGTACTGCCCACTTAGAGAAGAAATGAGAGAATAAGGTTGATCTAGGATTGGCTGTAGCACTGCCACTAAATCTGTGTCCTTGAAGAGAAGTAATACAAGAAGGTATGAAGCAGACAACACTCATGAGTATAGATATAATAATAGCAAAAAACAATCTAGATGCAACACGTTTCTTATCTTTTGCAAACATTATTATATATATTGTAGACACAACAACAGTAGCCACAAGTATCATATATGTTATATAATAACTTAGTAACAACATATAAGTAAGTATTATCACAAACCAGACATACTTGCCAAAACTCACCAACTTATACGCCGACATTAATAATAACGGCAACAATATCATAAGGTTTAGCCAACCAATGTTCGTAAAGTGTATTAATGTCCATCCAGAAAATACCCATATAAGCGAGAACAACAATACCACCCATTTATTAACATTAGGAAAGAAAGACTTAAAGCAAATATAAGATGTCGTTGCCATTAACGCCAACATAATTATCAACACTAACGTTATAGAGTATATAACATCACACCTCGGAAATATTGCCACTAACCAACATATTGGTGACAAAAAACTATTAAGCACTGCTGACGCGCCATAACTACCACCAGCACCCAAATTCCAGTTAACCAATACATCAAAGTTACCATGCAATACATCCCACAAGCCTGTGTACGAAGGAACCAATCCATCATCAAAGTCTATATAACCTACACTATTACCGCCAAAAGGATACACCCCTTTAACAATCATTGCTATAACAAATAAAAATATTGTAACTATTGCAGGTAAACAATATTCCAATATCTTATTCCAGCAAATATTGTATTTGCCAAAATTTTTTTTAATCATAAAAACATCTCCTTTAACCATCATCAAATTACTCTTCGCTTAAAGCCAGCCACTCTTCCATAATTACATCTAATTGCATTGTTGCAACATCTATCTGTTTTTGTAATTCCAGTAACTTAACATAATCACTGCAGACATCCGGTAGCTCCATCTGAGATTTAAGACTAACAATCTCAGCCTCCTTGTCTGCTATTTGTTGCTCGAGCTTTATTCGCTTATTGTTTCTTCTAGCACGCTCTTTGTTAAGCTGGTACTCGTTAACTTTTTCTTCCTTAACACATGGTTTGGCAGTAGCGGTTATTTGAGTTGCATTTTTTTGCAAGTCAAGACCAACGGATTCTTTCATCTTTTCTTCGTACTCGGCATAAGTTGTATCTTTGTAATACTTACCGTCACCATTTTCGAATACAATTAAACTTGTAGCGATCTTACGAACAAAATATCTGTCGTGCGAAACAAAGATAATCGTCCCCTTGTAATCTTGCAGGGCAGACTCAAGCGCCTCTTTGCCCATAATATCCATGTGGTTGGTTGGCTCATCTAGGATTAGAAAGTTAGGCTGTCGCCTTAACATTTTGCAAAGCCCCAACCTCACCCTTTCGCCACCAGAAAGATTCTGCATATTCTTAAAGACATCGTCTTGACTAAAGCAAAACGAGCCGAGTATACGTCTAGCGTTTTCGGTATCTTCGCTAGGATACTCTCGCATAAAGTTCTCCAATACCGTTTCGTTAGTTATGCCTTCCGTAGCGGTCTGTTGATCAAAATATCCAACCTCAACATTTGTACCCCACTTAACCCTACCACCAAGCAGAGGTATTTTACCCACTAACGACTTTAATAGAGTGGACTTACCCAGTCCATTACCGCCCACAACGCCAATTCTATCTCCCTTGCATATCTGAAAAGACAATTTGGTAAGCACCTTATCATAACCAATCGAAATGTTATCAGCGGTTATTACCTCATACCCACTCTCAATCCTTGGCGTAGACTTGGCAGTAAATACACGTGCATCCGCATCCAGCGGAACATCTATATTTCCCATACGCTCAATTGCTTTTAGCTTACTTTGAGCCATGCTAGCCTTGGTTGCCTTGTATCTAAATCTATCCGCCACCGCCTGAAGCCTTGCTTTCTCTTCCACGTGAGCCTTGTATTCTTTAAGCTGCTTTTCATAGTTAAGTGATTTGATTCTGGCATAATCCGAGTAATTACCAACATACCTAGTCATCTGATGTCGCTCAATTTCATACACAACATTAACAAACCTATCTAAGAAAGCTCGGTCGTGAGATACAACAATCATTGCCTTAGGATACGAACTTAAATACTCTTCTAACCACTTAATGCTAGTAATGTCTAGGTGGTTAGTTGGCTCGTCTAGTATAAGCAAATCTGGCTTTCCCAGCAAAAGTTTAATCAATGCTATCTTAGTTCTTTGACCTCCAGAGAACTCAGACAATTTTTTAGCCTTGTCCTCTTCGGCAAATCCAAATTTTTTAAGTGCAGTATTATATTCCTTCTGATACGTATAACCGCCTATTCGATCAAAAGTAGCTACAAGCTCCTGATACTTCTCTATCTCGCTAGCACTTGGCGATCCTACCAGACGATTCTCAAGCTCTGCAATTTTGCCTTTAAGAGATAATATATCTACATAACACTTCAATAACTCTCCTTCGAGAGTTTCGTTGTCATTATCAAAGACGATTTGCTTAAGATACCCAATCTCAAACTTACCCGTTTTTTGAATTTTATCCTTCAAGGTATCCTTACTATCTAAATTAATTTCTTGCTCTCCAGTCACTACTTTAAGAAGAGTCGTTTTGCCAGACCCATTTCGACCAATAAGAGCAACCTTATCTTTGCTGTTAACTTCAAATTTTATATTGTTTAAGACTTCCTTGTCCCCAAACGCTACAGTAATTCCATTTAAACACAATCTCATAATACACAATTGTAACATATCGCTACTAATTTTGCAATAATTTTAATTTGGAAGACTATATCTATGAACACAAGAGCTCTGCCATTTTTCAATTTTTAGAAAATAACCATACTTAATTGTGAATACCCAAGGTTATGTGTTAAAATATAAGAAAACATATTAGGATAACTTACAGATGACAAAAAATAAAAAAACAATTGTTGCACTAGTCCTTAATTGTGCAATCATATTACTAGAAATAATCGGAGCAATACTTAGCTTGCAACGCCACGGCTGGAGCGCCTTTCTATACTACACCGAAATCAGCAATTATTCAACATTAATTATTAGTGTGTTGTTTGTAATATTTGGAATTATTACACTTGTTAAACATACACATATACCACACATAATTACAATATTAAGATACATCTCTACAACAATGCTAACGATTACAATAATCGTAGTGGTTTTCGTTCTTATACCACTCCGCCCACAAAACGCACTATTTATGTTGTTTGGCAACTCCAACCTATACCAACATCTATTATGCCCAGTTATATCTGTCGTTTCCTTTTTCATATTCGAGAAAGACCAAAAACTCCTACACCGCAACATTTGCTATGCCCTTATCCCAACACTACTCTATGGAACAATTATGCTAACCCTGAACTTTTTAAAAGTCGTAGAAGGCCCATACCCGTTTTTACAAGTATACGAATTCCCAACACATAAGCTAATAGTAACCTTAATAGTAGTCCTTGCAATGTCTACACTAATATCCTGGCTATCCCTCAAAATATTCAACAATACCAAAATCACCAAGAGCAGATAAGTTGCAACACTAATATCTTCACATCAAATTTCAGCTATTGAAAATTACTATGCCAAAAACTATGCCAATAGTGCCTACCCAACAAAAAAACCACTATATATAGTGGCCATTTGGCGTTCCCACAGGGAATCGAACCCCGAACTAGCCCTTAGGAGTTCTAGTGTATATATAAAATACATTTCGTAACTTAAATTAACTTTCGTATCTTAAACTAACTTTTGTGCTATAACTCAATGTTTTTAAAGTATCTTTCGTAACTTTTGTATCTTGAATTAACTTTTGTACATTGTATTATATTTTCTAAAATTTTACAAATATTTTTTACATAAATTTTTACATAAGTCTTAGCTTTTACGCAAAGAATCGGAACTACACAACATAGCTCCGACTCTTTTTATATTCTGTTATATAATTCATCAAACTTATCTGCTGCGGCTATATCTCCATCTTTTAGAAAGTGTGTATATATTTTTAATGTTACACTTGGATCAGCATGTCCAATTCTAGATGCTATAGACTTAATATCTGCTCCAGAGAATATTGATTGAGATGCAAAGGTGTGTCTTAGTCCATACATTTTAATCTTTTTTAGATTGTATTTTTCTAAAATTTGTCTCATCCAACTACCCGGAGTATCTGGATGGGTAAGACCTCCTTTTAAACTGATTATTAAATGGTCTTCATTATCTTCATATAGACATTGTCTTTCAGCAACATACTCATCATACCATTCTTTGTATTTCAGTACAACATTATATAATATCTGTGGCATTGTGAAAGTTCTGTATCCAGCATCGGTTTTGGGAATATCTTCAAATACACCGTAAGTTTTATTGTATAAACGGTCTCTTTTAACCGTAATTGTTTTATTTACAAAATTAATATCTTGCCATCTTAATCCGTTAAGCTCGCAAGGTCTCATTCCAGACAATAACAGTGCAGATAGATAAAATACTTTGATGGGATGGTCTTCTTGTTTTAGTACTTCTAAAAACATACGAGACTCTTGTAGGTCAAATACTTCATCCGATGTAACTACGTGCACACCATCTGTATTGGTCTTTATTTCTCTAGGGAATTCAAGTTTCAAATATCTATCACTAGTATAATTATCTGCCAAAAGTGTATCTCTAATAGCATTGTTAAAGATTGCGCTCATTATTCTCTTATGCTTCATTACACTTTCTTTTTTGTAGTAGCGAGGTTCGGGCTTTTTAATATCAAAATATTCTTTTTCAGATATTTGAAGAGCTGAGCAGATTTTAATCATACTTTCTTCGCTTATACTATTGCCATTTTCTGCTTCCGCTATCATATTCTTAGATATTTTATATTTAGCACAGAATTTATTCTTTGTTCCATATTGCTTTCTTATTTCATCCCATAAAGATTTTTTAAGACGTATTTTAGGAACACTTATATCTTTATTCATTAATTGCTTAAAGTAATTTTTAACCATTAAAGGGGTCAATTGGTCAAATGTCAGTTTGTTGCCAAAATATTCTTCAAAACAATCTATTATCTCGTATCCTCTATGAGAATATGACTTGGATTTGGTTTTTTCTATTGATTCTAGCCATTCATTTCTAGCATACTCTATAAACACCACATTTCCTTGTGTTATCAAGCCTTTACCCAAGTCTTTAACATATTGTCTAAATTCAATCTTTTCTTTATCTAACGCAGATTGAATTTCTTTTTTACCTTTTAACTCGGATGGAACATTCCACGTCTTTGTTTTTATTTTATATTTTTGTGTTATTGGTTCTTTATATCCACAACGAAACACAACCTTCTCTAATCTTCCATTGGCATCATATGTTTTATCTTGATACATATCTTTACTATAAGTCTTCTTAGCCATAATCCTTCTCCTATGCTTGTACCATTTCTGTTATAAATCCCAAATATTCAAATAAGTTGTCCAAATCAACTAGATATTTTGTTCCTGCCATTTGGGTGTGTATGTGCTTGTTCTTGCATAACTTTCTTATAAGAAATACGGTAATGGCTGTTTCTGGGTCCAATTTTTTAATTTCATCTAAGCTTTGCTCAATTGAACGTCATCTAGTAACTTTCACCGTTCTTACTTCTATTCTTGAATTGATATTGCTGTTATCTTGTTTCATATTTGTTTCTCCTTAACTTTGAAAATACAATAATTAAATAATTATCTCGATATTGATATAAAGTTTTGAGATAATAATAAAACTATCTACATATATATACGTCACGAGATGAATTTTTGCATTTTATATAAATTTTTGTGCTTGTTCCATCTTATCATTTAATGCTGATTTTAATAATTTCTCCTTAAATAAAGTCATTTATTCCATTTAAGGTCAACCCGAAGTATAAACTACTATCTTGTCTGCCATAATAACTTTGTCTTTAAACCTCCTTTTTATGCTTAATGTTTTACATTGAAAATTTTCACAATTCAATTTCTCTATATATAATACGTCACTAAAAACACCATATGCTTTTATGCTTCCGCCACCTATAAACTTTGTTGCTTCAATATAGTCTGTATGTAACTGTTTACCTTTCTTAATATATAGTCCTTTGCTAACGATTTTACTACAAGTAAAATTATCGTTGAGTATTAGTGCATCAGAATGTATTTCTACTAAAACATATTGAACATACTTATCTGCTTTTATCAGTTTTTCTACACCTAATATCTTTTGTAATCTTTTGCTTGGCTCTCTCAAATTACATTTGCAATCGACGATTACTTTATTTAATACGTCACGAGAAGTGAAATCAATAATTATATGAGAGTGTAGCCCATCTATGTATTTGGATTCAATATATTTAACATAAGGTTTTAGCTCTTGTATAGTCTTAATTCTTATCAATATCTTCTTCCTCTAATGTTCTAATATTATTTGCTTTTAGCCTATGATAGTGTTTGTAGTTAATATAAGTATCTTTTGCATCAACTTCTCTACAATCTATATATACGACAGATAAATAATTTGCTTTAATTTTGTTACCAAATAATATATATGCTCTTATTTTATCTCCACATATAAAGTTATCTACGTGTAGTTGGTTGCAAGACAATTCTGTGCATCTAATAAATTTAGCGAGAATATAATCAAAATTTGCAAAATAGTTAAAAGTAATGTTCTTAGCAAGTATCTCTACATAGTAATCAGTAGATGTGCCATTAGAAAATGTATAGTCAAAATGCCAATTGCCTGGAACAGCACAATTAAAAGTAACCGTATCAAAGACAAAATAAATTCGTTTTCCATACTCATCTATATGTAAATATTCTTTTAATTCTTCAATATAATTAATAATTACTTCCATTTAAAACTTTGCACCTAACAGTTCTTTTATAAGTGTGATGGCATAAGTAAATCCATAGTGTAGGGCATAATCTATTTCTGCACAAGTTCTCTTATCTTCACATTCCATATACTTCCAGAATAAGTCTTTTTGCTTATCGTTTAACTCTTTCATTATTTCGTTTTCCATCTCTACAAGTTTATCTGTGAGTCTATGTATCTTACTACTATTAATCTCATTTTCCGTATAATCTTCTATTAAATGTTTTTCTATAAGCATATAAAAACCTCCTAGGTCTCTCTATCCTGCTGCACTTTTAGATTAATGTCAAGTGTTTTTTAAAGAAAATTAAAAAATATTATAAAAAAAACAAAAAACCTATACAAAATAGGTTTTTATATGCTATAATACGGCCTTATAAAGCCATTTTCTAAATATTTAATTATTGCCACCTTCACGACACGATATTATTAGATTGGCTAGTTTATCACAGAAAATCATTTCGTGTCATACTGGGCAAATTTCGAGCATTCAAAGGTAGTGCAAGGTTTTATGTGTTATTATCTTCCAAATCTCCGAAAATTATATCGTGTACATCTTCTTCATTTGAATCCACAATAGCTTCTATGTTTTCTACAACCTGACTTATTGCTAAATATAAATGGTGAGTTTCGTTTTCATAGCTTTCTAAAACTGCCTTAATAATCTGATATATACAAGTACCAGTAGGGTCATAACTATACATTTTTAACTTATGTGCAAAACTACTAAATCTTGTATCTTTCGACTTGAACGCATCAATTAATATTTTTAAACTATTTCTCTTGGTTTCTATATTATTTGATATTTCGTCGCACACCTTAACTAATTGTTGTGTCAATTCCTTTAGTTCTTCGTCTGTTAAAGAGCATTTCTTTGTTGAATAAGCTTTAAATATAGCATAGTTCTCCGACCTATCTAAAAGCTTTGTAGCATTCATCATAGTTAGTTCATATAAAAGGTTTTCAACAATGCTCTTTTTGTTTTTTTCAAATTCTGTTGTAAGTTTATCGTAAATAGGCATTTGCCTTTCATAATCTTCTAGCGTTTTTTTATAATCCTGTTTACTTATATTTGGTGTAAATCTTCCCAATATTAACAACATTATAAATGAAATCATAAAAAGAAGATAGCCAATATTCAAGTCACCACTATTATTATTTGTTATAAATCCTGATACAATTAAAACTAGTGAAAATAAAAAGAGAGATAATGGAATTATCTTAAAAATCAAAGGTACATCTTTATATTCTCCTGGATGTTTTGGTTCTGGGAAATATACTTTATCTCTTAGTCCCTCAAAAGCAAATAAATCTCTTTTTAACTTTGCAATCTCTAAAGATTCTGACTGTATTTGTTTTAAATCTTCAACTTGAGCAAATTCTTCATAGTTAGCCATAAATCACCTATTAATGCATCGAAATTTGATTGCCTCGTTCATTGTATGTAAAAACCGAATTACCATTTTTAACTGAAACAGTTGAACTTGTATATCCAACAAGCTGACCTGTCTTTTGCATTATTTGGCAATTCCTTTCATTATACACATAAACACAGGTTCCCCTTTGTACTGCAACCGATATCATATTACACCTCACTATTTTAAATTTTATATATAAAATATAACATAAGATGCAATACTTGTAAAACAAAATCACATTTGTTGTGATATTTTATCTAATATTGAGTAATAATGTTTTATACATTGTGAATAGTCGCAACACAAATACAAATTATACTTTTAATATAGAATATTAAGGGTGGTGAGTTTTAGTGGATAGCTTTGAACAACTAGAGAAACAAAAACAGGATATAATAATTAGAATAAGCAGAGCAAGAACTAATGCCAATTTAAGTGCAAGGGCATTATCTCAAAAGATAGAAATGAATGATGGGTATATAAATAGGTTAGAGTCAAAAAAAGACTTCTTACCAAGTGTAGAAGTCTTACTAAAAATAATTGATGTCTGTGGACTAACAATAGAAGAATTTTTTTATGATAACTATTCTTCATACAAAATAGACAAGGAAATTATTGAC
>SVHX01000009.1 GCA_015055665.1 Clostridiales bacterium
TGTGTCGGCTGATTTGTCAGCCAAAGGCAATGTTAATTGCCGAATTGCGTTAGCAATGACACATAATGTATAATATAGGAAGTTCAAGCAAGCAGTGCGAAGCAATATTTGAATTGAACTGACGACAATTTCACTATTGTAATAGGCAATTTATTGCCTGTGTGATGAAAATCACACGAGTTGCGTTAGCAACATTACATAATGTATATTATGGGGTGGATATGGAGTTGTATCTAGAGTATGTAATAATAGACAATCTTGTTATGGATTATATAATATTGCGATTAATAGAGTTGACAATAGGGACTAAATTGCGGAAGTTTAATAAGGTTGTTGTATGTTTGCTAGGTGCAGGTTTTGCGGTTTTTATGCCATACATAATGAAGTGGAGCGTGTTACTATTTATTTATAAAATTATTTCGTCTATTGTGCTAGTTCTTTGCATCAAAAAACACCATAAATTGCGGAATTTTTTGACATATTATTTATTGTTTTTTACATATACATTTTTAGTTGGCGGTACAGTACTTGGCATTATAAATTTGCTTAATATTAAGTATACAATGAGTAGTGTAATAATGTATTCGTTTGATTTTCCAATGGGATTAATTGGCTTAGTATTTATTGTAGTGATTAATATTATTTCTAGGACAATAAGGGTAATTCGTAGTAAACTTGTTAAGTCTTGTTATATGTATGCTATCAAGATTCATCAGTGCGGGAAATGTTATAATATTAATGGGTATTTGGATACTGGTAATAATGTTACATTAGATAACAAGGGTGTTATAATTATCTCGATTAGTTTGTTTTTAAGAATTTATAAGAATATAGATTTGACGCAGGTCTTAAATCATAAGGTGGAGGGGCTTAACCTTAATAGCCCCGTGTATATAACGATTGGTGGTATTGGAGACAATGACAAGTATTTGTCTTTTGTTCTTGATGAGATGGTTATTATGGGCAAGGTGCACAAGAGTGCACGGGTAGCAGTTGCTATGAAAAATTTTGGTGATTATGATTGTATATTGCATAGAGATTATTTGAAGGAAGGTGCATAAGGTATGAAGGGGTTACTTAATAAATTAAAGAAGTGGTTGGACAAATTTGGTCTATCTGAGAGCAATATATTGCATTACTTGTGCGGTGGTGATGCTTTGCCAGAAACTCTTAGTGAAGATGATGAGAAGATGTATGTAGATATGAGTGCAAGTGGTAATGTGAGTGCTAGGCAAGTTCTTATTGAACATAACCTTAGACTAGTTGTGTATGTAGCCAAAAAATTCAGTAATACTGATGTGGATATAGAGGATCTTATTAGTATTGGTAGTCTGGGGTTAATCAAGGCGGTTAATACATTTAACGGAGATAAGAATATTAAACTTGCAACATATGCGTCCAGGTGTATAGAAAATGAGATTCTTATGTATTTGCGTAAGGTAAGTAGGCAGAAGCAAATGGTGTCCCTTGATGAGCCCTTGAACATAGATAGTGAGGGAAATGAACTAGTATTATTTGATCTTCTTCCTAGCGAAGATAATTCTCCTACGGATGATATGGAAAAGACTACTGAGAAGAAAATATTATGGAAGGTAATAGATAGGCTTAACAAAAGAGAGCGGGAAATTATGGTAATGAGATTTGGTCTGTCTGGAGGGGACGAATTAACGCAGAAAGAGGTAGCAGACACTTTGGGGATTAGTCAGAGTTATATTAGTAGACTAGAAAAGAAAATTGTTGTGCGGATGCGAAAAGAAATGATGAAACTAGCTTAAATACTTATAAAACATCAAAAATAATGCAAAAAACACGCGAGTTTTGCGTGTTTTTGTCGTGTTTGAATAATACTGTGCCTTGTGGGGAAAATATTCATACAATAGTACTTTAAGGGGGATGTATGAGTAAAGTTGTAATTACAGGCATAGATACTAGTACTTTGCCTAAACTCAGTGGCAAAGAACAAGCCGAATTAATGCAAAAGCTAAAAGCTGGGGATGAGAAAGCTCGTGATGACTTTGCCATTTGTAACATGAGGTTGGTGTTAAGTGTTTTGCAAAGGTTTCGTGGTAGATGTAATAGCACAGACGACCTGTTCCAAGTGGGTTGTGTGGGGCTTATGAAAGCAATAGATAACTTTGATGTTACACAAAATGTTAAGTTCTCTACTTATGCTGTTCCAATGATTATAGGTGAGATAAAAAGGTTCTTGCGAGATAATAATAGTGTTAGGGTGAGTAGAAGTCTAAGGGATACTGCGTATAAGGTGCTTAAGGCAAGAGAAGACTTAATAAGAACAAACGGCGAAGAGCCTAGTGTGGATATGGTGTCAGACTATTTGGGTGTAAGTGTATCGGATGTTGCGATTGCGTTAGAGGCAATAAGCGAGCCAATGTCGCTTTGTGATCCTGTATACAATGATGGTGATGATACAATATATCTAATGGATCAAGTAAGCAATTCTAAAGATAGCGAAGATAAATGGGTAGAGGATATTAACTTACGAGATGCATTGTCTAAATTGGGGGAGCGGGAAAAAGAAATAGTGATGTTAAGGTACTATGTTGGTAAAACCCAAATGGAGGTATCAGAGGAAATAGGTATATCTCAAGCACAAGTTAGTAGACTAGAAAAAAATGCCATTAAGGAAATAAGAAAGGCGTTTTGAGTAAATTTTATTGAGGAAAAATATACAATTATTTTAGACAACTTTGAATAATCTTTAATGAATTTAGAAATAAAAATTAAACTTTTTCTAAAAATATTACAAAAAAGTGTTGACAAAATATTGTATATTGCATATAATGTATATGTTATTCCTCAGTAGCTCAATGGTGGAGCAACCGGCTGTTAACCGGTAGGTTACAGGTTCGAGCCCTGTCTGAGGAGCCAAAATGCACAACTTCGGTTGTGCTTTTTTCATCCTCATACAATGTGCAGAGTGCCTCTGCTGTATCTTACGATACGCTCGAACCGGTACTCGATCGCACATGGAGTGCAAGCCCTCCGCTCACGAGATATATGCTGACGCACATAGACGAGCTCTGTCTGAGGAGTCAAAATGCACAACTTTGGTGGTGTTTTTTTATTGCTTGAAGAGCTTAAGCGGATTTCAACTGCTAGCAACTTTGTTGCTTTGAACCTTCTTTGGTAGTCGGACCTGTCACTTTGTATCACCCGACATATATGACCTTACGGTCACATAGACGAGACTTATCTGAGGAGCCAATGAAGCTCTATACGTTATGTATGGAGTTTTTTTGTTTGGGAATTTGTGAGGAGTATGTTAAAATTATTTTATAAGCGAGAGGTGAAATTATGAGAAAAGCATATAAAATCGAAACTTATTTGCCATTAGAGGCACTAGATAATATTCGAGATGCTCTCTATAAATTAGGGCTGGGTAGGGTTGGTAATTATGAAGATTGTATGTCTTGGTATGAAATCAACTCATCATGGAAGCCTATTGATGGTGCAAAACCATATCTAGGAAATGTTGGAGAAATTGAGTTTGCTCCAGAATACAAGCTTGAATTTAGATGTGAAGAAGATATGATTGAAAGTGCTGTCAAGGCAATTAAAGATAATCATCCTTACGAAGAAGTTTGTATAAATGTAGTTGAGGTTATGGTGTATTAAAATAAATATTTACTATAAAACTCGTTACATTTCGATTTATGTGGTACAATTTATGTAGAAGTTATATACCAAATAGGAGAAAAGATGGAAAGAGAAAATAAAGTTTGGTGGAAAAATGCAGTAGGGTATCAGATTTATATTAGAAGTTTTAGTGATTCTAATAATGATGGTATAGGGGACTTGAAAGGAATCACCAATAGGTTGGATTATATCAAGAGTTTGGGGGTGTCGTTTATATGGATATGTCCTTTCTATGATTCGCCAATGGATGATAACGGTTATGATGTGAGAAACTATTACAAGGTTGATAAGTCGTATGGAAAAATGACGGATCTTGAAAAGCTTATTAGAGAAGCTCATGCAAGAGATATCAAAGTTGTTATTGATCTAGTATTGAATCATACATCTGATGAGAACGAGTGGTTTGTTAAGAGTGAGAAAAAAGTTGAGCCATTTACAGATTTTTATGTATGGAAGGATGGCAAGGTGGTGGATGGTAAGTTGTGTCCGCCTAACAATTGGGTATCGTTCTTTTCGGGGCCTGCATGGAAGTATAGTGAGAAGCGTAAGCAATATTATTTGAAAATATTTTCCAACAAAATGCCAGATATAAATTATGAAAACGAAACGGCTTTCTCAGAAATGGAAAAGGTTATTGATTATTTTGGCGAATTAAATGTTGATGGATTTAGAGTTGATGCAATTGCACACATTGGTAAGGATTTAACTTTTGCGGATGCTAAGAATATTAAGAAAACATATAAATCTTTCTCTAATCTGCCAAACACGCATGAGTACTTGAAAAGATTTAATCGTGCTTTTGCTAGAAATAACATGGTTACTATGGGTGAGCTTGGCGGAGATCCGACCAAACAAGATTTGATTAAGTATACAACTCAAAAAGAGTTAGATATGATATTTAGCTTTGAGCACACAAATATCTTTACAAAAAATCACATGATTAATAGAAAAGCTTTGTTTAAAGCGTTAAAATATAAAGAGGGTTTGTCTGATTCTAATGGCTGGTCGGTATTGTTCTGGTTAAATCATGATTATCCTAGATTGATAAGTAAAATACGAAATGTTTGCGATCCTAAAAATGCACAAATTTGTCTAGCGGGATTAATGTACATGCTAAAAGGTACACCAATTATATACAATGGCGAAGAAATTGGTATGGAAAATTATCAGTTTAAAAAGCCTAGCGACTTTAAAGATGTTAATGCAAAAATGATATTCGAAAATACGGATAATATAGATGAGGCTTTTAATAACTTAAAGGAAACAACCCGTGATCATAGTCGTACAATTATGCAATGGGATGGTTCTAAGAACGCAGGATTCTCTGAAGTTAAGCCATGGTCGTATGTAAACGAAAATTATAAAAAATGTAATGTTGAGAAAGCTATGAAAAATAAAGACTCTATACTCAATCATTATATGCAGTTATTAAATATTAGAAACAGTGTTGGGCAAGAACTAATTGATGCAAAATACCGTTTATGGATGAAGGGGGCAGTTATAGGATATTCTATAGATACAATTAGTCAAATAATTGAGGTTGTTGCCAACTTGGGGGAAAAGGAAAAGAAACTAAAGTTAAATGGCGAAACGTTGTATTCCAATATGAATATTGCAGATAATCTTAAGCCATATCAAATAGTAATAGCTAAGAGAAATAAGTAAGTATATGCGAATACGGCTTTAAGCATATTCGCTTTTGGATTGTGTCAAAATTATTGGTTGTTTTCAAAAATTATGGTAAAATTTAAAAAAGATAGTTAGACCGGTGTTAAATTTGTAACATACCAAGAATAAATAATAATCATTGGCAATTAATCTGTTATGCGTACTTTAATTAAAGCTAGTGTGTATTTTTGTAGCGAGGGGTAAAAATGGAAGAGGTTTTTAAAAGTTCCAAGAGTGAGGAGCGTGGGTTAGCTTTATTGGATAAGAATATGAAAAACATCTTGTCTATAGGTATAAGCACTGGAGGCGTTGCTGAATTAAAGATGGCAAAGAAGTGTCCAGAAGCTAGAGTAATAGCAACTACGATTGATGAAAATGGATTGGCATTTTCGAGAGATAAATTACAACACAACTCGGAATACGGTAGGATAGAATTGAAGCTAGAAGATGTTGCTAAGCCAATGCCGTACGAGGATAATTTCTTTGATTTTGTTTATGCTAGATTAGTGCTTCATTATTTGACAAAGCAACAGTTAAATAGTGCTTTGGAAGAGATTTATAGAGTCTTGAAGCCCGGTGGGATTTTTTTCGTGGTTGCAAGGAATAATAACGAGTGGGAATTGACGAAACCTGAGTTTGTTATCTCTTATGACGAAGACACGAATATAACTACATATTATGAGCAATGGAAGAAGGAAAAAATTAGAAAACGTCAATTTCTGTCCGAGGAGCAATTAAGGGATGTACTTACAGCTCATAAGTTTACATTGTCTTCGATAGAGTCTTATCGAGAGTACCTGTATACAGATTATGAAAGATTGGAGAAAAACAAATCCGCTATGCCCAATTATTTAACAGAAGTTGTTGTAACAAAGTAGTATTGTTTAAATAAATAATTAATAACTCTATACGCTGAGTATAGGGTTTATTTTTTCTTAGGGGGGTATTGACAAATTAGGGATTGATGGTAAAATATATATAATAAGTATCTTGGGGATAAATAGTTAAAAGAGGGGAAACATGAAAAAATCTGTGGTGGAGAAGAATATTGCTAAAATATTCGAGAAAAGTGGCAAGTCGGTATTCGATAAGTTATTAAACCTATATTATTTGTATGATTTGCTTTATGTTAAGACTTACGACGATTTTAATAATTCGCCGGAAGGTTTTTATTCGTTTCTTTTGGAACATTATGATTGTATTGTACGATGTTTGCCGGGGTGTTCTTTTGATAGAATTATGAACGAGTGTGCTAGTGTTAGAGAGTGGCTCAAGTATTGTATTAAAGATGTGTACGTAAAGAATTATTCGGATATAGTGTCCGAAATAAAGCCTAGTAGCAAGAGTGTTATCCTTGATGTTGGTGCAGGAAATATTCCGACATCTTCGATTATAATTGCTAAGGATGCAGGCAGAGTTGGTGCTATGGATAAAAGATTTAGGATTCCTAATAAGACTCTTAACAATCTTAACGTTGATGCGAGAAGAGAACTTTTCAATGCTCGTACTGATATTGATGGCTATGATATGGTTGTAGGAAGATTTCCTTGCTCGGCAATTGATTCGATAGTGTATGTATGCAATAAGTACAACAAGCCTTACTTTATTGAAACTTGTGATTGTGAAATTCCTAGTCCTGAGGTCTTTTACAAAAGATGGGGGATTGATAAGCCTGTTCAAGAAATTAAGCAGTTCTGGAAAATGGCAGATGAAAAAATGAAAGAAAATTCTCTATATAATTTGTGGCAAATAATGTTGCCAGAGCTTGATAAAAACATACAGTTTAATGGGTTATATGCGTATAATATGGGCTCTAGTAATAATGATGTTGAGAAGTTGATTGCGTATATAAAAGTGCGAAATCAGATGCGTGCTCATGCCGAAGAGGGCAATAGAACGGTAGACAATAATAAAGAAGTTGAAACTATTGACGCGGATGAGTTAGTGGAAGAACACTCAACTAATGAAATGTAGATAGATATTTAATAGTAAAAATTTCCACGGGTACTCGTGGATTTTTTATATTAATAGAGTGTCGATATATTTGTAATACAATTGAATTTGTGATAAAATACAAGTAATAAATAGGAGATGAAGGTTATGATAGTACTTGCTTATGATCATGGTGCGTGGGAGAAATTTGAAATAGTTAAGTCGTTGCTTGAAGGCAGAGGCATTGAGTACGAGGTTTTTGCTAGCAAAGAATATGATGCATTAGATAGTTTTGCGGTATTTGCTAGAGAGGCTAACGAAAAAGTAAAATCGGGAGCAATTGGAATCTATGGGTGCAGGTCTGGCATAGGGATGAGTATGGCAAGTAACAAAGCACGCGGTGTAAGAGGGGCATTATGCTTTAACGAAAAGATTGCAGAAATGTCTAGATTGCACAATAATTCTAATGTTTGCATATTACCTTGTGATTATATTACAGATGATGATGTTGTGAGCATTGTTGAGAAGTTTCTTGCAACGGAATTCTTAGGTGGAAAATATCAAGCTAGAATTGATGAACTGGAAGAAATCAAATAACTGGAGGCAGGCATATTGATGTGCTTGTCTTCTTTTTTGTCCACAAGGATCATACACTATAATGGAGATGTGTATGATAATATTAATTATTGTGATATTGGTATTCTTAAGCGGATGTGCTGGTGGGATTGAGAAAGATATGTGGGATAATATGTCTGAATACCGAGAGGTAATGTTGCAAGGGAGATCGGAAGGTGTTTATGCAACGCTAATATCGGGATTAAGAGAAAAGGATTATAAAATGGATGGTGTTTCGACTGAGAAAATCCCTTTTGGTGTAATTACAGTGGATTTGGTCAGAGGAGCGATCGAAGAGTATAGTTACAACTTATTTATTGGGACGGAAAAGTATGAAGGCACATTTGATATTAATCCGCATAACAATACATTGATTGCGGATATTAGTAAGTGTGTTGATGCAAATGAAAATGTTGTTCTGGATATAGTGGGAGGTGATAGTAAGATTTCTGTAAAATTAAAAAATGTTAATCTTAATTGGGCAATGGATGCCCGTGATTGTGTAAAAATATTGTTAGACAAATATAAGACACAAATAAAGTCTCTATATGATAAGAACAACTTTAATGCTGAGGTTTATATTAAGATAATTGATGAGTGGGATGAATATGGTGAGGAGTTCTTCCTGTATATCTCAGTGGTGGCAAAAGATGATAGGTCTATAAGTATGTTGATTTCGCCTCATACAGGAGATATTCTTGCTAGTAATATAATTGGATTCTAGATGGAAAATATTATTATGCAAAAGTCAGTAAAATTCCGTAAAAAACTTTCAAAATGGGTATTGACAGTGGCTTTGTGTGGTGATATAATATAGATGTAAATTTCGTTAATTGGGGGTAAAATTTATGGAGATAGTATGTATAGCTGGTATTGGTGTACTAGTAACAGTATTAATGAGCCTTAAGTAATATCCAATTGTGATGATTAATCTAGCAGTTGTGAGAAAGTACTAACAAGTCTCGTAACTGTTCTTGTACATAAAAGTTTAACAAGTCAGCCAAAAATGTTTTAATTGGTTGACTTTTTTTGTGTTTTGGAGCAATATTAATAGTAAGAGTATATAATATGCGATATTTTACAGGAGAAGAGTATGGGTGAGCAGGTTAATCTTAAGAAATCAATATTATTAACTATCCTTTATACTATGCTTGCCTTGTTAGTAGGTTTTGGCATATTGGTACTGATAATGTGTTTTGGTTTTACTAGTAGTTTGGCTGCTTTCATGAAAGATGTTGGTTGTTACAACATGGCTAGTGGATTATACTATAGATCTTACGAGAAGTCGGGGGAGATAGATTATTGTTATCAGGCATTGTGTCTTAAGGTTAATCTTGGAGATGATGACAAAATAGTAGAGTATTACGAGTCTTATATTGGAGATGATGATTACGAACAATATTCACAAGATAAGTTAAAGAGTGTTGAAGGAGTTGAGGGTGGTGTTCTTGCTAAGAGTACTATGCTTACGGAAGAGTATTATCTAGCTAGCAAATATGTCAATGCACTAATTGCTCAAGGTAGTAGTGATAAGGCATGGCAGGTGGCAATTGATAGCATAATTGCTATGGATGAGATTAATCTATACAGTCAAGGGAATTATCTGCTAAGCAAATTTGTTGGTGAGGACAATAGCAAATTTAATGAAAAATATGAGGGCATGGATAACATATTAATTGTAGAGATGCAAGAGTGCTTTGACGAGGCAATACTTTTGTTCGATAATAACAAAGATAGCGTGTCAAGCAATACAGATAGGGCGTATCTTATGGCTCTAGGCAATAGAATAATTACCCTTGGACAAGATATTAATAAAATATACGAAACATTGGGTGAGGAAACAACTAATATTGCTAGTAACCTCAATTCAATGCTAGAAGTTAATAATAAGATAAAAGGATTAATATGATTATTCCAGATAAAATAAAGAAAGAATATAGGTCTAGGATAGAGGCTCTTAATGGGCTTGTATTCGATAAATCATTATTTATTGATGAGCAGATACTGAAAGAGATGTGTCAATTGTCTTCTCTTACAGGTTATGAGATTGCTCTTATTGTAGATAGGAAGGGCAATATTGTTGATGTTGCTGTCGGTGAGAAGGATAGAGTAGCCTTTAATGTTGAAAGGGTAGAAGGTAGGCTGAGTGGCTATAGGGTTATCCATACACATCCTAATGGAAGTTCGGCACTAAGCGGGATGGATATTTCGTTGCTTAAGAATAACAACTTGGATTGTATATGTGCTGTGTCTATTAGAGATAGCTTGCCGTACGATATGCAGGTCGGATATCTCAATGGCGACTCGGTTAGTATTGTTAAGTGTCACAATGCGGATTATGTTAATAAATATGGATTGATAGATAAAATATTTGAAACAGATAAGAGTCAGAAGGAATATTATGCAAACCTTAATAAATTGCCAACACAAAGAGCTATCCTTGTTAAGGTTGCAATCAAGAATAAGGGTAATATGGAGTCCGATCTTGATGAATTAGAGGGGCTTGCTACAACTGCACATATAGAGGTTGTAGGGAGAGTTTCGCAATTCAGGGTTAAGCCAGATGGAACTTATTATATTGGAAGTGGTAAGATTGATGAAATTAGAGATCTTATTCAATTAAATGATGCTAATCTTGTAATATTTGATAACGAACTATCCGGTAGCAAAAATAGCACTATTAGTAATGCCCTTGGTGTTAAGGTAATAGATAGAAGTATGCTAATACTTGATATTTTTGCAGGGCGTGCTAGAACTAATGAGGGTAAATTGCAGGTAGAGCTAGCTCAGCTTAAATACTCGTTGCCAAGGCTCGGAGCGTTTATTGAAAGCTCTGGTAGATATGGTGGCGGAGTGGGTATGCGTGGCCCCGGAGAAACCAAGCTAGAACTAAATCGAAGAATTGTTGAGCAGAATATTGTTAAGAAAACAGAAGAATTGCGAAAATTAAGCAAGCATAGAGAGCTTAATAGAAAGAGTAGACGTGAGAATTCTAAACCAACTATATCAATTGTTGGATATACTAATAGTGGCAAGAGCACACTACTTAATCTTCTTGCCAAAGCTGATGTGTATGTAAAGAACGAGTTGTTTGCAACTCTTGATACGACTACACGTAATGTGTGGCTTGATTATGGCAAAGAAGTGCTTTGTACTGATACTGTTGGGTTTATTAATAATCTTCCACATGAATTTGTTGAGGCGTTCGCTAGTACTTTGGAGGAGAGTGTATATGCAGATCTTATTCTGCATGTAGTCGATATTAGCAATCCTGATTATAGCAAACATATTGAGGTAACGAACGGCGTTCTTAACAAATTAGGGTGTGAAGCACCAGTTATTATGGTCTATAACAAGGTGGATCAGGCTAGCGAAGAGATAATTAATGCTTTGAGAGCAAAATCACCTAGTGCGGTATTTATATCGGCTCTAAAAAATAAGGGGATAGACGAACTTAAGGAAATAATTATAAAGCAGATGTTCTAAAAAAGAAAAAGCACATATATTCCTGAAATTCAGGTTATATGTGTTTTTGTTTACTTATCTAGACATTATTTCGTCATCAACAATATCTCTTTCGCGAAGCATTTCTTGGTGGCAATCTTCGATACTATTAAGTACTAGAGATATAAAGTTCTCTATGTGAGACATTTGTTCTTCTGTAAATAGTCCTTCGTCGGCAGATTCTACAAGGGCTTCAACGACTATTCTCTTAATATCATTGTCTAGACTATATAGTAGGTCTAGATCCATAAAGTTAAAAGAGACATTGTTGAGTAGATAACCAAGTCCGTAAGAAGAGTTCTTGCTTAATACGATATGGTTTGTATCTACTTTTGTTCTAATCTTATCAACAATATATTTACGTGTTTCGTTAGCGATAATTCCTCTACGTGCCAAAGCGTTTGGTATACCTTGTGGATTAGTATGTCTGTTCTTAAAAAGTCCAGATTCTAGGACGTTGTTATATTGTCTTTCGGTTTCGGAATCGAAAAATGCATCTCTTAGTTCTGCATTTGATGCTTTGATATTGTTTCCAATTGTTGCCATAATTTATTTGTCCCCCAAAATTTAATTTACTGTTAATTTTTAATTAACTTAATATATTATATCATACGCGTAACTTGATTTCAATACCTTTTGAAAATTTTTGATTAAAAATAAAAAAACAGTAACATTTTGCGATTTTTGTGATTACTATGAAGTAGAAAGCAAAACAAAAAACATTATACATATAATTGCTTTCTAAATTAATTTAGGAGGAAACTACTATGTTTGGCACTAATTGTAATTGTGGCGGATGTAATCACGGAATGAACCACGGAGGTCGCCCAGAGAAAGGCAATAACTGCTGTTGCTTACTATTATTATTGATGTTATGTGGATGCAAAGGCTTTGGTGGAGATGATGACAACTGCTGCTGGAACATAATTCTATTATTACTTATCTTAAATTGTTGTGGTTGCGGAACCGGTATTGGTTTCTAAAAAACGGCTTAAACAACTTAAATTATAAATAAAACTATTTGTTTGATTCTTGTTTCATAAATTATTCTCTTAATTATATTATTGCTATATTTGTATTGTGCGAAAGTACATAAATTAGATAGATTATATGTCGGGCGGAAGGGTATTCTGTCCGATATTTTTTGTGTGCAAATGTCTCTGAAATAAACTTTTCCAAAATTTGTAATTAAAATTTACATAATTTGGTAAATTGCAGGCATAATAAAGTAAAACGAAAAGTTGGGGAATATTTGAATTATTTGCTTATTATAGTTGACAAATGGCGTAAAAAATACTAAACTATTTTCGTTACAATTATATATACAAGGAGATTTTTGACAAATATGAAAGGCAAGAGCAAATATATAGTTCCACTTTTACTTGCTGGTGTTACTACTGGTTCTGGAGTAGTTTCTACTGTTGATTTTCAACAGCAAGTTGAAGTTCGTGCCGACGTTCAATCTACCGATACTCAGGTAGCTGGTGCAGAACTAAGATTAATAGGTGGATTCGAGAAGGACATTTATAATGTTGGTGTAGATACTATCACTATGCCTACTGTTAAGTGTTATATGGAAAATGGAACGGGTGTTGTAGAAGAGAAGACTGACGCTACTATTGTTTACAAAGTATTCAAGGGCGACAAAGAGCCTCTATACACTTTTAGGTCTGGTGATGCTGAGGCAGATTCTTTCGTGCCTAAGTATACTGGTGCATATAATGTGGTTATCTCTGCAGAGGTTGATGGTGTAGTTGTTACTGAGATGAAAGGCATTACAGTAATGGTTCAGAAGACAGAGGCTACAATTAATCTTCCTGTTAATAGCAATAACGTTATTCCTGCTCAGATTCCTGCTAGCAATGCAAAAGGATTAACTATTCCTGCTCCAACAGTTACAATTGGTGATTCTGAAAAGGAAACAAGTGCAGAAGAGGCTGGTCTTAAGGTATTCCTTATTTCTCCAGATCCTAGTCTTGACGATCCTAAGATTCAATTGGGAGATCAAGATGGTAAGCCTGTTAATGGAGTATACACAGTTTCTAAGGATCAAATAGCTGTACCTGGTACTTATCAGATTCGTTATGAGTATAGAGATAGCACAACTGGAGCTATTGTATCTAAGCTAGAGACAAACTTCCAAGTTGTAGACGGTCTTAAGGCCCCTACTGATTTGTTTATTAAATTTAAGGGTGGTGCTCCATCAACTGGTAATGTTAATACAGAAGTTACATTGCCTAAAGTAACAGTTCTTCCTACACAGACTGCAACAGATGGTATTAATGCCCATGTAGAGATTACTGTTAGCAGAATTAACGGTAACGGTGACGTGGTAGAAACTTGTCCTGTTAATTATGATAATTACACATTTACTCCTAAGACAGAGGGTAAATATGTTGTTGAATATAAGGCAGACTTATATAGTATTTATGAGGGCGTTGATTCTGAGCCTATTACATTAGGTACAAATATCATTATTAGTGATAAGGCTAATCCAGTAGTTAGAGCTACTTATGGATATAAGGTAGAAAATGGCGTTGTTACTGGTGTTGATACAGTTGGAACTAATGATAACGAAACTTACGATAAGAACTTCGTAGCCGAAGACACTCAAGAGACTAGAGAAGAAGTTCTTAAAGATAGAAGAGTAGATGTTCCTTCAATCGTTGTAAGAAATCAACCAATCGAAGGATCTACTGGCAAGAAGGCTGTGTTCTATCTTCCAGCTATCTATGCAACAGACAACAAAGGTTATGAGGGATTAACTTTCACAAGAGAAATTGTTAGTAGTAAGCTTCCTACTAAGCTTGTTTATGACGAAACTACAGGCTATAGTGCTGGTGATGTTGTTAAGGTTGAGCTTGAGAAAGATGGCGATTACGAGATTAGATATAAGGTAACAGATGCTAATGGCAATATGTCTAAGATGAACTGTCCATTAGTTGTTACTAACGAAGCTGGAGTTGCTGATGCAGAAACAAGCATCAAGTTAGGTATTGCTCTTAAGTCTATTACTGATAGAGAAACTCTTAAGTTCTCTGCTCCTGTTATCAAAGATACTTATGATAGTTATCTAGATACTACAATTGAGTATGATATCCTTGCGGGCGCTACAGTTCTTGAAACAATCAAGCTAGACGAGACTAATTCTGATGGCAAGTATGAGATTAATCTTAAGACATTGCTTGCAACTAAGGAAGAAGGTTCTGAAGACCTTAAATATGGCGAAGCTGATGCAATCAAAGTACGTGTAACTGCTAAGAACGACTACTCTGAAACTCCTGCAAAAGAGGAGAAAATTGTTAAAATCGTTAGAACTACTAACGACAAAGCAACTGCAGAGATGCAAGTAGTTAAATATGATGTTTCTGAAAGCTACAAACACATGGAAGACCATGACAAATGGGGCTGGAATGATGATGCTGACAATACTGTAACATCAGCAAACTGGAACACTGCATTGTTTGAGCTTAATAACTATAACAAAGTTCTTATGGAAGTTGATGAGAGCGAATCTATCTATGGAATCAATAAATTTGGATTTGCTATGAAGTCTAGTGATGCTGATGATGTGTTCACATCTTCTTCAACAACTAACCCTATTAAGTTGAGTCCATTTGATCAAGGTAACAATGCGTTGTCACTACCAGCAGTTAAGTTCAACGATACTGATGAGAACTTAAGAATCACATTAACAATTACAGATAGAGATGGTAACACTGTATCTAAGGAATCTTACGAAAGAATTGAGAAGACTCCTGTTATGTCTGGCAAAGATATTGTATCTTGGGATTATGTTGTATATAACGCATCATTTAGGATGAGTAGCTATGGTATGCATACTATTACTTATAGAGCAGAAGACTCTGCAGGTAATGTTGTAGTTAAGTCTTTCGGTGTTGTTATTAACGATAAGACTGCTCCTACAATTGTTATTGATGATGAGGACAAGTATGGTGTAGATATCGAAGTTGGAGATTTCTTCGAAGTTCCACTAGGATCTCTTGTTAAAGATAATGATGATAATATCGGTGGAGAAGTTAACTGGGATGTAACTTGTAGTACAGGTGCATACTGCGAAGTTTCTTCTACTGGATTTACTCCATTAACAGAGGGTACTTTCTATATTAAATATAAGGGAAAAGATGATGCTGACAATAGTCAGACATTAGAAGATAATACTTTATTCTTCGTAACTGCTAAGGATACAACTGCTCCAGTTCTTAATGATGACAGTAGTTATATTCTTCCTGCAACTAAGGCATGGAAGGCAGATGCAAATGGTGAAGTTGAGGTTACTATTCCTAAGATGTATGCAACAGATCCAATCCGTAACGAAGCAGTTAAAGTAGATGTTACTGTTGAGACTCCTAATGGAAAGTCTGTAACAATCGAAGATTATGCTGATGCTGATAAGTCTGATAGACAATACTTTATGGCATCTGCTCAAGGTGTATATAAGATAACTTATACAGCTACAGATGATGCTGGTAACAAGACTAGCTATCCAATGGAAATTGCTCTAGGTGACTGTGAAGCTCCTACTATTAAGTGGCAAGATGAGGAAAATGATATTCCTAAAGAGATGAAGCTTAATGATGTATTTGAGCTTAAATTAAGCCACTTAACAATTACCGATAAAGTTACAACTGATGCAAATTATTTACAAGATAAGATGACTATCACTATGGTTAAGCCAGGTGGTGCTACTGCATCTAACGAAGGTTCTTCTAAGTCTTACAAGTGGACTCTAAGTGAAACAGGTACTTATGTACTTAAGATCACAGTTAGAGATGAAGCTGGCATGAAGGAAACTTATGAATATGAGATCAATGTAACAGCCGAAGAAGTAGAAGAGGATAAGATTAGCTCTAAAGTTGGTATTGCACTTGCTGTAGTATCTGTAGTTATTCTTGGTGGCGTAATTGTTTACTTTGTAGTAACTTCTAGAAAGAAAGCTCCTGCTAAGCCTAAGAAAGCTAACAAAAAAGACTAATTATAAATACAAAAAATAGATAGATAGCAATATCTATCTATTTTTCGTGTTAAAAATAACTTCAAATATTAAATATGTGCTTTATTTATTGGTAAAAATCAGATTTTTGTGTTATCATATAATGTATGGAAAAAAGAAAATTAAAATTGCTTAAGTTTTTCTTAAACAACTGCTCAAATGGCTACAAAGTCCTTGATGTGTCAAAGATTTATCAAGCCATTAGAGGTTATAAGAAAACTGGTTGGCAATCACTCTTGGCAGACATTGAGCATCTTAAACAATGCAAGTATATAGATGTTAAGCATGTTGACGAGAATAATATTTGCCTTTGTATACTAGATAATTCACATGTTTTCCAAGAGAATTTGCGTTCTGACAAGGATATTAATAGGAAGTATCTTATTAGCTTAGCGGTATCTGCTATGCTTTGCGGAATAATGTCTTTTTTAGGAGCTTTTTTAGCAATAAAATTATTAGGGTAGATCATGTTATCGCGTAAAGAAAAGATGATAATGCAATATATTCTTAAATCAAGTGGAAATAAGGACACTTGTCTTCTTTCGCCACTTGATATAGAACATGCGTGTGCTCCTAAATTTAATATTACACAAATCGAAGCTCAGGCGTTACTAGATGGACTAGTACAAGAAAATTATATTAATCTAGTTAATTCTGACAAAAATGGCGAGTTGATATACTGCATAAGTATATTGCCAAAGGGAAAATCCTTCCATAGAGAACAGCATAATGTAAAAAAAGTCTGGGTAGGTGCAGTTGTTCGTACTGTGTTGCTTGCGGTACTATCGTTTGTTGTGACATTGGTACTTAAACTAATCTTTTTCTAAATATAACAAAAATATTAAGCTTAATTGCTTTTTATTTTTTGCAACAGATTAGCACAAACGTTCGATAAAATAGGTGTTGATATTTTAAATTTTTGTGGTAAACTATTATTGTATGATAATAAGGAGTATAATATGGACTTTAAGTTATGTAGTAAGTTTAGTCCGACAGGAGATCAGCCTCAAGCTATAGACAAATTGGTTGAGGGATTGCATGATGGTTATAGGTATCAGACGTTACTGGGTGTGACTGGTAGTGGAAAGACTTTTACTATGGCTAATATTATAAAAGAAGTTAATAGACCGACACTAGTACTTGCTCATAACAAGACTCTTGCTGCTCAGTTGTGCAATGAGTTTCGTGAGTTCTTTCCTGAGAATAGGGTTGAGTACTTTGTTAGTTATTATGATTATTATCAGCCAGAAGCGTATATAGTTTCGAGTGATACTTATATAGAGAAGGACATGAGTATCAATGATGAGATTGACAAACTTAGGCACTCGGCTACTTGCTCGTTGTTTGAAAGAAGGGATGTAATAGTAGTTGCATCTGTTTCGTGTATTTATTCCTTGGGTGCACCAGAGGCATATTCGAGTTCTTGTCTTTCGCTAAGGCCTGGTGATATTGTTGCAAAAAATGACGTAATTAAGCGATTAATTAAATTAAGATACGAGAGAAACGAAATTGATTTCAAGCGTGGAACGTTCCGAAGTAAGGGAGATGTAATTGACATTATTCCTTCGAACCAGAGCGATAAGGGTATTAGGATAGATTTCTTTGACGAGGAAATTGAGAGTATTTCTGAATTTGAAGTTGTGACCGGTAGGAAGATTAACACATTAGAGCACTTGTATCTCTTGCCTGCAACACATTATATTATTGAAAATGAACGTATGGACGAAGTGCTTGATATTATTAAGCATGATTGCTTAGTGAGGGTTAAAGAATTTGAGGATGCTGGAAAATTAATTGAGGCTCAGCGAATCAAAGAGCGAGTATTTTATGATCTTGAGATGATTAGGGAAGTTGGTTATTGTAATGGTATTGAGAATTACTCGCGATATTTTGATGGTCGAGTACCTGGTCAAGCACCGTATACATTGCTGGATTACTTTCCTAAAGACTTTCTTATGTTTATAGACGAAAGCCACATAACATTACCTCAAGTTAGAGGTATGTATGGTGGGGATTTTGCGAGGAAAACAAGTCTAGTTGATTATGGATTTAGATTGCCATCGGCTTTTGACAATAGGCCACTTAATAACGAGGAGTTCTATGATAAAATAGGGCAGGTAATTTTTGTTTCGGCGACTCCTGGTAAATTTGAATTAGAAAATTCTGGACAAGTAGTTGAGCAAATTATTAGGCCAACAGGACTGCTTGAACCAGAAATTGAGATAAAGCCTGTATCTGGACAGGTAGATGATTTGATTGGACAGATTAATGATACTATAGCGAATTCTGGTAGAGTGCTAGTGACAACGTTAACCAAAAAAATGGCTGAAAGCCTAACTAATTATCTTACTGAGAAGAAGATTAAAGTAAGGTATTTGCACTCGGATATAGATACTCTAGAGCGTGTAGATATTATTAATGCTCTTAGGGCTGGTGAATTTGACGTTCTTATCGGTATCAATTTGCTAAGGGAAGGATTGGATATTCCTGAAGTGAAACTTGTTGCAATATTAGATGCTGACAAGGAAGGTTTTTTGCGAAGTGAGTGGGCGTTGATACAAACAATAGGTCGTGCTGCTAGAAATAGCGAGAGCAGAGTTATATTATACGCTGACAATATGACTGATTCCATCAAAAAAGCAACTACCGAAACTGCCAGACGTAGGCAAATACAAATGGCATACAATAAAGAACATGGAATTACGCCCAAAACTATTATTAAGCCTATCAAGAATACCTTGGAGATTACTAAAAAAACAGATAAAAAATCTACTAAAAAATCTAAACAAGATAAGGATAATGAGTTGCAGAGGCTGCAACAATTAATGAAGGAAATGTCCGATAATCTTGAGTTTGAGAAGGCTATATTAATAAGAGATAAGATTAACGAATTGAAAGGAAGATAAAATGTTACAAGATATTGTTATTAAAGGTGCTAGAGAAAACAATCTAAAAAATATTGATTTGACAATACCAAGAAACAAGTTGGTTGTTTTTACTGGGGTAAGTGGTAGTGGCAAAAGTACGCTTGCTTTTGATACTATATTTGCAGAGGGGCAAAGGCGTTATATGGAAAGTCTTTCGAGCTATGCTAGACAGTTCTTGGGGCAGATGTCAAAGCCAGACGTGGATTATATAGAAGGATTATCGCCTAGCATCTCGATAGATCAGAAGACGACATCCAATAATCCTCGTAGTACAGTTGGTACTGTAACTGAAATTTATGACTATTTAAGGCTACTTTTTGCACATATAGGTAAGGTATATTGTCCTCATTGCAAAAAAGAAATTAGTACTCAGTCAATTGATGTTATTGTTGACAAGGTTATGGAGATGATTGGTAAGAAAGTGATCATTATGGCTAGTCTTGTCAAGGGCAAAAAAGGATCTTTCAAAAGTGAACTTGAGAGTCTTCGAAAAGAGGGGTACGCTAGAGTAAGGATAGATGATAAGGACTATACTTTGGATGACGAAATAGTGCTAGAAAAAAATATTAGGCATACAATTTATGTGATAATTGACAGACTTGTTGTTAAGGATGATAGTTCGTCGAGGATAACAGAAAGTATTGAGAGTGCAATTGCTTTATCAAAAGGAACTGTAGATATTGATTGTGATGGTGAGCATATTGTGTACTCAACAACGCATTTCTGTGATGAGTGTGGTTATAGCATAGAAGAACTTGCTCCAAGATTATTTAGCTTTAATAGTCCTTTCGGGGCTTGTCCAGATTGCAAGGGTTTGGGGTTTAGGCAAATTATCGATATTGATAAAGTTATATCGGATTACAATCAACCTTTGTCAAAGTGTGGTATTAATCGTGTTGCTGGTTGGTCTTATGACGCTGGCATGGCAAGGATGTTCTATAGGGCTGTAGCAAGAAGATTCGGTGTTGATGAAGACATTAAGGTGTGTGAGATGCCGGTAGGTATGCTTGACATGATTTTGTATGGAACAAATAAAGAAAAAATAGATATTGATTATGTTAGATCGGGCAAACAAGTTGTTGGACAAATGGCGTTTGAGGGAATTATTCCTAATCTTGAAAGGAGATATTGGGAAGGCAAAAGTGAATACGCCAAGGAAGAGATTGGTAAGCTGATGATTGAAGAAGATTGTCCGTCATGTCATGGAGATAGATTAAAGGTTGAAGCACTAAATGTATTTATTAATCACAAAAACATTATAGATGTTTGTAATATGTCGATATCAGAAATTATTGGTTTTATGAGTAATCTCAAGCTTAGCAAAAGTAATGAAGTGATAGCAACTCCAATACTTAAGGAGATTTCTGCAAGGTTGCAATTTCTAATGGATGTAGGTCTGGATTACTTAACTTTGTCAAGGCAGGCTGGAACTCTTAGTGGTGGAGAATCTCAACGAATAAGACTAGCAACTCAAATAGGTAGTGGGTTGACTGGTGTAATCTATATATTGGATGAGCCAAGTATAGGACTTCATCAAAGAGATAATGACAGACTGCTTACAACGTTGAGAAATTTAAGAGATATGGGCAATACCGTCATTGTTGTAGAACATGATGAAGATACTATGAAAATTGCCGATTGCATAGTGGATATTGGCAAATATGCCGGGGTTAATGGCGGAAACATTGTTGTTTGTGGAACGCTTGATGATGTGATTAAGTGCGAGGAAAGTCTTACTGGACAATACTTGTCTGGTGTTCGCAAGATTGAAGTTCCATCAACAAGGCGAGAAAAGTGCAATGGCGAAATATTAATAAAGGGTTGCAAGCATAACAATCTAAAAAAAGTTGATCTAAAAATTCCACTAGGAGTGATGACTGTTGTTACGGGTGTTAGTGGTAGTGGTAAGAGTAGTCTTGTCAACGAAACATTGTATCCAATTGTTTATAATCATCTTAATGGAAGTTCTTTGCAAGAAGGTGAACATAAGAGTGTGTCTGGACTTGATAAGGTTGACAAGGTAATTAATATTGACCAGAGTCCGATTGGAAGAACTCCGCGAAGTAATCCTGCAACATATACAAATGTATTTACTGATATAAGGAATTTGTATGCTAGTACTCCTGATGCCAAAGAGCGCGGATACAATAGCGGTAGATTTAGTTTTAATATTAGTGGTGGAAGATGTGAGTGCTGTGGCGGTGCTGGTATAAAGAAAATTGAAATGTTCTTCCTTCCTGATGTATATGTAACGTGTGATGTCTGTCATGGTAAAAGATATAATAGAGAAACGCTTGAGGTAAAATTCAAGGGTAAAAATATTTCTGATGTTCTTAATATGACCATTTCTGATGCGGTAGAATTCTTTGATAGTATTCCTAAAATTCGAAACAAGTTGCAGACTCTAAATGATGTAGGCTTAGGCTATATTAAGTTAGGGCAACCTGCAACAGAGCTTAGTGGTGGCGAGGCTCAGCGTGTTAAGTTAGCTACTGAACTGTGCCGTAAGAGTACAGGTAAGTCACTCTATATACTTGATGAGCCGACAACTGGACTGCATCTTTATGATATTCAGAAGCTCCTTAATATCCTAGAAAGATTGTTGTCTTCAGGTAATACTGTTGTTATTATAGAGCACAACCTTGATGTAATTAAGTGTGCAGATCATATAATTGATATTGGTCCTGAGGGGGGATTCCGTGGAGGTGAAATTATTGCTACTGGAACTCCTGAGGAAATTGTTAAGAAGGGAATTGGTTATACCTCAAAATATTTAAAAGATAAGTTGTGATATTATACATTATGTAATGTTGCTAACGCAACTTGTGCGATTTTCATCACACAGGCAATAAATTGCCTATTACAATAGTGAAACTGTCGTCAGTTCAATTCAAATATTGCTTCGCACTGCTTGCTTGAACTTCCTATATTATTAAAAATACAACCAGTGAAAAAATAATCGCTGGTTGTATTTTTTATGTGCTTTTTGAATTTTACATGAAATGATGTTGAAAAACGTGTGTTTTTACGCTTGTGTCTATTGTTGGCATAAGTGCCACTTAATGGCACAAACATATATGCAAATGACATAAACTATAGCACATTATTGATATTGAAGCCCATAATATGACAACTTTGTGTAGAATATTCTTTAAGTAGTGCAAGTTCTGAAATTGCATTGTCGTAATCGTTGTTCTTTGTGTACGCTTGTAGTCTATTGATTGAATCTGTTATAACGCTTAGGTCTCTATGGTTGAATAAGAAACATAGCCAGCGTTCTTTCTCTTGCCAATACTCTTTGATATTTGAAATTTTATTATAGTATATTGTTATGTTGTCTGAATTGGTTTCGTAGTCTTGGTTGAGGTGTGTTATTGCGTTTTCCATACTCTGAAGTGTTGATTGTACTGTATTAAGTTCTACGATTCCAAATGTGATTGTAATTATAAATATGCATAATACTAAGATGCCTTTTTTCACCACGAGCCTCCTGTGTAGTCTGTTGTGATGGTTTTAAATTTTCCATGTCGTGATTGTACGTATATCTTTCCGTTATTGTTTATTGTTAGTATTAGTATGTCCTTGATGTCTTTGATTCCGACTTTATTTATATTGCTCTTTATAAAGTCTTCGTCAATATTTGCTAGCTGAAGATTTTCTTTAAGTATTTTGCCTTTTGTCACAATTATTATTGGTAGGGTTGCGGGTTCTTTCTCAAGTCCGATATCGTTTGCGGTAAGTGGTGTAAATGCTGATCTATTAACAATGCTAAGTGTTCCGTTTGTTTGTAGGATTACATACAGTAGTTCTTCTAAGTTGAAGTATCCTGCGTTATGAAGCCCCTCTGTTAGATCGTTAAAATTCATGTTTACTTTGCGTAGATTCTCAAAATTTACGCCATCGGGGTCAAGAAGTATAACTGGTTTTCCGCTAAATATTTTTCGGAATGTGACACTTTTGCGTGATAGTAAGCATATAAAATAATGCACGCAAACTAGTGTTAGTAATGGGATTATTCCTTGGATGAGTGGCAATTGTGTTTCTGCCATTGGTATTGTAGCTAGGTCTGCAATTATTAGGGTGATTACAAGTTCAAATGGTTGCATTTCTCCAATCTGTCTTTTCCCCATAATTCTTATCAGAAATAGGATAATTCCATATAATATTAAACTTCTACTAATTAATGTAAATGTCATAATAATATGCTTGACTGGTTTGTGAATTTGTAAACATTGGGTAATATGTATGAATAATATTATTGGAACAGATATATCGAGCATTAAAGAAATTGGAGATAATAATACAATCATTAATTGTAAATTCGTTGGAGATGATATTTTAATTGGTAACAATTGTACCATAAAAAATAGCGTTATAGCTGGTGGGACAATAATTACAGATAGTTATATAGAGGGCGGGTTGATTGGTGAAAAGTGTTCTATTGGTCCCTATAGCAGGATTAGAGCAACTACTAATATAGGTAATAATTGCAAGATAGGAAATTTTGTCGAGATAAAAAATAGTACACTAGGTAATGGTGTTAAGTGTTCTCACTTATCTTATGTAGGGGATGCTATTATTGGCGACAATACTAATATTGGTTGCGGTGTCGTATTTGCAAATTATGATGGCAAATCAAAGCATATTAGTATGGTTGGCAAGAATTGCTTTGTTGGTTCCAATGTAAATATTATTGCTCCTATAAAAATAGCAGATGATACATTTATTTGTGCGGGGACTACTGTTACTGCTGATACGCAGGCCGGTGATTTTGTTATAGGTAGAGTACGTGCTGAATCTAAGGAAAAATATAAATATTACCTAAAAAATAGGCAAAAAAATTAGGTTAATCGCTATCTTTGTGGTACACTATAGGCATGAAGGTAACTATAGAAAAATTTGGAATTAATGGCGAGGGTGTAACGCATATTAACAATGCTGATAAGGTTAATTATGTTGGCTTTATTCCTTTTTCTTTGCCTGGTGAAGAGGCTGATGTGGATATTGTAGATAGGGGCAAGTACTTTGATGGTGTTGTCAAAGAGCTTTTGCATGAATCTCCAGATAGGGTTATTCCAGTATGTCCTTATTACTATCAGTGCGGTGGTTGCGATATTCAACATATGAATAATAAGGCTCAGTTGGATTTTAAACGTGGCAAGGTTGTTGATGCTCTTAAATATGTTGGGGGTATTGATTGTTGTGTGTCTGATGTTGTTAGATTAAATGATTGGGCGTATCGCAACAAAATGGTCTGGCCTTATGTTAAACATAATGACGACTCTATACTCGGTATGTTTGAGCGTTCTAGCCATAAGGTTGTAGGTATAGATGGGTGTATGCTTGCGGATTTAACTCTTAATCATGTTTATGAGATTACAAAAGACTTTCTTGAGGGATATAGGATTCCGGGATACGACTTTAAACGCAAAGAGGGTGTTGTGAAATACGTTGTAGCTAGAACTTATGCCGGATCAACTCTTGTAACCATGGTTGCTACTAGAACTTTAGATCTTGAAGAGTATTATGCAAAGCTTCAAAAAAGCCTTAAAAATATCGGTTTGTCAATTATTATAAGTGATTCGGATAACGATATTTTGTCAGGCAAGTACAAGCATCTTTATGGAATAGAGTCGCTTGAGATTAATGAACTTGGTATAAAATACAAGGTAGATAATAGAGGATTTTTGCAAGTTAATAATGATATTAAGTCGGTCTTATATAATCTTGTGCTTAATCAGGTTAATGAGGACGATATTGTTCTAGATGCTTATAGCGGAGCGGGGTTGTTATCTGCAATAATTTCAAAAAAGTGCAAGTCTGTAACTGCAATTGAAATTAACAAGAGTGCTCATAATTCTGCAGTACAACTTGCCAAGGATAATAATTTATCAAATATTAACTTTATTAACGCTGATGTCAAATCTGTGATTGGACAAGCTTTGGTCGGTTGTAATATTGTTGTTCTTGATCCGCCAAGGAGTGGGTGTCATAGTGAAGTTATCAGTTCAATTAATGGTAGTGACATTGGCAAAGTTGTATACATATCTTGTAATCCGGCAACCCTCGCTCGCGATCTAAAATTATTGAAAGATAATTATACTATTACTAAAGTTATACCGTTAGATATGTTTCCTCAGACAAAACACGTAGAAACTTTGGTTGTTATGGAGAGAAAAGGCTAAGGGGAATTCCCTATAATCCTAAATAATATAAACAAAAATATTTAAAAATTAAAAAGATGTCCACGAAATGTCCACATAAATTTTAGGTGGTTGGTAAAATAAGAAAGAAGAGGTTTTTTGTATGAAAGATAATTATTTTATAATACATGGATCGTTTGGGAGTCCGTATTCCAATTGGTTTGGGTGGTTGGCAGATTTTATATCTGCTGATGGTAAGCAGGTCTATGTGCCAGATTTTCCTATTGGAGTGAGGTTTCAGAACTACGAAAATTGGAGTAAGTTGCTAAAAGTTTATTTGGAAACAGGGTTAATAAATCAAAATACAACTATTGTTGCACATTCTATTGCACCTGTATTTGTTTGTAAATTCTTAGTAGAAAATAATGTTAAAGTTAACAAAATTATTAGTGTTTGTGGATTTAATAATTATCTAGGTATTAATGAAGAATATGATGCGGTAAACAAATCTATGTTTTTTGATAACCTAGAGAGTGTTAAGGATTATGCAAAAGAGATAGTTTGTTTCTATTCTGACAATGATCCATATGTTAAATTTGAAGCTGAAAAAGGATTTGCGGATAAGATAGCAACAGAGCAAGTGCTTATGCATGATGCAGGTCATATTAATGCAGAGAGTGGATATGATACTTTTGAAGAAATAGTAAGCTATTTGTAATTGAAGAATTTAAATCAATAATTGAATTTGATGTATAAGCATGAGGGTTTAAGAAACATGAAAATAGAAGATAAAGATTATGAAGAGATTACTTCTACCGCAATAGTAACTGCATATCCTAGAATATTTACAGATATTTTGTATGAAAAAGAGATATACAAGTGGCTAAGTAATCATTGCAACGAAGAAGTTTCTTTAAATAAAAACTTGGCGCCAAACATAGAGGCTCGATATAAATTAACTAATAAAATTTTAGATAATTCTGGAATAAAACAGGTTTTGGAGCTTGCTGCAGGGTATACATCAAGAGGTTTGATATACTCAAGCAAAGGATATAACTATGTTGAAATGGATTTGGGGAAAGTGGTGCACAACAAAATAAATGTTGTGCATGATGTCTATGGAGACATTCCGGAATCTTTGAAAATCATTAGCGGAAATGCTTTGAGATATTCAGATTATCTGAGAGTAAGTGAGTACTTTGACAATAATGACAAAGTTGCAGTAATTAATGAGGGGTTATTTAGATATTTGACTTTTGAAGAAAAAAGAGTAGTTGCTGAGAATGTATATACTTTGCTTAAAAAACATGGCGGAATATGGATAACATGTGATGTGACCCCAAAAAAATTTATTCAAACTCAAAATAAGGCGATTCCTCAATTTAATAAAGATTTATCTACAATAACGTCGAGAAATAATCTTAATGATAGATTCGAAAATATTGAGCATATAAAAGAGTTTTTTGGAAAGATTGGATTTGAAATCGCTGAAGTTCATCGGTTTAGTGAAATGAAAGAAGATTTGTATTCGATTAATCATCATAATATCTATGACGAGAATATAGAGCACCTTTTGGAAGATGCAATTGTTGTCGTTATGAAGGTAAAATAGTGATAAAGTAAAAAACACTGCTATAATTAGCAGTGTTTTTGTGTCTGGTATTTATTGATAAAAGTATTTGTTTTTATGATTTCAGTATTATATTTATCTAATTATTAACGATGATATAATATTAAATCTGGCGTAAAATGTTTGCCGGGGTCTGTGTGAGTTATAGATTCTTCTTCGCTAAGGTCAAGGGGACCATTGTATGAGTTTATGCCGAAATGGTTTTTGTAAAATTCGTCACGAGATTCTATTTCTGCACGTTCACTTGCCTTTTGACGTTCATACCTTTCTTGTGCTTCATGTTCTTTAAAGTGTAAAGATTGTGCAAAACTATAATTTTTAATTTTCTCAGCAAGGGATTTATCGACATTAGATAGTTCTTCTATTAATTTCATAATCTTTTTGTCATGTTCTTCGCGAAGTTTGTATGCTTGGTAATTTTGGTCTACCTTGGATGCTTTGATTAATAGTTCAGAAGCTGTTAGCGGGTATTGTCTAGGGGTGTATTCGATTGGTTTATCAAAAAATTTCGAATTGTTAAATATGTCTTCTAGTAATTTATAGATATCAACCTTCTCGTCAATTAGAGTATCTGGAGAAAACGAACAAGAACCATTTCCTTCTTTAATTATTTGGTGATAGATTTGAGGGGGCATTCCTAACTGAACAGTACATGTTAATATTTTATCTTCTTTTTGAAAAGGGTTTATATCTTGTGGCAGGTTATTCCAGTTTAATATTGGCATAATAATTGGTTTGCCATTGGAGTATGTTCCAAACATCATTGAAGGAATTCCGTATGCATTGCTAAATACTTCGAATTGTTCTGATTCTCTAATGAGTTTAGTAAAATCACTAAAACAGATATTTATGACAGGTAAAATGTGTCCAGTGTATTCGTCGTAGTATTCTGAAAAACATTGATTGGGTCTATTGTAAAGTTCGCCGTGCGAAAAATCAACTGATCTCGGATGTGGACCTGTGTATCTAACTGGCCATTGCTCTATAATTGAACCAACGAAATTATCATACAATCCGTAAGATTGCAAAATTAATTTGGGTTTGTTATCTATAAATTTGCTATAGGATATACCGCTCTGTGTTATTGATAGGTTTGGAATTATGTCCCTTGGTATAATTGTTTTTGTATTGTTTGCCATAAATTATTATTATCTCCTTTCCCATGAGTGATGTATTGAGGCTTCTTCGCTAAGGTCAAGGACTTTATCTCTTGCTGATCCCATTCCAAAGTGGTAATAATGGAATTCATCGCTTAGTTCTTTTTCGGCTCTTTCTTTTTCTTTTCGTTCGTATGCTTTTTTAATAATTTCGAGTTCTGCGAGTCTAGAAGATGTTCTAAAATTGTTGTCTTTGATTGATTTTGCAAGTTGCTCGTCCGCTTTTGATAATTCGCTAATTAGTGCAAGTAGTTTTTGAGTCTCAGATTGTCGCACCTTGTAAGAATTATATGTTTCATTGACTTTGGCTAGTTTAATAATCCTTTCATTTGGGCTTGGTTTATATTGTCTAATTGAATATTCAATAGGTGTGGAAAATAAACTATTGTTTTTGACCATATTCATAAATTCTTCACGAGATGTACTTTCAGTATCGGTCTTAGGTGAAAAGCAAAAACTATTATTGTTTGTGAGTTTAAGTTCGTGAAACAATTGGGGAGGTAAACCTAGTTCTAGGAACGGATCTGGATTGGTATCCTTGCTAAATGGATTGATGTTTTTAGGTAAATTTTCCCAATTAAGTATTGGCATAACAATTGGAACGCCGTTGGGATATTTCCCTAAAACAATAGAAGGTGTGCCATAAGCATTATTAAAGATTTCGAAGTCTTCTGATTCTACCATAAGATTTGAAAATACATTGCTGGAGAGATAATATACTGGCAACATGTGTCCTGTGTAGTAAGGTGAACACCATTTATCATAAACGCAATAGTCATGAAAAGGTTTTTCGCCATTAGCAAATTTAAAGTAAATATAAGTGTGATTATCAATTTTTTCTAATATTGTACCAACATAGTGATTATAAAGGTTGTAGGCTTGTAATATTAATTTAGGTTTGTTTGCAATGTAGTCTGCATTACGTGAAGTTTTCATACTATTCGATTCTGAAATAGATCCAAGTTCATTGAGTGTAATAGTTTTTGTATTGCGGGTTTTTGTGCTGTTATCCATAATATTTCTCCTCTAGATTTCTTTGAGTAAAAATATTGTATCATACTTGTTGTCAAAAATCAATACCTATCTAAAAAATAACATGGAGTGTGTTTTTAATAAATAATAGGCGGATATTATTTATATTTTGTTTTGCGAGTGCGGGATATTGTGGTAAAATAATAGGAAAGAATATGGTAGAAGGATGAATTATGAAAAAGATTAATTTTGCGGTAAGTATGGGGAGTAATGTTACATCAATATACAAGGCGGGTGTTGGTGTCGTTCTTAGTGATAAGACCGCACTTGTTACTGCGTTAAAAGGCAAGAGAGAGGTTGCAGTACATGTAGGTGCAGATGCTGTAACTAGCGGACTTGAATACAAGCGAGTAATTAAAGACGGTAATATAGACTTTACTCTTGCGGAATTGTTACTTGGAGAATTCTTTAAGCGAATTGAGATTGGCAAGAAAGATGGGGTAGTTTTCCTAGTTCCTCTTGAAGATATGAAACTTATGTATGAGTACAAAAATCTGGCATATGCATTGGGTGTAAACAATGTGGAAGTAATTCCTTCGGTAATTGCTACAACTTACGGCTTTGAGATAGAGAACTTTAGGAAGTCGTTCCTAATATGTGATATTGGAGTAAATACTGAGATTGCTGTTGTTAATAATGGTCGAATTATTAGTGGTGCAACGGTTATAAGTGGTGGAGAAAATATTGATAACAAGATTATTAATTATATACTTGATGATCGTGGCATTGAAATAAGCAAAGAGTGTGCAGAGAGAGTAAAGAACGAGTTGGTTACACTTCTTCCTAACGATATAAGGTCGATAACTGTAGATGGGTTTATAAAAGACACGACTGAGTATTCAACAGTAAGTATTAGTAGTACCGATTTATTTGGTCTTGTTGTTGAGGAGTATAGTGTGATTGCATCTGCAATATTGCAATTATTATCTTCTTGCAACAACGAGATTAATCAGGATATAAAAAAACACGGGATTTATCTATGTGGAGCATCTAGTAAGGTTGTGGGGATTGATAAGTTCTTTGAGGTTAAGCTTGATCTAAAATCTATTGTCTACAAACCTGATTGTGTCACAATGATTGGAGCTGGGCAATTGCTAGACAGTCCTATTGCTCTTGAGAAAGTAGTAGCAGAGAACGCTCTTGTGTAAAAATATTAAGAATAAAATCAAATAATGTAAATAGACTAAAAAAGTAAAGTAGAGATAAAAAGTTCTGCTTTACTTTTTTTTGTAAATAAAATAGACTGAACTTGATAAGAGGGCGTATATGGTTAGAAAGATAGTAATCACTAGTGGCAAGGGTGGAGTTGGCAAGACTACACTAGTATCTGCCTTAGGCGTTGAATTGGCTGGTATGGGCTATAAGGTGCTTATGGTTGACATGGACTTTGGTCTTAATAATCTAGATATAGTAATGGGGATAGAGAACAAGATTGTATATGATATAATAGATGTCTTGGAAGGGCGGTGCCAGCCTAGGCAAGCTATTGTGCAAGACTTTGACGAGTCTAACTTGTACATATTCCCCAGCACGCATGGATTCTGTCGGGTGAAGTTTGGTTCAAGGGAGTTGCTAGAGATTATAAAAATGGTAGAAGATGATTATGACTTTGTGTTAATTGATTGCCCTGCTGGTATTGATGGGGGATTTAAGCGAGCAGTTGAGTGTGGTGGAGAGCATATTGTGGTGACAACACCTCATTTGTCTGCGATAAGAGATGCGGATAAGGTGTCGACGGCACTCATGGGTTATTTGGGAAGGCGTCCTGGGGTGATAATAAATCGGGCAAGGGGCGACCTTATGGTTCGTAAAGAGATGTTGGGAGTGGAATCCATTGAAGAAAATCTTATGGGAAGGCTAATTGGTGTTGTTCCTGATGATGATGTGGTAAGTGTGCAGATGTATAAGGGGGTTAACTTTGACAAAAACAGTCAATTTGGTATAGCAATTAATATGGTGGCAAAAGGGATAGTGTCTAACGCTCCAGAAATATACGATTGTACGAAAAGGTATAGAGGGGTGATTGGTGGGCTTAGAAAAAGGATAAAGGGCAGGGTTTAATATGAAGGAATTGGTAAAATGCGAGAATCGACTAAAGAATATAATGCTAATGGACAAGCAAGAAGTGCCTCAGCGGATAGTTAGGGTGGTTAAGGCAGAACTGTTGTATGTGCTTAAGAATTATTTTGATGTATCGTCAGAAAATATGAGTGTTGATATTTCGCTTAATGCTACAGGGCAATATGTATTAAGCATGGTAATGGAATCGGATTCTATTAAGGTAGTTAATACATTAAATTAAGTGTTGTAAAATGTATAAAGATGTTATTTTTTGTGGTATAGGTAATTAATGATTAATATCTAGCATAGTGTGGTAATATGAGAAATAAGGTTCAAATTTTGTCTGTTAGAAAGAATACTATTATTATAAGAAAGTGTAAGCCTAGGCGTGGGTATTGGCTCGGAAGTATATGTGCGGTATCTCTTATGGTATGTATGGTAATTGTCTTGGGTGGAGTAACATCCAAAGATTTGGCAAGGAGTATGTCGTATATCTATAATCCTGTTAATTCTTTGTACAGCGATAATAGTAATATAATATTCGCAAGCGTTAATGCACTTAGTAGAGATAACTTGAATTTTGTATTACCTATGAGTGGTAGTGTTGCTACTCTCGATAGTTCGGGTAATATTAGTATGGTTGTTGGCAGCTCTATAATGATTAAGGCGACTGAGGCTGGAGTTGTAGAAGATGTAGGCACAACGGTGGATGGAATTAAATATATCAAGATACTTCATTGTCTTGATGTTTGTAGTGTGGTTGAAAATGTTGATGTTGTGGGAGTTAGCAAAGGGGATATTGTAAAGAGAGGCCAAGATATAGCAACAGTCAGAGAGGGTGAAAAAATTACCTTAAGGCTCTTTGACGCTGGGCAACAAATCACTAATTTAAAATTAAATCAAAGTAAGATAATATGGCAAGATTAAAGATAAAACCGTTACTTATAATTTACATATTTGTTTGTCTTTATTTTAATTGGACAAATATTATGTTTTATTACATATTAACCGTAATATTGCATGAATATGGTCATAAGATTGTTGCCAATTGGCTAGGGTACAAGTCTGGAGAGATAATCTTTGATGTGTATGGTGCGGGGCTAAAATTAAATGGTGTTTACAAGCGAAAAGATGATATCTTGATATCCCTAGGTGGGCCAATTGTTAATGTTATAATTGTGCTCATATCAATAACATTGTGGTGGATATTTCCTAGTATGTATCTATATACTAGTGAACTGGTTATATGTAATCTAGTAATACTTCTATTTAATCTACTGCCGATATATCCTCTAGATGGCGGGCGAATATTAGTGGCGTGTTTGTCTGCTAAATATGATAAACACAAAGTCATTAGAATTAGTAGTAGGATATGTTTTGGATTAGGGCTTATAATGATAGTGTTATTTGGGTTATCGTTAATATGGGGTGTTAATTTTAACTTATTATTTATTGGCCTATTTCTTGCGATTAATAGCATTGTTTCGGACACGGGGAAATGTGAGGAGCGACTGCGTGCTATTAATAAGAAGAAAGGCAAAGTTATGGAAGTAAAAATATTTAAAGTTGATTCGGCGGACAAAAGAGAGGTGTTAAGGTGTATTAGTCCTGTCTATTATTCCTTGTTCCTTGTTGATACCAAGTCTGGTAAAAAAATAAAAAGCGAAGAGGATATTTTGCTTGGTTAATTGCTTGTTATATGCAATATCGGCAAGGGAAATCTTTGCTTTTTTTGGTAAGATGCTCTTGCTAAATAAATGTGTTTCTTGTATAATACTAGTATAATATTAATATAAAAATATACTTATGAAGAAAGAAAAAGAGAGAATTGTTAATATAAGGTTCCTTGCTTGTGTGTTTATAGGGTTAATGATTGGAATAATTATTAGCAAGCTTTTTTTCGTTAATAATATTGGGATAGGCTGGCTGATTGCTCTATCTTGCCTAATACTCATTGTGGCAAGTGTGTTGTTTGGTTATGGCGTGTTCTGTTCCAAGAAGTATAAAAACAACTTGTCTATGCATAAAGTAGGCTTTCTTATTAAGTGTTCGTGTATAGGTGTACTTGTTGCGTATTTGGTTGGTGTACTAATTACTATTATTCCATTTAATAAGGTTACAAAAGTTGAGTCGTATAATGGTGATGTTGTAGTAAGTGGTGTGGTATCTGATTATGTTGATTACGAATCTACTTATACAAAATTTGTGATGAGTGATTGCAAGATAGTTGTTGATGGATCTGTATCACAGGAAGATATTAAGGTTCTTGTGTATTCGAGTACGTATTGTGATGTGGTTCTTGGTGATACCATTACAATGATTGCGAGTCTTGACAGGCTGGATGTAAATAGCGGTTATGACTTCTCGCGTATGGCTGATGGAGTGTATTATTCCACATATGTTAATGTTGATGACATGGTTGTAGCAAGTGGTGACAAATCTATTAGGGACTCTATACATAATAAGGTAATGAATCTGCTTAAAGATAATTTAAGCGAAGACAACGCCAATATATGCTTTGCTATTCTCTTTGGTAAGAAGCAGGGGATATCTGATACTATATCTCAAATGTTCTCATATGCAGGTATATCTCATATACTAGCGGTGTCTGGATTGCACGTAGGTGTATTGGTTACAATAATTTGGTTTGTTGCAGATAGGGTTAAGATTAACAAATATGTTAAGTTGATAATATTTGTTGGTGTATTGCTAGGATATGCGTATCTATGTGAGTTCTCTCCTAGTGTGTGCAGGGCGGTTATAATGTCGTCGGCTTTGGCACTATGTAAGACAGCACGTTGGGAGTATGATTCCTTGAGTTCGTTGAGTCTAGCTGGAATAGTTATTTTGTTAATATCTCCACTCGAGTTATTTGGAGTATCGTTTCAATTATCGTTCATGTGTATTTTTGCGATAATTACTCTTTCGCCGGCGATAAGTCAATTATTTGACAAAATTCATTGTCCTAAGAAGCTTGGAGATACTCTGGCTCTTAGCATTGCTGTTAATCTGGCGATACTGCCAATATGTATGAACACTTTCAATAGTGTGAGTTTGTTAGGAATCTTATCTAATATTTTTATCTTGCCAATATTTTCGGTTGCATATGTTTTATTATTTGGTGTGGTATTATTGTCGGTTATTATTCCGGGGTTGGGTTTTCTATTAAGTGTTCCTAATCTTTTACTTGATATGATTAAGCTAATAGCTATGTATATCAATGCAATACCTATTGGAGTATTTAAGGTATTTGCAAGTGGGTATTGGGTAATTGTGGTGCTATGTCTATCGGCATTAACAATGAAGTACTATCTAAATCGCACTTGGGTAAAGGGTGTGGTTGCTGGTGTGACAATGGGTGTTGTATGCGTAATAATGATTACAGCATTAATTCCAAAATCATACAATAACGGAACAATGATTATTGCTAATCAGCACAACTCAAATGTGGTATTGTGTATTGAGGAAGATGAAACTATATTAATGGGCAGTAATATCAGTTGCGATAATTTGACCTTTATGCTAAAAGATATTAAAATTAAAGATATAGATTGTATTGTAGCGTATGATTTGCAACTCAATAATATTGACAATCTAATAGACATAATTACTAGGTATAATATTCAAGAAGTTATAATACCGGATAGTCTGGCTTACGAAGAGGTAGTAGAGAAATTTGATAATCCTAAAGTAGTAGCTCTTGATATTGATATAGGCAATACGCATATTTCGCTTATCGAAAGAAGTGATAAAGTTGTTGCTATTAGGTTGACTGGTAGGTTATATGATATGCTTATACCTAATATGGATAATAAGGTATCAGACAATAGATATCTTATAGAGTATTATTTGTCTGATGTTACAACTATTCTTGTGGATAGTAGTTATGTATGGGATGATTTGGAATATTCGGGAGAGGTAATATGTGTCGATAAAATCTCTCGAGTTGTTATAGGAGGATAATATGAAGTTTGAGGAATTAAAGGGGTCTTTGCAAAAAAATATTCTGCCAGCGTACTTATTGAGTGGTGGGGATGAGTATCTATTGTCTAGTGCAACTAACCTAATTATTAAATATAGTGGCATTGAGTATCCTGAATTGAATATAATTAAGTTCGTAGAAGGGATAATCGATTGCGAAGATGTTGTTAGAGCATTAGATACAATGCCTGTATTTAGTGGCAAGAAGGCTGTTATATTGGATGTTCGCATGGCTAAAAAGTCTGAGATAAAAAATGTGAAAGCACTTAATCAATATCTTAATAATCCTAATCCCATGGCAGTGCTTATTGTGAGTTGTGGGGCAAATTCAGATGATATTGGTGTAGATAAGAAGCTGGTTGAGGTAATTGACTGTAGCAAAGTAGACGTGAAGATAGTTGAGGCAAAGATTGTATCGATAATGACAAAACAAAATAAAAAAATATCTCCACAAGCAATTAAGCTACTTATTGAATACACTTTATGTGATCTTGCGAAAATTATTGTTGAGTGCGACAAGTTGATTGCGTATTCTGGTCAGAGGGGAGAGATAACGGATAAAGACATCAAGGAAATTGTTACAAGAAGTATAGAGTATCAGGTTTTTGAACTAACAGAATCTCTTGCAAAAAAGGATAGTGTAAAGGTGTATACAATTCTTGCGGATATGAAGGCTAAGAAAGATGAATACAAAATGTTGCCGGCACTGATATATTCGCACTTTAGAAGGTTGTTTCATATAGCACTTAATCAAGGGGCTAGCAACTTGGAAATTTCTAAGATGCTAGGTGTTAAGGAGTATGCAGTTAAGATGTCGCAAGGTCAGGCTAAGTTGTTCTCGAAGTCTGCTCTTAAGAAGATTAATGAATTGTGCTCTAATACTGACTATGATCTAAAGCAAAGTAATATAAGCCTAGACAACGCAATAGAATTAATTGTTCTTAGTATACTTAATATGGGGTAGCAAAAAAAGAAAAGCATTGATAAAATTGTATCAATGCTTTTTGTGTAAAATATTAAAGTAAAATTACTCAGCTTTCTCTTTCTTAGTAGTTGTCTTTCTAGTAGTTTTCTTAGCTGGTTCTTTTTCTGCAGTTGCAGCTTTCTTGGTAGTAGTTCTCTTAGTTGTCTTCTTAGCAGGTGCTTCTTCTACAACTGGAGTTGCTTCTGCTTTTACTTCTTCTACTTTCTCAACTTTCTCAGCTTTTTCTTTAGTAGCAGGTGCTGAAGCCTTTGCTTTATACATAGCAGCAGCTAATCTTCCAACTTTTCTGCTAGCAGCGTTCTTGTGGATAACTCCCTTGCTACAAGCACTATCGATATAAGCGTATACTTCTTTGCTGAAAGTTTCTGCTTCTGCGATTTTGCCTTCCTCGATCATTTTTCTTAGTTTCTTAACTTTAGTGCTTAATGTTGCTCTAACGAATCTGTTCTCTTGATTTCTTCTTTCAATTGTATCGATTCTCTTCTGAGCTGATTTAATATTTGCCATTGTTTTCTCCTTAAATTTTTATCTTATATTTATGAAATCTGCATTATTTTAACATATTTTATTTGTAAAAGCAAGAACAATTTGAAATATTTTTAGAAAGTTTAATAAATTTTTGTTAATTTGTTTTTAATTTATCTCAAAATTGCTCAAAATATGGTAATTTTATGATTTGTGGTGGGGAGTATGTTTTCTGAGATTTTATTTGATTATCTAAAAAATTACGTGTCTGAAAGTGGTGATGACCTTGGATGTTTGGATGTTGTGAGAGATTTCTATGAGATTAAAACAGAGAAAGAGTCTAAGATGTACGGCAAGCCAAAAGGCAAATATGAATTGATTGGAATCCCTGATATACTAACTCTAGGGAAATTAGAAATAGACAAATGCGTATCTGTGGTTAGTTCTGCAATTTCTGGTATGTTGGGGGATATAACTACGGATGACAGGGTGTTGGTTGTAGGGCTTGGTAATAGGCATATAAGTAGTGATAGCTTGGGGGCAAAGGTTGTCGGATGTGTTAATATAACAATAGAAAATAAGTTGCTACCAAAGGTTATGGCGATCGCTCCATCTGTAATGGGGTTGACGGGTATCGAAACGGTAGATATCGTAAGTGGAGTTGTTGATAAAGTTCATCCCACTCATGTAATATTAATAGATAGTCTTTGTGCTAGTAGTGTGGAGAGATTAGGTAGGTCTATTCAGATTACAAATACTGGGATTTGTCCCGGCGGAGGTATTGGAAACAAACGAAAGTGTATTGGGGATAATCTAGCTAGCAAAGTAGTGACAATAGGTGTCCCACTGCTGATATATGCATCCACATTTGTTAGAGAAACTCTTAGAAAAAATGGGGTGGAAATAGATAATGTAAATAGTATTATGCGTAGTATCAAAAAATCACCGAACAAAGATAATATCGAGTCGTTATTTGCTGGTGTAAAAAGTGCAATTGATGATGATGTCGAGGGGTTGATAGTGAGTATTAAGGATATTGAGGAATCGGTACAACTATTATCCGAAATAATTGGTAAGGCAATTAACAGGAGTCTTGGCGTTGAGGAGTATTATTAATTATGGTGGTGCATAAGATATAGTATGAAAAAATATATTATTATACCTCTAGTATTAATTGGTGTAATTCTTGGTGTTCTGCTACTAATAATTGTGTTATTCCCCAAGAAATACAGTAATCATATAGAGCTGTATGCCAATAAGTACAATCTAGACAAATCACTTGTGTATTCGGTTATTAATATCGAAAGTGGATATGATAAAAATTCTGTGTCAAGTGCCGGTGCGGTTGGTCTTATGCAGATTATGCCTGACACGGCAAGTGAGTGTGCATATAAACTCGGGATTGATGGTGGTGATGTGTTTGAGGAATCATTTAATATCGAAATCGGGTGTTATTATCTGAGATACCTACTTGATATTTTTGATGGAAATATTGTTAATACATTGTGTGCGTATAATTGGGGCTTGGGAAATGTTTGGGATTGGATAAATAAGGGAAACGTTGATGAAAGTGGAACAATTACAAATCTTCAAGTTGCGGAAACAAAAAATTATATAGTAAAGTTTCGTGTTAATCAATTCGTTTATAAGAATATATTGGGAGTCGATAAATAGTTAAAAGTCTAGTATTTTTAGAAAACTTTTTATTGACTTTTTTTTGTGGTTTTGGTAGACTTATAAAGATTATTATAATAAATATCAAATATGTGTTTAGTTAAGGAGATTATTAATGCAAGAAAATTTGTACAAAGAAGTCGATATAAGAGCTAATAAAATTAAGGAATTAAAGAGCATGGGGATCAATCCTTATGCTGAGAGATTTGAGGAAACTTACTCAATTTCGGAAGCTCGTGAGCTAGAAGATGGCGTTAAGGTAAGCGTTGCTGGCAGAATTATTTTCCGTAGAGCTTTTGGTAAGTTCATGTTTATCCAGATAAGCAATATATATGGCAAAATTCAAGTTTCGTTGTCTATTAACGAGATTGCTGAGGAAACTTATAAGTTCTTCAAAGATTATGTTGATATTGGTGATTATGTTGGTATAGTCGGTGAGATGTATACTACACAGACTGGCGAGAAGACTGTAAAGACATATGAATATAAGCTATTAAGCAAGGCTGTTAACCCACTTCCTGAGAAGTATCATGGTCTAACTGATATCGAGGCAAGATATCGTCAAAGATACCTAGACCTAGTTAGTAATGCAGAGAGTAGAGAGGTACTTCTTGGCAGAAGTAGACTAGTATCCTTTATCCGTAGATACCTAGAATCTCACGGATTCGTTGAGGTGGAGACTCCTATACTTCAAGGAGCAGTATGTGGAGCTAGTGCTAAGCCTTTCTTTACTCACCACAATGCTCTTGACAAAGAGTGTAATCTAAGAATTGCTCCAGAGGTTTATCTAAAGCAAGTTGTGGCTGGAGGATTTCCAAGAGTGTTTGAGGTTGCTAAGTGTTTCCGTAATGAAGGTATGGATGCTTCACATTTGCAGGAATTTACTCAGGTAGAGTGGTATGCAAGTTATTGGAATTTCGAAGACAATATTAAATTCTTTACAGGCTTTATTCGTAGTATTGTCAAAGAAATCAGAGGCGGTCAGACAATAGTTGTTAATGGCGAAGAGTTTGACATTAGCAAGGATTTTGCTAGAGTGGATTATGCTGCTACTATTAATAAGGTTCTTGGATTTGACGTATTGCCATTACAAGAAAATTTGGACGAGCTTAAAGCTAAAGTTATAGCTACTGGTATGTTTGACGCAGAAGAAATTGAGTATCTTAAGTCTGCCGGAGCTGTAATTGATTATGTTTATAAGAGAAAAGTACGTCCAGAGATAGTTAGTCCTACAATACTATTTAATTATCCTGCTTGTCTTGTTCCTCTTGCTCGAAGAAGTGACAAAGACAGTAGAGTAATTGAGATGTTCCAATTCTTAATTAATGGAGAAGAATTGTGTAAGGCGTATAGCGAATTGGTTGATCCAGTAATTCAGAGAGAAACTCTTGAAGATCAGGCAAAGGCTAAAGCTAGTGGTGATGAAGAGGCTATGGATGTTGACGAGGACTTCTTGTTAGCTATGGAGCATGGTATGCCTCCTATGAGTGGTCTTGGTATGGGAATCGATAGATTGCTAGTAATTCTATATAGCCAACCATCTATAAGAGATGTTGTACTATTCCCAATAATGAAATAATGAGGAAAATATGAGTTTGTTCTTTGTGGATAGCGGTTGTGAGCTGGATTCTACTCAGATTAGAAATCTTGGTATCGAGTGTATCAATCTGCCTTATGAAATTAATAATGAGGTTAAGGAGTTTGGAGAAAATTTTGATTTTGACAAATTCTATTCTAAGCTACGCAAGGGCGTAGTTCTTAACCTGTGTCCACTTAAGAGTGAAGAGTATGTTAAAATATTGGAGCCGGCACTTGAAGGCGGAGATGATATCATTGTTGTGCACTCAAGTAACGAGATATTCTCAAATAAGGGCTTATTAGATGCGGTAGCGACACTGAAAGATATCTACCCTGATAGATTAATTGAATTGATTGATAGCAAGAATATGTCTGCGGGAACTGGTGTTGTGTGTTATGAACTTGCCAAGATGTATCACTCGGGAGCTACAATACAAGAGATTGTGGATGCGTCGTTAGATATAATTAATACGACTGCGTGTTATATGATTGTAGATAGTTTGGAACCGTTATCGTATAATGGTGTTGTGGATTCTTCGTTAGTTATAGGATCTTCGCTTAATATCAAGCTGATAATTGCTATTGATATTGATGGCAAAGTTAGATTGATTGATAAAGTTAGTGGACGCAAGAGGGCCATTGCTAAGTTGGTACAGATAATTAGACAAGAAGGCAAAAATGTTGCAGACAATACAATTATTGTTAGTAATAGCAATTTGACAAGTGAGTCGGCTGATTTGGTATCAACGCTCAAAGAATATTTTGGGGATTCGCTCAAATTAATAGAGTGTAGAATAACTCCTAGCAATGCAGTCTTGTTGGGATGTGGATCTATGGGTGTTGCATTCAAAGTTCATAGAAAAATTCATTAAGGGTTAGTATGGTAGATATAGATAGTATTAAAAAAGAGTATATAGAGATATATAATACATATATTAAGCGAGATGGGTCTCAGGAGTTGCTTGAGTATTTAACCAAGAGTGATTTCTTCGAAGCTCCTGCTAGTACTCAATTCCATAGTGCTTATGCTGGTGGTCTTGCTGAGCATAGTGTCAAAGTGTATCGTAGGTTCTTAAGAGCTGTTAAGTCAGAGTATGGAGATAATTACGCTGATACAATTTCGGATGAAAGTATTGCAATATGTGCATTACTACATGATGTATGTAAGATTGATGTCTATAAGATAGATTATCGAAATAAGAAAGTTAACGGTAATTGGGAGCAAGTACCATATTATACTGTTGAGGAATCTCTTCCGTACGGTCATGGCGAAAAATCTGTATACATAATTAATGGGTTTATGAGATTGACTCGCGAAGAAGCAATGATTATTAATTGGCATATGGGAGCATTTGATGCAAGAGTAAAGGGTGGATCGTATTCCTTAAGTGATGCTTTCTATAAATATCCTAATGCTGTAATATTCCATACAACGGATATGTTGACAACTTATTTGGATGAAGAAAGATAAATTAAATATTTTAAAATTAAACCACAGGGCATAAAATATGTCTTGTGGTTTTTTTGTTGAAATATAATATCTGGTAGCCAAAGAAATCGACTTCGGTCGACCTTTTTGCGTTGTTTTTTGAAAATTTTATTGATTTTTTCAATTTTTTGGTGTTTTTGTAATTGTTTTTGATTGAAATAATAAATCTTTAATGATAAAGTTGTAATGCTCAAAAACGAGTAGAAATTTATTACACGAGGTAGATTAGAGAAATGATTTATGCAATGAACAGTACATCTTTTAAGGATGATCAATACAAAGGAGAAATTATGAGTAGTGAGAAATTTGTTGAAGGGGCGAAGATAGCCAAGCAAGAAAGATTCTTAGATAAGAGAATAATGGATATATTCTTATCTATTGGTATCCCAGCACATTTACAAGGATATCAATATCTTAAGGAATCGGTGAAAATGGTAATTAGTGATCCTACGCTAATTAATAGTATTACCAAAAGGCTATATCCAGAGGTTGCCAAGATTTATGATACGACTGCGTGCAGGGTTGAGAGGGGTATTAGGCATGCCCTTGAGGTCGCGTACACCAAGGGTAGGATAGTATTGCTTAATGAGTTATTTGGAGTTAATGCTTTAACAGATGCGGAGAAACCTACTAACTCGGAGTTTGTTGCTCTTATAGCTGATAGGCTTAGTCTGGAGGTAAGATAATTAATAATCTGAATAAATAGGCTTTACAAATTGATTAATTAGATGTATAATTATGTTGTTTTAAATAATAACTGAGAGGATAACTATATATGACACATAATGAATACAGAACCAATAATTGTGGCGAGCTTAGGATGGGTGATGTTGGTAAGACTGTTAAGATTGCTGGATGGGTTAATTCCATAAGAAATCTTGGAGGTCTTACATTTTTAACCATAAGAGATCACTTTGGTATTACTCAAGTAATTCTTGATGGTCAAGAGATACCTAACAAAGAGAGTGTGGTGTCTATCGAGGGCAAGGTAGTTGAGAGAGAAAGCAAGAATCCTAAGATGCCTACTGGAGATATTGAAATTAAGGCAGAGAGCATTGTGACATTGGGTGCTTGTAATAATACATTGCCTTTTGAGATAAGTGATGCTCAGAATACTAAGGAAGAATTGAGACTAAAATATAGATATTTGGATCTTAGGAATCCAGAAACACATAGTAATATTGTATTGCGTTCGAAATTATTGCAATACATACGAAACTATATGCATACACATAACTTCCTAGAGGTTCAGACACCAATTCTTACTTCTAGTAGCCCAGAGGGGGCTAGAGATTTCTTAGTGCCTAGCCGACTTAATCCTGGTAAGTTCTTTGCTTTGCCTCAAGCTCCACAGCAATTCAAACAATTGCTTATGATATCTGGCTTTGATAACTACTTCCAGATAGCTCCATGCTTTAGAGATGAGGATGCTAGGGCAGACAGATCTCCTGGAGAATTCTATCAGATGGATATGGAGATGAGTTTTGCAACTCAAGAAGATGTCTTTGCGGTAGTTGAAGAATTAATGGGTAGCATTATCAAGGAATTTGCTGGAATTACCCTTGAACCTAAGTTCCAGAGGATGACATATAATGATGCAATGAGAGATTATTGTTCGGATAAGCCAGATCTTAGAAATCCGCTTAAGGTTGTTGATCTTAGTGAAGGTTTGAGTGGAGCAGAGTTCTCGGTATTTAATGGTAAGACTATCAAATGTATCAAGGCTAAATGCGATAAGACTCGCAAATTCTATGATGAGATGACCAAGTTCGTTGTTGACAACGAGGGTAAGGGTTTGTGTTGGTTTAAAGTAACAGAGGAAGGTTTAACTGGTAGTGCGGTTAAATTCCTAAAAGAAAGCGAAATTAAGTACATCACCGAAACAATGGCAACTGAAGTTGGTGATAGTTTGTTTATGGTTGCTGATACTGAAGTTAGATCAGCAAAATTAATATCAACTTTAAGAAATAAACTTGGTGAAGAGTTGAATCTTCTTGGTAACGAATTTAAGTTTGTGTGGATTGTAGACTTTCCGTTCTACGAATTGGATGATGAAGGTAAAGTCGAATTCTCCCATAATCCATTTTCAATGCCACAAGGTGGGCTTGATGCTCTGCTTAATAAAAATCCGCTTGATATTTATGCTTATCAATACGATTTGGTTCTTAATGGAGTAGAACTTCTTAGTGGCGCTGTTCGTAACCATACTCCAGAGGTTATGGTAAAGGCTTTTGAAATCGCTGGATATGATGAATCGGTTGTTGTTAATAAGTTTCCAGCACTATTTAATGCGTTCTCTTATGGAGCACCTCCTCACGCGGGCTGTGCGTTTGGTTTTGATAGATTATTAATGTTTTTATGTAACACAACTATTATTAGAGATGTTATAGCATTTCCGCTTAATAAAAATGCTCAAGACTTGCTTATGGGAGCTCCTTCTACTGTATCCCAGAAACAGCTTGATGATGTACATATTAAACTAAATGTTAAAGAGGATTAATAAAGAAAGTATATTAATGTGGTCGCAATATAAAAGTTGCGACCTTTTTTGATTGATTGTGTATTGTGATTTGATTGGTTAATGTCTAATAAGTTGTTATGATGGTTTAGTCGCAATAAAATTGATATTATATGCTAAAAAAATAACAAATACGACAAAATTAGGCATGGGTGCTAGTCGGCAAAGGATAATCTTTGTGTTATTATCTAAGTAGTATTAAATAAAAGGAGAATTGATATGAAAAGATTTAACCAATTAGTTTGTTGCGCATTGTTACTTATGCTATCTAGTGTGTTGCTTACGGCTTGTGGTGTGCTTGATGTAAGGGGAAAGACATTTGAGTATGGTAATGTTACAATAGATTGGGGTATGGCTGATGATGAAGACAAACAAGCAATATATGAGGAGTATCTTGTTAGTAATGAAAACGAGTTGTTGTCTGTGCTCAAAACAAGAAATGGTCGTAATCAACGTATGACAACATTTGGGACAGATGGTACATATTCTACTGTTAATACTGATAACGAAGTGCTTGATAGTGGGTATTACAAACAAGATGATGATGTTGTAACATTGTCAGAAACAGAAGATGGGTTTGATAACGCTGGTAATTATACTCTTAAGGTTAATGACAAGGGGTATAAGGTTAGCGATACCATTAATAGTGATCTCAGTATCTATGCTGTGTATCAGTATATCGTTAAGAATTCTTAATGTTTAATTAAAAGAGGAAACTTGTTACATAAGAGTATTGTGTAATAAGTTTTTTTATAATCTTAAAAAATTTATATTAAAATATTTGCCAAATAAAAAATATTCGAGTATACTAACATAATTTATATGTATATAAGAGGTTGTTGTGATGGCTAAGAAAACAAAAGATAAGCAAGCCAGTTATGGCTTTGGTATGCTCTTTAAATATTACAAAAGGCATATCGGGTTTTTTATTGGGTATTTGTTAATATTAATTGTTGTAGCTGTTAATAACTTTTTTCAGGCAATGTTTGTTGCTAAGGTGATTTCGTATATTATGGATACTGCTCAGTACGACAAGGCGTTATTCTTTGCAGGGATGTACTTGTTGCTAGTAGTGATTAATGCTTTGTTATCTTGTATTAATACGTACTTCTATAAGCAACTTGAGAATCGTACTAAGATAGATATTCAGCAAATGGTTCTTAGGTCTAGTCTAGATATCCAGATGAAGGTTTATGACAATATGGGTAGCGGACTTATCGTTACAAGGCTAACTAATGACATTAACGCACTATCAACCGAGTTTAAGACTGTTACTTCTGGAATAGTAGATTTGCTTAAAAAATCAGCGTATGTTGGATATATATTTTTCTTAAATAAGTGGCTAGGACTTTTCTTGCTAGGAGCAATTATTATTACTTATCTAATGAGTAAACTCCGTATACATTATTTTCAGAAGCTTAAACCAGAAGTTAACAATGCTGCAGAGAAAGTTAATTCTACGATCATTGAGGTTGTTCGTGGGGTTAAAGATATCAAGACTCTAAACTGTGCAGATGGAACTCTTGATGCAATGATGATTGATCAGAAAGACTACATGAAGAAAGATAACAAAGAGTGGTATGTAGGCGTTGCTCTAAGTAATGCCACAAATGTCTTAAGGCATATATGTAATTTCTTATTTATATTCTTATGTATCCAATTGTTGCAATGGGGCTCACTCACTCCATTAATATTCTATACCTGTTATTTATACAAAGACAATGTACTTGACTTTGCTTCGATACTTGAAGGGCTTAAGCTTAACCTTGGAACAGCTAAAGTGTATGCTAACCGAATCTTTATGTTAACTAACGAACTTGTGTACGAGAAGGATCAATTTGGTGATAAGAATCCTATTGGTTATACGGGCAAGATTGTCTTTGATAATGTGTCATTTGCTTATGACAATGAGCAAACTCTCCTTAATGGAGTATCGTTTGAAATTAATCCTAGGGAGATGGTTGCGTTTGTTGGTGAGAGTGGATCTGGAAAGTCAACCATTATTAATCTAATAGCACATTTGTATTATAAGACTAAGGGCAGAATTCTATTTGATAATATTAAGATAGAAGATCTTAGTAGAGATTTTGTAAAAGATAATATTGCAGTTGTTAATCAATTTCCATATATATTTAATATGAGCATAAGGGATAACTTTAAGATTGTTAAGGAGGATATAACTGACGATCAAATACTCGAACTTTGCAAACAAACCAATATATATAATCATATAAAGAAGTTGCCTCATGGATTAGATACTGTTATTGGCGAAAACGCTTGCCAATTCTCTGGTGGTCAGAAACAAAAACTTTGTATTGCTAGAGCTCTTGCAAGAGATGTTAAGATACTTATCTTTGACGAAGCGACAAGTGCTTTGGATAATACCAATCAGAAGGAAATTATGAAGGTTATCGAGAAGCTTAAGAATAAGATGACAGTAATCATAATTGCACATAGATTATCTACAATTACATACGCAGACAAAATATTCTTGCTAGAAGATGGCAAAATTGTGTCTACGGGTACTCACAAACAATTGCTTTCTGGTAGTGCTAGATACAAGGAGATGTATCGAAATTCGATAGCCGAGAGTGGTGAGTAAAAACATAGTCTATGATTATAAGTTACAAATTTGATAATAAAAGAAAAGCACTTGAAAAATTCAAGTGCTTTTTATAAACACAACATAATGTTGGAATATTTGGTATAGCGGCAGGGGTAGCCTGCTTTGAAATAATCGCCCACGCATGGATGTGAACTACGCTATCTGTGCAGTTAATAGATACTTGTGTCCATGCACATAACTATTAACAGCTTGGTGCCGAAGGTGGGATTTGAACCCACATGGTTTCCCGCACGATTTTGAGTCGTGTGCGTCTGCCGTTCCGCCACTTCGGCATGAAGTGAGGTGATTGACGAAGTAAGGAACAAAGCTACGACTCATTTTGTTAAAAATGAACTGCCGTTCCGCCACTTCGGCATGAAGTGAGGTGGTTGACGAAGTAAGGAACAAAGCTACGACTCATTTTGACAAACAAGAGTCGGCCGTTCCGCCACTTGTAAAGCATGGTAACACTTAAGCTTTATCGTTCTTAACGATAATTATGATAACATAAAATATTGGATTTGGCAATAATATTGTGCAAAGTTTATATATTTTTTTGTAAATATTGCTTATTAGTGATTGCAATATTTGATATGAGTAGGTAATAGTAGTGGGAATTTGTACAAAATATCTGTATATGTTTGGTAAAATCTCGTAATTGATGATAATATATTAATGGAGAATTGTATGGAAAAATTTGTTATAATTGATGGTAATAATCTAATGTTTAGAGCGTTCTATGCACTACCCGCAATGACTAATTTTGCAGGAGAGCAGAGTAATGCTGTTTTTGGATTTGCTAATATGCTTGTTAAGATTATCAAGGAGGTAAGCCCTAAGTATATTGCTGTAGCTTTCGATAGCTCCAAAAAAACATTTAGACATGAAAAGTATCTTGCATATAAGGGTACTCGTAAGCCTGCACCAGTTGAGCTTATTAGCCAATTCCCAATTGTGAAAGATATGTTAAAAGCTATGAATATTACGGTTGTTGAACAACCTGGGTTAGAGGCGGATGACCTTATGGGGTGTCTATCTAGGATGTATCAAGGGGTGCAGAATATTATAGTTTCTGCCGATAGAGATGCTTTTCAATTGATTAATGATAATACACAAATTCTATATCCTAAGCGTGGTGTTAGCGAAACTATCACTCTTGATATAGGTAATATCAAAGAACATTATGGTGTTGAGCCTAATCAGGTTGTTGAGCTAAAAAGTCTAATGGGAGATAGTAGCGATAATATCCCTGGCGTTAGCGGAGTAGGAGAGAAGAAGGCGTTGCAACTCATTGCCGATTATGGCTCTCTTGACGGTGTTTATGAAAATATTGATAAGATAACCGGCAAGTTGAAAGCTAATCTAATAGAAGACAAAGAGTGTGCGTATCTATCGCACTATCTTGCTACGATTGTTACAGACAAAGATTTAGGCTATAACTTGAGCGACTTTGAGTACGATTATCCATTTGGAAGTGAGGTCAAAGATGTGTTCAAAAGATACCAATTCGGAACACTGCTCAAAAAGGATGAAATATTCAACGGAGAGGATGCTCCTGCAACTATTAAAGTTGAGCGAATCAAGGTGGATAACGAAGAAGATCTACAATTACTTGTTGATAAGCTTATCGCCACCAAAGAGATGTCAATCTATATAGATAACGACATATTTGAGATTTATTGTGATAAGGAATATGAGATCTGCGTAGGCACTGATTTACTATCCTGTGGACTAAGTTTCGATAAAGCCATTGCAATACTAAAACCAATACTTGAGTCAGCTGATATCAAAAAAATTGTATACGACTACAAGGCTCTTAAGCATATATTGTATCCGTTCGGCGTTAAGCTTAATGGGGTAGAATTTGATTGTGTTCTTGCTCGGTATTTAATTAATTCTTTGGCAAGGCCGGGTGTAACTGCCTTACAAGTATTTAACGAAAATTCCATAGATACACTCGACTATGCCTATGGGTTGACGGTTGTTAAAAGCTTGTATTATGCAAAATTGCAAGAAATGGCTATAACTAGCCTTTATTATGATGTTGAAATGCCTCTTGTAGAGGTACTATTCGATATGGAAATCGAAGGCTTTAAGATAGATCGAGAAGAGCTAAAATCTCTAGAGCAAAAGTACCGCGAAGAGATTGTCGCTCTTGAAAAAGAAATATTTGATATTATTGGTCACAAGTTTAATCTAAGCAGTCCTAAGCAATTAGGAGAAGTGTTATTTGATGAACTTGGCATTAATATAGCTAATAACAAAAAGAAAAGTACTAGTATCGAAGTCCTTAACGAAATAGAGGATAAGCATCCGGTTGTTCCTCTTATTATTAGATGGAGATCAATTAGTAAGCTATATAGCACGTATATCATTGGATTTGAGGAATTGCTTGATTCCAACGACAAGATTCATACGCTATTTAACCAGACTCAGACATCTACTGGTAGACTTAGTAGTAGCGAGCCTAATCTGCAGAATATCCCTATAAGAACTGATGAAGGTAGAGCTTTAAGAAGGATGTTTGTGCCTAGTAACAAAGGCGGATTGATATGTAGTGCGGATTATAGCCAAATAGAGCTAAGGTTGCTAGCTAATCTTAGTGGAGATGAAGTCATGATTGATGCTTATAGCAAGGGTGAGGATATTCACCGCAGAACTGCTAGCGAGGTGTTCGGAGTGCCTGCCGAAATGGTTGATGACAAAATGCGTAGATCTGCCAAAGCTATTAACTTTGGTATAGTTTATGGCATTAGCGACTTTGGCCTTAGTCAGAATATCGGCTGTAGTCGGAAAGAAGCTGCAGAGTATATCAAATTGTACTTTGCAAGATACCCATTTATCGAGAAGTTTATTAACGATAATGTGGAGTATGCTCGTGCTAATGGTTATATCAAGACAATGTTTGGAAGAATTAGGCCTGTGCCAGAGGTTAGTAGTAGTAATCATAACCTAAGAACTTTTGGCGAAAGAGTAGCCATGAATATGCCTCTTCAGGGTACTGCTAGTGATATTATCAAATTGGCAATGATAAAAATTTATAACGAGATTAATAACCGTGGACTCAAGAGCAAAATTATTGTCCAAGTCCATGATGAATTAGTGGTTGATGTATATCCGGGTGAGCTGGATGAGATCAAAGAAATATTAAAGACGGGGATGGAAGGGGTAGTGGACCTCAAAGTTCCTATGCTTGTTAATATCGAAAGCGGTGCTACTTGGTACGAGGCAAAATAAAAAAAGGAAGACTTATGAGAAAAATTATTACTAATGCAATAGTTGTTACACTTAACAAAAATAACGAAATTATTCGTGGTGGGCAGGTTGAGATTGATGACAATCGAATTGTCTATGTTGGCGTGCCTCGTGAAAGCGAAGGCGAAGTAATTGATGCTATGGGCAATATAATCATGCCAGGGCTTATCAATACTCATTGCCACCTAGCTATGACTCTATTCCGTGGATATGCCGAGAATAGCAACTTTAATAATTGGTGGGTGGACTATATGCGTCCTCTCGAGGAGAAATTAGAGCCCGGTGACTGTTATTATGGGGCAACCCTTGGTATGTTAGAGTTACTAAAAAATGGCGTTACAACTGTTGCGGACTTTTATCTTAACCCACAAGAAACTGCCCAGGCTTGTGTGGATACTGGTATTAGGGCTAATATTGGTATTGGAGCAATTACCGGTACAGAGATTCTTAGCGAAGATAGCCTAACATCTGATGTGGAGAAGATAAGCATATCTCCTCTTATCAAGCCAATATTGTATGCTCATAGTGTGTATTCGTGTGATGAGAGTCACTTTCACGAACTCAATAAGTTCGCTACTAAGTACGGGTATATCAAGTCAACCCATGCTAGCGAAACACTAACAGAAGTTGGAACTACAGATAGTAAATATGGCTTAACACCAATTGGTCTGCTCGAAAGCTATGGATTCCTAGATACTCCTAATATATTAGCGCATTGTGTGCATTGCGATAAAGATGATATCGAAATTATGCGTAATTATGATGTAACTGTATCTACCAATCCTAGTAGCAATCTAATATTGGGTAGTGGTATCGCACCATTGTATAGTTATGTTAAGAATAACATTAATGTTGCTATCGGTACAGATGGTGCGGCTAGTAATAATAACCTTAATATGTTTAAGGAGATGTATCTAGCAGATAATCTTCAGGCAGGAGTCCTTAACCAAGCTCATGCACTAACTACTATTGACGCCCTTAAGATGGCAACTGTTCGTGGAGCTCTTGCCCTTGGATACGAAGACCTAGGCAGAATAGTAGAAGGGTATCTAGCAGATATAATTATGATAGATATATCTAGACCTAATATGCAACCGCTTAACGATATTTGTAATAATCTTGTCAATGCTTGCGAAAGCAATAATGTAATAATGACAATGGTTAATGGCGAGATATTGTATAGAGATGATAAATATTATTGCTCGGCAGACTACGAAGATATCGCTAATCATTGCAATAAGATAATATCTAGGATAGATAGTTGATTAACTAATTACATAAAGTATATGTAATAATTTGACAATACCAAGCAATCAATGTTAAAATGTAAAAAAATTTAAAATCAAAATCAAGGAGAAACGGATTATGAAGAAGTTAAGCAGAGGTCAGAAGATTAATCGGATATGCGTTTATTCGCTACTTTCAGCTGTTTTCTCCCTATTTATTTTCGCCGGGGGGGGGGTACTCTACTGAGGCAATAACAACAAGCGACACGACTAGTTATGTGTCGGTTGGAGAACTGTATAATTCAAGCACGCACAAAGTCAATCCGGACAACTTTAATATATTGATGAAGTATATTTCTGGTAATGATGTTGTCGATATAAGCAAAGTGAGAGCTCTAGCTAATTCTCAAACTAGTGCGAAAGATATAAGGTCAAATATTGTTTCCGCTGGAACTCAAGGGGATACATCTTATGTGGCCAAAGCTAATGGCAAAGATATATGTGTTCGATTAGGTGGTCTAGATTGGCAAGTCATGTATCTTAGTACTGACAAATCTGGTAATTCAATATTAACACTTTGGCTGGATAATAATGTCCAAGACGCTTGGATGAATAGGTCTTCGCCAGAAACGGGTGATTATGCTTTTATAAATGGTGGATTATATAGTCGTTATTCGGTGTGGACAAGTCAAGATCAATGGGAATATCCGTCCAACATGTATGGTACTAGTTATGTTAGTGCGGTAACACTCAATAACGGAGGCCTGTATTCAATATATGCTGATAACAAGGTTGCCGAAGCCGAACAAGACAGTGGTAGTGTGTTTGCATTGTTTACAATGAGTCAGTTTGGATTAACTGACCATTTGATTACTCCTAGGCAGGTTGGTTGGCAGGAGAACCAAAGTGCATTAGAGATATTAACATCATCTACAACTAAATATTCAAATGATGCTTGGTCTAAGACAACTAGCAGTCAGGGTTTTATATTTCCTGTGGTTAATTTTGCATCTAAAGAATATAGTGATCAATGGGCTGATGCATATTTGTGGTTGCCAAGTATGTGTGAAACAGGTTACAATAGTAGTAACGTTGGACTGTGGGAAACGTCGACTGAGCAAAGGAGTAACTTTGATGGTATAACCACAAGTGTTACGGGAAGTGTGGGCTCAGATACAACAATTCGAATCAGAAGTCGTACTATGCTAAGATCTGGGCATACGGACGCTACTACTTTAGAATACGCAACTTCAACAATAAAGAGTTTACAACCGACTGGAACAGCTTGTCATGGCGATAATGTAAAAGTTGTTGCATACGCAGTACGTCCAGCATTACACATTAACTTAAACTCGATGTATCTAGATGTTATGGAGCAAACAGCTAGAGGTGTAGAGGTTGGACAGATATATAACACCACTACAAAAGCGTTAGATACAAATAATGTGAAAATTTTAACAAAATATATTACAGGCAATGCTGGTGCTACTAGTAGTACCGTAAGTACTAATGCAACAGAAATCACTGATGCTAGTGAGATAAGGGGCTATACTATAAGTGCTGGTACTGAGGGTGGCGTAGCGTATTATGCTAAAGCTGCTGGTCAAGATGTTACTGTGACAATAGGTGGGATTGAGTGGACAGCTATGTACCTCAGCAAAGATAAAAATAATAATAGCGTATTGACACTATGGATGAACGGATTTAAGCAAAATTCATGGAGCACCCGGTCGAGTACGGAAGGAGCGTATTATGGCTTTAGTGACGGAATAATGTATAGTGATTACTCTGCAAACTGGAGTAGTCCATCTCAAGGCAATTATCCTAGTAATATGTATGGAACTAGTTATATTAATGCCGTAACTCTTAATAACGGCGGTAGTTATGCTACAAGTAATTCGGCAGTAACAACCGCAACTCAGAGTAGCAGTAGTGTATTTGCACCATATACAATGTCATCATACGGACTGACACAATATCTAGTTAAGCCTCGTAATGTAGCATGGCAAGAGAATCAGAGTGCCAAAGATATTGAACACGTGTCCTTTAACTATCCAAATGATGCGTGGAGTACATCTACAAGCGATAATGGATTTTTTAGTACTCCTAATGGCGTAA
>SVHX01000010.1 GCA_015055665.1 Clostridiales bacterium
TCTTATTATGCAAGAAAGAGAGTTGCCGGAAAACAGTTTACTATAAGTGGAAGCACGCAATTAGAGTGTTTAGAAAAGTTAAAGGAGTTTTGCTCTGCTAAAAACATTGCCAATATAGAAAATGAGATGGCTGGAATAGAAGACGAAAGCCAAATGACTTTCGCTATGTGGTACGATAAATGGTTTAAGACATATAAGGAAGATAAGGTAAAATATAATACAATAAGAGATTATAAGTCTCTTTACAGAAATCTTAGTGAAAAATTTCTGAATATGAGATTGAAAAATATAATGCCAATGCATATAGAAGATGAACTTAATTCGGTAAATGCACCAAGACAAAAGCAAAAGCTTTTTGCTTTTCTAAAAATGATTCTTGAAAAAGCGAATATAAATGGGCTTGTAGATAAAAATCAAGTTAAAGTTGTAGACAGACCTAGTCACGAGAAACAAAACGGTATAGCATTGTCTGAACAAGACCAAATTATATTGAAAGAAATCTGCAAGGATATTGAAAATGCTGAAATTGTAGTGCTTTCTATGTTGATAGGTACTCGTCGTGGTGAGACTCTTGGGCTATGTAGAGATGCTTTAGATTTCGAGAATAGAGAAATTAAGATAATGAAAAATAGGGCTTGGACTCATAGGGATAAGTGGGGACCACTGAAGAATAAATTTGCTGAAAGAGAAATCCCAATGTTTGATGAGGCCTATGATATCTTAATAAAATATAAAGACCTGCCTATGGATTCTAGAATATATAATTTTAGTAGTAGAACAATGGATAGGATTATGGAAAGGGTTCAAAAAGACTCTAGACTAACAAGACGCTTCCATTTGCACGAAGCGAGAACTACTTTTATTACAAATGCTCAAAATAATAGAATCCCGCTACATATAATTCAAGCGTGGGTAGGTCACGAACAAGGTAGTTTAGTAACAGCGCAAACTTATACAACCAGACCTACAAAACAAGTTCAAATACCATATATTAAAGAGATGAGTGAAATACAAAAGAAAATTATAAACTAATAATTTATCTCATAATTCAACGAATAATAAAAAAACTACAAGCTATTTGGTTTGTAGTTTTTGCATTATATTAATAATTTAGTGGAGTGTAGTGTGGTGCAATTGCAGGAACTATATGCCGAATTAAGTGTCTAATACTGAAAATTGCACTCAAAATTGCACTCACAAATAAGAAATTTAATGAAAATCTTATGAAAAATAATTAAAAATTAGTGTAAAATATGCCAAAAATGATATAAAAGTGGGCAAAAAAACACAAAAAAATCCCCAAAATGGGGAATATGGCGGAGAAGGAGGGATTTGAACCCTCGCGACGGTTTCCCATCCTACACCCTTAGCAGGGGCGCCTCTTCGGCCTCTTGAGTACTTCTCCGTAGATATTAGTGAATATTGAGTTGTGCTATGAGTGAAATTAATTTTGATAATTTCATTGTAGCATGTTTATTGTATCAAATGGTTGGTATGCTTGTCAATAGTTTTTGTGAGGTTTGTGGGATATTTTTGAAAATTTCTACATTTATGATTGTCTAAAATTTATGTATTGGAGTGATATTAATAATATGAAATATATTGGTGTAGGGATGTGGGGTGCTAATTAGAGGCGTAGTTGGTGATTTAGGATACGTAGAGATGTTCGAGGGTGGGTACAATATAAATGAGCTTTTACTATTAAGTGTTGTGCTGAGCCGTAAAGCATTTTTTAATATGCAAATTTGTTGTATTATATTATTTGGTGAAGTTATGAAAATGTGTTAAAATTAAAAGACTAGTGAATTGTAAAATAATAAGCACAAATCAGTTGTGCCTTGGGAGGAAAATGATGAAGATTTTTCTGATATGTAGTAAGGCTTTTTATGGAAGGTTGCAGGATATTAAGGAAAACCTGCAGCAATTAGGACATGAGGTATTTATGCCTAATTGCTGGGATTGTCCGGAAACGGAAGCAAAATACAGGGGTACTCCTCAGCATGCAGAATTCAAGGCTAAGATGTATAAGCAGAGCGAAGAAACAATAGCTCATGTTGATGCCGTATTGGTATTGAATTATAACAAAAATGGGCAAGAAAATTACATTGGTGGAGCAACTTTTCTGGAGATATATGATGCTTTTAGATTAAACAAAAAAATATATTTCGTAAATGATATTCCCGATAATATGTTAAAAGATGAATTGATTGGGTTTAGTCCAATAATTATAGGTGACAATTACGATCTTATTAAGTAAAAGTCTGTTTAAATTGTAACAGAATATGCGTTTAACCATGTATGGCTACAGTTTTATGCGGGATAATTATTTTTGCTTGATTGTCGAAAAATGTAATATTTTGGTAAAAACAATATTGACATATGATAACTATGTAATGTAAAATATAATGAATTAAAATCATGAAGGAATAAAAACAAATGAGAAAATATATTGTTATGATGGCTATATTGGTATTAGGTGCAGTAGGTGTACTAGCAAGCACTAATCCAACAACTATATTGTGGGCAGAAAGTACTCAAGAGTTGCAAACAGTAATTGAAATAAATGATAATGCGTTCTATGAAAACACAACTTTCAAAATTCCTGAAAGTAGTAATGGTGAATTTGCTGATCCTAATGACACAAATAAGACGCAAGTATTTCTTGTAAATAGCGGAACGCTAACATTAGATGGGTGTAGCTTTGTTGGTGATCCGTCAGAAGGAAGTGAAACAGTTAGCCTATCTAGAATTATTAAGGTTAATGAAGGTGGCAAGGTTATACTAAACAACGTCACATTTGATAAGTTGTATGTTGGTAGAGCTGTTATCGAGAGTGCGGGAGAAGTTGAGATTACTAATACTGATTTTATAGAGGGAAGAATCTCTGTAATGAATACTTCTACCAAGGATGATAGTTTAAAGTACCACTCTGGAAACTTGCATGAAGTAAGGCTGGATAATGGAAGTTATATAACAATCTGTAAAGATACTATTATAGATGAGCAGATTATCATATCTACAAATGTGAACAGTTTGACTGAGGATGATCTTGACGGAAGATTGATGGTTAAGGCTGTTGAAGATAAGGTTTTTGCCAGTAAGTATATAGATAAGTTTCTTTATAAGCAGAACTCGTCTACTGTAGATGATAGTGTATATTTAGATTATGTTGGAGATATTGTGCCGAGTGATGTTATTAAAGACATTAATGAGGTTGCACTTAGGTCTGGAGATATTCTTCTTGTAAAACAAGATTTATCTTTTACTGTTGCGGGTACAACTTATACATATGCACCAACTAATTGTACTGCACAAGCATTTCTAAAAGAAGAAACAAACGAAGGGGAAAGAATCATCACAACATTGTTTGTGGATGGTCAAGGGCTTGCTCTTAACAACTATACGGCTGCGGTTGTTGGTAAGTCATATTCTCGTGCATCAACTGCAGGGCATATGGTAACCGCAAATGTTAAGGTTAGTGTAGACGGTGTGGTTAGAGAGGAAGAGTCAACAACTTACGAGTTCTTGTCTGGAAGTAATCATGCAATATTTGTAAATATTCCTCAAGGTGATTATGAATATAAGGGTGTAAACATTACAACTCAAGGCGCAGGTAATGAATCGTTAAAAGTTCTTGATTGTATTGGATATGAGGACAACAATAATGGTGTTTATGCTCGACCAATATTAACATATGGTATGGATACTTATGGTAGCTACGAAGTTGATGTGTGTTTTGAATACGAGACACCTAAAGTAAGTGCGTCAATAGATGTGCAGAAGACGGAGGGGGTTACAGTTACTCACTCGCAAGGGCTATATGCAGGAGATACTTGCAGATTTGAAGTGGTTGCAAGCAGTGGGTACAGGATACTAAATGTAACTTTTAATGGAAGTATCGTTGCTCCAGATAATGGGGTTTATGAATTCGAAAGAGTATTAGAAGGGACTAATACTATTGCTGTAAAATCGGTTGCTTGTCCATATGAAGTTGAGGTTGTTCCTAATCCTTCTAAGTTGACTTTCGAATACGGCGGTCTTGTTAGTCTAGTTGAAGAAAACTATTTGGTAGAGGAGACAGGTGAATACATAGATATTACTTATTATGCATCAGATGCTAGTGAGGATGTGGGTGAGTACACTATTACAACCGCATCATGTAATGACGAAAATTACATAGTTAGAGTGAAAGAAAATAGTAATATTAAATACACAATAACTGCCAAACAAATTGTTCTTGCGGACACAATAGAACTAATAAACGAAGGTGTTATTAGCAGAGAGTACGAAGATGGTTTTGTACTTGATAGTGAAGATTATGATTTGTTTGTTAATACAGAATCTATACCAAATGGAATTAATGCTGAGCTATTAATTAACGGAACAAGTTATGTGCCAAAAGCCGGCGAGCAAACACTCAAAATCGGATTTGATTGTGTTAGCAACAATTATGTAATAGTAGGGGAAACTTTTATTGAGGTAACATTAAATATTACTCCTGCAGAACTAGATGTTTCTAGGTATCAATTAGCAAGTGTAGATAACGCCGTATATGATGGAACTGCCAAAGAATTGGAAATCGTTGGAGATGATTTATCAAAAATTAGGATAAAGAGTTACACTAATTACCTTATAACCTCTAGCGGAGAAGAGCTGAAATCGCACGCAATAGATGCTGGGTCTTATAGAATTGAGGTTGTGATTGAGGCGTTTAATAGCGATTATTATTATGCTAATAGAACTCTTCATGGAACTCTAGTTATATTGCCCCAAGAGGTAAGTGTAAAAAGTGTTGCTGATGCTATTGCTAATCTTGAGCAGCCATATACTGCAACGGTTAAGAATCTCTCTGAACTTTTGCCAGTGATGCCTACAGGCGTAACAAATGCAGGTATAGTTATTGCTGGTGGTAAAGTGCTTAAAAACGCAGGAACGTACGAGTTCGAAATTAACCTAGAGCCAGTTAGTAGTAATTACACCGTATCTAGTGCTAGCGTATCTGGGCAACTAACCATTACCCCTATTGAATTATTGATTAGTCTTAATCGGGTATCATTTGATTATGTGGTTAGTCAGATGCCGGTGCTAGAACTTAACGATTATTCTTCTAACCTACTTGGTAATGATGAGTGTGAAATAGAACTTAATCAGCCAGAATCTTGCAATGCAGGAACTTATACTGCTACAATCAAGAGTATTAGTAACACTAACTATGTGGTGTCTGAGGAATCTGAACTAAGTTATACCATTAACAAAATAAAAGTTACATTGAGTGGTGTTACATTTGTAGATCGAGAAGAGGTGTTTAACGGACAGTATTTTAGGCCTGTGCTTGAAGGCGAAGGAAATATTCCCCAATACCTTACAGCCAAATATACTATAGTGGGACAATCTCAGAGTTCTGCTAAAGATGTTGGAGTATATACATGTGTTTGTACTTTCGTAAGTAGCGACAACAATATAGAGGCCCCAGATGGGTTAACTGCTACTCTTACAATCAATCAACGCCCAATTGAAATTGTATTTACCGAAAATATCAAGGATGGCGTTGTTGGTATCGAAAACATGGTTAAGGTATCCTTTGATAATGTTCCTAGTGGTGAGATAGTTGCTCATAATGTATCCTTTGTGCAGGATACTCAAACCGCAAGCACATATATTTGTAAGGTAGATGTAACGGATAGTAACTACACTGTTGTTGGTAGTAAAGAATACTCATTTGTGCTAACAGCAAATAAAATAGTTGTATCTAGTAGCGATAACAAAGAAGTATCGTTTATTGGTAAATTTGCCGGAGCTGCTGGTGCATCTGTTAAAGCATCAACTAATTTGATGCTGCTTGATGAGATTAATAAATGGGATGTTGAAAGATACACGGCATATAATATTGTATTTAATAGCTTTGAGGATCAGCCCGTTAAGGCTAGTATTAAAGTGGCAGATTTTGCAAGCAGTAGCAAATCTCTAAAAATATATGCATATAACAATGGGCAATTTAATGAGATTGAATATGTGATTGAGGGAGATAATGCTGTATTTGAGATAAAGAAAAACGGGGATTATGTGTTCGTAGACGAAAAAGAATCGACAAATGTAGCTTTGTATGTTATTATTGCATCTGCAAGCACTGCGGCGGTAGCGACTGCAGTAGTAACACCAATAACTGTATTTAAACTTAAGAAAAGAAAGGTTGCGGCTAAATCAAGCAACAACGAGGAAGAAGTAAAGTAATCAGTTTAACAATTAAAAATTGTATAATTAAAAAAGATGGTAAAAGTCGAAGGTGAATCCTATACAAGTGGGTTTCTAGGATGACTTACCATCTTTTTTTGGTGGGGTATACAAGAATTTAAATGATTGGTAGATAAAAGAAAAACTCTCCTATTTGCTAGGAGAGTTAAAATACAAACAATATTAGAAGTCAAATGGGTTAGCTCCGCCGAATCCACCGCCAGCACCACCGCCATTAGGGGTTGTCTTAAGTATCTTTTGGTTACGTACACGGATATCGTAGAATAGAGCTTGCTCATCTAATTGCTGAGGTAGTTTGTCGTTACGAGGAGCTTTCTGCATATCGTAAACCGAACACATATAGCTTGGGGTAAATACCGAGCGGATAGGATTCTGTTGAAGGATAGAAACTATACACTCTCCGCTATTAGGCTTAAGAGAAGCTAGCTCGGCAGGATAGATAAGTGGTCTGGTGTCTTGTTGGACATTGACGTTCTTGGATGCCTTGGCATCAGGCTCGCCGCCTTTGCTAATAGATGTTGTTTCGGTCTCAACAGTAATATTACCACAACGTTTACTAAATTCTTCTAGGGTAGTCTGGTCGTTGGATGCAATAAATATATGGATGTTACAGTTATCCTTAACGGTTGCTGCTACATCTTGACCATACTTAATAGTAAGCTGAGCATAAGACTGTAATATTAATGTAAAGTACATACGACGCGAGCGTGCAACTGTAATAATGGTTTCGAAGTTCTCGATCTTAGGCATATTAGCAAACTCATCTAGTAGGTAGTATACATCTCTTGCAAGCGATCCGCCACGCTTATTGGCAACATCAACTAGTATCTTATATAGCTGAGATACGAACATAGATGCTATTGGGTGACGGGTTGTCTTCTCGTCTGGTATCTTAATAAACACAGCTGTTGGCTGGTCTGCAAATGTCTTAAGATCCATCTCGTTAGTGGATGTAGCAAAGCATATACCCATATCACTAAATAATCCCATACGGTCGGTAACGATACCCATATAAGACTTGGTAGTCTTCTCTGCGTTGGCAACAACTTGGTTGGCAAGTTGTACCGCTTGGCTAAGAGGGTCACGGCCTTTGAAGTAATCGGTGAGGGACTTAAGGGTATTGCCTCCCTCGTTATCCTTAGTATTAAGAATTTTGGATAGGTTATAGAAATTAAATTTGTCTTTGGTCATGCCAAGTTCTGGATTCTCGCTATCTTCTAGCATTGCTAGCATTGTTCCAAGGACTAGGTCTTTGGCACCACGTTCCCATATAGGGTCGTTATTAGATTGGATTGGACATAATACACTAGCTATGTCTTTAAGATCTTCAAACGCCTCAGTTTTAAGGATTTGCTTAAGTGACGCTTGGTGACTCTGCAAAGATTGAATATCTGCAAATGCATAACCATCAAATTCGTACCACTCGCCATAGTAAACTTGGCTTACGCACTTAAGTGAGAAATCTCTTGGGTCGTCGTTATGGTGAACTTTAACCTCTCTATTAAGGTTCATTGCTCTTTCGTTAATCTCGTATGCTCTAGACATAGGATTCCAACGGGTACTCTGGAACGGCTCTTTAAGGTCAAATACTAGTATCCTATAGCCGTTCTTTCTTAACTTCTCGCTATGGTCATCATAAATTTCGCCCTTAGGGTCGGTGATCACTAGACATGGCTTAGCATGAGTCTCAGATAATATCTGAATAGTTGGGTTAATAAACTGTGTAGTTTTACCAGCACCGGTAGTACCAATAACCATTGTGTGGATAGGCTTGTACATATTAACATTTAATTTGTTGCCAATAAGTTCTGCCCTAATAGGTATACCAATATTATCTGACCTGTGCAAGTCTTCGTAAAAGTGGAATTTAAATGCAGGGTCTTTACGCAATTGTTCGGTGGTTAGCCAGTTGGTGTCGTAGAACTTCTTCATCCCGCCCTTGCTAGTAACTTTGGCATCTCCGCCAGCATCAAACTTAAATTTGGCATTGGATAGTGCAATTAAGAATACTAGTCCTACAACAGCAAATATTAACATAAAGTATGTCCTAAACATAGGATCGTTAATTGTCGCTGGTATGTCAATAATACTGGTGCCTGCCAAGAACGCCGAAAGTATATACGAGGCAAGTGTTGCAGCCAACATACTTAATACAAATGCTAGAAATATCTTCTTGAACTTTTTGCCAAAACTCGCTTCTTTTTTTTCGTCAGCCATTTTTCTATTCTTCCTCTTTGAAAAAATATTTTATTTAAGTAAACAACAAAATAGTTATTAAAAGTATCGCTTATGTCTAAAATAATATAAGCAACTTAGTTTTATTATATACAAAATAATAATTACTGTCAAAACAAATAGCAGAAAAATAAAAATAAAATTTTTTTTGAAAAATATAAAGAAATTTGTTTGACTAAAGAATTAAATTCTTGTAGACTAGGAGTAAGTTTACAAAAAACTACAAAATTATGAAAAAGGAGAAAAATATGTTTAATTTCTTATTGTCTAATGCTAATGTAGATACTGCTGGTGAGTTGGCTAATTTGTTTTCAGATATGATTAAGAAGATTCTTGGACCAGTTCTTATTGTAGTTGGTGCAGCTGCTGCATGTTACTTAATCTATCTTGGCGTTATGTATGCTAAGGCTGAGGATGCTAATAAGAGAAAAGAAGTTCAAGGAAGACTAATTGCATGTGTAATTGGTTTCGTAATTATCATGGTTGGTATCATCGTATGTTATGCTATACCTTGGGCAAATCTATTTAATTCATGGGCTAAAGATGACGCAGCTACTAATAAAATCTTCATCAATATGTTACCTTTTAGAAGATAAGTGTAAAAAACGCCAATACTCTTGGCGTTTTTTCTTTTTCTTCATTGTGATAAACATTATAAATTATATGATGAGGTAAATAATGTCTGTATTACTCTCTTGTAGTGTGATACTATAGGGGTTTGACTTGCACTTTTTCAAATTGATAAAGTGCAAATTTTGCACCTTGTGCGTTACAAAAAGTGCAAAAATAATTGGTGTTATGAAGCTTATTGGGTAGGACGTATGTATATTGTAATATTATTTTGTGCTGATTAAGTGTGTCTACAAGTCATATTATGTAATAATTAAAATTTATAAACTTGCACAAAATGCTTGGAGAGGATAAATTATTGTGTTAAAATAACTTAAATTATTGAATAAAATTGTTCTCGAATCGGTTGTTGTGTGTAATCTAGCATAGATTCGGAAATGAAAATGGAGAAAAAATGTTTAATTATTTGTTAACTTTGGAGAGTGTAAGTGATCAAGTAAATAAGATCTTAAATAATTGGGTTGGTCCTTTGTTTATTATGATTGGTGCTTGTGGTGGAATATGGGCTGTTGTAATGGGTGTACAATATGCAAGATGTGAGAATGATGCTAAGCGTGCAGAGTTAAAATCTCGTATGGTTAACTGTATTATTGGTGTTGTGATTATACTGGTACTAGGCACCTGTTGTATTGGTATTAACTGGGCAGGAGTTGTTAAGATATTTGGATATATTTGGGAAGATAATGCGGATTCGTCTGATGATCCTGCACCTCCTAACAATGGCGATGCTAATGATTATAACACTCCTTTAAAACCAATAATTAAGCAGTTTATTCAACCAATTATTAAAATTGGTGCTCGTGTTGTACGAAGTATGATTAATAGATAACACAAAAAGTGTTGTACGGCTTAGTGCTTGCAACACTTTTTGTTTTCTAAGATGACCACGAGTTTTATTCGCGGATGTTTGTTTAAGTAAATATATTAACTCTGTTTAATTTGTGGATATTTATTTGCCCAATATCTGTATGTATTTTGTCTAATTATTACCTCGTATCAGTTCTTGCACTTAAATAGGTGATTGACTAAGAGAAATATATTAATATATATTTTAATAACTTTATATAATTCGTTTGTTTTTTTTGTCGAAATAGGGTAAGATAGTATTAAGTGAAAATTTTGTAGAGTGTAGAGTATTGTATGTAGGATTGATATACAATTTCGCACTCCACGATTCGAATATAGAGATATAGGAGAAAATGGAAGATATGAACGTCTCAATGTTATTAGGATTCTTTGATCCGTTAATTCAGTTAATTGCTAATGCATTAAGTTTTTTGTTGAAGATTGCGTTAAATTGGCTGCTTGTGCCGTTATTGCAAATAATTATTGTAGCATTACAATATATGCTTAGTGGAATCCTTTATTCTATCGGAACCTTTGTACTAAGATTGGTTGATTTTATGGAGATATTCTTTAGGGCTCTTGCTGGAATGGAGGGAGGCGTTAATGGACAATCCATTTCCCTTTCGTTAGGTGGACAGACTGGTGATATACTTATCCAATTAATTTTGAATAAAGAGGTTAAACAGGCTTTTCTATCAATGGTAATTGTGGGATTATTCTTATTGCTTGTAACGACAGTGTTCCAGATTGTCAAAGTAGAGTATACTACTGAAGGTGCTAAGAATAGCAAAACTCCTATTATTCAGAAAGCTTTTAGAAGTTTGGCAAATTTATTATTGCTGCCAGCCCTTGTTGTATTGGGAATTTTCTTTTCAAATTCATTGCTAGGGTTGCTAGATGATGCAACGGCAGGATCTGCCAATGCGACTATATCTGGTACAATCTTTGTGTGTGCAGCAAGTGAAGCTGCGTACGAAGAACCACTATCACAGGCATGGACTTCAGGCAGTAGTTTGATAGATGTATCAGTTGATTGGTTGACACGAGGAATTGAAAAGGGATTAACAGACATTTTGCCAAGTAGTAATACTGCTAATGATTCTTCGAAAGGATCATATAAAGCGGTGGAAACGGTGTCGGGATCTTCTGCGGATGGAGATTTTCAGACCATGACAAAAAAATATTATGACATTCAAGAGGTGAGTAAGTATTATTTTATTCCAAATATCAATTATGTTGTCATGATATTTGGAGGAGTTGTTGTATTAAAAAGCTTATTCTATGCGTGTTTTGGTTTGATAAATAGGTTGTATAAGTGTGCGTTGTTATTTATTATAAGTCCAGTAGTTATAGGCATGACTCCTATTAATGAGGGTGGGCTTGGCAAGTGGCGTACCGCATTTATAGGTCAAGTTCTTGCTGCGTATGGAACTGTAATGGCTCTTAATCTATTCTTTATAATTCTAAAACCACTACTTTCAATACAGATTACGTTTAATGGCGGAAATTGGACGGATGGACTCCTAACAGATAACTTTATGACAATGTTATTAAAGGTAGTAGTTGTTATAGCAGGAGTATTGTTAATTGAGAACTTTGCTAAGGATATTGGTGGATACTTTGGAGCGGATGACGCTATGGCTAGTGGTAAGGATACTGCTGGTAAGGTTGGCGACACTGTCCGTAAGGGTGTTACAACTGTAGCTGCAGGTGCTGTTGGTATGGCAATGGTTGCCAAAGGCGGAGTAGGTCTTGCAAAGAAATTAAAAGAGAGTCGAGAACAAAGAAAAGAAGAAAGATCTCATTCTGAAGCGGGTGTAGGTAGGGCTAAATATAAAGCAACAATGCAAGAGATGAAGAAGCAGGACAAAGAATACAAAAAGAGTGGCGATACCGGTTCAATGCGAAGCAGAAAGCAAAGGCGTGATGCTGCGACTAGAGCTGCAGAAAATGAAATGGCTAAATATAGAGAAAAGGCTGGAGCGTTTAGATCTATTCAAAGTTTAGATCAAGGAATTGCTGATAAGACTGCAGAAAATGAAGAGATTAAGGAACAAATACAAGAGGCTAAAAGTAGAGATGATTTTGATACAGTGCGTGCTTTAGCTCAGAAATACACGGACAATGAGGAAGCTATTCAAAAGTCACAAGAAAAGAAAGACGCGGCCGTACAAGCTCTAGGCGGTGAGGGAAGTGACACTTATAAGGATGCTCAAGGTATAGTGGAAGCTGAAGATAAGGTGGAAAGAGATCAAACAGCAAGAAAAAATGCAAGAAAAGAGAAGATATCTGCAGTTGGTATGAGAGCTACAAGTACTCTTATGGGGCTTGCACAACAAGGTATGAGCAATGCTCCGGGCAAAAAGTGGATTGATTTTGCTAGGAAGGCTGAAACTGATGGCTCTAAGTTGATGGGAGATAACTACGAGGCTGCAACTGCTGGTGCAGCAAAAGCTAGAGATGATAGGCTAAAAGGTGTTGGAGAAACTCTTGGTGGCAAGGCAGAGGCTGCGTATACTGCTGCGGGTGCTGCAATATTAGCTAACTCAATTGCGGATAGCATGGGACACAAGATGCAACAATCTACAAGAGAGATTAACCAAGAAATAAAGAATCTTGCAGATGTATTGCAAAACATGAGTACAGATAAGAGGGAAGATTATTTTGCGGCTAGATTTGATTCTCTTAAGGCGAAAGGTCTTAATATGGAATATGGCGAATTTAAGGCACATGTATTTGAAGGTGGAAAAATTGAAGGCAACATTAATCAAAAACTTGAATTGTCTGCTGATAAGTTAGGTATGACTTTAGATCCTAAAGATATTGAGAAGGCAGTTGCAGAGGCTATGAAAAAGGGTGGATCTACTCAGGCTATTGCAGATGCTGTTAAGTCTGTATTTGAGAAAGTTGCTAAAGATGGTAACACTGCATTGCTTAGCATGCTTACTAAGGTTATTGAAGAGAAGATTAGTCAGCTTGGTAGCAAGTGAGGTTAACATTGTAATAATTTATGAGAGGGCGAGAGGCTCTCTCTTTTTTTGTTTGCTGGGGATTGGGTGTGTTAATATAAAATAATTGGTTGCGGTTATTATATTTTTATGGATAGCTATTGGGGTAGTGGAGAGTTACGGATGGATGGTGGTGCTGGGCAGGCGGAGTCGCGGAGCGCGGAGTAGTCTGCCCCCACTGTATGCTGGGTGAAAAAAATAAAAAAATTTGTAAATAATGCGTAAAATGATTTGGTATATATAAAATATTATTGTATAATATAACCAAGATAAAATCTGCATACAATGTATAAAGAAAATTAAAAAATAAAAAAATAAAATAAAATTTGATTTTCTATACGAAGTTATCCATTGCATACTGATTTTATCTACTCGGAGGAACTATTCTTTGAGGAGGGATAAGTAATATCGTAGAATGGTTGACAACTTTGACTATTTTACATATTACTTATTTTTAATTTAAAGGAAAATGGAGAAAAATTAATATGTTAAGATTTATTCCTCGTAAGACGAAGGTTAAGGTAACATTATTTAGAAACTTTACCATTCTTGACTGTGTACTCATGCTTATTGGCCTAGCCATTACAATATTACTAGCTACAACTGCCAATTTCTTCGATTCATTTATGAATAATCTATATGTTGCACTTGGTTTTGGTGGTTTGTGGTGTGTATTATTGCTTGATATGAACGATGGTGTAAGGGTATATATGAGTCTAGTACTTGCATTTAAGTATCTAGCTTACTACAAGTTCTATAGCAAGAAGTCTACTGGTAAGAAAAATATTAAGAATATTATGCCATTTGATGATATTAATACTGACAAATTCCTTAAGTTTGGTGAGTATTTCGGTATGGTTATAGAGATATTCCCTATGTCGTTTGGATTGCTTACTGAAGAGAAGCAGGACATGACCATTAATGGCTTTGCAAGTGCTATATCTCGTCTAAACTTAACTCAGAAGATGAGTATACTTAAGACGAAAAAGCCAATGGTACTAGATTCTTTTGCAAGTTACGAGGATTACAGATACAATACGCTTAATGATATGGCTGATAGAGGTCTATATAATCAGGCGGAGCTTGATAGCCGAAGCCCAGTATTTGAGGAAAGGTTGCAGGCTCTAAGGTATATGAACGATACCGAGAAAATTATTAAAGACCACTTCTATATGGTTATTTATGATAGGGATAGAGATGCTCTTAACAATACAGTTAATGGTATAGTTGCTCAATTGGAAAGTTCGGCAACGCCTATCTATACTAAGATAATTGAGGGTGATCAATTATTCGTATTTATGAAGAGTACTTTCTGTCAAGACTTTGACGAAAGAGAGATAGAGATGCTTAGTCTTAAGGAAAAGCCTGACTGGGTATATCCTGATGAGGTTAAGTTTAATCTAAATAATACCAAGATTGATGGTGAGCTTTATAGATTCTTTACAATAACAGACTATCCTATTGAAGTTCCTAATGCATGGGCTTATCCATTATTTGCACTAGACGAATCTAAGGTAATGGTTAATATTACTCCTATTGATGCATACAAGGCAGAAAAAGACCTAGACAAATCTCTTATGGAGATGGAGATTAAGTTAGGTAAGAATATGCGTAGTAGTCAGCAGATTGATGCTCAACAACACGTAGAAACGCTAAGAGAGTTGCTTAAGTCTATTAAGGGATCTAACGAGAACTTGTATAATACATCTATCCATATTTGTGCTAAGGAATCGGTTAAGAAGGAAGTTAGAGCGGTACTTAGACAAAATGGTTACAAGTATTCCGAGAACTTTGCTAGGCAAGTAGATGCATTTGTGTCTTTCAACGTATCTATGTTAGATACATTGTCTAACGCTAACGGTCGTGGAATTCAGACATCTTCGCTTGCAGCTTGTTTCCCATTTATTTCTACAACTTTGCATGACGAAAGAGGAATTTATATTGGATACAATCAGTATCCGGTGTTCGCTAATTTCTTTGCACGTAACAACGAAAGAGTTAATAGTAACATGATGATTATCGGTAAGTCTGGATCGGGAAAATCTTATTGTACTAAGACGCTCCTTACCAACTTTGCGGCAGATAATACCCGTGTATTTATCCTTGACCCAGAGAACGAGTATGAAATACTTTGTCATAACCTCGGAGGTAAGATTATTGACGTAGGTAACTCGACTGACGGTATCTTTAATCCGTTCCACATCTATCCATCACTGGAAGCAGAAGAGGGTGAAAGTAGTGATAGCTTTAACGAACACTTACAGTTTATGGAACAATTTTACCGCTTGATTTTGCCGGGAATTAGTACAGATGCGTTCGAGATGCTTAACTCGATAACAGCTGATTTATATAGGCGAAAAGGAATTGATTCGACAACTAACGTAGCTCAACTTGATGCTAGCGATTTTCCAATATTTGATGACCTTATTGAAATGGTTGATGAAATGATTGAGAACGAGAAGAACGAGTATCACTTGAGGAACTTGCAGACTGTTAGGATGTTTATTGAGAAGTTCGGTACAGGGGGAAGAAACTCTAACCTTTGGAACGGATTTGCATCTATTCAGACTAACGAAAACTTTGTATGTTTCTCGTTCCGTACACTTGTATCTAACCGTAACGACATCATTGCTAATGCTCAGATGTTGCTGGTATTTAAGTATCTAGATAGTGAAATTATCAAGAACAGAGACTTTAACCTTAAGTATTTCTCTGATGTTGAGCTGGAAGAAGATCACCGAAGAGTAATAGTTGCGGTTGACGAGGCCCACGTGTTCATTAACAAAAAATTCCCTATAGCGCTAGACTTTATGGCTCAGATGGCTAAGCGTATTAGAAAGTATAATGGTATGCTTATAATCATTACTCAGAACATTAAGGACTTCGTAGGATCGGAAGAAATTGCTCAGCAATCTACGGCGGTTATTAATGCGTGTCAGTATTCTATAATAATGTCACTAGCTCCTGCCGATATTAACGACCTTATTACTCTGTATCGTAATGCTGGTGGTATCAACAAAGAAGAGCAAGACTCTATCGTTACCGCTAGACGTGGACAATGTTTCTTGATTACTGGACCAATGAACCGTACAACAGTGCAGATTGAGGCTCTTAATGTGGCTAAGGATCTATTCAATAACCCAGATTACTTGAAGGCTAATACTGCGGTTTAAAAGTTTACAAATGTCAATGCGATAAGCATTGGCATTTTTTCGTGATAAAATAAATAATTTTGGGGATAAATGTTAGTAAAAAATTTGTATTTGACAGTATATTGTGATAAAATAATGATGTAAGTGTATGCAAATTAAATTATATTTAATTTGGCGGTGCGAGAGGAGCCGGCGGAGTCGCGGGAGCGCGGAGTAGTCGGCGACCGAGCTGATCGAGTATTCGATATCTCGCCCCATAGCAAAAACGGATAAAAATTCTGGGTGGTGCATTGTGGCATTAATAATGAAAAATGGAAAAGATGTAAAAAATTATTACGCAAGTGCAGAGGGAAGAACTGCACGCAGGCAGAAGAAGGCAACTCTTGCGACCTTGAAGATTGGCCGTCTTGTTTCGTGGCCAAAAGACAAAGAGCAGTTGCTATTCATCATCAATAATTTCTTGTCGCTTTCTGAGCTAGATAAACTTGATAACATCCTCAATATGGACGAGATTGAAGAGCGTGCTCCAGAACTTGAGAAGGAAAAGGTTGTTAAGGAAGAGGCAGCGGAAGAGTCTGAGGAAGAAACAGAGGACGCAAAATCTGAAGACGATGCAGAAACTACTGATGAAGAGAATCTTAAGGAAGAAGAGTCGGAGGAAGTAACTCCCGAACCTGAGGACACTAGCGACGACAATGTTGTTATCGAAGAGGGCGAATACGCAGAGCTTCCAGATCAGTTATACCATGTTGAGAATTGTAGTGCCAAAGTACTTGGTAGTGTAGTTCGTATCCTTAGCTTTAGGTCGAGAGCAATTCGTAAGATTAGGCTTATGCGTAAGGCACGCATGGATAACGAACTAGTTAATTCGGAGATTGAGAAGGTTGCTGTTTATAATATTGTTCTTGCAAAGTTCTTACCAATCCTAAATAAGCAAGATATTATAGACAAGGTTAATCTAAAAACTGCTACTAAGTTATTCGAAGATGTTTGTGTGGAAGGTTACCAAGAGATTCCTACACAGTCTGGTATTGAGTCTGAGATTAAGAAGAACAAAGAAGACCAAGACTTTGACATTGTTGCAGCACTTAATTATGTGGGTGTGACCGTAGACAGGGATGATTACGGATATTACACTGTTAAGAATTACAACAATGGCAAGGGTATTAAGTACTTTATCGGCAAAGCAGAAAAGTCTTTCCCGCTAAGCAAGAATTCCTGTCATAAGTTCGTTGATGAGTTTCTTAATAAGCCTATCGAGAAACGTAAGTTCATAACTCCTGGACAAGTATTTATCCAGTACATAGGCGAAGCAGAGAAGGGGTTAGGGCTTAATACTCGTTCTGCTGTTGAATTGTCTGGGCTATTCGGCACAATGAATTCTAGCAAAAATGCTAAGCAGTATTTCAAAGATGTTATTAAGAAATTCTCACGTAATGCCGAAGAGTGGAAGGACTTCCAGAGATTATTCGAAGGTGAGTATTACTCCAATAAAGAAGGTCGAGATGAGCAGAATAACAAAGTTCTTATTAGACAACAAGCCAAAAGACTTGTTATTGGCGAATTGTTCGAGGACATTATCAACTATGGCGATATTCTAACTAACGACCAACTTCAGATTAACGATTATCGTATTAGCGACATTACTAGAGATTTCGGTCTTGACTTTAGCATTGATGGTATAGATGTTAATAAGGTAAGAATAGAACATCTTGAAGATCAGGCTTTTAGAATAATCAATTCCATGCACTCTATTCTTCAACAGATGCGTGCGTTCATGCAGGATATTATCGACAATTATACTGTTGATTATCTTCGTAAAGAGAAGATATTCCTTCTTCAACAAGATGATCAGAACGAGTTTATTAGCAAGAAAAAAGAGTATGAGTCGCTTATCAAGAAGTTGAGCTATGATAAGGGCAAGGATAGTGCCTCTCAGACAGCATATTATCAATCTCAAGTGGATGAGTTAACTCAGAAGATTGGTAACAAGGATTATCTTGAAGCAAAAAATGTTTTGCTAAAATCTAAGAATCAATTCCGTGTACTTCTTATTAATGCTAAGTCGCAGAAAGAGAAGTGTATCATTGCTATTAATGAGGCTAGAGAAAGAGCCGAAAGAGAGCGTAGGGACTTTACTGTAGATGATCAAATCAATATTATGAGAGAAGTTCTTTCGAGTGCTCCAGAGCTTATCGTTACATTTGATAAGGGCAAGGCAACTTCTTGGACAAAGCATAAGATTGGTGAGAAGGCTGTTAAACAGCAAGAGCCTCTTAGTGAAGTAGATAAAGTTATTGAGGCTACCGCTGCGAAAATTAGTGACGAGAGCCACCAGAAGATATTACAAGAGAACTTGATTCGTGAGAAGGTTAAGAAATCTCAGAAGGAAGAACGTGTTAAGAGTGTTAATGCCTACATCAACGCTTATGGTAGTATTGTTGGTGGTGCTATGGGGGTTGGTGCTTATGGTGGCACTATTCCTAATGTTCCAGTAACTCCTGGACCAACTTTTGCTCCTCAAGTGGCAGCACAACCAGCACCAAATCCTGCACCTATGGGTATGCCTGCAGGAACTGCACAAGAGATGCAAGCTCCAACAGTTGCGACTCCGAGAAATATAGCTAATCTTAATGCTGCACCTCCTATGTATGGAGATAATCAGCCTAAGATGCCACTGGGAACTATTGATCCTATGGTTAGCAATACCGGATACAGTGGTATGTCTAGAAACAATCTTAATATAGGATTTAGTAATTCTGCACCAGCACCAGCTCCTGCCTCAAGTGCTTATCAGGCACCAGTTAATAATGTGTCTACTGGTAATATGGGTGGAGGATCTGCACGTGCTAGTGTGCCTACTCCTGCTCCGGTTAATAATGTTGGAGGACAAATGAATAATATGGGTGGCCAAGGCGGAACTCAAGGTGGCGGATACGTTATGCCAACCAATATGGTTATGCCTAATATGTATGGCGGTGGTATGATGCCTATGGGCGGTATGCCAGCAATGCCAGAAAATAATCAACCTAATTACAATAGAGATTACCAGAACTTTGACTTTGTATCAGAGAGTATTGAACCTTGTGTTATCCCTTATATTGTTGGATACGAAGATAAGGGTGCTACTATTTATGGTAACATGATGGAGAAGTACTCTATCATGGATAGGTACAAATTCCTACTTACAACTAACAATAATGCATTGTACTCGTATATCGAGACCAAACAAGGTCAGATTCAGACTCCAGAACAGATTATAAGTGATCTACATATTAGATATGTCAAGAACGCTATGGGCAAGTCTGGGCTAAGTACACAAGATAGCAATCTTGCATCATTTGATTATAAAGGCGATATCCGTAGATTCCTAGGACAGTATGTTCCTCAGAATCTTATTGACATGGTAATTAGCGATTACGAAGAGCTAATTTCGACAGTTGACTTTGAGCTACTTAAAGATTTGATTTCGCACAAGTTCCAAGGTGATCTTGAGGGTTATATCCCAGATGAGATTAAGGAAGGCGTTATCAAGAGTACCAATATGATAGCGAGTGTTGGGCATGCGATAATGTCTAATCCGCAAGTTCGAAAAACTTATGATGCTTATTCTAGCAAAATGAAGCAGACATATGTTTCTACTTTGATTGGCAAAATTGATAGCGGAGAAGTTCCTACTATCAAATTAAATTCGGAAGATATGTATGCAAGGATACTCGATTACTTAAGCTTCTCTATTAAGGGGCAGAACGTTATTATTCAGTCGGAAGACAATAAGGATAGTGGTCTTGGAACTTATCCAAGAAGCGTATTCTTCCGTCAGAAAGATAATGCAGATCAGGCATTGCGTAGGGGTAAGATCCTTACTTACGAGCAAAATGAAGTAATTACTACTCGTAACGAGCCAATGCTAGAAGGACTTGAGAATAATGTAATGAATTTGTTTGGCACTTTGTACAAGTTCAACGGAGCATACAATAAGCTACTACTTAAGCTTAAGCCATTTACATTACAGGGTGGTGTTAAGTTTATGGAGAATATGGTTGATGCACTTAACGAGAAGATTGACCTTAAAGTTACTGTGCTTAACCAAGACAAAAAACAAAATACTGTATCTCTTGTTAAATTTGCAAGTGTCGAGAAGAACAAAGTAATCTCTGAGGAAGATAAAGTATTTGATTATGATGATGAGAATTGGTTTGTTCGCAAAGGTTTTGTTCTTGAGAAGAATAAGGTTAAGGAATATTACTTGCAATTGGCATTTGGATTCAAGTATGCACTTGAGCACGATAAGGCTAGTTTAAAGGCTGATTTCTATAACGACAACTTGCTAAGTCTGAATAAAATTAACGAGAAATTTAAGGATTTCCCAGAGAATACTGTATCTTTGATAACCTCGGTAATTAGAGATGTTATGATGTCAAGGTGCGAGAGAATTATAGACTATATTGCGTACATTAACGAGCGATCCTCAATTCATATCAATAAGATGTTGTACATTGCAAGAACTATACTTGAGAGTAACAACTTTAATCAGAAGACTAAGGATGAGAAACTAGAAACTGTTATTGCTCTTGACCAAGACTTTAATGTTAAATCGGAGGATATTGCTAATCCGCATCCAGAGATATATAGTACAACTTCCGATATCGAAAGATACGAAGGTCTATATATGTATTATGGATTGACCGAATTGTTTGAGAAGATGGGTGCAGACGAAAGGCTTGTTTGTCCTCAACTTACTGAATATTTCGAAGACCTTAAGAAAAAGTACAGAAGTAGCTTGCTTGCAATGATTAGAGATAGAGTATCTATGAACGGTTATGAGCAAGATCTTGCTAGGTATTTTGAGCTTAAAGTGGATAATATGAAGAGCGTTGAGGCTGGAGTTCAGGAAGAGGAAGAAGACGTTGTTGTTGCTACCGAAACTGTACGACTTCAGAACATTGATATTATGTTCAAGGGTATTCTTGATGGATATAATAAAGCCATTAAGGCAGAGACTAATACTCATGTGCTTGATGAAATGAAGGTGGTAGGCGAAATGCTAGAGCTTATAGGAACTCTTCCTACACGAAATACAGAGGAAAAAGAATTAGAAATTTCGCTTCCTAATAACCAGTCGATTAGATGTAATGTTAAGGGATTCTTGCAACAGTATTTATTTAGATACATTGTTGACAAAGAGCACGAGCTTGGCCCATTTGCTTATGTTGTAAGCGAACTTGCTGAGCATGAAGAATTGGGCGAAAGTGTTAAAAATATTGAGATAGTAGCTAATAAGCTTAATGCTCCAGAATTAGGCATTAACTTAATTGCTAAGTTCTCAACTATTAGTCTAAGCAATAATGGTAATATCTTCAAGATTGGAGATAATATATCTACTGTACTCGATACGGTTAATAGACTTAAGACTCCAACCGACCAACAGAAGGCTCTTAATAGAGATGTATTCTACAAGGAAGGCGTAGAGGGCGTTAAAGAACTATTCGAACAGTACTTTACAAGACTAAAGGTAGAGAATATGGAATAATGTGTAAGATACGAGATTATTTCTCGTGTCTTCACAAATTTAAATTTGCTATTGAACTATGTGTTTGATAGTGGTATAATATATTAACGATATGCGAAGTTGCGGTAATGGCATTGATACTTCGTAAAATACTAGATTGTGATTTTACTAATGATCGTTAATAAACAATCAGGAGAAAAGTTATGGCAGAGAAAGATTTTTTGCAAACATTGATCAAAGCATCGGGTAGGGTAAAAAGACCAACAACAACACCTAAAAAGGTGGTTTATCCTGCGGATAAATCCATGGATGCGAAAAGGAATATTTTATATTCTTGGGGCGTCAATAAGGGTGGCATATTAGGAGAAACACTTAATGGTATTGGGTGCTTAAGTCAAGAGGTGCTTAATTATCTAGACAAGGCTCAGATCAATGCATTGCATAAGTTGGGTGGTAGTATTTGGGATATTCAAAGAGAGATATATGACGCACGAAAAGCGGGTATAGATACCTCTGCACTCGAGGCTGCATCGAAAACTGCCGTGGACTCTTTAAAGGCATTGTCTGCCACATTTGAAGCTTATGCTGATGCCAAGAAACTTGATCCTAAGCAAGTTCAGCAAGATGTTGCAAGTGTTGATGATAAGAAACCATACAAAGAAGATATCGAGATTGCATCCGCACTTAGAAATACTGGTGTAACTATTAATTATAATGTTAGTACTGGTAAGTGGGATGTTGCGAAAGATGCAGATGGCAAATTGATTCCTAATGACAATGCTATTAAGACTTACTCTCGTAAGATCAAGATGTTTAGTGCTCCGCAAATAGAATCGTTATTAGACAATTATCTTAACAAAAGCATATCCGAAAGACCAAAATCTGTTATTACTGCAGATGGTATAATGACAGTATTCTATAAGCAAATAGAGAAAGAGGCAAAAGATCTAGAGAATGCCACTCAGCTTGCGAAAGAACAAGAAGTACAGTCAGTAGCAGAGCATCATGCAAGACTTAAGACCAATAGCCTAGAATATAGGGTAGCTAAGCTAACGAGTGCGGAATACATACAGGCTATGATTCTAAAACAGAAAGCAGTATCTGATTTTAATAAGAGCATTGATGGTATAGATGTAAAGTCTTTGCCTATTAAGTTGGATGAAGAGTCTGCTAAGCTTATAGATAGCGACTCCATCCTTAATTCTAGAGCTTTGGGAAGAAGGACTCCTGCAGCCAATATATATAAGCTGGCAGATGTAGCCGAAGATACCATAGATACTATTAAGTTAGATCTTCCAGACAAAATACAAGATAATTATCTAGAAGAATATGACACAATAATACGCGAGCTTGAGATTAGAGTAAATAACGGCGGCGATTATTCCGAATTATTGGAGCAGGTGAAGGCGGCTAGAGATAGCTTGCAGCAAGAATTTGAAAATCAAGACATTATGCCTAATCTCGATAATGAAGACGTTATTAATAGAACAACAACCGCTATTAATCCTGCTGATCTTAGCAAACTGGCAACACTTGCTAATATTAACATAGAAGATTTCCTTGTAGGATTAGCTCATAACTTTGGCCCTGAGCTAGCTGATGACTTGATTCTATTCACCGAATTTGACTTGTGCAGAAGTTTGTTTAAAGCTGGCGAGCTTTTAGATATTGCATATAAGGAATTTAAATCAAATAATCCAGGCAAATCATTTGACGATTGGTTAAATGCTATGACAGATGATGAGTTGGGAGGAATCCGCAAAGATAGTATTAGGGAAGCATATATAGCAACTCATCCTAATGAGAACCTCCAATCTAATTTGCCTGATGGTAAGAAGATTAAGGATGTAGAGAATACTTTTGATGAAGCGGTACTACTTCTAGATGTTGCTACAACAAGCTTTAGTCCAGATGAAGTTCAGTATTACATGGATTCTAGTAATCCTAGAGGAGCAAGGACGAGTATTGTTGTTGATAAGGTAAAGAAAGCTAAAGAACAAATTGCTAAGTTTACTCCTGAGCAGAAGGCAAAAAGGATGGAACTTGCCAAGAAACGCCAGAAGAATAGGATGTTAAGAAATATTCTTAATTATACAGGACTCCCTAAGAATATTGCAGATATAGAAAAAAATAATAATCTTGAACCAATAGTTAGTAGTGCTATTGAACGTTATCTTGATGAGAAGGCAACAGGTCAGCACCAGAACGATGAGGAATTGCAAGGCGAAGGTGAGCCAACTGTTGATGATGACACTGATCCTGCAAAGCCTAAAAAACCTCAAACTACAACGCTAGATAAGTTGTATCCTCAGCCACCAGATGTAGAGGCGTTCCTAAAGAAGATGAAGCCATATTCGGGTAAAGTGCTTATTAAGAACTTCCTTAAGCCATTACTTAAAGATATTCGTAAGATGGAAATAACTATAAAGGATGATGACGAAGCCACTAGCGGTGATAATGGGCAAATTAAGGGGGATAATGGACAAGATAAAGGTGATGATAATGGTCAGAAGCCGCAAGGTGGAGTGACAGATAATCAGCCAAGACCTAGACTCCTAACTCAAAGCCAATATGAGGCATCTGCTTTTATTTCGGGTGATTTGAAGTTGAAGGCAATTGCCAATAATACAAATGTTGACTCTAAAAATAAAAGTCAAAAATTCGTTAATTTGAGTATGGTTATGTCCGTACTTGCTACTAGTGATAACAAAAGGGAATCCCAAGAGGATCAACTACTTTCTAAGAAAGATGCTAACGGGAAAGACGCAAGAGATCACTTAAGAAAAGTGGCTTTGGATATTCTTAACAATAAATATAAAGATGACCCTAGCAAAATTAGCGAAGATGTCAAACAGATTTTGATTCAAGCAGGATTTGCTGAGGGGCAGACATATGTTAGTAACTTTGTAGAAGGTTTCTCTCTACTTACACCAGAATTATTAATCAAACTACTTGAAGCAACAAATACATTAGATGGAAACAAATTAGTTGTTGGTGGCAATTTGCCAGAAGGACTTGAAAATTGTGCAAATGATGCAGAAAGACATCAATTAATTGAAGCACAACGTATGGCTAATTATACTTCTGGCACAGAACCAATTTCTGATGCAGAGGCAATTGCTAAAATGACGGCAAAAAGGGGCAAACAGACCTCACAATCTACATATGATGTAAAATATGTTCATCCATTGGATAAATATCAGAAGGTGGTTGAGGGATATCACTACAAAGAAATTCCAACTCAAGATGGTTCTATTAGGAGAGCCGTTATTAATAATGCAACACAGCAACCAATTACTCCACAGAATATGCCTAATGAGGAGCAGAGAACAGCACTTTTTCAACAGTTAGCATTTGCCGTAGCGTGGGAGAATGCTTGTAAAAATAGTTTAATTCAAGTTAACAATTCGAATCAGATTGATGAGGCTGATATAAGGGAAAGAGCATTCTCTGACGAGGCAAAGTTGGTGTTTGATAATATCATTAGTGCAATACAAAATAGTAATGATCAAAACATTGATCTTAAGGCTATTCTTGAAACTATTGGAAATAATTCTAATAATCCATATGTCAAAGTTTTATGTGCAGAGATATTAAAACAGCCCGTACATATTCATCAAAGATTATTTCATCATGCGGGCAAAGATATGATGGTTAATAGAGATAGTTCTGCGACTGCTAATGAGACTGATGGGGATGAAATGGAAAATAGCTAGTGATTAAAATCCAAATTAGCTATTGACAAATAATAAATTTGTAGTATAATGAAGATATAGAGTTTATATTTATTAGTGAATATAAGAATAAAAAATAATAGAAAGTAGGTGTATTATGGCTAAAAATCCTAATATTTACAAATTTGAAATTATTGAAAGAATTATTACCGAGGTGGACTTTAAGACCAAGGAAGAAGTGGTTGAGTTCGCTAGAAAGGTAAGAGATATTGCAGTAGAGAAGAATATTGATAGTAGTATTAAGACAGCATTTAAGAACGCTTTCAAGGAGATTGATGAGGAATTAACGCTTGGTAATTTGCGTGAAATCAAGAAGATTATTTCTGAAAACAATTAATTAGAACAAAGCTAATTGTTACGTGCAATGATAATAAATGTCTAGTAGGAGCATGATCTTTTGCTAGACATTTTTTGTTTGGCAAATTATAATATAAATTTGAAAATCCTAAAAAACACTATTATTAATTAGTTATTTATGCTAAAATAATTGTATAATATTGATTAAGAAATATATTGATATTCTGGAGGATAATGAATTGAAGATAAAATGTCCGGTGTGTGGGGCTACATTGGTAGGAAATGTTGTATGTCAGTATTGTGGAACGACCGACAAGCAAGTATTAAATGCTAGCAATAAGAAGGTCAAGGAATATAGGCAGACTGGTAATACAGATATGATACACATGACTACTATTCTACCTAGTGATTTAGTTAGGTGGAAAGTAGTGCTATATACTATACTTTTGGGATGGCTAGGTATTAATTATATATATGTAAATAGGCCTATTAGAGCGGGTTTTTCTATGGGTACAAGTATTGCGTGTGTGGTAATATATACACTTAATTTGTTTGTGTCATTTAGCTCGAAAACATTACAATTAGGGTTTGATATAATATACGAAGTAATATTCTATTCTATGGCGATTAATGTGGTCATTTGGGTATTTGATATAATATCTGTATTACTTAAGAAATTCAAGGTACCTGTGGTACTTGCAAGTAAGGAGAAGTAATGGCAAGGATTGTTGTTGGTATGTCTGGAGGTGTTGATAGTTCGGTAGCTGCGTTGTTACTTAAGGAACAAGGGCATGAAGTTATCGGATTGTTTATGCACAATTGGGAAGAAGAGGATGAAAACGGTGTTTGTTGTGCCGCTAATGACTACGAAGACGTAAAGCGTGTATGCAACAAAATTGGCATCCCATATTATACTGTTAATTTTGCAAAGGATTATTTGGATAGAGTCTTTAGCACGTTCCTAGAGGAGTATTCTAAGGGGCGTACACCTAATCCTGATGTGTTGTGTAATAGAGAGATTAAATTTGGCCCGTTCCTTGAGTATGCAAGGAATATGGGGGTAGATTACATAGCAACAGGTCATTACGCCAAGGTTGAGCGAATAGGTGGCAAAACACATCTATTAAAGGCTGTAGACACTAATAAAGATCAGACTTATTTCCTTAACCAGCTTAGCCAAGACCAGTTAAGTCAGGTATTATTTCCTCTAGGTGATATGGAGAAGTCTGGGGTAAGAGCAATTGCAGAAAAGCATGGATTGGCAACTGCTGAGAAGAAGGATAGCACGGGAATTTGCTTTATTGGCGAAAGACGTTTTAGGGAATTTCTAAAGAACTATTTACCTTGTAATCGTGGTGATATAGTGGATAGAGATGGTAACAAAGTTGGCGAACACGAGGGCGTTATATATTACACTCTTGGACAACGTAGGGGACTTAATATTGGTGGCAAAAAGGATGGTAATGGCGAGCGTTGGTTTGTTTTATCTAAAGATGTTAAGAATAACAGACTGATCGTATCTCAGGGCGAAGGAGATGAATTATTTAAAGATGGATTAATAACATATAATGTTAATTGGATTCCTGAGATGCCAAAGGAAAAGACTTTCGAGTGTTACGCAAAGTTTAGATATAGACAACCCGATCAAAAGGTTAAAGTTGAGATTGGAGATAAAGAGATTAAAGTATATTTTGCTGAGAAACAAAGAGCAGTAACCCCGGGGCAATATGTAGTATTCTATACTGATACAGAGTGTCTTGGAGGAGGAGTAATCGAAGAAGTCTTTTAATAACAAATAAGGAGTTGGTATTGCTTATAAATATTAACTTCTTTTTTTTGTAGTATAATAAGTTTAGAAAAACAAAGGCAATAAAAATCTTTTTCATAAATTACTTGACAATTGAATACATATTCAACTATAATAAGTAATATAATAGTTGAAAGGTTATTCAATTAATGGAGGCGTATGAATAATATTGGTTGTAGTGGTGCGGATTGCTCTGTGATACATAGGGAGCGTATGGAAGAGGCTAGATCTGCATTAAAGAATATAAAAGCAATTTCGGAGTTAACTGCCTTCTTCAAGAGTTTTGCTGATGACACAAGGCTAAGGATTATGATTGTTCTTGATAGTGTGGAAGAGATGTGTGTTAATGATATAGCTGTTGCTCTAGATATGACAAAGTCTGCAATATCCCATCAGTTATCCTATCTTAAAGATTGTGGGTTGTTAAAATCTCGCAAAGAGGGTAAGGTAGTATTTTATAGTCTGATGGATAATCATGTTAAATTGGCTCTTGAGATGGGTGTTGAACACGTTGGACATAAGGAGGAAATCCAATGAAGATTGAATTAAATGTTATAGGGCTTGACTGTGCTCATTGTGCATTGACTCTTGAGAAGTATATAGCCCAAGTTCCGGGTGTAATTAGTGCTAACATCAACTTCTCTACTTCGAAATTATTTGTTGATGTGGAAGAAGGAAACTACTCTAAGGTATACAAAGATATTATCAAAAAAGCGAAAGAAGTTAATCCTTCAGTGAAGATTAGTAAAAACAAAGACGACCCATCAAAGATTGATATTTGTGGTATAACATTGTATGTTTTTGGCATATTGTTGGCACTTATTGTCATGTTTGTGGATGTTAACAATATTTTGTATTACGCTATATTAATTGTATCTGCACTATGTATGGGATACAAGACTTATTGGAAGGCAATATTGCAATTGAGGCATGGGAAGATTAATGAGAATACATTAATCATGTTATCTATAATTGGTGCGGTTGCCATTGGTGAAGGTGGTGAGGGGCTTATGGTTATAGCTCTATATACTGCTGGTAAGATGCTTGAGGCAAGGGCTGTTAATTATTCTCGCAAAAGCATATCTTCGCTTATAGATAATCAACCAGAGTATGCTATTATTCTTCGTGATGGCAAGGAAGTAATGGTTAAACCTGAAAATGTTGTAGTGGGAGACACATTGGTTGTTCGGGCGGGTGAAAGAGTACCGCTTGATGGCGTTGTGATAGATGGTGAGGCAAGTATTGATAATAGTCATATTACTGGTGAAAGCTTGCCAGTTGGTATAACCAAAGATAGTAATGTAATATCTGGCTCGATTGTTCTTGATAGTGTGATTACACTCAAGGTAACTAGTTTGTACAAAGATAGTGCAGTATCTAAGATACTTAATATGGTATCTAATGCAACCAACAACAAATCCAAAACAGAAACTGTTATTTCGAAAATTGCTAGTTACTATACGCTAGGTGTAATATTGAGTTCGTTGCTTGTCTGGGGTATTGTATGGGTAATTACTGGAGATATAACGACGGCAGTGTATAGAGGGCTAATATTCTTGGTTGTATCGTGTCCATGTGCATTTGCAATATCAGTGCCACTAACATATTTTTCTGGTATAGGGAAGTGTAGTAGATACGGTATTCTGGTTAAAGGCTCTAATTATATTGATGCTTGTGCTGGAATTAATAAAATTGTGCTTGATAAAACAGGAACTCTCACAACTGGTAAATTTGCTGTAGATAAGGTTAGTGTTGTTGATAACAAAATAACGTCTGATGAATTGCTAAGTATTGTTGTTGCTGGCGAATCAAAGTCGAATCATCCCATTGCTGTTGCCATATGCGAGTATTATGCTAAGAAGCCTAGCGTAAAGGTGAAAAAATTTAGAGAGATTGCTGGTATTGGTATTGAATATTCGATTGATGATAGCGATTACTTTGTTGGTAGAGAGAATTCTCAAAACGGCAAGACAATTGTTGCGATAAAGTGTAATGGTAAGCTTATTGGTAATATTGAGCTTAGTGATACAATAAAACCAGAAACAAAAGCAACGTTGGCGGAATTGCATAATCTAGGGATATCGACTATGATGTTGACTGGTGATAATGTGGGCATTGCTAAAAAGGTTGCTAGTCAGATTGGAATAACCGAATACAAAGCAGGATTATTGCCAGAGGATAAATTTAAAATTATACGAAAGCTAAAAGATGATGGAGAGAAAGTTGGATTCGTTGGAGATGGATTAAATGATGCTCCTGCACTCACCCTTAGTGATGTTGGTATTAGTATGGGATTAATGGGTAGTGATGCGACTATCGAAGCTAGCGATATAGTAATTGCAGACGATAATCTAAAACAACTTCCAAGGCTAATTAAAATCGCTAGGAAGACAAAAAATATTGCAATGGGTAATATTATATTCTCTGCAGTTATTAAGCTTAGTTTCCTAATACTTGGAGCTTTGGGCATAACTGGCATGGCAATGGCGGTATTTGCTGATGTGGGCGTTACAATTCTAGCAATTCTTAATGCCTTAAGAGTGCTAGTATATAAGGTAAAATAAAAAAATAGCTATTATCTAGCACCTAACTAATTGGGTGTTTGTGATAATAGCTTTTTATATAAAAATCCCTAAGGTATTACCTTAAGGATTTTTTTGCATAAACATAACAATTGATTATTCTTGGTTAGCGATATGTCTAGCTAGGCGAAGCAATTGTGTGCTATAGCCATACTCGTTATCATACCATGCAACTAGTTTTACAAATGTAGGGGATAGCATGATGCCTGCCTCTGCATCAAAGATACTTGCACGATTGTCACTCATGAAGTCGGTAGATACAAGTGGTTCGTCTGTGTATCCAAGGATACCCTTCATTTCGTTCTCGCTAGCACGTTTCATAACAGCTTTGATCTCGTCATAAGTTGTTTCCTTCTCAAGTCTAACTGTTAGGTCTACAACAGATACGTTAAGAGTAGGAACACGGAAGCTCATACCTGTAAGCTTGCCATTAAGTTCTGGTATAACCTTGCCAACAGCCTTAGCTGCACCAGTAGATGATGGAATAATATTGCCACTAGCGGCTCTACCACCTCTCCAGTCCTTCTTGCTAGGTCCATCAACTGTAAGCTGAGTAGCGGTAGTTGAGTGAACTGTTGTCATAAGGCCTTCGATTACTCCAAAGTTGTCTTTAACAACCTTAGTAAGAGGTGCTAGACAGTTAGTTGTACAACTTGCGTTAGATACAATCTTCATATCTTTATTAAATGTATCGTGGTTAACGCCGTATACAAACATAGGAGCGTCCTTAGATGGTGCAGAGATAATTACTCTCTTAGCTCCGCCTGCTAGGTGCTTAGATGCATCCTCGATAGTAGTGAACTTACCAGTACACTCTACAACATAGTCTACACCAGCACTTGCCCAATCAATTTCTGCTGGATTCATAACAGCAAAGAACTTAACTTCCTTGCCATTAACAATAAGGCTTTCGCCTTTAAGGTCAACTGTACCTTTGAAGTTGCCATGCATACTATCTCTTTCGAGAAGATACTTAGCATAATCTGGTGATAGGAACGGATCGTTGATAGCAACAACTTCTACATCCTCGAAATCTTGAGAAATACGAGTGATAAGTCTACCAATTCTACCAAATCCATTGATACCTAATTTAACTGTTTTGCTCATTAATGTCTCCTTTTTTAGTGAATAGTCATCTATTCGCTTTATACTTTCATTATATCAAGTTTTCGCTATTTAAGGCAACTAAATTTGGCAACAAAAACTTGCCATTTTCGGAAATTAGCGTGTTATCAAAGTAAATTTTGCCTCCGCCGTAGTCTTCGGAGTGGCTTTGGATAAGGTCAAGGTGTACAGCACTCTTGTTGCCATTGTCGCAATCCTCGTAACTACTTCCGATTGCTAGGTGGATAGAAGATGTCATTTTCTCATCAAATAATATGTCGTGTAGTGATCGTGTGCAATATGGATTAAGTCCAAATGCAAATTCGCCTAAATATCTACTGCCTTCGTCTGTATTGAGTATATCTAAGAATCTATGTTTATTGGTGCAGTCGTAATCTATAATTTTGCCATTTTCAAATGTTAAACGGATATTATTATATTCTGTACCACTTTCGATTGCTGGGATATTAAAAACTATTGTTCCATTAACGCTATCTTTGATTGGTGCAGTGTATATCTCTCCGTCGGGGATATTGCATTGACCGCTACATTTGATTGCTGGCATGCCTTTGATAGAAAAGCTTAGGTCGGTTGTTGGTGTAACAATGCGGACCTTGTCGGTCTTTTCCATCAATTCTTTGAGTGGATTCATCTTGTTGTCTAGGTCTTGGTAGTCAAGGGTGCAGACTTTAAAGAAAAACTCGGCAAATTGCTCGCTACTCATTTGACTGCTTTGGGCAAAGGCATAGGTTGGGTATCTAAGTAGTACCCATTTCTTGCTACAACGTATTTGAAAATGCACAGGCTCGACATAAATTCTACCATAATCGGACATCTTAACTGCAGGAACATCAGACATTTCGAAGTCGTTAAGAGATCCGCCTATAAGGATTACGGAATCGCAACTATCCATTATAGGTGCTGCTATATCTCTATAACACTCTAACATATCTATTGTGCTATTAAGGAGTAATCTGCGTTTGACGCTCTTATCCATGCGAAAAACAATTGGTATTGCTCCAACTTTGGTAATTTCTTCGATTAGCACCTCAACAAAGGTGTCGGGGCAATCATTATAGGTAATAAGAACTTTCTCGCCTCTCTGAACATTACAAGAATATGTAACGAGTTTCTCGGCAAGATGCTGTTCGGCTAATAATTTATTAAACATATAAGCTATTTCCTCTCGGGTTATTTATTGCCTTATTTTATACCAAAAATACTTAAATTGCAAAGATAAAATAGGGCTTAGAAAGAAAAATTTGTAACTAACAAAAAATATTTGATTATTAGATGAATTTCGATAATTATTATTGACTTGATAGAAGAAAAAGCGATTCATATAATTAAATATGAATCGCGTAATGTATTAAGATTATATATATATTATTATTTTTTCTGAGTGATATTGTATTTCTCAATCTTGGTTCTTAGGTCGTTAAGTTCTGGTAGCTCGTTAAGTAATCCTACACGATAGTGTAGAGTCTTCTTGGTTGAGAATACAAACGCCATTATAAATGCGAGCAATCCTAGGGCAATTATTAGTATATAAACAACTGCTGGCATAGGTAGTTTAAGCACAAAACCTACAATGCATAATGCAAGCAGAGCAAATCCTCCAAGCAGGCAGGATACTTCTGCTATATTGCATAGTTTGTATTGTTTAATCTTCTCTTCGTAGTGTTTGTTCTCTTTGCTCTTGCTATCTAGCTCGAGTTGGATTACATCTACTGGGTATCCAACAAAGCTATCTAGTACTCTTAGTTGTCTATTCTTAGCAGGTAATTGATTGATAGTCTTTACAACATCTTGGTCTAGTAGTTGGATGTCTGTTTCGGCACAACGATCTTTGAATATGCCAAGGATCTTGATGCCTAGAGAATACCATGCACGTTTCATCTTAACCCAAAGTTTCTTGAATCCGGAGTATTCCTTCTTAAGATATACAATCTTGTTGCCAGCTTTCCAGCTAGAGATAAATGCTCTGATAACATCTTTGTTAGGAAGTTCTTTGCCAGAGTATATTATTGTTGCATCATAAGGTTCGGTAAGTTCCATGCCAAGTGTAATGAGCTTATGCTCGTCAACTGGGCGGTCAACCATAAATGCTTTTACTCTTGATTCGTTAAGAAATGTAGATCTTACTTGCGTAAAAAAGCTATTAAGCTTGCCGTTAATTGCAAAGTATACATCAAAGTCATCATCAGGACAGCTCTCGCTAATACGGCCAAAAGTCTTGGCTAAATCAATCTCGGTGAGAACTGGTACTAAAAATGCAATTTTCATATTTTCTCCTATACAATAACAAATACATATTTGTAATATTCTTATGTCTATATACTATTTTATATTATCTTGCAAAAAAAAACAAATAAATACTATTCAAATTTAATATTTTTTGAATAGATAAATGTTGGGTGTTGTGGCGATTGAAGAAAATATGTAAAAATGTTTGGTGATTTTTTGCAAATATTATACTATATAATTAGTAGGCAAACCAAGATGTTTGCTAATTAAAGGAGTAAATAATAGATGGAATTAGTTAATGGAAAAGAAATTATGCAGAAGGCTCTAGATGGACATTATGGTATAGGTGCATTTAACTATGTTAATATAGAAACACTAAAAAGTATACTAGATACTGCCGAAGAAAAGGGTAGCCCAGTAATTGTTCAGTGTTCTACTGGTGCTATTAAATATGCTGGTGTAGATACTCTTGTAGCAATATGTAGATCGTATGCCAAGAATATGACTGTACCTGTATGTCTTAATCTTGATCATGGTCAGACATTTGAGGATTGCAAAAAATGTATTGATGCAGGATTTACAAATGTTATGATAGACGCATCTCATCTCCCATACGAAGAAAATATTGCATTAACACGCAAAGTTGTAGAGTATGCCCACGAAAGAGGGGTAACTGTTGAGGCAGAGATAGGTGTGCTTGCAGGAGTTGAAGATGAAGTAAGTGCCAGCGAAGATGATGCAAGATATACTGATCCAAAGCAAGCGTATGATTTTGTTAAGGCTACAGGTGTGGATAGTCTAGCGATAGCAATTGGTACTAGCCATGGAACAGTTAAATTTAAAGGCGAAGCAAAATTAAGATTCGATATCTTAGAACAAGTCGAAAAGTTATTGCCAAACTTCCCAATTGTACTACATGGAGCAAGCTCAATTCCTCAAGATATGGTTAAACTTGCAGAGGAATATGGTGCAGTTCTTAAAGGGGCTAAGGGTATCCCAGAAACAATGCTAAGAGAGGCCTGCAGTCATAACGTATGCAAGATTAATGTAGATAGTGACCTACGACTAAGTTTTACAGCTGGAATCCGTAAACACTTGACAGAAAATCCTGACAATGTGGATATGCGTAAATATAACCAAGCTGGTATGGAATTAATTAAGAAGGTTGTTGCCGATAAGATGGATAACGTATTCGGCAGTACCAACATGGCAAGATAATTGATTAAGGGTATGTATATTTATTACATATCCTTTTTTGTGGTCATAAATATCGTTGATTATCAATTAAAAACACTCCCGCAAGAGTATCTTGTGGGAGTGTTTGCTCATTTCATAATTAGTTGTCGAAAGAATTGTTATTTTTATTATTAAATAAATCAGAAAGTCCTGTTGATTGAGGAGAGTTAAGGGTATTTGTTTGTTGAGGGGAGAACTGGTTGTTCTCGGATGTTAGCTCGTTTGGATTAAATGTAGAATTGTCAACTGGTGTGTATGCAGGTACATCATCTTCAATTCCAAAATCTATATTATTATAACTACCCTTGTAGTCCATATCATCAGGCATTGCACTAGGAGTAAATGGCTCTGGCTGAGTATATTCTGGTTCATTTGTTGCTGGAGCTCCTCCTAACATGCCAGCGAAAGGATTGTCCGAATAAGTGTTAGTTTGTTCTTGTATTGTATTAGATTCTTCCATGGCATCTGTTTGTACATCTTCTATTGCAGGTGTGATACTCGTGTCCTCAACATTGAGTTGATTATCTACGCTAGCACTCTGAGATTCAAGTTGTGTTAGAGCCTCTTCGAAAGCATTAATTTCTTCCTCTTCAGAAATTGAATTTACAGTTTCCTCAGATTCAATCGAAGGAGTTTCGTTAATAGCTTCCTCGGTTGCAAAAGAAGGCGTATTGCTAACAGGCTCTTCTGCAAATGAATGTTGTGGCTCTACATTAAAGGCATCTGCATTGGCAACGGCATCAGGCGCGGCTGGTGCTGTTGCGAAAAGTTCGGTTGATGTCGTATTGGTAGGCTGGATTGTAGTATCTATTGCAGGTTGGATTGTTGCTGGTTCGGAAGGCTCGGCGTCAACTGGCTCGGAACTCAATTCCGGTGCAGGGGAGGTGTTGGTCACCTCGGGTTGTTCTGCAACTGGCTCACTTACAAAAGGATTAATGTGAGAGTTTTCGCTAGAGTATGGCCCAGCTGGACTATCGGTTACGTTGTCTGAAACTGGTGTTTCGAGAACGCTATCTGCAAATTGAGATTCGTCCACTTGCACATTGCATATATCTTCAAGTTCGATAGAGAGCTCCTTCTGGAGAGTCTTCTTAAGAGGAATATACAATTTGCTAAGTTCGTTCTCAAATGCTTTGATTCCTTTGTCAGGCACGCCAATGTCTAGTAGGGTATCCTTGTATGTGTAGAACGCAACAACTTCGGAGCCTACAGATTTTAGTCTATCTATAACGCCCTCGAGTTTGCTTAGCTTGCTACCTTTGGCTCCATTAATCTCGTTATTCTTACGAATACAAAGTTCAATATTGCGATTAAGAGTATCCTCATTGAAATCTACGTTCTGCCCCGAAATATTATCAAAGTTGCCATTAACTATAAGGTTACTGTCAAATTCTTTGATTAATGTTTCGATAATAGCGGTATTGCGGCCTCCAAGTATTATAACTTCGTGACCGCTTTCGCAACGAACGAATTCGTCTCCAAACAAATCAAAAGCAGAAATAATAGGCTCTTTGCTGGAGTCTTTGAGAATCTGTCTAAGGGTATCGAGCAAGTTGTTCTTGGCAACATAATAGTTTCCGATCATTGATCTTTCTTGAGCCTTGAGTGCGTCAAGAACAAGTTCTAATTTGAGAAATTTGTTGTCCTTAAAAAACTCGGCAAGAGATTTGGCAACAATGATAGTGCCTTGTAATTCGCCCTCTGTCTGAGATTCGTAAAAGTCTGCAAACTTAATTATCTCCTCGTTCATGTATGAGATGCGTTTAGTAAGCATTGCCGAAAGGGTAGATACGTGTTTGCTCTTGTTAATCTCAATAGGTATTATATTTTCCTGATTTTTTAATAATTCAATTGCTTTCATTATGAATATTTCCTAAAACTTATTTATTAGTTGTTAAGTGCTTGAAAAGATTTAACAGCTAGAGATACTGTTGCACCAACCATAGGGTTGTTACCCATACCAATATATCCCATCATGTCTACGTGCGCAGGAACTGAAGAAGAGCCAGCAAATTGTGCATCTGCGTGCATCCTTCCCATTGTGTCTGTAAGACCATAACTAGCAGGGCCTGCTCCTACATTGTCTGGGTGAAGTGTACGGCCTGTTCCGCCACCTGATGCTACAGAGAAGTAATTGCGATTGTTCTCCATACACCATTTCTTATATACACCTGCAGTAGGGTGGGTGAATCTAACTGGGTTAGTAGAGTTACCGGTGATTGAAATGTCTACGCCTTCGTGTTTCATAACGGCAACGCCTTCTGTAACATCTTCGCATCCGTATACATTAATTTCTGATTTGTAGCTATCAGAGAACTTCTTGGTTTCGATAATTTCAAGTTCTTGGCTCTCGAAATTGTATCTAGTCTTCACATAAGTGAATCCGTTAATACGAGAGATAAGGTAAGCAGCATCTTTGCCTAAGCCATTAAGGATAACTCTAAGAGGAGTTTTTCTTGCCTTATTAGCATTACGAACGATACCAAGTGCACCTTCTGCAGCAGCGAAGCTCTCGTGACCAGCAAGAAGAGCAAAACATTTAGTGTTCTCGTTAAGAAGCATACTAGCAAGCTTGCCGTGGCCAATACCTACTTGTCTGCTATCTGCAACACTTCCGCTAACGCAGAAAGCTTGAAGGCCAATACCAATGTGTTCTGCACAGTCTTCGGCTGTCTGACATTTGCAGGTTAGGGCAATTGCTGTACCCAAAGTGTATGCCCAAACTGCATTATCAAAGCAGATTGGTTGGATTTCTTTGACAATAGATTCTACATCTATGCCTGCTTTGTCGCAAACTTCTTTGCAATTCTCAAGAGATACAAGGTTGTATTTGTCTATACACTCTTGAATTTTGTTTATTCTTCTATCATATCCTTCAAATGTTACCATACTTATTACTCCTTTCTAGGGTTGATGTGTTTTACGCCATCAGCGAATCTACCATAAGTCTTGATGCTTTGGTTATAAGCTTCTTTCACATCTTCACCATTATTAACTAATCTCATCATGTTATTGAGGTTAATATACTCGTATCCTATAATTTCGTCGTTGCTATCTAGGGCAAGCTTGGTAATATAACCTTCTGCTGTATTAAGGTATCTAGTGCCTTTCTCTTTGGTGCTGTAATGAGTACCTACTAGGCTACTTCTATTCTTGCCTAGGTCGTCTAGAGCGGATCCGATAGGTAGTCCGTTGTCTGAGAACGCAGATTGAGTTCTGCCATATGCTATTTGTAAGAACAAGTGTTTCATGGCGTCGTTGATAGCGTCACACACAAGGTCTGTATTAAGAGCCTCAAGTAGTGTCTTGCCAGTAAGAATCTCTGCTGCCATTGCTGCAGACTGAGTCATACCGCTACATCCAATAGTTTCTACTAATGCTTCCTCGATAATGCCATTTTTCACATTAAGAGATAATTTGCATGTTCCTTGTTGTGGTGCACACATTCCGCATCCATGAGTAAATCCGTTGATCTCTTCGATCTTGGTTACTTTGTCCCAATGTCCTTCTTGAGGAATAACTGCTGGGCCATGTGTTTGGGAATTCTTCACGCAACACATTTCTGTTACTTCTTTCAATATTTCCATATTGTACTCCTATATAATTAGTCTATGTATATTACATACACTATAAGTCTATCAAAAAAATACAAATACACAAAATGATTTTTGGACTTTTTTGCAGATATATTTGTTAAAACATTTCAAAAATCTCGGATTATGTGTTATGATATTGACATGATAAGTATTGATGGAATATATGAAGGACAATTAATTATTAACAAGTCCAAATTTTACTCGTTTGTGTATCCTATTACAAATGAGGATGAAGCGAAAAAATATATTAGTGAGCTAAGGGCGAGATTCTGTGATTCAACCCATGTATGCTCGGCGTACATGCTTGAGTCGCCTAGAGTGGAGAAGGCGGATGATGATGGAGAGCCTTCGGGTACTGCGGGCAAGCCAATGTTAGAATTGCTCAAAAAAAGAGGCATGGATAATGTGCTTCTAGTTGTAGTTAGGTATTTTGGTGGAATTAAGCTAGGTGCAGGTGGGCTAGTTAGAGCGTATACAAATTCTGGCAATATTGTGCTTGACAAGGCAAGGGTTGTTAATCTTGAAGTTGTCGGAAGGTATGAAATTGAGTGTGATATTTCGATTGGTAGCAAGGTTAGGGATAGCCTTATATCTAATGGGATTGAGATAGTTTCGTGTGTGTATTCGGATAGAGTAAAGTTTGAGGTAGTTGGAGAGGTGGCGGATACCTTAAGAGAGATTTATCCAACTATTAAGATTGAGAGAATTGGGAGCAAAACGGTATGTGCCAAATAACAAAAATTGAAGTTCAGAGCAAAGATAAGACAAGGGCAAATTTGTATATTGATGACAAATTCTGTTGCGGAATTTCCATAGAGTTAGTAATGAAACACGGGCTCAAAAAAGATATGGAAATTGATGAAAATTATATCAGAGAAATTGTTCTTGAGGACGAAAAAAGCAAAGCGATGAACAAGGCTGTTAATTATATAAGTAGTTCACTTAAGACAGCCAAGCAAATACGAGAATACCTTAGAAAGAAAGAGTATCTTCCAGAAACTATCGATTATGTAATTGATAAAATGATTGAATATAAGTACTTAGATGATGAGGCGTATGCTAAGGCGTATATCAATACATATTCCAGTAAATTTGGCAAAATAAAACTCAAATTAAATCTTAAACAAAAAGGGGTGGCGGATACAATAATTGATAAGTGTCTGTACGGCGAAGAAGAGATTGAAAGTAGTATTGATAGAGTTGCAAGCAAGTATCTTAAGAATAAGGAAATTAACAAAGACACGCTCAACAAACTAAGTCGATTTTTATATTCTCGCGGATATGAATTTGATGAAATTAATTCGTATATATCTAGTATCCAAAGCGATTAGGCAACATGAAATTATGTTGTCTTTTTTTGTATGCAGATTAGATATAGTTGAGTACTATGCAAAGAAGGATGCAAACTTGAATATTTTATCGAAAAAAAGCAAAAAACTTAAACTATTGTCGTGTTATGAATTTGCAAAATAAATTATTTTAATATGCATAAATTATTCTTAGATTAGTTAAGAGGTTACAATGTGAAAAAAGTAGGATTGTTAAAGAATAGAAAGTACAATTTGGTTAATAATCATAACACAGGAATCTATCACTTATTATGGGAGTATCCGCATAATATGAGTAAGGGGATTGTGCAGGCTTATGCAAGTATGTCCCCTATATACAAGATGCTTGATAGAGAATTCTCGAGCATTGACCTGATAGACCTAGAATTGTATGAGAGATGGTTAAATGAATGATATAAAAAGGGGAGAGCTCTACTATGCAGATTTGAGTCCTGTGGTTGGTAGCGAGCAGGGCGGGGTACGGCCTGTATTGGTTGTCCAAAATGATGTGGGCAACAAGTATAGTCCTACTGTTATTGTTGCGGCAATTACAAGCCAGATTAACAAAGCCAGAATCCCCACTCATATCGAGCTTGCGTCAAGCTATGGACTTACCAAAGATAGTGTGCTGCTACTAGAGCAAATAAGAACACTGGACAAAAAGCGTCTAAAAGATAGAATTGGCATGCTAGACGAGAATCGTATGAAAGATGTTAATCAGGCGTTGCTAATATCTTTAGGCTTTTGAGTTCTGTATATTTTTAAAAACAATTTATAAGTTTATCTTTGTTGATAAAAAGAATTGAGTTCTTTTGTGGTTGATTCCTATAGGGCACTTCATGAGTACTCGGTTCTTTTTTTGTATTCTTAGCAAAAGATATAATAGTTGAGTGGTTTCTTTTCTAAAAGATATAAAATTGGAGAAACTAAGAAGTAAATATATTATAAATATATATAAATATTTTTTGACAAACGATTGTATTTGTTGTAAAATAATAACATATTATGTAGATTGCTATGCGTGATGAGAGGTAGAAGTTATAGGCATCAATCTCGTTGGAGGAAAAATGGAAAAGAAAATTGAATTAAATCTATGTGCGAATTATCAGCTAAGCGAATTGAAAGACTCTATTATTAATTCGGTACTATGTGATTATGTTATCGAGGAATTGCGTCTAGCTATTAAGAGATTCAATAAGGAAGACTTAGACTTATTCTACATATATGAAGACTTTAAAGTTGCTATCGAGAAGGGTAATCAGATAACTTACTCTTCTATTAACGATTGGAAGCAGAATAAGATTGATACATACCAAGACTGTTTAAGAATTGTGGTTGCTCTTGATGATTTGGCTGCCAAAGAGGGCAAGATTACAGCAGGCGAGCTTATTGAGGAGTTTGGTGCAACAATTCAAGATTATGCAATATTGTTATCTGTTATCGAGGTTACGCTTAATTCAATTGATTTTAAGGGTATAGAAGTTAGGGATGAGTTTGTTGAGAATCTTATCTCTCAGCTTTCTCTTGTTGACGAAGGACAATTCCTTTCTGACTTAGGTCTTATGAAGATTGATATGTATCCTCTAGATGTCAACAAGTTCCGTAATAAGTTTGTCGAACAGAAGTTAAGTAAGATTAATAAGATTGCTGATGATGTAGAGAGATCGTTGTGGAACGAATTTGAGAGACTTCATAACGAAATCACCAAGGCTTATGACAAATTATATAAGATTGCTCATGCTGCACTTAGTGATGGTGAGAAGGTTGATGCAGAAGCTAAAGTTGTCAAGCTAGTTAAACCTCATAGGTTAATCCTTGATGCTCTTGAGAATAAGTTGACTGCAGCCAACGAGATTAAGAGGCAACTTTCGATTCACTCAGACAAATTGCAAGATTCTATGGATGATGCAAACGGAAAATTTGATGCTGATTTACAAGAGAGGCCATACGAGCAAGAAACTATCGAGAGAGATAGGGACGGTATGTTATTCGTAACTGCAGAGTATATGGATAAGATTGTTGAAGCAAGAGTAAGAATTAATCAAATTGAGGAAGAAATTGCAGAGAGGTATAAGATTCTTGACAAGGTAGAAAATGCTCTTGATGGAGCGATTGCGACAGAAAGCGAAATGAAGAGATATTCTAATCTTGCGTTTAAGTTTGAGGATCTATATGTAAGATTGGAGCTTGCCAAATCTCAGATCAAGGATAAAGATCCGGATTTCGTTGTGGCTATCAATACAGCTATCACTGGTCTTGGTGTGCTTGTTAATCTATCGCTTAGTGGCAAAGAGATATTTATGCGAAACAACCTCTTATCTGCGGTATTTGGCTGCGTTAACGGTATTTATGATATCGTAGACAACAAGAATAAGTCTGTTGAGTTGTCGCAGGTTAAGTTTGTGACTACTAGGTTAATTAAATATTCGGCACTTAACAACACATTAACCAAAGATTTGCAGACATTTAGACATGTGTGCAACAATACAATTAGAGATGTTGCAATGATGATGGGTAAGCCATTTAACTTAAGAACAATGGTAGATATTGTGGAGAATATTCAGTTGTCTATCGAGCAGTTGCAAGAATTAATTAAAACTCTTGATGAGAATCATGTAGAGCAGACTAGAGTTCTTAGCGATATATTTAATATTAGGTAATCAAAATTTACGAAAAAAGGAAAGATGAAAATGGCACAAAATAGAGATTGGAAAGTAAGCTATGTAAGAATTACTAACGAAGGTCTAGAAAGACACAATGACGTGATGCTTAGTGATATACTAGATGAGGATAAGAAAGATATTAAATCTCTTACTTTCTTGCCTGTGGCAACAGATAGAGTAATAGACATTACTAGCTACCTTAAGGGATTTAATATTCTTGAGAATTTATTCTTGCCTTCTATGCTTACAACAACTATCGAAGCTGCAAGCAAAGAGTGTACTATGCTAAGGAATTTGCTTATCTTACAACATGGTGCAACTGGTCAGAAGATGGACACTAATGTTGTTAAGATTAATGCTCATGAGGAAGATGGAGATAATACTGCTCAAATTCGTACCTTTGTTACAACTACTAAAGATAGCAGACAAACATACATTGTTAACTCTAGACATGTTCTTAACAAAGAGATTATAATTGAAGAAAAAGTAATTGAAAGATTGACTGCTAAGCAGGTTAATGATTACATTTCTGGCGAAAATGGTATTATGTCTGTTATAGACAGTATTAACCAAGATATTGAGGATGAGCGTTGCAGAATAGAGATATCCTCAGAGGTACTGGAAGGATTACTTAATATATTTGTTGAAAAAGGTGTAACTTTTGAAGAATTCACTATTGACTTTTCGAAATTATATGATAAAATAGAATCATACAAATCAATTACCAAAAGTGTCAACCAAGTAACAATTAAGGAAGAGGTGGAAACTAATATTATCGAAACTTACCAAAGTGTACTCCTTAGACATTACGAAGGTGTTATCAAAGATTTTGCTGATTTGGTGGTAAAATACGTTAAGGGTACGACTCTTGAATCGGAAGAATTGTTGATCGAGACATTAACTCCGCTTGTTGTAGGAGTGATTATGGATAGTCCTCAATTTGATGAAGATTACAAGGAAGGGGAGACCCTTGACAATATGTTGTCCGAGATTCCTTCTGCTGTTGCTAGAAATGTTAAGTCAACTAGAGAAAGAGGCTTGGTAAGGAAATACTTAACAACAGTTGTTACTAATCTTAAGACTGAGAAAGAGCATACTTTTGATATAATCGAAGATAGATTAGAAGAGCGTGTAGGTCTTGAAGACTTAAGGGAAATGATAGCTAAGAAATTTGGTCTAGACATTACTCGTAATCAACCATTAAAGTTAGTTAATAACATCATAGACATTGTTGGAACTAAGAATATGGGTACTCTTACAAAAGATGATGCGGTTGGTTTAATTGATAAAGTAGAGAGTGAAATGGGAAATGGAGAAATCCGAAGTAAGGAAATGTTAGAGATAGTGACTAGGGTTACATCAGACTATCCTACTAAGGAAGAAATAAAAGTATTACTTGCGGACTTTATTGCAAAAAACGGTTTTGCTGCAATAAAAGCTCCTGGTAAGTAAAGGGGGAAGAAAATGGCAGAGAATAATACACCTATTAATGGAAGCGTTTTTGAAAACTTAGTGGAAGAGATTGGAACGTTAAATAAAAGATTAGGTGAACTTAGTTCTTACTTTACTAATGGTAAGGGACCGACTGTAATCAATAACATTAACAATAACAATAATAATAACAATGGAGCTGGAGGAAATGGTGGGGCGGCAACTTCTACCGATATAGATGTGCATATTTCTGACATATACAATAGAGCGTCGGAAATATCGAGCAGAATAACTCATATTGAAACCACCATATCCGACTTGTCGGATTCTACTAAGGCGGCTTTGAAGAACCTCCAAACAGAAATTACGAATATTATTACAAACATAGACACTAAAATTGGTAAAATCGATAATAATGTTGAGAATTTGCTAAAAATATTAAAGCAAGTTGACATTAAGAAGATTCAAGAAAGCATTAAGGAAACTGAGACAAAGTTAACAGAAATTCAAGATACTCTGGCTAATGTTGATGATAAGATTGATGATATTCAAGAAGCAATAAAAGGGCTTGTTACTAAAGAAGATTTGGAAAAAGCTCTAAAAGAAAAAGGGTTGACTTTAAAACAGTTAAGCGCTGCACTTAGTGCTAGAGGAGTTACTAAAAAGAATATCGACTACTTACTTAAGCGTGTTGAAGGTATCGATCAGTTAATTGATATTGCTACTGCTAGTCAAGAAGATGCTAAAAAGTTATTAGAGAGACTGGACATAGCAATAAGCTTAATTGGAACGCCAGAGAAAGAAGGAGATAACTTATTTAGTTTAGTACAAAAGATACTTGATTTAGTTGGCGGAGGACGTGGAGGTAATGATGGCACAGATCCAGGGCCTGAAAACAAGGGAAAATATCTAAAAGGTAAGTTCTTAACAAAAGGACTAGAGCAGACTAATATACTTTCTGAGCCTAAGCGTCCTTGGTACAAGAAGTTGGCTGGATTTGCAGTTAATCATCCAATTCTTACGACATTGATTGGTGGTGCGATTGGACTAGGTGTAACTGCTGCGGCTGTTGGAGTTTTTGCGGCTGCAGGTATAAGTGGTATGCTAGCTACTGCTAACTTCTTTGTTCCTTCTTTGGCTATTGGAACAGGAATTGGTGCTGTTGCTGGTGGTGTTACATCAGGAGTATCTAATATAATTCCAGCTGGAAGATTGGAGAGATTGTGCCGCAAATTTGACAAGCAGTATAAGAAGTGTCAGAAGATCGATAAGAAGAAAGATTGGTATGCTGCACAAGAACAAGTCCACGAAGCCAAGAAACTTGAATTGGAAGACTTGCATAAGAACAAAAAGGGAATTCTAAAGTCAAGACGTATATATAAGCTTGCAAGGAACTTCCATAAGAGAGCACAAAGACTTGATCGCAAGAAGAAGAGATATTATACAAGACGGCTTGTTAAACAAGGCGAGAAGGCTCTAACAACTAAGGCAAAAGTAAACACCAAAGAGTCAAAAAGAGGCAAAACTAAAGCTTTGGCTGGATATGTTGAGAAGAAGAAAAAGCTAGAAGAGAAGCTTATAAGTGGCAAGATATCTCAAGAGGAATTTAACGAAGATATGGCAGATCTTGCCGAAGACTTTGCAGATCTTGATGGTGGTTCAGCAGGGCTTGAGGGTGTAGGTAACCAATTGTACGGTGACCAAGAAGCTATTAATATTGTTGATATGATTGCTGAAGACACAGATGTAACTAAGAACGGTATGAGCGATATAGTTGAAAGTATCAGAAAGAGAAATAGCAGAGAAGTAATTAAGGTCGAAGAAAGAGTTGTTAAAGACTTTGACGAACAGGAGCAGGAAGCTGCAGAATTAGAAGCTAAGGGTGACGAGGCTAGTAAGAGCAAGGCTAAGAAGATAAGGGAAGAGATTGCTCGTATGAAAGAAGAGCGTCAGGCTTACGTAGATATCATTACAAGAAGTGGTGGAGAGCCTGAGCCATTTATCGTTGTAGACGAAAATGGTAATGAAATTAAAAATAAAAAACAAGTTGTTACTCCTATGCAAACTGGTGCGGGACCTTCAAAGAAGCAAGGGACTTCTGTAAATCCGGTACCTCCTGTGCAGTCAGCAACTCCTCAGGGACAAAACGGGCGAGACTATCCCTAGCGGGTCTTCTGGATATTCTGGTTCTTCTGAAGAACTAGGCAAGAGAATTCCTAAAGAAGATTTGGATGCTAAGATTACCCCGGATGATGCTACACGTCCTGTAAAAAATGATTCTTTTGCGGGACAAAAACCTCCTAAGAGACAGCCCGATTCTTCGCATCAAGAACAACCTGTTGATCAAGCGGGTGCTGAGGGTAAGCCAGAAACTTCTGCGGGACAAAAACCTCCTGTGGAAAAACATCCACCGGCGGAACAAAACGATTCTGAAAACCCTAGTTTTGCTGAGTTGATGGCAAGTCTTGAAGGAATCCCACGTCCTGAGTTTCCTAATTCTGATGAGAAGCATCCGCAACCACTTTATAGAAGCAATAGTACTCGCGGAGCAAACGGAACTCCTGTGGAAACTGGTTATTCTCAGACAGCAGGAACTTCTGACCAAGATTTTGTATCGGATCCTTCTGTGCAACGCAGAACGCCTGGGGGCTCGAATCTTTTTGGACGGTTAGGGGGCATGTTTGGTGGTAAAGGTTCAGATCAAAAACCAAATAATGCTAGTAAAAAAGGAAATACTGCGGAAGCACAAAAACCTAAAGATGAAAAACATTCTGTGGATATACCAAAGAATTCTAATGACACAGGAACGCCTGCGGGGCAGAACCCTTCTAAGGAAAACGCATCTAGCGGTCAAATAGCTTCAACTAAGGATCAACCAGCTTCTGGACAAGGTGAAACTTCTAACTCAGGAGGTAAAAGCCGAAAAGAGTTAGCGGCGTCTATATGGGATAAATTAGATAAGATGTCTGGCGTTTCAAGTTCAGAAGAGATACCGCCCAAAGAACCAGACGCTTATAAGAGATGGCGTGAAGCACGCTTTGCAGCTATAATGAAGAAGTATAGTTCACAATCTACAGAATCTGACGGCTCAAACAAGCCAAATTCTGGAAGCCCAGAAATTCTAGAAAGTGAAGACCAAGAAGATGAGCTGTTCTAAAATGCAAGAGTTTAAGTTAAACTTAATAAAAAAATAGGTAGTTAGTGATGCTATCTATTTTTTTTGTTTGACTAATACTTATTTAATTGCTAAAATGATTAAATAAGTAGTCTAAGAATTGTGTTCTGGCTACTGATACAATGGAGCGAATATGGATAAAAAATTAAAACAACTACAAGGCAATACAGTTAATATCTTTGGTTTTGTATTTGACAAAAAGATATTCTGGATAACAATATGTTCCTCTTTGGCGGTTTTATTATTGCTAGTGGCATTAACATTATGTGGTCTTGATTTGAGCTGGTATGGTATTATGTTTGGTTTGGGATTGCTCGTGGCGTTGGTGTTATCTGGGCAAATGTGCAGGGAGCGAGGTGTTGATGTCGAATTCCCGTTCCTAGCGATATGGTTTGTGTTCCCTTGTGCTATTCTGGGTGCTAGAATATATTACCTAATATTCAATAGCGGGATTGAGTCAATAGTGGATATCATTACCTTCTGGGAAGGTGGACTTGCTGTATATGGTGGAATAATTGGTGGTGCGATTGGTCTGGTGCTTGCTTGTTTGTACAAGAAAATTAATATAATAACCATGATGGATGTGGCAGCTCCACTCCTTTCGATTGGTCAATTCTTTGGAAGAATTGGATGTATATTTGGTAAATGTTGTTATGGTAATCTTGTAACCAGTAAGGCTTTGCAATGGTTCCCAATTGCTATTAAGGTGCATGGCGAGTATCATTATGCAACTAATTTCTACGAATCATTACTTAATCTTGGATTATTCTTTGGACTAACAGTGTTATTAAGGAAAATAAACATTAAAGGCTTTAATACCTGTGCATATCTTGTGGGATATGGTCTAGTTAGATTTATTCTTGAGATGTTTAGGGCAGAGGAACAGACATTATATATAGGGTCTTATCCTGTATCTCAATTATTGAGTTTAATATTGTTAATAGGTGGAACTATTGGAATAACAACTCTATTAATTGTCAATCATCAAAGAAGGCAGAAGGAAACAAACAACGAATAATTTCTGCCTAAAATAGGTGGTTTTTTGAAGAGGATTAGGATTGTACAAATAGTTAGCATTGCTCTAATTATGGTGTATATTACGCTACTGATTGTAGATATAGCGATATACGAACTTGGAGATTGGAAAGATCTTGCATTTACATTATTACTGGCAGGCATTGCTGTTAATATGATATTTAAGGGTGTGTTAATTAAGAGTCAATCTACTATGTGGTTTGCAGTAACACTAGCTTTGTCCGCAATCACCCTAATATTATTCGTACTTAATGGCGAAGATGGGGCAGAATATTATTATATCTTCTCTTTTCTTCCAATAATTTCTAGTGTGATTAATCTTGCAATCTTTGGTAATTTGATATATATTAAAGTTATTATATTGAATATATCTATAATAGTACCAATAATACTGTCTTACTTTGTGGCAATTGAGATATTGACACTAGTTGTAATTGGTGTATGTAGTGTTGTAGTGGGAATAAGTATATGTCGTTTGATAAGAACGAACAAGGAGAATGTATAAATGGCAAAATTTGATATTAACAAAAAAGGTTATGATGTAGATCAAGTGGATACTTACATCAATAAGCTTACACAAAAATACGAGGAAAAGCTGGCTGAGCAGAAGGATAGAGTATTTGGCCTTAAGAACGAGCTTGCTGTAATGGAAGGCAGGCTAGATACATACCGAGATAAAGACAAGCAGATTTCGCAAGCACTTGTTTTTGCTGTGGAGAAGGCTGAGCAGATTGAGGGTAATGCAAGCAAACTTTATGATCTTGAGATCAAGCGACTTAGGTTGTTGTATGCTCAATGGCAAGAGTTGCTAGACAAAATTCATGCCGAGAATTTATCTCCAGAGTTATATAGCGAGATAGATGCTTTTGGAGATACTATCCATGAGGTATTGATGCAAAATGCCAAGATTGGTGGAAATATTATCCGTAAAGATCTGCATAAGAACAGTAACAATTACATCCGTAATTTGCTTAACAAGATGGATTATTCTATTAATAGCAAGCCAAAAACCGCAGAAACAAAAACATTATCTGACTTAAGCACGGAAACAGAGAAGGAAAGCAACAGAATTATAAATTTGAGCGGTAAGTTGGATAAGGTAAAAGCTAAGGGCAAGGGTTCTATGGCAGATAATTATCTTAATAGTGATGAGGAATTGTCATCTGTATATTCGAGAACTATGACTCGCAAAAATCCTCCTAAGAAGAAGGAGTCCGGGTTTGATCTTGAGGAGGCTCTTAATCCTAAAGAAGACCTTGATGAGATTATGAAGTCATTTGACTTCTTTATTGAAGAAAATCAAAAAAATGCAAAAGGGAAAAGATAAATGAAAGCTGATCGTAATCCAATTATTTGTATGTTACTCAATGTTGTAACATTGGGAATTTATTCGTTAATACTTAATAATAGTATTGCTAAGGATACCAATGTAATTTGTGCCGAGGATGGCAAAACTACCGCAGGTATTGGTAAGTACATAATATTCTCGCTATTAACATTTGGCATATATTCAATTGTTTGGCAGGTAAAAGTGTTAGGTAGGTGGGAGTCATTCGTGTTAGCACGTAATGATAAACCTAAACTTACTGTAATACTACACGTGGTATTAGCAATATTGCTAAGTGCTAGTGGTATTGCCATCTTAATAGACTTTTATTTATACGTCAAAGGGTATAATCAAGTATGCGAATTGTATAATCTAAAGGGTACTAAAGCAGGCAGTGAACCTTCTGGTATTGCTACCAAAAATCCAACACCTGAAGCAACACCTTTTACTTGGGATATGAAATAATAATTAGGTCACACTTTAACTAACTATGAGTGTGACTTTTTATTCTTTGAACAAGGACATTATCCTATATGGATAGTGTTCTTTTTTAATATTATTAGGAATTAATATAATAAAATATATATACAATAAAATTAAAGATAGTGTAGCAAAGGAGAGCTCACAAATACAAAACTAAGGCAAATCCCTGAAACACCCGGGTGTGTGTATGCAGGAGGCATATAAAAGAGATAAAAAAAGTTAAAAAATTTTGCAAAAAAGTGTTGACAATCCCCCTAAGGTAGAGTATACTACTATTGCGTTTCACATAAGGTGGGATGCAGAGAACAATAACAATTGAATAGTGTAGTAAAGAATTAAATTTTAAGTCAATTCATGAATTAGAAATTAATTACGAAACTTTTAAGCTAAGTGTATCGTAATGAGTTAAATAGATCAACATAAGAGTTTGATCCTGGCTCAGGACGAACGCTGGCGGCGTGCTTAACACATGCAAGTCGAACGAAGAATACTGGGTGCTTGCACTTGGTATTACTTAGTGGCGGACGGGTGAGTAACGCGTGAGGAATCTGCCTCAGTCAGGGGGACAACAGTTAGAAATGGCTGCTAATACCGCATAAGACCACGGAGTGGCATCACTTTGTGGTAAAAGAGATATGTATCGGACTGAGATGACCTTGCGTCCTATTAGTTAGTTGGTGGGGTAACGGCCTACCAAGACCGCGATAGGTAGCCGACCTGAGAGGGTGAACGGCCACACTGGAACTGAGAGACGGACCAGACTCCTACGGGAGGCAGCAGTGGGGAATATTGGGCAATGGAGGCAACTCTGACCCAGCAACGCCGCGTGAAGGAAGAAGGCCTTCGGGTTGTAAACTTTTGTTGTAGAGGACGAAGA
>SVHX01000011.1 GCA_015055665.1 Clostridiales bacterium
TAAATTGCCTATTACAATAGTGAAATTGTCGTCAGTTCAATTCAAATATTGCTTCGCACTGCTTGCTTGAACTTCCTATATTATACATTATGTGTCATTGCTAACGCAATTCGGCAATTAACATTGCTTTTGGCTGACAAATCAGCCGACACAATAGTGAAATAGTTATCAGTTCAATTCAAATATTGCTTCGCACTGCTTGCTTGAACTTCCTATATTATAAATATACAACCGGGGAATAAATTATGGGAAATTTTGTAGTTTTTTGTTTTATTTTTGTAATTATTTGTGTAGTTGGATTTTTCGCCATCAGATTTGGTTATCTGCAACTACGCAATTTTTTTATTAACAAATACTTAAGTGGTATCACAATAGATAATATCGACTCGTTGGATGGTAGAGATTTTGAGCAATTCTTATACTATCTACTCTCTAGCTACGGATTCAAAGCAACGATTACTCCATCATCTCACGATTACGGTGCAGACCTATTACTTAAATATAACGACTTAAGCATAGCTGTTCAATGCAAAAATTATTACAAACACGCAGTAGGTGTATCAGCAATCCAAGAAGCATACAGTGCTAGCAAATATTATAATACCAATGTTGCAATTGTAATAACAAACTCACACTTTAGTCGTAATGCAGTTAACCTCGCTACAACCACCAACGTAATTCTTTGGGATAGGGATACATTAATACAATTAATGTCAGCACGCAAATCTGAAAAAAATATTCTACTAAACGAAATTGTATATTCATTAAAAACCCAATATTAATATCAAAAAAGAGATATTGCAAACACTTGCCATATCTCTTTTTTTTCGCAATTACTTAAAAATACAACCCATTACAATTTTATTAATTACTTACACTACATATCGTTATTACGTGCAATAATACAATCAATAACACAACCATTATTATTACACTATATTAACAATATCTATAGTGTTTGTGTCAAATAATTAACGTATTATGTATTAAAACTCAAAGTTTTTGTCAATTTCATTACACGTTTTGTTATCTTTAATAGATTTATTATATGCCTTTTTAATTTCATAACTCATTTTGCTAATCAACGGTTGCAAATCATAATAAGATGCAGCTATATCACAAAGCGGACTACGATCCAAAGCATCACACCTCATCATATCATCATGGATAAATAGATACCTTCTTACACCACCAAAGACTTTGCCTGGTATATTACATCCATGCGTATTTTTGTAAACCATATATTTCAAATCATCATAATGATAATCAGAAAAATCTTCGATACCGTACATTTCCTGCAAAGCGACTTTTACATAATCTACACCATAACCTCTTAGGTCAACAATTCTCTCTGATGCTATATCTTTGATTTTATTTCCGTCGTTATTAAATACAAATGGTGCAATAATACCATTGCTATCGTACAGCATATAAATTTTTCCACAACTATACTTAGGTGCATCTTTCTGCATTTTCTTATTCTCTATATATTCTTTAATACCCATAATTATCTCCTCAATCTAAAACGTAAGAATATTATAGCATATCAGAAATCAGATTTCAATACCCTTTGGAAATTTTGTATTAGGAAATATAAAAGTTAAGTTAATCTAATCAAGCTATTATAGCAATAGTTCTTAGTCAATCGTCTATAGCAACAAGATAAATATGTTGCCTCACAATTTAATTACAACTAACCAAGATAGCAAATTCCACCTTCTGTTATAATAATTAACCGATTGATTAGTTTAATAATCCTATTATATTATTCATGTAAAACATATCCCAGTAGGATTTATGTTTCATTTTTTTAGTAATATATTTATAATACAGGAAGTTCAATCAAGCAGTGCGAAGCAATATTTGATTTGAACTGACGACTATTTCACTATTGTGTCGGCTGATTTATCAGCCAAAGGCAATGTTAATTGCCGAATTGCGTTAGTAATGACACATAATGTATATTATAATATAATTAATTATATAAATAATTATATATAATCTATATATAAAATTTATTATATAATATTATATATTATCGTATCAGATAATTATATGTTTATAATATAATATACTATAGTTATTATATATATAATATGGCTTAATAAAGCCAATTATTAGTTATCAACATTAAGTTATCCACATATAAAATTACCTATTAAAGCGGATATTTTTGTTATAATTTTAGTTGTGCATAAGGGTTATGAATTAGTCATATGAATATGTGGACAACTAAGAGCAGGTTTATCTAAAATGCAATATTTACACCCTATAACCACACTCTCCAAAATACCCAAATATGAGTAACTTCACCCCCAAAATATGTATATATGAATAACCAGAGGTCAGTTGATAACATAGTTGTCAATATTTGTCGATACTTGTCAATTGCGTTTTTTCCGCTACATTTCGTGACTCAGATTATTAATAACTACCCCAAAACACACTTATGCACATTTTCATGCCCCTAATAAGCAATAACAATAATCTAATAAATAAAAAAATAAAAAAATTTGAGTGGGCAACGCTTGTAAAAATTCATTATAAAATAATAACAATGTGAAATGCTTTTAGATTGTTATAGCTAAGAAAAGCAAGTTATATTATTAGAACAATGTTAATCGATATTAGTACAGGTATTTACAAGTAATAAATAACAATAAAATCCCTATATTAAGCAATTAATTGATATTAATTTAATTGCAATTTTAATATTTAAGATAATACCATTTTGTATACGGTTGTGAGATAATATAACGAGATTAAGCCATATATTAAGTGTTGTGTATTTGTACACGGTTTTGTGGAAATTTTAAATTGTCTATGATTTAAGAAAAATTATCCTATGCCAGAAATTATAATTGATTATTATTTAATATTTTATCCGTTAAATTATTTGGCAATACTTATTTATTATGCTAAAATATTAAATGTTAATATAGTTTACATTATACGGAAGGAAAATTTAAATTAATGGATAAGTATAGTATTTTAAGAGATTTAATTCAATTCAATACAGCGTTTGATGCTCAGAACAAATCTATCATGGAGTATTGTGATGCATATCTTACTAAACTTGGTTTCAAGTGCACATACGTAATTGATGATGCTACTCGTAAGCTTTGTCTAGTGGCTAGTGCTGGTACAGATGCTCCGCTAGGATTTGTTTGTCATACAGATACAGTGGTACTTGGTAATAACTGGAAAGACTATGATGCTATGGATCTAACAATTGATGGAGATAAACTTGTTGGTCTTGGTATTAGTGATATGAAGGGTGGTATGGCTGCAGTACTATCTGCTGTTGGCAACTTTGATTGGAAGCTACCTAAGAAGGGGCTTAAGTTATATTTCACTTTCGACGAGGAGAATAACTTTACTGGTATTAAGAACCTTGTTGAGAAGGAGAAGGAGTTCCCTCAGAATATAATTATACCTACTCCTACTAGTCTATATCCTGTTGTTGCTACCAAAGGTCTTCTTAAGCTTAATGTATTAATTACAGGCAAAGAGGCTCACAGTAGTAATCCTACTAAGGGTAGTAATGCTATCGAGCATAGTGTTTCTTTCTTAAGCGAAGTTTATTCATTTAATAATAGACTTAAGATAGATTACAAGAATAACGCTTTCGAACTTCCATACACATCATTTAACCTTGGTAAGATTCAAGGTGGTGTTTCGCTTAACAGAGTTCCTGGGGAGTGTAGTCTATTCCTAGAGTATCGTACTATTAAGCCAGAGCACAATAGACAAATTATTGAGAAGATTAACGAACTAGCCGAGAAATATAATGGCTACGTTACTATAATTGATGATGTTGCTCCTATGAGTACATTTGCAGAGAACTTTATTACTAGACTAGAAGACTTGACTGGTAATAAGCGTTCTTCGGTTGCAATTGTTTCAGACGGTAATTACCTAAAAGAGCAATCTGTTGTTCTTCTTGGACCAGGCCCTATTACATCTGGAGAGAAGAACGAATTTATCAGTAAATTTAGCTACGAAACTCTTATTGAGTTGTATACTAAATTGCTTAAAGAAACTTGTTTCTAATATTTACCTTAATATGTTGGCGAGCATATCTCGCCTTCTTTTTGTTTTGTTGGGATATGCAAGTTATTAATATTTCACTATTACGACTCAAATAATTTAAGATAATCATGTAGATTGATTGTGGATATATTATACATTATGTGTCATTGACTAACGTCAATATTTGTGATTATCATCACAAAGCTAATTCTTAGCTGACACAATAGTGAAATAGTCGTCAGTTTAAATCAAATATTGCTTTGCACTGCTTGTTTAAACTTCCTATATTATACATTATGTGTCATTGCTAACGCAATTCGGCAATTAACATTGCCTTTGGCTGATAAATCAGCCGACACAATAGTGAAATAGTCGTCAGCTCAATTCAAATATTGCTTCGCACTGCTTGCTTGAGCTTCCTATATTGTATTAATTTAATATTATTTAATACAATTTTTGTTCGTAATTGATTTGTTTTTTGGTATTAATTGTGGTAAAATAATCTTAAGTAAAATAGGGTATTTATGTTTACTAGCTTTTTTGTTCCATAGAGTAAACATCATTAAATACTTATAAGAAAATCAAATAAATGGCTACAATGCGTGAGTTTATTTGGTAATTCATAAGGAGTTCTACAAGTGAAGGGTATACTTAAGTTCTTTAGATCGGTGTATTTTAAGTTATTTATGTTATTAGCAATTAGTATTGCTATATTCGTTGTTTGTGCAATATTTGATGTATTGTACTTCTATTTCCCTGTGACTGTACTTTCGGCACTTATATCTGTCTTCTTCCTAGCTAACCGAAGAGAAAGAGATAGTTACAAGGTAACTGTATTCATAATTATGTTCATGTTCCCATTGCTTGGTATTGGTTATGGATTCATGGCCAAAGACAAGAAAGGCTCTAATAGAGTTAAGAAGGAAATGTCCGATATTATCTATCGTAACCGCAAGAGTGTATTCTCTAGTAACGAAACTATGAGCGTGCTAAAAAGCACCAATAGTGAGGTGTTTAAGACTTGTAATTACCTAGTAGATACAACTGGTCTTCCATGCTTTCAGAACGCAAAATTCAAGTACTTTAGCATGGGCGAAGGGTATTACAAAGAATTATTCGAAGAGTGTAAACACGCCAAATCTCACATATTAGTTGAGAGCTTTAAGATTGTTCCTAGTAATCTATGGACAGAGTTCTTTGATATATTGCGTATTAAGGCTAGAGAGGGTGTTCAAGTAAGACTAATATATGATGATGCTACTTGTACCAAGTTTATATCTTCTGACGACTTTAAGAAGATGCGTAACCACGGAATAGAGACTGTACCTTTCAATAGAGTAGACAAGTCGGTAGATAACTTTACTAATTGCCGTAATTACAAGCGTATGTGTGTAATAGATAGCAAAATCGGATTCTTTGGCGGGTTTGATCTAAGTGACGAATATATTGCTAGCGAAACAAATCTCGAGCCAACCAAGGATTGTGGTGTACGTGTAGATGGCGAAGCTGTTAAGAATATGGTTATTATGTTCTTCGAAGATTATCAGTTCGCAACCAAGAAAGTTGTTAACTTGCAAGAATACTTTGCAGATAACGCAGCTATTAAGTCCAAAGATTGGGTTTTGCCATATTCTACTAACCCAGTATCTCAAGAAAATATTAGCAAGAATATATTGCTTAGCATGATTAATAATGCCAAAGAAAGTATTTCGATTACAACATCATACATAGCTCTTGATGACGAGCTAAAAAATGCTTTGATTGTTAATGCTAAGTCTGGTGTTAAAGTAAAATTAATTTTCTGTGGTGTTAAGCAAAAGAAACGGATTAAGCACCTAGCTCGTTCGTACTTCTACGATCTTCTTAAAGACGGAATTGAGGTATACGAGTACAAGGGTGGTAAGATGCAGACTAAGTTAATTATGGTAGATAACGACACAGCGTTAATCTCTACTAATAACCTAGATTGTCAGAATACACATAAACACTTTAATGCAGGTGTATTCATGTATGGCGAGTCGGTAATACTTATGTTTAACGATATGCGTGAGATTATTAGTAATAGTCAGCTTATTACTATCAAAGATCTTCAGAAGCGTAAACTTGGCGAGAAGATGAGTGCAACCCTTAGCAAATTCGTTGCATTATTTAAGTAATTTTTTAAAGATAAATCCTCTAGTTGATTATGATTAGAGGATTGTTTCTTTTTTATAAAAAAGAAAAGATGATAGAATTATTTGATTATTTGCGAGTATTGTGTTAAGATAAAATTGAGATAATTTAAAAAGTAAGAAAGGTAAGATGAGAAATGAGTAAATATATTTTTGTAACAGGCGGAGTTGTTAGTAGTCTAGGCAAGGGTATTACTGCTGCATCTATTGGAAGACTGCTTATCGAGAGGGGGTTAAATGTAAATGTCCAGAAGCTCGACCCATACATTAACGTTGATCCTGGCACTATGAATCCTGCTCAGCATGGTGAGGTATTTGTTACCGAAGATGGTATCGAAACAGATCTTGATATTGGTCACTACGAGAGATTCTTAGACAAGAACTTTGACCATAATTGCAACTATACCACTGGTAAGATATATAGTAATATAATCGCAAAAGAGCGTAGTGGCGAGTATCTTGGAGCGACTATTCAGGTAGTGCCTCATGTGACTAGCGAGATTAAGCAAGTTATGCGTGATGCTGGTGGCAAAGACGTTGATGTGGTAATTATCGAAGTTGGCGGAACTGTAGGCGACATGGAAGGCATGGCTTATCTTGAGGCTATAAGGCAATTTGAGCGAGAGCTTAAGCCTGGCAACTACTGTCATGTACACTGCACATTAGTACCGTACTTGGATGCAGCGGGTGAGGTTAAGACCAAGCCTACTCAGCATAGTGTCAAAGAGCTAACATCTATTGGGCTTAATCCAGATATTATTGTGTGTCGTACCAATAGAGATGTAGAGCTTACACCTAATAATCGCAAGAAGATTGCAATGTTCTGTAATCTAGATAGTGGCGAATACGTAGTGCATTGTCCAGATTGCGAAACTATATACGAAGTACCTCTAGTAATTAATAAACAAGGTATGGATAGGTTAATATGCAAGATACTTAATCTCGAAACACCAGAGCCTAATCTTACCAAATGGCAAGAAATGGTTGATCTATATCTTAGTCAATTACCAGTTATTAATATTGCAATAGTTGGCAAGTATACCGAAGTCCCTGATAGCTATATATCTGTAACTGAGGCTATTAAGCACGCAAGTCTTAATAATAAGTACAGAGCTAAGATTTCTATAATTAGTAGCGAAGACATAGAGATGATGGGAGCTAAGGAAATATTAAAGAACTTTGATGCAGTGGTAGTTCCGGGTGGGTTTGGTTCACGCGGGATAGAAGGTAAGATACTTACTGCTCAGTATTGTAGAGAGAACAAAGTACCATACCTAGGATTGTGTCTTGGTATGCAGATAGCTGTAATAGAATTTGCAAGAAATGTGGCTAATATTACAGATGCTCATAGTACAGAGTTTAACGAATCTACTAACAATCCTGTTATTCATATTATGGATAGTCAGAAAGATGTTGTAGAGAAGGGTGCTACCATGAGATTGGGCAAATACAACTGTCATCTAAGCGATAATAGTATGTCCCGAAGGTTATATGGTATGCCAGATATATCCGAGCGTCATAGGCATAGATACGAGTTTAATAACGAATATCGTAATAGACTAGAGAGCTTAGGTCTTGTAATAGCTGGCGAGAACTTGGAGAATAATCTTGTCGAAGTTATCGAAATAGCTGATCATCCATACTTTATAGCTACACAATATCATCCAGAATTCAAGTCTAGACCTAATAGACCTCACCCATTATTCGTAGGACTTATTAGACAAGCTATTGCTAACAAATAACAACTTGGAGCCACTAGCAATTGATACTGGTGGCTTGTTTTGTTAAAAACTAGGCTTTACAAATATAATTACTTGTGCTACAATTAAGATATAGTATTAGTGGGGTTATATGACGAGTAAAGGTGCTATTAAAATTGGTATTGTAGGTGGCGGTAATATAGGGCGACTGATTAGCGTATTGCTATTATCTGCTGGCTATGATGTGGAAATGAGCTGTAGTACAAGACATAAGGCAGTTAAGATAGATAATTCTTATGCATTTGAGATTAAGGGGGACTTTGGCGACAAGAGTTATCTTGTTCCGGTTGTTCATAATATAGACGACTTTAGTTGTAAGAAGGATATAATCATATTCACTACTCGTAGAGATCAGATGTTAGGTCAGGTTAATACTTGTCTGCACAAGCTTAAGCCTACGGGACTAATTGCAACTATACAGAATATTTATAGCATAGACAAGCTTATTACTCTTATCCCGCCAGAATCAAGTGTATGTTTGGTATGCGACTTTGGGTGTAGGACAATTAATAAGATTACTTATGCCAAAGATAGTAATGGCATAACCTTGGGTGTATATAATAAGAAGGCTATTAATCGCATGAAACTGCTAGGTAGGGTATTATCTAGCGTATTCAAGGTAAGTACCACTAGAGATATTGTAGCGTTTACAATGGGGCGTAATATAATCAATGGAGCAATATCTGTGTTAGGTGGTATATCTGGGCTAAACTTAAGTGAGTTGCTCGGATGCAAAGAGGGTAGATATTTATTTACACGCAGTATATGCGAAGTATATAATATATGCGTTAAACATAATATTAATGTAACTCCGTACAATTACCAGCTTGACTATGCTAAGTTTAGTGATAAATCCATTAGCGGTATATTTTATCGCAAGAATATACTAAGGTTGCTTAAGAACAATAACGGTAATATCAAGTCTTCGGCTCTATATGATCTAGAGCATGGCGAACGCCCAGAGATACGAGGACTTGTTGATACAATAATCGCTTATAGCAATGATATTTCTGTATGTAACGAAACAGTAACGGTACTAAGCGATATACTAAGAGAGATAGAGAAGGGCGAAAGGTCAATATCTATAGATAATCTAAAAGATGCCTACACGGCGTTAAAATTAAAAAAATAAGAAATAATAGGAGAATAAAGTAATGATAATAGACGAAATTAAAAGTGCTAATATTCAGGCAATGAAGGACAAAGATCAGAGAGCAAGAGGCATATATAGCGTGCTTATGAACAAGCATCTAGTTGCAACTGTAGAATCTCGTACATCAGGCAAAGAAGTTGATGACGCTGATATGGTTCGTATTATCCAGAAGACTATCAAAGAGCTTGAGGAAGAGAGAGATAACTATGCCAAGGTTAATAATACCGAGGAAGTAGAGAATATCGAGTATCAGAAGGCGTTAATCGAGAAGTATCTACCTGCAATGCTATCTGAGGAAGAGATTAAGAAGATTATTGATACTCTCGAAGACAAGACTGTTCCTAGTGTTATGAGGCACTTTAAGACCAATTACAATGGTAAGTGCGATATGAAAGTTGTATCTAATGTTCTTAAAAACTTATAAAAAACGACAAAACACTCCAAAATAAACGGCAGATGGAGTGTTTTTTTGTTGAAAATTATTGAAATATAGCAAAAAAATAAAATTTATAAAAATTTTTGCATTTTTTTTGACATAGGGGCATTGACTTTGAGGGTTTTGTGGGTTATAATATTTTTGCACAAATCGGCAAAGAGTAAGAATTCAATGTATCTAGTTTTGTTTTTTTGATTAATGTAAGTGTTTTATTTTTTTCATTTGTTTTGTCGCTTACAGATTCATTTTATTCCCTTTCTGTTAAGATCTGTAATCAAGTAATAAATGTAATATACGACTTTGCTCCAATAATTCGTTTTATTTTTCATTTTATTTTCCTGATTAAAGTCCTAATGTGTCACAAAAAAAAGTATGTTAGATTACTCTATCCATACTTCCTTATAGACCATTTGGCATATAATGTCATATTGTTTTGAACAGTATCGATATCAAACCTCCACAAAGTTTCGGGTTCGAATTTATTACTTGTATACCAACCTTCAAATACATATCCCTTTTTGATAGGGTCTTCAGGTCTTCTAACAACTCCACCTTTATTAATTGTTTGTTTGGGTATATTGAACGTATCTTCCGACATAGTAAAGAAATGTACTGTGCAAGGAATATCTGTTACAACTGGAGTGGATGTGTCGTCATTGCAACTACACGCTGGAAAAAATACTACTATAGGTAGTATTAGCAATATTAATAATATTGTTCTCCATTTTCCTTTCATTCTAGTTCCTAACTACTTTGTTAATTGGCAATAATTTGTCTAACCAATTTGTGCATAATAATAATTGATGAGTCACTAGCGATATACTGCTAGTGACTTTGTCTTATTTAATAAGCTCTATCAATTATTATATTTGTCCTAAATGATATACTTAAGACAAATATTTATGCGTATTGGATTGTGCAAACACTTGCACATTATTATTATATAACAAAATTTATTTTCTTACAATTACTTTCATGTAATTTTTCTTGCCTTTACGCAAAATACAATAACCTTCTGAGATATCCTCAGCATTAAGAACTGCTCTAAAGTCGGTAACTTTGTTGTCGTTAAGGGATATTCCACCACCTTCGATCATCCTACGAGCTTCGGACTTGCTAGCACAAAGTTTGCTATCTGCTACAATATCTACAATTGGCATAGTACCAATAGCCAAGCTATCTATCTCAAACGTAGGTACGTTATCTAGGTTAGCACCGCCTTTGAATAATGCCTTGGTTGCCTCGACTGCCTCAATAGCATCAGCCTCTCCTCTAACAAATTTGGTAATTTCGTAGGATAGTACTTCTTTGGCATGAACAATGTTCTCAGCAATCATTGCACGGACTTTGTCCATTGGGATATCTGTAAACAAAGCAAACATCATCTCTACACACGCATCTGGTGTCTGGTATACGCCTTGGTAAAAGTCGTATGCTGATATCTTATCTCTATTAATCCAGATAGCACCTTTCTCGGTCTTGCCCATCTTCTTGCCTTCGGGAGTAAGTAGTAGGGGATTGGTTGCACCGATTAATTCGACATTAGTGCCGTTCTGAAAATTAAGCTTGCGTTGCAATTCGACACCGGCTACGATATTAGCCCATTGGTCAGCACCACCATACTGAAGGGTACAGCCCTTGGTCTTGTTAAGATGTACAAAGTCATAAGCCTGCATAGGCATATATCCCATCTCAAAAAATGTGAGCCCGCCACTCTCTAATCTGTTATCGTAGATCTGAGAAGAAAGCATCTTATTGATATTAAAGTGTACGCCATAATCTCTCATGAAATCAATGTATGAAAGTTTGGAGAACCAATCGGCGTTATTAACTATCTCTGCTGGGTTGTCTCCGTCAAAGTCAAGGAACACTTCAAGAGTGCTCTTAATCTTATTAACATTTTCGTTAATCTCATCGAAAGTTAACATCTTACGCATACTATCTTTGCCAGAAGGATCACCAATACAAGCAGTAGCTCCGCCCATAAGCACTAGGACTTTGTGTCCGGCTTTCTGGAATCGACGAAGGATGCAATAAGGAACGCAGTGACCTATATGCAAGCTATCTGCAGTAGGGTCGCTACCTTCGTATACAATAATAGGCTCTCCGCTCTCGAGCTTGCGTTTAAGAGCATCTTCGTCACTACATTGGTATAGTAGTCCTCTTTCTTTAAGTTCTTTGTATAAATTTTTATCAACCATAATAATCTCCTTTAAGTTTGTTTTTTATTAAAAAAGTATACTCAGTGCCAATGATTAATGCAATCAAAGGACGAGAGTATACTTCGTGGTACCACCTTTGTTTAATAATATGTGGAATATGTTTTCTAAAGTACAAAGTGTATTCCAGATATTATCCTTAATTACCCTATTAACTCATAAGGGAAGAGAATTGCTCGTATTGTGTAATTCAGCATATTACTAGTTATAGACTCGCACCGTCCGTCTACTCTCTGCAAAGCTTAGGTAATTACTTACTATCAATAGTCATAGCAATTTATTTAATTAGTTCTTAGTTCCGCAATTAGGGCAGAACTTAGCAGTTGATTTCATTTCCTCGCCACATTGGGAGCAAGTCTTCTTGGAAGCACTAAGCTTCTCGCCACAGTTAGGACAGAACTTAGCTCTAGCTGTAACAGCCTCGCCACATTTAGGACAAGTTGCACTTTGCTTAGCTCCACACTCGCTACAATGTTTGGCTTTCTCGGATATTTCTGCACCGCATTTGATGCAAGGTTTAGTTTTTGCTTTGGCTGGAGCTGGCTCGTTAACAGAGTTAAGTGTTGCTCCAAATAATCCGCTCATTGCACCTGCTGCTCCAAGTCCGACACCAAGTCCTGCTAGGTTATTGCCGTTAGGGTTCTTGGCACTATCTCTAAGAGCTTTGGTTGCTTCAAGCTTGGCATAAGTACTAGTTTTATCTTCCATAATACCAACTTTGCTAAGCTCGTCAATAGCTTTCTCGACTTCGTCTGGCATAGACAAGTTCTCTACATACAACTTCTCAAGCTTTAGTCCTAGAGGAGCGAAGTCTTTGTCGCTACTATCAACTACTGCCTCGCCAAATTCTTTGTAATTGGCAGCTAGGTCAAGAAGTGAAATCTTGCTAGAAGCGATTGTATCTGTAATAGATTGAATAAGTATAGGGCGGATATGCTCGTTAACATCATCAACAGTGAAGTTGCTAGCAGTACCGAACATCTCTTTCATAAATAATTTAGCATCAATTACTCGGAAGGAATAAATTCCATAGCCTCTTAGTCTAACTGCACCAAAGTCTTTGTCACGCATAGCGATAGGATTCTTAGTTCCCCACTTCTGACCAGTGAACTGACGAGTGTTAACAAAGTAAACTTCTGCCTTGATAGGACTCTCGAAAGCGGTAGGTAGAGATAGTATCTTAGTAATAAATGGAAGGTTCTCGGTAGATAGTTTATAAGTACCTGGTTCGAACACATCAGCAACCTGTCCTTTGTGAACAAATACTGCCATCTGGCTCTCTCTAACAACTAAGGTAGAGCCGGTCATTATCTCGTATCTATCTTCCAGCGGAAATCTATATACAACAGTGTTCTTGCTATCGTCTTTCCACTCGATAACTTTGAGTAAATTCTTCTTAATGAAACCCATTATTATTCTCCTATTAATATATTATTTCAAGACAAGTGTACCCCAAAAAGTTCTTATTGTCAATTATTTTGGATAAAATCTCTATTTTAATTATGATTTTGGGGAGATAATTTGTTGACAAAATATCGATTTTAGTGGTATAAATAAATTTGTGAATAAACTAGGCATAATATATAATATATTATGATATTGTGTAATTTTTTTGCACAAATGTTTACGTTAAGAAAAATGAGTGAGGAGGAAAGTAATATTGAAACATATATTGAAATCTCTTAGATGGTACGACTATATTCTGGTGCTTGTAACTATTGGGTGTATAGTATGTCAGACATACTTTGAGATGGAATTAATAGGCTCGGGAACTATTATGCTTGATATGATAAGCAACCTAGCCACATCTAAGGAACTTTGGAATCAAGGATTTAAGATGATGGGGTTAGCTGGCATAATTGTGGTATCAATAATTGGTGCTAGTACGCTTGCGTCATATATTAGTAGTAAGGCAGCTAAGAACTTAAGACGTGAGGTGTTTAAGAAAGTCAATTCCTTTAGCGAAACGGAGATTAATAAGTTTAGCACAGCATCACTAATTACTCGTAGTACTAATGATATTGCTCAAGTACAACGAACGCTAATGACAAGTCTTCGTATGATGATAACAGCTCCATGTATGGCGTTCTTTGCAATACGAAAGATAACTCTTACCGATATGACTCTAACTGGAGTATCGGTAGGATATCTAGTAATTATGCTTGTGATACTTATTACTTTAATTGTGCTTGTGTTGCCTAAATTTGGATTGCTCCAGAAACGCACAGATAGGTTAAACCTTGTAACTAGAGAGAATCTTAAAGGTGTGAGAGTTGTTAGAGCGTATAATGCAGAGAAACATCAAGAGAGCAAGTTTGATACAGCCAATAACGAGCTAACATCAACGAGTTTGTTTGTAGGAAGAACTCTATCTATAATGAACCCATCACTTACTCTTATTATGGATATGATGACACTTACTATCTACTGGGTGGGGGCAGTTCTTATGAGTAAAGGGGTAGTTGGTGTAGACTACTCGGTAATAGCTACATTTGGTATGTTTGGTATGCACGTAATAATGAGCTTTATGTTCATAACATTATTATTCGTAATGATACCTAGAGGTATTGTATCTCTTAAGCGTGTTAATGAGATTCTTAATCAGCCACTAAGTATTGTTGATGGTGAGGTAGATACTTCTAATGCAATAGGCACGATAGAATTTCGTAATGTAAGCTTTGCTTATCCTGATGCTGAGGAGAAAGTTCTTGAAGATATAACCTTTAAGGTTGGCAAGGGTGAAACTGTTGCGTTTATCGGTAGCACTGGTAGTGGTAAGAGTACGCTTATTAATCTAATACCTAGATTCTATGATTGCACAAGCGGTCAAGTACTCGTAGATGGTGTTGATGTTAAGGCGTACAATCAGCAAGTGTTGCATGATAAGATTGGATATGTTCCGCAGAAAGCTAATCTATTTAGCGGAGATATTACTAGTAATATGCGTATGAGTAAGGAAGACGCAACAATAGAGGATATATCCAAGGCACTAGAGGTTGCTCAATGCGGATTCATTGAGAAATTAGAGGATGGATACACCCAGCCTGTTAGTCAAGGCGGTAAGAACTTCTCTGGTGGTCAGAAGCAGAGATTGTCTATAGCTCGTGCTATTGTTAAGAATCCTGAGATATTTATATTCGACGATAGCTTCTCGGCTCTTGACTTTAAGACAGACAAAGCATTAAGGTCAGCTCTAAAAAAACATACTAAAGAAGCGACAATATTAATAGTTGCTCAGCGTATTAATACTATCAAAGACGCAGACAAAATTATAGTGCTAGATGATGGCAAAATGGTTGGTATGGGTACTCACGAAGAGCTAGCAAAAAGCAATAAGGTATACAAAGAAATTATTGCCTCTCAGACTAAGAAAGGAGGTGATAAATAATGTCAGAAAAGAAAAATAATACCATGAAAATGGGTAAAGGTGGCGGAGCTGGTAGGGTAGCAGATAAGCCTAAGCATCTTCGCGACACGTTTGTTAAATTACTTAAGTATCTTAAGAAATATTCGGTACAGATTATACTATCGCTTGTATTCTCGGGAATTAGTGTAGTACTTGGAATTATTGGCCCAGACCTTATTAAGAAAATTGGTGAGGCTATACTCGAAACTGAGGTTAACTTGTCAAAAATTACTGAGGTTGGTATAACGCTAATAATAATTTATGTTAGTAGCTTCTTGTTCTCGCTAATTCAGTCGTTTATAATGAGCGGTGTAACTGCCAAGATTAGTAAAGACTTTAGACACAAAATATGTCGCAAGATTAATAATCTTCCACTTAGCTATCTAGACAGAGTTAAGAGTGGAGATATATTATCTCGTATGACCAATGACGTAGACCTACTTAGCGATACTTTAAGCCAATCGCTTAGTTCAATAATTACTTGTGTAGCGATTGTAATTGGCTCTGTAATAATGATGTTTAAGTATTCTTGGAGCTTAACATTAATTGTATTATGTATATTGCCTGTTAGTATGGTGGTAATTGCATTGATGTTTAAGTTTAGCCAGAAGTACTTTAAGATGCAACAAGATAGCCTAGGAGATATCAACGGTCATATAGAGGAGATATACTCTGGGCATAATGTTATTAAGATATACAATGCCGAAGATGATGTGCTAGAAGACTTTGACAAATACAATAATAGTCTATTCTCTTCCTCTATCAAGGGTAATGTTCTTAGCGGACTAATGCATCCTGTGATGAACTTCTTTGGTAATATTGGATATATATTAATTGTTATCCTTGGTGGAATAATTGCTCTAGAGGATATATCCTTCTTAGCGGCTATTATACCATTTGCAACTTATTACAAGAGATTTAATAACCAGATTAGCCAAGTAGCCTCTATATCCAGTACGTTGCAGACTACTCTTGCTGCTGCTGAGAGGATATTCGAGTTCTTAGACGAAACCGAGCAAGAGGACGAAAAGCAGAAAACTACCAAGTTAAAAGATATCGAAGGTAATGTGGAATTTAAAGACATTAACTTTGGATACACTCCAGATAAGCAGATATTACATGAACTTAATCTTAAGTGTAAGGCAGGTCAGAAGATAGCAATTGTAGGCTCGACTGGTGCAGGTAAGACAACTCTTGTCAATCTACTTATGAGATTCTACGAGGTAGATAGCGGAGATATATTAATAGATGGAACAAGTATACAATCGATAAAACGAGAAAATGTCCGAAATCTATTTGGTATGGTATTGCAAGATACAGTGCTATTCGAGGGTACTATTAGAGAAAACATTGCATATGGTAGCAAAAATGTCAAAGAAGAAGACATTATCGAAGTGTGCAAAGCAACTGGAATACATCACTTAATAATGTCACAACCTAAAGGCTACGATATGATGATTACCGAGTCAACTACATTTAGTGCAGGCGAGAAACAGCTAATTACGATTGCTCGTGCAATGTTACACAATGCACCAATGCTAATCTTGGACGAAGCAACATCAAGTGTAGATACTCGTACAGAAGTACTTATTCAGAAAGCTATGGACAAATTAATGCATGGGCGTACTTCGTTTATTATTGCCCACAGACTATCCACAATTATTAATGCCGACCGAATAGTTGTTATGAAGGATGGTCGAATTGTTGAGGTTGGCAAACACAAAGAATTGCTAGAATTAGGCGGAGTATACGCTAGCCTATACAATGCTCAATTCTAATCAGTATACAATAGGATAACTTCGTAAAAAATATAGAAAATCAATAAAATAAAAAATAGCAGACTAAGGTTCTGCTATTTTTTGTGCACAAATTTTGATAACCCTATTGAAATGCGGTTTCGTATATGTTAAAATATATCTAATGTAATTAAAAAGGATTGGGTTATTATGATAGTTAATGGTAATTACGAGTGGTTTGACTTCGAGGCTAACAAGGACAAACTTGCCAATGCCGCAACTGTATTCTATGGTGAAGATAAGAGAGATATAATTGAGCACAAGCTAGATAGGATAATTTATGTGCCTTATCACAAGATTGGAGATGTATTTAGATATTATCAGCATTATTTCAAGCAACACAATGATGAGATTATGGCAGAAATCAAATCTAGGCTTGGTAGCGAATACGCTAATTGCGATCTAGGCACAGATGCTTATAGCTTGGTATCTGGTCTTAACGTGGCAAGGGTTGCTACTGGATTGGATCTACAAAGAAGACCATTTAACGACTCTGTTATTAATGAAATCGTAGATATGCGTATTGAGGTATGCAAGCAGTTTGGACTAGAGTACTCGGAAGAATCTATGGAGAAGCTTCACGAGATTAGCAAGGTGGTTAAGTCTGCTTATCGTGATGTTCTTAAGAGATATCATTGTGATGTAACACGAGATGTTTATCGTTATTCGGATAACAAACTCCTTAATACTCAGGCGTTCTTGACTACTATTAACAAATATAATGTTAATCTTCATCCAAATGATGTTGCAGTGATATCCGATCCAGAGATGTCAAGTTCTGATCTAGATAGACTACATAGCGAGTATGTATATTACGGAGCAGATATATCTGAGCCGGGTCTTATTGAGGCTTTTACCTCAGCTAAGCGAAATGCTAGCGAGAAAGACCCAGACGAAATGATTACTATGCTTATCGATAGAATATTCTACTTTATGGCTGTATGTGATGAGGTAGAGCTTAATTATATCGATAGAGATGAGATATTTAAGTCCAAGACAGATGAGGAATTCGAGGAATTCTCTGAGAGGGTTAAGCAAGAGTATTTCCATATAGTGGCAGATCATCCAGATCTAATGGTATCTCCAGCTATTGCAGATTCGATTGAGGCTAATAGGAAATCTTTCCTCAATATGTGTACAACAGGTTGTAGATTCGCAGAATTTATTAATCAATCATACCTTGATGGTTCTCAGGTTAGAGAGTACTTTGGAGATCAACCAGAGTGGACAACTTATGCGGTTAAGCGTGGTCAGAATATATTTAATCCTTGGAATATAATATTCTTTAACGAGAGTCTTAGCGACAGCAGAGAGTGGTTGTTATTCGCTCTTGCACACGAGCTTAACCATGCTCTTAGTCATGGTAATATAATACTATCGCATGACGGCAAGAAAGCCTTTGCATTTGTGGGTATCGAAGGTGGCAGGATTAAAGTAAAAGGCGGACACTATGCCGAAGACTACGATTATAGTAACGAGAAGGATAAGGCTATTAACATAGCTGACGAAGATATTAACGATTGTATGGGCATTGAGATTGCTAGGATATTTGAGGAGCTATATGGGTTGCCTTTTCCGCAAAGTGATTATCAGCACGATACGCCAGACAAGGAGAACAACTCGATTTATTCCCGTTACGACTTTATGTTGCATAAGCTTTATACTCAGTTTAAAGAAGAGATTAAGGACTTTGTTATAGGAAGTGATGGCAAGATATTCTACGACCTAGAGGGCGTTCCAATGCCTAATAGATTTATGGAAGTGCTTAATAATATACGTTTCTGGTTTGAGAAGAATCTTAATCCTAAGAAGACAGCCTCTCGAGGATTCCTTAGCCGTAGATATACCGAACAGCTTGGTGCATTGATATCTGAATTTAAGGATAGCCCAGAATATAATTGGGCGATTATCGGTGAAGAAGAGGATTTCGACACACGCGTAATTAGTGGTAGAAATCTTGAGGAATTTAGAGGAAAAATCAATGACGATGTACTTGATAAATTAATTAGTTACAAAGAGCGTGCTGAGGCAATTGTAGACAAGATGATTGCTGAGAAACAAGACATATATACTCGTGCAGGACGTATGCCTCAGGTGCGTAGACGTAAGCCAAAAGATTATTATACTAGCCGTATTAAGTCTGGTGCATCTAGTGTTATGGATGAGCTTAGACATAAATTATACAAAGTTACAGATAAGTTGTATGCTAAGAAGTCTGCTATTCAAAGACCTAATCTAAATATAGGTCTAGAAACTCAAGACGAAGACAAAACAATTGATGAATAAAAATAATTTATATAATAAATATTAATAAGATATGCAAAATCAATTGTTTTGTAGCCAAAAAAGTGATAAACTAATATTGTAATTGATGATGTAATGCTTAGGAGTGTGTCCTAAGATAATAATATATTGCAAAGTGAAAGAGGATTAGATATGAAGATTATATGTGATGGAGCGGATTTATCCGAGGCAGTTCTTAAGGTTAGCAAAGGTACTTCTAGCAAGACCACCAATCCAATACTCGAAGGTATTAAAGTTGTTGCTGAGGAAGATTATGTTACCCTTAGTGCTACCGACCTTGAGCTATCTGTTGAGAAGACTATTAGAGCTATGGTGCAGATTGAAGGCGAGATGGTAGTTCCGGGTAAGTTCTTCTGTGAATATATCAAGAAGCTTAACAACGAGCAGATTGAGCTTAATGTAGATGAGAAGAATATGCTATCTATCAAGTATACAGATAGCGTAGGTAAGATACAGTGTCTTAATGCCAACGAGTTCCCTCAGATTAAACAAATTGAGGATAGTGCGTATTTTGAGATGAAAGAGAAGGATCTTAAATCTCTTATTGCCAAGTCTATATATGCGGTAGCTACCGAAGATGTTAGACCAATACTTAAGGGTGTTAAGTTAGAGGTGTCCAAGGATAAGGTTACTGCTGTCGCTCTAGACGGATACAGACTAGCAGTAGTGCATAAGCCAGTACTTAATACAACTGCCGAATTTAGTTGTATTATCCCAGCTAGATCTCTTAATGAGATTAGCAAATTATTAGGTGACGAAGACAAAACAATCAGACTTAATATCGGTCGCAACTATCTAATGGTAGATATAGATAATACCAAGCTTACTACACGTTTGCTCGAAGGCGACTTTATTAATTATAGCCAGATTATCCCAACTGATTTCAATACTAATATTGTACTTAACAAAGATCAACTATTGGATGCACTAGAGCGTGCTAGTCTACTTAGTAGGGTAGATAGGAACAACCTAGTTAAGTTCGAGATTTCGGACAAGGTAATGAAGTTGTCTAGCAAATCCGAAATAGGTGATATCAAGGAAAACATTACAATATCTCTAACTGGTAACGACCTTAATATTGCATTTAATGCAAGATACTTTACCGAAGCACTTAGAGCTACATCTGACGAATTCCTTAAGCTTAAGTTTACATCTGCTGTTAGTCCATGTGTTATTACTAGTAACGATACAGACGAGTTCTTGTATCTAATACTTCCTGTAAGAATTATGAATTAGTTGTAACCCAAGCTTAGGCTTGAATAATAGTTGGCGGACTTTCGTGTTCGCCACTTGTTTTTACTATAAATAGAGGAGCTTGATAAAATTATGATAATCAAGATGTTTAATTTTTGGTACTTTTTCTGGATAATTACTGCAATCGAAATGATTGTTCTTCTTTACTTTGGACTCAAGAAGGCTAGCCCTAAGGTGCAGAAGTGGGTGTTATTTGGATTTTTAGCTTTCGGATTGTTATTACATTTCCTTAAAGTATTTATTCCGCCATACTCGGTAGATGAGGCACGTATGCTAAGAGATTCGTGGTTTGTTAATATATGTGCAGCTAATATATTCGTCTTCCCAATATTCTTTCTTACTAAGAACAAATATCTTAAGGATTATATGTTCTATATAGGCGTGATTAGTGGATTAATTGCTCTATTATATCCACAAGAGCCACTTGCCAAGTCTAATCAATTAGGCGAATTCTGGGATATTGTTAGATTCTATTACCATCATTGGCAGTTGATTGCAGTGCTACTACTCATGATACTACTTGGTCATCATAAGTTGTCGTATAAGAGAATCTGGACAGCACCAGTAGGCTTGCTATTATTAATGCTATTTATTATGCTTAATCAACTGTTCCAGAGTGAGCTTGGATTCATACCTCTTAGGAGTGATGATTTCTTTGATATTAATTACAAGAATTCTTCTTATATCTGGGGACCGGGCGAAAATGATGCAATTGGTAATTTTCTAGCGTTCTTCTGCCCAGGGTTCTTTAGACGAACTCCTGCCGGTGCACACGAAGGAGCTACTAAATATTGGCCTTGGTTCTGGCTGATATTCCCAGTGTTTATATTGGTAACTCCAATGGCGTTTGGTCTATGTATGATTTTTGACCACAAGAACTTTGTCAAAGACGCCAAAAACGCATGGGCTAAGTTTAAGACCGAAACTGGCTGGGGCGAGAAGTTAAGTAAGTAATTATAGCATATAATCGTTTTGTGGCGATAAGAACTTTTTTAATAGATATGTCGTGTAACAAAAAAGTAACATACAGATTTGTGTGTTACTTTTTCTTTGGTATATTAAATTACATCTCTTCTTTCTCTACGGTATATCCCACGTTATCCATATCAGCCATAACAATTGTGCCAGTAGATATGTCTGACTTAAGCTTAGCAATTTGCTTACCAAGCTTATGAGCTCGGTACTCGTGGTATTTGCTAGAGATTGGTCTTGTAGCGTAAGCATATTCGTTAAGAGCACTAATTACTAGAGCTTCAATTGCTGTTAGTATCATAAAAGCTGCAGGCTTTGCTACGTCTTCGCTCATAAGGAAATCTGGGTTGATATTGCCAGCAATTGAGAAGTTGGCAAATAGTGTGCTAATAAATGATACAGCTCCTACTGCACCCATGCCGTTAACGTCTTGGGATTTGTCTACTTGGCTTAGTTCGTGTTCCTTGCAGAGCTTGTCTTTAAGCTTCTCGACCTTAACAATGCAATCTGCAACGTACTTGCCTAGATTAACCCTAAATTCTTCTTGCTCCTCTGGTGTCATGCTATATATGTATTTATTCATATTAGCTCTAAATTCGGCGATATCTTCCTCTGTAATATCTCCATTTGGTTGATTAAAATTTAAGTTCTTATTCATAATCTCTTCCCCTCTTTGTTACCCATTATTTTTTACTTAGACTTATTCTAGCACACTGGTATTCCACTGTCAATACGCATTTTCGAAAAAAATGTATATTTTATATATTTTTCTTATATATTAATATAATATATTATATCTATAATATAGGTGAAATTTGTTGGATTATTCAAACAAATGTGTTATAATAATTATGTAAAATTCTAGGCAAAATGCCAATCCCTAATTAAGGAGATACTGTCATGGAAGAAATGGTAGAAGAAATTGTAGAAGATGTTGTAGAAATAACCGAGGCTGAGCTTACTAAATCTCAGAAATATGATGAGGCGGATATTCAAGTTCTAGAAGGTCTTGAGCCGGTTAGAAAGCGTCCTGGTATGTATATAGGTAGTACAGATAGTAGAGGACTACATCACCTAATTACCGAGATTGTGGATAATAGTATAGACGAGGCTCTTGCTGGATATTGTAACCACATCAAGGTTATTATTAATCGTGATGGTAGCTGTACTGTTATCGATAACGGTCGTGGTATCCCTTGTGGTATTCACAAGACAGAGAACAAGAGTGCTGTTGAAGTCGTATTAACTAAGCTTCACGCTGGTGGTAAGTTTGGTGGAGAAGGATACAAAATATCCGGTGGACTTCATGGTGTAGGTTTGTCTTGTGTTAACGCATTGTCCGAGTGGCTAGAAGTAGTTGTTGAGCAGAGTGGTAAGATTCATAAGCAATTATATAAGCGTGGTATTCCTCAAGAACCTCTTAAAGTTGTAGGCGACACAGCTCAGACTGGTACACAAGTAACATTTATGCCAGATGCAGAGATATTCGAAACTCTAGACTTTAACTACGAAGAACTCAAGAGTAGATTTAGAGAGATAGCGTTCCTTAACAAAGGCCTTACAATTAGCATTGAAGATAGGCGTGGGGAAGAACCTATTAGTGATGAGTTTAGATTTGATGGTGGTATAGTAGAGTTCGTTGATTACCTTAATAAGAACAAGGAAACTATGTTCCCAGAGCCTGTTTATGTAGATGTTGTTAACAAGACTAATCAGGTTGAGATAGCGTTCCAGTTTAATAACGGTTACAACGAGTTTATTAATACTTATGCCAACAACATTAATACCGAGGAAGGTGGTACTCACCTAGTAGGATTTAAGAACGCTCTAACCAAGATTATTAATGATTATGGTAAGCTTAATAGAATACTTAAGGATAGCGAGAAGCTTTCAGGCGAAGATGTGCGTGAGGGTATTACTGCAATTGTCTCTGTCAAGCTTATGAATCCTCAGTTCGAGGGACAGACCAAGACAAAGCTTGGTAACTCCGAGATGCGTAAGATTGTAGAAGATGCCATGACCGAAAGATTTGGTGCATATCTAGAAGAGAATCCTGCAGTTGGTAGAGAGATAGTACTTAAGTGTGTTACTGCTAAGCGTGCTAGAGATGCTGCTCGTAACGCTAGAGACCTTACTCGTCGTAAGGGAATCCTAGAGAGCACAACTCTTCCTGGTAAACTTGCCGACTGTACTAATAAGGATCGCAAAGGTAGCGAGATATATCTAGTAGAGGGAGATAGTGCGGGTGGTACTGCTAAGCAAGGTAGAGATCGTAGATTCCAAGCAATTCTTCCGCTAAGAGGTAAGATTATTAATGTAGAGAAGGCAACTCTGCACAAAGTTCTTGAGAGCCAAGTAATCAAAGACATGATAACTGCTTTTGGTTGTGGAATCTCAAGTGAGTTTAACGAAGACAAACTTCGTTACAACAAGATTATAATTATGACAGATGCGGATGTAGACGGTAGCCATATTAGAATACTACTACTAACGTTCTTCTTTAGATTCATGCAACCGTTAATTGATAATGGTCATGTGTATATTGCTCAGCCACCACTATTTAAGATTACTGTGGGCAAGCAGGTATACTATGCTTATAGCGAAGAAGAACTTGATCAGAAGCTTGAAGAGCTAGGCAAGCCTAAAGCAGATATCCAGAGATACAAAGGTCTAGGCGAGATGAACGCTGAGCAGTTGTGGGAAACAACAATGAATCCGGAAAATAGAATACTATTTAAGGTAACCATGGAAGATGCGTTTGCTGCAGACGAAACTTTCTCGAAACTTATGGGCGAGGATGTAGAAGAAAGACGTAAGTTTATCGAAGAAAATGCAACACTTGTCAAAGAACTAGATGTCTAAATCATAGGAGATTATTATGGATAAGATAGAATTAGACGAAATAATAGATAAGATAGATGGTAGCAAGGTTCTTGATGTTAAGGTTAAGGAAGAGCTAGAGAAGTCTTTTATTGCATATGCTATGGCGGTTAATGTTAGCCGTGCTATTCCTGATGTGCGTGATGGTCTTAAACCAGTTCATAGACGTATTATATATGCTATGGGCAACAACTTAGGATTGTACAATGACAAGCCTTTCCGTAAGAGTGCAACTATTATCGGTGAAGTTATGGGTAAATTCCACCCACACGGTGATAGTGCTATATATGATGCCCTCGTTAGACTAGCTCAAGACTTTACAATTAATTGCCCGCTTGTAGAAGGTCATGGTAACTTTGGTTCGGTAGATGGAGATCCTCCAGCGGCATCACGTTATACCGAGGCTCGTATGAGCAAGATTGCCGGTGAGATGCTTAATGGTATACATCAAGAAACAGTTGACTTCTACCCTAACTTTGATGGTAGAGAGATGCAACCGGTTGTTCTTCCTAGCAGATTTCCTAATCTACTTGTTAATGGTAGTGATGGTATTGCGGTAGGTATGGCAACTAATGTACCACCTCATAACTTGTGCGAGGTTGTCAATGGCGTTATTGCACTTATTGATAATCCAGAGATTACAGTAGACGAGCTTATGCAGTATATTCCTGCTCCAGACTTCCCTACCAAAGGTCAAGTTATTGGAGGCAAGGGTATCAAGGATATGTATGCTACCGGTAAAGGAACTTTCACAATTAGAGCCAAAGCCGAGATTGAGGAAGAGAATGATAGACAACATATCGTTATTACAGAGATACCTTATCAAGTTAACAAAGCTAAGCTTATTATTCAGATAGCAGATATGGTCAAGTCCAAGAGAATCGAAGGCATATCTGATATTAGAGAAGAAAGCGATAGAGAAGGTATGCGTATAGTTGTAGATATTAAGCGTGATGCTAATGCTCAGGTAGTGCTTAATAACCTATACAAACATACTCAGCTACAGATATCATTTGGAGCTATCAACTTAGCTCTAGTAGATGGCACACCTAAGGTATTACCACTTAAGGATATATTAGTACATTATCTTAACTTCCAGAAGGAAGTAATCTATCGTAGAACTAAGTACGAATTAGACAAAGCCGAGGCTCGTGCACATATCTTGCGAGGGCTTGTAATTGCTCAGGCTAATATTGATGAGGTTATTAGACAGATTAAGCTATCTAATGATAAACAAGATGCGGTAGATAGATTAACAAGATTATTTAACCTAGACGAGAAGCAAGCTAACGCAATACTTGATATGCGACTTCAGAAGCTTACTGGGCTGGAAGTTGAGAAGCTTAAAGCCGAGCTTGAGGAAGTTGAGAATCTTATCAAGGAATACAAAGAGATTCTTGCTAGCGAGCTAAGAGTGCTAGAGATTATCAAGGGCGACTTAATTGAGATTAAGGACAAGTACGGTGTACCTCGTAAGACAGAAATCAGCTTTGATTACACTAGTCTAGATATTGGTGATCTAATACCTAGACAGACAGTAGTACTTTCTCTAACACATGGCGGATACATCAAGCGTATGCCAGTTAGCGAGTACAAGGCTCAGCACAGAGGCGGTGTTGGTGTAGTTGGTCATAAGACTAAGGAAGAAGATTTCGTGGAAGATATATTCATAACATCTTCGCATGATGAGTTATTGTGCTTCTCGACTAAGGGTAGAGTATATACCATCCGTGGTTATGAAGTTCCAGAAGCTCAGAAGACTTCCAAGGGCAGAGCAATGGTTAACCTGTTGCAGTTAGACAAAGACGAATCAATTACAACTATTATACCTATCAAAGAGGAAGATGAAGGCTGTCTAATGATGGCTACTCGCAACGGCCTTATTAAGAAGACTCGCCTAGAAGAATTTAGATCAATTCGTAGAGGCGGTAAGATTGCTATTAAGCTTAACGAAGGAGATGTGCTAATTAGTGTAAGATTAGCACAGCCTAAAGATGAATTGTTGCTAGCTAGTAGCGAAGGTAAGTGTATTAGATTCTGTGAGAATACAGTTAGACCTCTTGGTCGTGACACAATGGGTGTTAAAGCTATGAAGATGTCTGAAGGCGAAACTGTGGTAAGTATGATAATAATTACTCCAGGATCAGATATCTTAACAGTATCCGAAAATGGTTACGGCAAGCGTACAAGCGAAGATGAATATAGATTGCAAGGTCGTAACGGTAAGGGTATCAAGGCCGGTATATTTAACGAGATAACTGGTAACCTTGTTAACCTTAGACAAGTAACAGACGAAGATGATATTATGATGATAGCAGATGACGGCGTTGTTATTAGAGTGTCTGCTACCGAAATTAATCAGATTGGACGAAACACCAAGGGTGTAAGAATAATGAAGATCAAAGAGAAATCTAGAATAGTCTGTGTGGCAGTAACTAAGTCGGAAAAGTCTGAAGAAAAAATGGCCGAAGAACTAGTTGAAGAAGAACCAGTAGAGGCAATTATTACAGAACCAGTGGTAGAAGATGTAACTCCTACCGAGAACAACGAATTGTTGTAAAATAAATTATAATATCGGAAGTTCAAGCAAGCAGTGCGAAGCAATATTTGAATTGAACTGACGACCATTTCACTATTGTGTCAGCTAAGAATTAGCTTTGTGATGAAAATCACACGAGTTGCGTTAGCAACATTACATAATGTATATTAGTGTATATCAGTATATACAAATGGATAACTTCGTAAAAATCAATAAAATATAAAATAGGCAAGGATTAATTCCTTGCCTATTTCTTAATCTTATTAAATAAATTACAATTCTTTTTAAGTCGACTATAATCTTCACAAAGTAAAGTTCAAAGTTTTTTGAGTATTGGTGTGAAGCTATTGTTTGCAAACAAACACTTATATGCTTTTGTTTTAGTTAACTACGTATTAAGCTCTGGTTGAGGAGAGTTGTCCTTGGAGTATTCATTGTTAGAGATGTATCCGTCGGGGTCGTAGTAGAATCTGTCTTCCTCTACTTGCAGTGTGTGGGTAGGGCATTTGCAGATGTTCTTTGTGTCTTTATTTAAGCATATATTGTCTATGTTTATGTCAAATTCACATAAGATATTGTTAATATAGTTGCGGTCTATTGACAAATTGTCTATATCAGATTGTAGGTGTGGTAACATATCAATTAGCTTATTATTGGTGTCCTCGAGAGCTATAGTTTCGCCATCAATTGTTATCTCTACATCTTCGAGAGCTCCAGTTGATAGTATACGAATATAGTCGTTAATGCATCTACCTATGTATTCTCTTCCTTCGTCCTCATCATCAATTATACTGCTAAGTATGCTTGTTAATTTCGAGCAAGATTTCTTGCGGGCATTATGTAGAGCTGAGCCTTCTTTGGTACGCTTGAGATTAGATTTCTTCTCAACCAAAATAGTAGATATAATCTCAGCTAGCTTTAGCCTGAAATATTCGGACAAGAAATTTCTTGTATCGATACCGTCAATTTGATTGCTGATTGGGAATATGTGATTACAGATTAGATCTAGTTTGCGAGCCTCGTTGTGTCGACCGAATACTCTATCGTTATCTGTAGAGAATAGTCTATATAGTTTGGCTGCGTAATTGTATTCGTCTTCATATCCCTCGATAGATAATTTGTAACTTGTATTGCGTGTTAGAGATTTCTTAAGCTCGGATACTTCTTTGCTAATATCTATGCCTTTGCTAATATCTTCACGCATTTCGTATAACTCATCAAGCTCATCAGATAATTCTGCTCCGCTAGATTCTATATCTTCTATCTTGCGTTCGATTAATTTGAGAGCGTTTCTTTCGATAAGGAAGGCAAGGTATTCACTTGGGGTGTATGACTCTGAGTCTGATCTAAAGATAATCTTGTCTTCAATTCCTACAATGTTGTTCTTAAGAACTTCTCTTGTGGCGATATCTCTTGAGCTGGATAATGCGATTGATCTAGTTCCAAAGTATGTTTTGCGACTATCGTTAACTTCGCCAAAACCGATATAATCGTTAACCTTGCCTAGTAATGGGCTTACTCCACCCACATTGCTAAATATACTTGGGCACTCTTTTTTGATATCTTCTATACAATCTATCACTGCACTAGCGTGCTCGTAGTCGGTATATATTGTTATTGTGTCGTTGCGGTGGTCGTGATTGAGTATCTTAAGTAGTGCAGGGAATTCGCAGAGGTAAGTTCTGTCTAAGAACTCTCTTGCAAATGCTATTAGTGAATTGGCTTTTAGATTAATATATAATCTTACGTTGTATTCGGTATCGTAGCTTTTGCCGTAGATCTCGTGTGTTTCGAGGCACAAGAAATACGATTCCTCTAGCGTATTTATATATTGAATATATATAGGAATAATGTCCTTAAACTCGCCATTTTTTATAAACTCGAAACATTTGTCGCCATCAAGGGCGATAGGGGTGTATCTATAATCATTAAGGAGTCTGACTGCTCTTGGGTCTTTCTTGGAGATATTTTTGTGCAAGAAATACCAATCAGCATATGCCTTAACTACTATTTCGTTAAGGTCCTTGTCTGATAAAATATCCGAACTAAAAGCATCTTTGCTTATAAAATAGGTGTATAGATCTTCGTTATTTGCCTTGGCAATCTCATCAAGTATGTTCTGGGTAATAACAGGCTCAATATTGCTTAGGAATTGCTCTTTGGCACGTTGTTTGCTAAGTCTTGACATGATTCACTCCTTGTATGGTTGAATAATGAAAAAGAAAAACTAACTAAAGATTTTATTGTTTCTTCTGGATAGAGGTAAAATCCAAAAAAAATCAAAGCTATAGTTAGTTTTTCTCCATTTTTCATCCCACTACATATAAGTGGTACTTTCAGTATAGCAAAATATGATAATTCTTGCAAATAAATAGATATAGTTATAACAAAATTTTATAATTTCCGCATAACATAGTTGTGTAATTATAACTAAAAAATAGACACCTAAATTAACCTTCTAGGTGTCTAAAATATCTAAATTCTGGATGTTAATCCATGTTGTTAGGATCGAATTTTGAGTTGTCTTTCTGTACTGGTTGGTCACCTGTGTTATTTGGTTTAGGATTCTCGGTCTTAGGAGCGGTGTTTTGTGTAGGTGGTGTGCCGTTATAATCCTTGATAACTTCGATCTTTATATTCTCTTTTTCGTTGTTTGTGGCTGTATTACTGCTATTTTTCTTGCCTTTTACGAAATTTTTATGGCGTTTGCCACTTGTTTTGCTTTTTGCTTTGGAGTACTTGATAAGTGCAATGCTTGCTATCACTAGTATTAGGATTAGTACTGCTATAGATGCTGAAAGTATTATCATCTCAGTAGCACTATAATTTGCCTTAATATTAAGAGTTAATTCGTTACTTGGTACACGAACAGTTTCGCCATCAGATTTTTTGATAGCCTCGGCATAAACTTTGATATATTTCATTGTTTCAGAGTTGGCGGTAATCGGTATCGAAGATTGACCTGTTTGTTTGTCACCGGTGGATGTGTCAAATGGTTTGTCTGATCCATTTAAATACCAGTAATATGTAATTGATTCGAATTGACTAATATCAACGCCTGATTCTGGTTGTACTGTTAGCACTACGCTTTTGCCATCTAGTATTTCTTGTGTTGACGATCGAACAACTACCTTGGTAAATGCTTTCTCGACGACATCAACGAAGCGTCTAACGGTGGTTGTGTTGCCTGCATCATCAGATACAGAATAATCTATATGATAAGATCCTAGAGTGTCAACCTTAATTGTGCTAGTAACTTTCTTTCTGTGAGATAAGTCTTCGCCTCTGGTAGCTCCCTCTGATGATGGGTCAAAGTATATCGCTCCAGGATCGTTATAGGCTTCATTGAGGCTGGTTTCTGCATGGGATGTACCGATTAGTCTAATTACTGGAAAGATTGTATCGACTACTTTAAATTCTACAGGAACTGTCTTGGAGTACCCATTGTATTGGATTTCAATATTGACGTAGTTCTTGTGAGTGTCCTTGGTTATCTGACTAGTTGAGGCATTACTTGGAATTACTTTTACATTACTTTGATTGCCAAAGCCACTAAGAATTATTGGACTATCAGGTGTAAGCTTGTAATCAGAAGTGATGTTTAGGTTTAATAAGCTATTACGCTCGACTGTAAAGTCGGATTTAAGTTTGATATCAAATAACTGATATTCTTTGTAAGATGAGTAATCCTTAAAGTAGGCGGTCTCGCTATTGGGGATAGAGTTAACTGTGATTGTATATTCGTCATTACCTTGGTTAAGAATCTCTGTGGGGGTGTCATACACTATGGCAACTTTCTTACCTGGGAGTGTTGATTGGTCGTATGTGAAAGTAAAGGTTAAGAAGTTTTCGTCCGAGTTTTTTCGGATATAGTACATTGGTTTTATTTCTCCCACTTTTACTAGAGGATTGTCAGAAACTGGTGCGTTTTGTACACCAAATAGTAGCCTTGTGTCAGAAAGTGTTTCTCTGGCGGGTTGTGATTCTAAATCAATTTCGTTATTGTCTAGTAATACTTTCTTAATCTGAGTTTTAAAGTTTGTGCGGACTTCGTGGTTGATGCTATTGATTGTAATGGTGTCGCCTTTACTTAAGTTGAGTAGGGTTGTAATACTACTAAGGTCTTTCTCAGTGATTCCGTTACCTGCAAGGTTGATACCTTGGATATTCTCTGGTAATTCAAATTGAGCTAGTTCTCTAATATCTGTAATCCCAGTATTACTAAGGTCTAATTGGTATGTAGGGATTGTTGTAGTTTCCTCGCTGGTTTCTGGATCGACAACTGTAGTTGGTGCAAAATCTGAGTTGTTCATGAATTCATTAAATGCAATATTGATATTGCTATCTTTATGTAACATTTCTCTAATCTTGGTGTTGAGTGGGTTGTGGGATATTATTGCATATGAATAATCCGAGTGCACGACACTGGTTGCATATGTATGGATAGGTTGTGTGGTTGAGTTGTGATTCAAACTGCCACCGATAATGATAGCTCCAATACATATAGGTGCTAACCACTTAAATATTCTTCTTCCCATAGTTCATTACCTCTTCTTCCGATTGAGTTTGGTTCGATATCATATAATCAATTGGTTAGTGTGTTTTGTTTCAAATTATATAATATCGCCATGTTATACTAATATTTTAACACAATAGTGATATTTTAGCAAAAGTATTGTAATTATTTGTTGTATTTATGTAAACTAAAAAACTAGGCAAATTATATATTGCCTAGTTATAGATAGATAACAATAATAAATGTTATTTGATAGGGGTGATCTTGTCTTTGCCACCCATGTACATCCTAAGTGGTTCTGGGATAATAACACTACCGTCTTCTTGTAGGTTGTTCTCAAGTAGGGCTATAAGTGCACGAGTATTAGCAAGGACTGTGTTATTGAGGGTGTGTAGGTAATAGTTGCCTTTCTCGCTCTTAGCTCTAATTCCTAAACGTCTAGCTTGAGCATCTCCTAGGTTACTACAAGAACAAACTTCGAAATACTTCTGTTGTCTAGGGCTCCAAGCCTCAATATCCATGGATTTTACCTTAAGATCGGCAAGATCTCCGCTACAACACTCTAGGGTTCTTACTGGGATGTTAAGGCTACGGAATAATTCTACCGAATATTTCCACATCTTCTCGTACCAAGCCATGCTTTCTTCTGGTTTGCATAGAACAATCATTTCTTGCTTCTCGAATTGGTGTACGCGGTATATACCTCTCTCCTCTATTCCATGTGCTCCTACTTCTTTGCGGAAGCATGGGCTATAAGATGTCATATTGATAGGTAGGTCTTGCTCTTTGATAATTTGGTCTTTGAACTTACCGATCATGCTGTGTTCGCTAGTACCTATTAGATATAGGTCTTCGCCTTCAATCTTGTACATCATTGCATCCATCTCGGCAAAGCTCATTACGCCATTAACTACATCTCCATGGATCATAAATGGCGGGATGCAGTATGTGAATCCTTTGTCGATCATGAAATCTCTTGCGTAGCTAAGCATTGCACTGCTTAGTCTTGCTCCGTCGCCCATTAGGTAATAGAAACCGTTGCCGCTAGTTCTGCCAGAACTATCTTTGTCTAAACTATTGAAGCTATTAAGAATATCTGCGTGGTACGGGATCTCGAACTTAGGAACAATAGGATCTCCGAACTTCTCGATCTCAACGTTTTCGTTATCGTCTTTGCCGATAGGTACAGAGTCATCAATAATATTAGGAATCTTGTACATGATGTTTCTTATATTGTCTTGCAATTCTACTTCTAGTACTTCGATCTCCTTGATGCGGTCGTTAATCTTACTAACGCTTGCTTTGCGTTCGTTCGCTTCGTTGGTCTTCTTCTCTCTCATAAGAGCACCGATTTCGCTACTAATTGTGTTCCTCTGAGATCTAAGAGTGTCACCTTCGCTCTTAAGCTTGCGGTACTCTTCGTCCATGGTTGCTACTTCGTCAACTAATGGAAGTTTGTCGTGTTGAAACTTCTTCTCGATATTCTTCTTGACTAAATCTGCATTGTTTCTTATAAGTGCTATATCTATCATAATTCTTCTCCTTTTTGTCTTTTTATTATTTATTATTGACATAATTGTTGTGGTTTATGTCAATAACATGGTGTTTTAGGGGTGGTTTGGATGGCACTTAAAAAACAAAAAACTCACCTCTAGATTATAATTTCTAGAGATGAGATAATATCCCATGGTGCCACTCTAGTTGAGAGAATGCTCTCCCCACTCATTGCCTTAAATCTAATATAAGTCTAGTACTCTATTAAGGTGTAGAGCCTTGCTCTTCGCAAGAATCTCCTTGGGTGGAAAGATGTGTCTAGTGTGTGTCTATCTCTCAGCGGGTGATAGGCTCTCTGTATCTTCGTATAACATATCTTATGTCCCAGATCAACAATTACTAATATTAGTATACGCTACTTTGTAACTTTTGTCAAGAGATTTTTTCTTGCAGATAAATGATAAAGGGATAACTTTGTCTAATTATTAAAGTTTAGATACGTTAATGTTTAAGACTAGTAATAAGTGTCTACTAATTAAAATAGTTTAGTGAGGCATGCTAGGTAAACTTTGTACTGGATATGTTGTGTAGGTTATATGACTCACGAGCAAATATAAATAATAGGGAGAATTGTAATAATGGTAGACTTTAAAAATAGTCAGACAAGACTTAATCTAGCAAGGGCATTTGCTGGAGAGTGTCAGGATGGAGCTAAGTATCAGTTTCTAGCTAAGCTTGCACTTGATGAGGGGTATCATCATCTTCAGATGTTACTTAAGACTCATGCAAAAAATGAGATGGCACACGCCAAGAGATTCTACGATTTAATTATTGAGCATGGTGGTAATCAGGATAATATAGATATCCATGGCGGGTATAGCTTTGCTAGTGGTACTCTAGCAGATGTTATTGATGATACTATCAAGGTGGAGACATCTCAGAGTGATGTTGTGTATCCAGAGTTTGCTAAGACTGCAACCGAGGAAGGTTTTGATGAGATATCCAAGGCGTTTGCATTTGCAGGTAGTGTAGAGAATTGTCATAAGTTGTTGCTCGAGCAGGTTAGTCAGATGTTGAAGTCTGGCAAGCTATATAAGAGTGCTGATCCGGTTAAATGGAAATGTAGTAATTGTGGATTCGAGCATACAGACAAAGCTTGCTGGGATGAGTGTCCTAGCTGTCTAATGGAGCAAGGATATGCCGAAATCCATATCGATATGAATAGTGGTGATTAAAATAAAAAACGACTATAATTAGTCGTTTTTTCTATGTATATTTAAATATCTAGTAATAACGAAGACATAATCTTAAGTCCTGCTATAAATCCTTGTTTAAATTCCTCGCTACTAATGTATTTGTCTTCCGTTGCATACTTGTAATTCTCAAGTTCGGAAAGACTTTTTCTCATATTAACATAGCTCTCGTATATCTTCTCTTCCATTGTGTATTTCTCCCTAAAATATTTAATTGCACCGGTATCTTTTTCGAACATAATTCCTCTTTTATCAATCTTAATAATTACAATATATCACACAAAATGTGTAATTGCAAGTATTATCACACAATTTGTGTTAATAATTTAGTATGAAGGATAGATTAAGAGAATTAAGAAAAGAGAAGGGTGTTACGCAAAAAGTGGTTGCTGATGCAATTGGTGTAACCGAAAGTGCGTATTCCAATTATGAGCAGGGGCTTCGTGAGCCAAGTGTTATGATTATAATTGCGTTGTGTAGATATTATGATGTGAGTGCAGATTATCTATTGGGGATTAATAGCGAATATTAATTGTTTTGTAGAGTTTAATATTTATATAAAAAACGACTATAATTAGTCGTTTTTTTGTGTATTATAACATAACTTTTATCTATCGACAACCAAGAAATATTCTTCGCCTGCGATATTAGTTCCTATCTGGAGTATTGCATGGTCTTCGTCTTTGTATCCCCAGTATTTGAGTGGACGATTGGATGTTTCGAAACCATTAAGTGTTAATAGTAATTGACCTTCTACGTTATAAAAGTCGTATGCGTAGCCTTCGCCATTAACTCTCACTTGTGTGATAATGCTTAACCCATCACTAAGCACGCCTAGGTCGCAACGAAGGTAAGATTTGTTAGCATAAGTATATGTCTCTGTAGAATCGGTTAATTCTGCGTAAACAAGCGATTTTCTTACGCCTAATCTTTCTAGGTAATAATATGCGTTGCCAGATTCTTCGACTTTGACCATATAATATTTGGAATCATGAAGATCTGTAAACGAGTAGATTGTTCCTTGTGTTACAACTACACCATCTAGGTCGACAACGTAGCTAAGATTAGTGTTGCTATTGTTAAGTATAATAGATTCTGATGTTGTGAAGTAACTAATATTGTTGCCTAAGAAGGATACTATATCATAATCATCATCTACTAGGTATTGTCCGTTGTTGGCTTCTACCACAAATCTTTTCTTGGTTATTTTGGTTATTTTGTTAATATTATAAGGCAATTCTTTAATCTTTAAGTCCTCGTTAATAAGCAAGTTATTAGGATTGGATAATGCCTTGTTTTCGATCTTTCTTCCGGTTACAACAACGCTATTGCCGATAGTCTTATAAGCGGAATCTGTGTCTAGGATATAGTCTAGATCAACATCTTTGAATTTGCCATTTTTTAGATTAAGTTTGTATGTTTCGAGGCGGAAGTATAACGAATTTCCGTTACTGTCTATCTCGGCAAAGTCATACTTCTTCTCGGTAGTTGGGATAACGTATTGGATATATAAATTATCGCCGATCTTTATAGGGGTTTGAGTAGTATCATCTGTATTAATGCTAGCTGTTCCCTTCTCGCGGAATTTAGTGTCAAATACAGACATTTGCATTACTTGAGTTTCACCATCATTATAGCTAATAGTGGTGTTAAGTAATCTAGGTGTTCCATCCGATAGCACAACAACTCCTGTGTTGCTAGCCTCGATACTGCTACCGATATGATTGTCGATAGTTTGGATAAGTTCTCTTTCCTCGTCGTCTACTTCGTATAGGTTGGTGTAAGTTGCTCCATCAGTACCTGTAAGTTCCCATAATTCGTAGTGATAATCTTCGCCCTGATAGGAGTCTACAAAACTTATTCCTTCAATTGCTATAGCTGTTTCGGTAAACTTATTCTTGGTGTTCACTTTAACTTTGCCACTGCGAGTTTCCTTGAGATTAAGCTGTTTTTTCATGATATGTGCATAGTTTGTATTCGAATTTGAGTCGTGCCAAACCATGTCTAATTTCTCGCCCTCATCATCATAAAGTGTTATGGTGTGTTGGTCGGAATTGTCGGTATTCTCTATATGGAACACGAACTCGTCTTCTTCATCAGAATCTGCCACATTGATAGGTGTAATATCTGTTAAATCATAATCGGTAGGGATAATTAATTCGTTATCCACAAAGCTATATACTCCGTATCCAACCGTGCCGTCCGTATTAACTATTACGCAACCATTGCTGTAATACTTAGGTCTAGTATTATTGCCTATTCCTGTATTAATTGTTGTAAGGTTGGCGGGTTTGGATGATATAAACATTTCCTTGTGATTATTGTACTCAAAAGTTTCGTCAGTAATATCGAATTTGCGTCTAGTTATTAGCAGTATCGAAGCTATTACGCCTACTACTAATATGGTTATTAGTCCTATTGCTACAACAATCTTTCTTTTCTTTGTCAAAGCCATAAAATTCTCCTTGTTTTGTTAGTATTGTAGATATTTTAACAATTTTGTGAGAGCTATGTCAAGTATTGCTAAATAATTTGTTAATTAATCATTAATTATTATGCGTAAACCTCTGCAAATAGTGATAATTTTATAACTAAAAAATTACTAGCCAATACCCGACTAAATTTGTATTAAATTAGACAAGATATTATTAAATAATAAAAATATTATTATAACGCGTAAAATTGTTTTTAATTTTCGACAGAATATGCTAAACTCATATAGACACGAAATTTATTATGCGTGGGAAACAAAATTATCTAAACAAAGGTGTAATGAAAAATGAAAAAAATTAGAATCTATATCTTAGCGATTATTATGGCATTATTAAGCACGGTAATTACTGCGTGTTCATGTTCGGGAGAAGCTCCTATAACACATGTCAATGCCAAAGATATTAATATCTCGTTCGTTAGCGGAACAGGATCTACAACTTCCGAGATTGACGAGTATAGTGGTGACTTGATGATTAATTGTCGAGTAGGAGAGTCTTTCGTAATTAAATACGATATTACTCCTGCAGAGTCGACAACCACACAAGTCAATTGGTCTTTCTCTACCAAAGGACTAGTCAAAGAACACAATGGTGATAATTACCGCAAGAAGTCTGTTAGCGAGCAGATTAGGTTTGATGCTATCAATCGCTCTCAAGATTCTTACAACACTATAATCACTTTTGCTGTAGATGAACTAGGTATGGAAGTTAAAGCCATAGTTAACGTATTCCCTAAGGAAGAAGATGTAGCAATCTTTACCGCTCCCGAAAATGTTAGGTTTGATACTGAAACTAATACATTAGAGTGGGATAGGGTAGATACATATTCTAAGGGTGGAGTGGTTGAGCCTGCCGAAATGAGTGGCGGAGTTGCTGTAGGTCTATCTGGTTACGAGGTAATAACACTTAATCCATCTACTGGTGCAGTTGTTAGCACTCAAGACGTGTTTCGTAATGTTACCAAGCTAGAAGGATTCGAGGCTGGTACAGAGTATGCGGTTCAAGTTAGAGCTAAGGGAGATATCCTTACAACTGCAGATAGTGCACCATCAGAAACATATAGATTCTATAAGATTATGGAAACTCAAAATGTTGCTAATGACAACGGAGTTATTTCTTATACAACTACACCTTATGCCCATCGCATTAATGTTGCATACAATAGAGATCGTACCAAGGCTAATGATGACTTTGTTGATCCTGTAGTAGATAGCGACAACTTTACTGAAGGAACTCATGTTGAATTTAATTACAAAAACAAATTCGACACAACACTTAATCAGTACGAGGTTACTTGTGTTGCTTATCCAGATGAATATAACGAAAAAGATGGTTATGCAATGCTTACAAGTACAAGAAGTGGACAATTAATTAGAGTGTTCCCAAGTGATGTTACCGAATCTCTAATTATCCAGAAGATTGCTACCCCTATTATCTCTCTATACGAAAGCGAGAGGGTTAAGGCAGTAGTTGGGGATAAAGAATTTGCTAATGTTCTAGCAGATACAGCTATTAAGTTTGTAACTACCGGACTTGGCGAAGAGTCTACATATGGTTCCCAATTTGGACACAAATATTCTTATACTATCTACAAAACAGATGATGAAGAAGTTGTTAGTGGAACAATCAACGCAGGTACAAGCGAGCCAGACAATTCTAATTCTAATACTATTAGCAGAGCAATCCTTTCTATCAGTAGTAGACTAGATTGTGGTCAATCTTATACAATTAAGGTAACAGGCACTGGTAATGCTGGTAACACAATTGCTAGTGCAGAGGCCGAATTCGAGTTCTTTGTACTCAACAATGCTGCTGATAATATTTCTCTTGATGGTGATAAGCTTCAAGTAATTGCAGGAGGGCAGTCTGCAGGAACAGAATTATTCTTTGTTCCAACCGATACAACTAAGGCTACTAAGTACTTGCGTATGCAACCAACTAGCCAAGAAGGTGACTCTTCAGAGGAAGAGGGAGAGGGCGAAAGCACAACCTCTTCTTCGGGAGCTAAGAGATTCTTATATGATCTATCGACACTAGATGTTCCTGCGGGTGAGTACAAACTATACGTTAAGAATATTGGTTTCGATGGAATATACAAGACTGCTAGTATTTCCAAGAACAATACACTTAATCCAGTTAAGATTGGAACTTTCGAAACTATTACAATCTTGCCTAAAGTAACCGATAGTATTAATGAGAAGGCTCATAAGATTGATAAAGATGGAAGAATTGTATTCTCTCCAATTTCCGTTGCTATTAATGGTGATACTGTAAATTTCATGAATTATGAGTTGATAATAGCTAACAAGGGCAATGGCGAAGAGTATTCTGAACACAAGATTAAGGCTATGTATGTTGAATCTCTTGATCAAGCGTCGACAGTTGAGGGGGGTAGCGAAGACGTTGTTGCCTATACCAAAGATTCTAGCGGGGCATACTATATCGATATTTATAGAGCAATTGAGATCTTGTTCGCTGGACAAGAATTTAATATTGAAGACTTCCTAAATGGCAAGAACTCATATTATTATAGATTGCGTACCTTAGGCGATCCTTATGAAGGATACGATACGGGTGATACATTTATTAGTTCTTGGTATACTAGCCAGACTAATGGTGGATTCGAAAGATTAGACACCGTTGGAAGCCTGAGCCTTAACAATTATAAGATTTCTATGTCTAATCCTAGTGATAGGGCTACTGGTTACGAACTTAAATTACAAATTGTAGAGCTAGAAACAGGTAATGTAGAAGAGTACGTATCGACAGTATTTAATACTCAAGAAATTAATTTAAGAACATTGCCATATGTTGGTGGTGGATCTAATAACATTGCATCTAGACTTACTAATAGACCTGGATTTAAGAATCAAATCGTAGTATATCCTATTGGCGAAGATGGAATCCTTAATGGTGCAGAAAGTAGTGCATCTTTTGATACAACTGACCAAGTTAGTGGTATAGGATTAGAGAGTGATGGCACATTATCATGGACAGGCATTGAGCCGGGAACAGGCAGTGGTAATACATACACAATCAGATTGTATATAGTTACTCGTGATGGTGAAACTCTATCGTTTAGCAAAGCTGATGAAATAACTGGTCAAGGTTCTCCGTACACATATAATGTTACTGATGCACTAGCTAAACAAAGTGGCAACGTAATAGCAATTACAGTGACCGAGAATAACGCTAATAAGTTTGATGGATTAGAGAGTGATCCAATATTCGCTACAACACTTGCAACTCCTGAAGTTGTTAAGTCCGAAAGTGTAATTGGTAAGTACGAGTGGACAGCTATTAATAACGCTTCGGGCTATAAGGTAATCGTTAACCAAGTTGGTGACGATAATAATACATATTCGGACGATCTAGAAGATGTATCTTTCGCTTTACCTAACGAGTGGAAAAATGGCGATACAGATTTAGACTGGACAACCGGCCAATATACAATTAAGATTATTGCTGTTAATACAAGTGATTCTAATACAGGAGTAAATGACTCTTGTCCGATTGTTATCAATAGTGCTGCATTTGTAGAAACTTTCTACGTTGTAGACGCTACTCTTGATATTAAAGTTACCAATACAACAGACAACGCTAGGGTTATCGATCACTTGATGTGGAACGATATTCTAAGCGTAATAACAGTTGGGGAGTCGGGAATCTCTTCGGATTCTGACAGTACCGGCGAAGAAACTAAAGAATCAATTAAGGATTATATCCTATACACAGTTACTCGTGGGGCAACAACAGATGGTGCTCAGAAGGAAACATTATTTGATGCATCAAATTTCGTTGCTGGAGATAACGAGATAACTATTACTCCTAGCATTAGCTGGCAATATACTGGTATTGTACTTGCTAAATGGAATAACGGTACAAGACTAACAGACATTGCTACTCACAAGACTATCAATAAGCTTGCAGTAGCTAATAATTTACGTATATCTGAGGGTAACCTATTATTTGATATCGTAGCTGCATCTAGCAAAGACTATATAGTACTATTGTACGAAGATGATACGCTATTACCAAGGAACACCTATTCTTATACCTTCCCTACCGAAGAGGAGTCTGGTGAGGCTGGTGGCGAAGGCGAATCTACTGTATCGACACTTAAGACTATTACTGGCAAAGTTATGATAGATGGTCTTGATAGTGGAGTACATAATCTAAGTATTCGTGTATTCAAGGCAGATTTCCTTACAAGCGATAATAGTGATAAAAAATCTGGCACTAAGCTAGCGGTTGTGAGTGATCTTAACAAAGTTAGGGTATACGACGATAGTACTGGAAACACATGGACTGACTGGTTGAGCTGGTCACCTGTAGAAGCTGGGGAGTTGTACGCTGGCAGATATCTAATAACATATGGTGATGCCCCTATTACACTTGAAGTTACTAAGAGTGGTGGTACATATACTCCGCTAGTAACAGTTGGCGAAACTAGTGAACCAGATCCAAGCATATTTAAGTTTGTAGATGGCAAGTTCTACTACAAGTGGGACGAAGAGTTCTTCATTGGTGACAAGACTGGTGATATACCATTTACTATACGTGCACTTGTATCCAAAGAGGATGCTCAATCATATAACGGTGATGTATCTGAAGTTGTGTTCATTAGCAAGCTTAATAGCGAGAGCACAATAACGGCTACAAATGGCTTGTTAACAATAAGCGATTACGTTAGCACCAACCAAGAGATGCCAGTGTCTTACATATTAACAATTACTATGTTAGAGGCTAAGACCGAGAGCACAACTGGCGAGGATGGCGAGCCTGTAATTACAACTACTTACGAAGATAAGGTTGATGCTACTGGAGAAGTTGTTCAGATAGTAGATAGCAAGCCTTATACTGGCACAATCGAGCCAATTGACCTTAATAACCTTACATATGTTAACAATAGAGACACAATTGATAATACCGAAGACGACATTACGATTAAATTTAGTGCTGACGGTGCTTACAAGATAGTTCTTCAATATATCGGTAACGGCGCAAAAACTGGCGACGGACTAGAGTATGTTGCTAATATTATTGATAGTGCCGAGATAGAGAACAAGAACCTTCCTAAGCTTGCCGTAACAAGTGTTTATACACAAGATGGAGAGGTAGTGTGGAACGCTAATTCTGCCGAGGGTGTAACATATACTGTAGAGATTACTAATACTGTTGATGGCAAGTCATATCAATTTGATAATATCGACATTAATACTCTTAAGGGTGTAACCTTAACATATACTAATGATGATGAAGTTCCAGCTCCTCCAAGTGATAATACTACTGGCGGAGATACTACTGGCGGAGATTCGTCTGGTGACAATTCTAGCACAGACGAGGGTGTTACAACATCTTCGACAATCAAAGAAACTACTGCAATGGTATTTAGCTTCGAGCCAGGAGTTAAGTATGGAGTAAAAGTTAAAGTTAATTCTCCAGAATCACTAAGCAGTGATTGGAGTAATACTGCAATTATTATGAAGCTCAAAGCTCCTACTATTACAAGAGTAGTGGCTAGCTCAGAGGTATTAGCTTATACTAAGAGCGAGACTGTAACTGATGAGGGTGGTACAGAAACTACTACCGAAACAACCGTATACGCACCTATTGGTTCTCCATCTATCGAGTGGAAGGAAACCAATAACTTAGCAGGACTAAGATACGCTATTAAGTATGCGGGCGTTGCTGGTGCTAGCAAAGTATCTAGCGAAGGCGAGAGTGCGTCTGCTGATTTGGTGCATGATATCCCAGAAAGTGCTGCATACAAGTACGTATTATTCCGTGACTTTGAGGCTAAAACATACCCTGTTAGTATGATGGTATATGGTAATACAACATCAGCCGATCCAACTGCTATTGGTTACCTTAATAGTGACTTTGGCACAGAGTATAATGTAGTATATGTCAAAGATGCAGATACACTTAGCGTAGATCATGGCAATCTAAAATGGACAGCTGTAAATGGTGCATATTCTTATACAGTAGTTGCTACTCAAGATGGCAAAAATATATTCGAAACTAATGTAGTATCTAATTCAATTGATCTTAACAATACAATTTTGGCTACTTTAAGCAACAAGATTGGTGTATTTAACGTTAAAGTTACTGCTAATACCGATCCTGCTGACACAATCGTTAGTAGCGTAGAAGTTGTAGATAATAATATTAATGTATATAGACCTAAGACTCTTGATGCGTTTAATATCCGTGACGGCAAACTTAGCTGGAGAATTAGTCTAACAGATATTAATGATTATATTAGTATTGTTGATGGTGTTACTGCTACTGTAGCAGATGATGAGTCTGGCGAAGAAGCCCCAGCAACTCCAATTGCTACCGCTCTTGAGAATATAGAGGGGTTAGAGGAAGACACAACTCAAGAGAAAGTTGTGGAATATGTTCTTGGTTATATTGATGGAACAATTGATGCAGACGATACACTTAACGAGTTAATCTCTCATCTTGTATCTGTTAATATCGAGATTAATGGTAGTGCTCAGATATTCAAGCCTACTAGTGCAAAACTTGTAGCAGACAATTATATCGAGTATTATTATGATGTTGTTAACGAAGTAAAAATTGAAGAAAATCCTACTGAAGAAGAGCCTGATAGTAGCGTAAGTTCTAGTGTAAAAGCTGATAGCGCAACTAATTATCTACCAGGTAGGTACAATGTTCGTATCCACTCTGTGGGTAATAAGAACGACGACTCAGCAATTCTTAACGGTGCATACACAACTATTATTACAGCATACAAGCCTAATACTCCTCGTACATGGATGTCTAAAGGTGCAGATATTAGCGAAGGTAATGTTCAGTGGGAGCTTGCAACAGTTGCAGGTACTACCATTAACGACTTTAAGCGTTACTACGATTATCGTATTACTGCAGTGCCGGTAGACAATGCTGGAGCATTAACTGCTTATACAAATATTGTTGTAGATAGTAATGATAGCAAGATATCCGAAGAATATAAATATTATAGATATCTCAAAAACACCGGTAGCAATGATGGATTATTTAAAACTAGCGGAGATACTAACGATACTGATGTTATTACAATGAATACACACTACAAGCTAGTTATTAGGGCTAACGGAACTCAAGATGGCGAATATGCAGACGCTAATGGTCTTAAGAAGTTCCTTAATAGTAACTCTTGTGTAGTGGGTGAGCTTGCTAATATCTTAAGTCCTACTCTTAATAGTAAGATAGAAAATGGCGAACTAAATTGGTCAAGTGCCAATGGTGCAACCAAGACTAAACTTTATATCTATGGACCATTTGATGATCTAAATGGAACTAAGGATAAGACTAACACAGACTGGATTACTGGTATTAAGACATACACCGAAGACTTTAGTCTTCATGGCTTAGATCTACAGAGCGAAATTGCTAATATTGATTTGCATTACAAAGATAGTACTAAAGTTGGTTATTATAACAAATTGCATATCGAAGAGCTAGGCACAATGGATGATAGCCAAGCATTACTTACAAGCTTTAATATGACAGACAATGGCATCTATGCCCCAGGTGGATATGTAATCAAATCTCAATACTTGGGCAATGGCAAAGGTGTAATTGATGGTGATATCTCGGGTGGTTGCAAGGATGCAGAAAATAATCTATGCGACTATATCCCAGCAATTAAGCTTGGATATGTTAAGGCTACCGATTCTACTAGTATGAAGAACGGTTACTGGGTAGGAACATCTACAGATGGAGTATACGAGTGGCAGGCAGGATCTGATAGTTGGCAACTTAAGAACTTTGGTTCAAGCATTAATCAGGTAATCGGTACATTTGTATGGAATCCTGTAATTGGTGCTAACGCATACAAGATTCAGATGTTCAGTGTTGATAGAAATGCTGCAGACAATGTTTCTGGTCAAGAATTTGGTCAAACGTATTATACTACTGAAACCAGATTTGATATGCCAGATGGTTTGGCTGCTAATAACCCAAGTTATAGATACTTTATTAGAGTATCTGCAATAAGACTTGATAATGTTGATAATAGAGATACTCTATCCAATAACTACTTTAGCTCAGATTATAATGAGTCAAGTAGGCACTTAAGATTACCAGTTCCTTCTAACCTTACTATCTATGGTTCTGGTGAAATAACATGGAGTGGATCTGGTGCAGAGAATTCAACAAGTGGTGATACCAACCCAGATGTTGGAAGCTATCGTACAAGATTCAACTTTGGTAGTGATGCAGATGCATACGAGATAGTTGCAAGTAGTGGTACTACATCTTCAGAAGTTCCTGAAGTAGAGCCTCAGATGAATCTTGGCGTAGGAAAGCAAAATGGTACACTTGCAATCGAGGTTAAGTCGGTTGTTAAAGCAGATGGTAGTTCTTGCGAGATTGATGAAGAAACAGATGCTGAGATTCCATATCTAAATAGTGGATATTGCAATCCATTAGAAGTTACTAGGCTTGCAGACCCTGATGTAAGATTAGTAGATGGTATATTCTATTGGGATACAGGTAGTGACCCTATTACCGATACAACCTTTACAATCAATGGTAACAATTATACTGACTTGCCAACCCGCTCTACAACATATAAGATGTTTACAGATATTACAGAACATGATGATGATTACACCGCATCTGAAGATGAAACTGAGTTCGCTGTTAGGTATTATGATTACTCTGTAAGATTCCAAGGATCTGGTGGTGATACCGGAACTACTATGACTAGTGATAGTAACTTCTATGTTGCATCTAATGTGCGTTATCTAAGTGCAACCAAGCTTGCTGCACCGGTTGTTCATAATGTATACGTTGATGTTGGTGGAGAGAGCAACAATATGGTTAAGTGGTTGCTTGACGAAGACGCATGCGGATACAAAGTAAGAGTATTCTCCGATCAAGTATTTGCTAACGGTCAGACATATTACGAGGCAGTAGCAGATATTGCTACTATACTTGACCCATCCAATAATACTTTATTTGGTTATAGTACAGAAGATGAACATGTTTACTTTGCACTAGATGATATTATTGAAGAACTCAACTTAACTCAGACTGGTGGTAACATATTCATTTATGTTCAGGCAGTAGGTAGTGGAGCTGGTGCTACAACAATTGTTGGTTACAACGAAGATGGCACTCCAATCTATGATATTGATAATACTTTGGCAGAAAGACCAGAGTTTACCGGAACTACTCAAACCAATACAATGTTCCTATCTAGTAGTTATTCTACTCCAACAACTATTGGCGTACCTCCAACTGCTAAGAGATTATCGTTTAATCAGAATAATGGCGAACTTACTTGGATAGTTGGTGAAGTTGTTGATGAAGAGGTTATTCCTTCCAAGGGCTCATTTAATATTAAGGTAAGAAACACTTATACTGTTAATAATATTACCGAAGCTGAGCTTAATTCTTATTGGAAGGCTAGTGCTACAGAACTATATAATATTGGAAACAATACTCCAGTTTCTGGACATACGCGTACTATTACTCCATATGATAACATTATTGGTAGAATAGTTAGAATTACTAACTACAACACAACATCCGAACTATACACAATCGAAGTAGAAGATAGCGTATTGATTACTGCCAAGGATAATGAGAATAAGACTCCAACTAGCTACAAAGTTACATCAGTTGGTAATAATTACAAGTTCTATGTAACAGTGATGTCTTATGTGTCTACCGCAGAGACAACTCAGAATACTTTTGCAAGTGCAGAGGTTGAATTATTAGGTACATATGCATTTACTGCATACACTAGTGGTGATGGTAGCCAGTATAATCCTTATAAGATTAATACAATGAACGAGTTGCAATCAATTATGCTATTTGCTGATAGGGAATATTTGCTTGTTAATGACATTTCTATGCAAGATGCGGAAGGCAAGATAATTCCTTGGTCTCCAATCAAGGGAGAATTCCGTGGTGTAATTGATGGTGGTAATAATACTATTTCTTTGGTAACATTTAACTCTGTTGTTAGTACAATGGAAGACTTGGGACAACAGGCAATTATGACCATGCTAGAGAGTAATGCCGGTACTATACGTAACTTAAATATTTCGTTAGAAGTTAATAATGGAGTATCATATACTGCGATTCCAACTAATAATGAAATTGTTGTAGCTCCAATAACTATTAAAAACTCAGGTATTATTAGCAATGTTCATGTAACTGGTGATATTACTGTTAAGCCAACGGGTAAACTTGTTAGCAATGCAGTTGCAGTTGGTATTGCGTCTATTAACACAGGCACTATAACTGGTACTACCTACTCTGGTAATATTGTTTGTGAAACCTATAATGCATCAATGGCTATTGCTGGAGGTATTGCAAGTAATAACTCTGGTACTATCGAGAAGAGTGCATACTTAAGCGGTAGTATCAAATCTAACAACGTTGCGGGTATTGTTGCTAGAAGTAGTGGAATCATTGATAGATGTTATGTAACAGAGAGTGTAACAATTATTGTTACAGATAGATCTTTGGCAGAAGATAATGACAACCCAACATACTACTACTCAGGAGCAGAAGCTGGTGGAATTGCTGGTAGTGTAACCGCTCAAGCATTTAGCACTGGTTCTAAAGTAGCAGTTAGCAACTCTTACTCTCTTGCTAAGATTGAAGTTAATGTCTTTGCTAATACTTCTATTAACTCGCCATATACAATAGGTGGATTGATTGGTAGTATTGGTGATAACGCAGATATTACTATTGAGAATAACTATGTTAAATCTCATATAGTAAAAGGCGAGATTACGGGTGCTAGACAGATAATTGTATACTATCTATGTCAAGATAATGACCTAGTAACGTTCAAGAACAATTATTACTATATTAATAGTACAACTAATGATGTAAGCAACATTGTGTCTGGAGAAGGTACTAAGGTTGATAGTATCCAAGACCTTAATACAGCACTAAGTCAGCTTAGGGATCAAGGTGTTAATATCTATATTGTAGATAATAATAACACTTCGTACCCAACACTTAATATCTAATTATTAACTAGTAGCTATCTATCAAGGATTAGTCCTTGGTGGATAGCATACTGGTATTAATTAATAATATAGGAAGTTCAAGCAAGCAGTGCGAAGCAATATTTGAATTGAACTGACGACCATTTGACTATTGTGTCGGCTGATTTGTCAGCCAAAGGCAATGTTAATTGCCGAATTGCGTTAGCAATGACACATAATGTATAATATAGGAAGTTCAAGCAAGCAGTGCGAAGCAATATTTGAATTGAACTGACGAC
>SVHX01000012.1 GCA_015055665.1 Clostridiales bacterium
TTGTGTCGGCTGATTTGTCAGCCAAAGGCAATGTTAATTGCCGAATTGCGTTAGCAATGACACATAATGTATAATATAGGAAGTTCAAGCAAGCAGTGCGAAGCAATATTTGAATTGAACTGACGACTATTTCACTATTGTAATAGGCAATTTATTGCCTGTGTGATGAAAATCACAGGAGTTGCGTTAGCAACATTACATAATGTATAATAACTTAAGACGGAGATAAAATATGTGGCTATTCGTATTAATCGTATTGTATTATGCTTTCGTAAAGCAGTAAGACAATTAATTAAATATGAAAAATGGGAAAAGTTCACATAACGAAATTGCACAAAACAAAGGCAGATAAATCTATGAAATTTTATAGACTAGAAAAAACAAATTATGTATCGGTATGGGCTTATGCACTATTTAAAGCAGTGGCATTAGGTCTGCTACTTACAATAGGGCTACTAATCCTTTTCGGATACAAATTCATGATCGTATCATCTGGATCTATGGAACCTACTTTGCCGGTAGGAAGTTTAGTAATTGTTACTCCATGTGAGTACGAAGATCTAGTACTTAACGATATTGTAACAATGGATGCTGGTGGAGTTAACTTAACCCACAGAATCGTAGGTAAATACAATCCTAAATATGACGAGCAAGCCAAGAGTGGTATCGAGTCTTTGAGATACTTATCTCCTGAGCTTATCGAGGAACTAATTTCGGCTAAGTATGATGGAGATCTAGAGGCAACTCATAAGGATGCGGATTATATCGAATATATGAAGCAGTATGAGAATCAAGTATGGTGGGTTACCAAGGGTGACAACTCCAATACAGTTGACGGAAGACTTACTGATGAGATAGTTGGTAAGGTTAGCGAATCTCATGCATTTACTTGGATAGGTACAGTTGTAAGATATGTTAGAGGTAATTACATTACACTTATTGTAATGTTGGTACTTCTTATGATAATTGTTGGATTCGTCGAGTGGATGAAGAATATGCTCGACCCAGACGATATCGAAGTATACGAAAGTGATGAGGATTAATTAATGAATTTTAACACGCAGAAGCAAAGTAGTGGGCAGAAGTCAATTATTGCAGTAGTACTAATAATAGTATTACTCTCTAGTTGTGCACTAATAGGCTCTTTGATTGCGTGGCTAACAGACGAAGATGTTATTACCGATCCTAACGAAATAGTTATAGGCTCGGTTGACTTCGAGATATACAATAATGGAACTAAGATAACAACAGTTAAGAGTACTTCGGATGGCACTAGTCCTAACGAAGTATCGACAACTACCTCTAGTGCAGTAGCCATCACTGGCAATAGCACTATTAGAGATGTTGGCATTACAATCCGTAATACAGGTACGGTTGCTGCTATTATGAGAGTTACTCTAAGAGTGTATTATATGAGTGGTACAACCAAGATTGCTTGCATACTCAAAGACAATGGATTTACTCTAGACAATCAGATTGCTATTGACAACACCAATTGGGTTAATAGGCTATCGCACAATAACCAAGTAGCTAGCGGTTATACGTATTACAACAAGGTTGTACAACCATATACAATTAGTCAGCTTAATTCGGATGGCGATAGAGTTACTCAGAATATAACTGCTAACGAAGTAGAACTGATGCAAGAAATATTAGTGCCAGAAAGTATGAAAGATACTACATACTACATTGAACTTACAGTCGAGGGTGTTGCTCACGCTGGTAATATATACCAAGAAGAAGCGGACACCGAGCAAGATATTCCAGTTGAGGCATATCCATTTGGTATTCTTACAGAAGATTTGTTAACAGAGTGGATTGCTTGGAGAAGAGATCAAGGAGTTAGATAATGTATAAGCCACGCAAAGAAAGGAGCAATACTAGGTTGTACCAAGTAATTGGTATAGCTCTTTTGTGCTTTGCGGTGCTACTACTCTCTTATAATTTTACGTCAGCGTGGTTTCTTGACGAAAGTATCACATCTAATGGCGATCCTACAATACTAGTTGTAGGAACAGTTGACTTGGATGTCAAGACTGATTTTAATTACTTTAACTTAGTTCTTGCTCCAGATACTATCTATACAACAGATACTATTGACGGCAATACCGTAGATTATTCTACACAAATACATACATCCGAAGAAAATGATGTTAAGACCGTTTATGTTCGTGCCAAATGGACGACTAATAGATCCGAATTAACATTATACTTTACAGGTAATACAACCAATGTTAATAGTTATACCGAGGCTACTAGCAAGAACAAATGGTACTTGCACACTGATGGTTATTATTATTACATTGGCGAAGTGGGTTCTACAGATATCATGTTTAATGCAGGGTATCGTGTGGACAACTCACTTAATAATGATGTAGCCAAGGAAGAAGTTGAGATGGAGTTTGTCTTCGAAACCATCCAGCGTCCTTATGGTGCATACAAAGCAGTATGGACTACTGCTCCCGAAGTATTCAATACATTTGCAAGACAAAACACAGGATATTAATTGTTAGATAATTAATAGGAGATAACTAATATGGCAATCACTCAGAAAGCTGAATCACTCAAGAAGAAAATACAAATCCAAAATATGGTAATACTAGCACTAGCAATAGTAATTGTAGTGCTTATTGTCGTGTCTTCTACAGCCGCATGGTATATACGTACCAAGTCAGACTCGGCGGACATTATCCTTTCGAATCCAGTTAATATCTACATAACCGAAGATCAGAAGGTTGTTCAGGATGTCCTAGAAGGATATCGTAACCGAATCTATCCGGGCGACCGTATCAAGCTTAAGCTTGGTATGCAACTAGGTAGCGAAGACGAAACAAGTAGCTCGGCTTATGTGAGAGTTAAGCTTAATATGGCTTTCTCTAAGATTACTAACGACCCTAATCAAGAGGATATTACCCTAGAAGAACTTGCAGGGCAAAACCTTATTGAATACGAAGACAAACCTAACGAAAACAACTGGATATTAATAGACTTTAATAATCCAGACAATCTTACAATGACAGATCCTAATTACGAACCAGATTATTGGTACGTACTAAGGGATGCCAACTCTGCTACAACTGCTAGAGTTGTACAGAATATGGAACATCTAGAATTCCTAGATGGATATATCAAACTAAGCAAGACAGAGATTACTAATCAACACGCTTTGCACAAATTCCATATTGCATACACAGTAGAGGCTATCCAGATAGTTAACGTGCCAGATCCTCTAGCTTATCCAGGCTATGGTCCATGGTGGAACTTTGTGAAAGGCGACCTATATTAATTAGAATTAAATAACAATAAAATATCGCTTAATATAGCGAAAATGTAATAACTAAAAAATAAAAATGTTATAAGGAGGAGGATTTACACGATATATGAGTGACGATAATAAGCGTAAGAAAATTATAGATGTCAGCAAGCCTAAGCATACCCCTCCTGCAAGTAACATTGATACTAGTAGGGTAAGTGCTTATACACAAAGAGAACAAGCAGCACTCGAGAAACTTAAGAAACAAGTCGGCAACCTTAACCAGAAGGAAAACCGTGCATCTAATATCAAGAGCGTTGTAGCTATTATTCTGGTGTTGCTACTAATATTACTAGTAGTTGTATTTATAATCGTAATTGGTCGAGGTAATAATATCGAGGAAGAAGACTTTGATATGCGACTTAGTATGCAGATCGAGAACAAAGACAGCTTGTCGATAATTACCGAGGCAGGATTAGAAAGGCTTAGAGAGATTAATCCTGGCGATACTATTCCTTTAAGAGCATCTGTTCGTAATTCTCACGATATGGGTGGCGAGCTTGTTGGAGAGGATGAGAATCCTACCGCAATTTATGTAAGATTTAAGCTAGTACTTATCCTTGATTATGAGGAAAGGTACGATATAATGGTGCCAACAATGACTGATGATTGGTACAAGTATGATCCAGAGGAAGAGGCAGGACTTCATGATGGAGTATCTGCTGATGATCATTATTATTATTACAAAGATAAACTAATGTTTAAGGATGCTACTACATTATTCTCTGCAATATTATTTGACGGTGATGTTATCACTTGCGAAGATGGTGGCAAGTACGGTCAGATTCAGGTATATGTAGAGTGTATTCCTGCATACTTTAGTTCAATTAGTAATAGAGAATACTGGAAGACAGCTCCTCAGGGCTGGATCGAGTATATGCGTGCAAGACCATAATTATAATATAAAAAATACATTAAGGAGTTAAGATGAAGTCTAATAAGCGTAATATATTATCTATATTATCCTGTGCAGTGCTAATGCTATTGTGTTCGCTTGTAGGCGGTTGTGCATTATCGTGCGAGAAGAGCACTCTCACAACACCGGTTGTAACAATGTATGATGAGAACAAGTGCATTGTGTTTAACGGCGTTAAGGGTGCAGTAGATTACAAGATAATATGCAACGACGAAGTGGTTGATATTATTAAGCACGATTACTCTAGTAGTATGTATCTGTACGAATTTGATAATATATTAGATGCCGATGGAGATTATGAATTTCAGGTAATTGCTTGTCCTAAGACTACTCTTACTAATAACTCTATCCCTAGCAATGCGGTCAAATATAATCATGTGGCAAGAGATGTGTATTATCCTGGCACGCAGAATACCGCAGTAGAAACTAGTACCGATTATACAATCAGCGGTACTCTTAACGGAACAACTCTAACATTTAGTCCGCTTGCAATAGATGTAGATGGATACGAGATGTACTTATATTCTAACGTTGCAGAGCTTAAGAGATGTTCGCTTGATACCATTACTCCCGATTCGACAGGCAAGTACTCAATCAAACTACTTAGTTCTGAGTATGGTCTCGAAGACTCGATATATATGATTAAATTGGGTTATGTGGATGGCGATAACCATTATGTAGCATCAGATGTATTCTACTTTAACCCAGATAGTCATGGAACGTATACTTCCAAATACTTCTTGTTTGATGGTTATATTAATGACTATTATATGGAAACATTAGACGAATTCCGCAGACTCGTGCATTATTCGTTCATAACTCGTAATAGCACTAATATACCATTTAAATGTTCTCCTCAACTTGAGCAATTGTTTACCGATTACTACGGCACCAATACAGGGGACTTTGACAAAGCAACAATTATCAAATACGCAGTAGCAGATGCTTTTGATTATTTCTTAGAAACTAGAGAGGCCTATCTAATTAATGCACTATATGATGGAAAATCTTCTGGCCAAGAAAGTACTTACAAGTTTGTAGTAAATTATAATGCAGAAGAGTATCTAAACAGAGAAGGCAATAGCGAGCCGTATAATGATATAGAGCCTCCATATTATGCATATCAAGAGATAGACTGGGATACTTACTACGAAACTTGTGGACTAACTATGCGTGCCGAATCTCTACAAGAAGAGGGAGGAACGCATACATTTGTATCAGATAAACAATTTCTTAGCGTAGAGGTAAGTTCTAGCGAAGAATTGTATTGGGCGGTCGAGAATAAGTTTACCCCAATATGCAAAGAAGGTAGCAGGGCAGAAGATATATATAATGACGCTAAGCAAGTTCTTAACGACATAATATCATATCAGATGAACGATTACCAGAAGGCTCTAGCGATATTTGATTGGATATGCTCGACAACATCATACGATTATTACTCCAACCAAGAAGGTGCGTATGGTGGTATAGCATCCACATTAATGCCAGCATTTTATCTAGAAGGAGTGTTTGATGCCAAATACGCAGTATGTGATGGCTTCTCAAAGGCTTACTCGCTAATGTGCAACATGGAAGGTATAGACTGTATAAGAGTTACTGGCTATGGAAAGTCATATGATGAACACAATAGAGAAGTTTGGTATGGCCATGCTTGGAATAAGGTTTTCGTTGACCCTAACCTTAATGATGGCATACAAGGTAACTATTACCTAGTAGATATCACATGGTCAGAGATGATGGGGTCAACCCTATATGAAGGTGGAAACCGTGAAGGTGAAGAGGTTACCACTCATGATATGTTCTTAATAAGCGACAAGTCTGTTAAAGACACTCACCGCAATTATGAAGAAAGAGATAAGTTTAACCACTACAAAGCTCCTAATAACTATAATTATTTCGAGAACACAATATTTAATTTTGATCCTAAAGATTATATGCTTGCTATATCGAGTCAAGAAACAACATTTGACCTAGTGGTAGAAAGTGATGATGAATTATCTGCAATGCTATACTATGTATTAGTTAATCAGCGTGATTCGATAGAGGTAGTATTTGACCTTAAATATATGCAGAACATTGTGGCAGAGAAAGGTGGAGATATATCGAATTATTCGTTACTTGTATCAGAGCTTCAGAATAAAATTAAATCTAAGAAATTCCTCACTCAAGCATTTGATCTTAATACAATAGCAGGCGTTTATACAACGATTAAGTATAACGATAAGGGTGATATTGGCTTGCTTATGGTTATGGAAAATCTACTTTGTATTGATGATAATGGAGAGGTTGGGCATATGTTATCGTTCTTTGATAAGTATGACTTAACGGGCGACTACACATTGATAGTAAGAGTAGAGATGGTTGATTTTGACGCAGAAGAATATTTAGATCTTCAGACCGATTCGGAGAGAGTATCTTATTGGGAAAATCTAATAAATGATTTAATTCAATCGGAAACTCCTAGAAATACTACTCTCGATATATCGATTGATTTACTTGCTACAGATCTATATCAAGTAGTAGATGAAATCCAAGGCGATTTGATCTGCGACATGGTTATTAACCTTAAATAGCAATAAAAAACACTTAGACATTGATATCAATCAATAATATCTAAGCGTTTTTTTGTTGTAATAAATGTATTATTCGCTAAAACTTGAATTAGAATTAAGTTCTTGAGTTGCTTGCAATTCGTTATTGTCTTCTGTTTTCGACTTCTCGAGTTGCTCTTTCTCAAGTTGTTCTTGTTTAACCTTCTCTTGTTCGAGTTTTTCCTTCTCGGCTTTTGCACGAGCTTTCTCGAGCTCTGCTAGTTGTTGTTCTTCTTCCTTTTTCTTTTGTAATTGAAGTTTAGCAATTATTTCTAGAGGTAGCATATCGTCCGTATCACCAACAACCTCTCCGCCGACAATTCTTACCTTCTTTTTCTTCTTACGCAAGTCGCCTTTCTCTTTGTAGAAGTTATCTCCATCTTGTGATTGGAAATATACGCCAATGATTTTTTTGTTTTTGTTCTGGAGTACGGATAGTGCAGCTCTTCGTCTAGCTCCGCCTACAATCTTCTTGGAGGTGTCGTTGTTTGCCTCTACAAATACATTATAAGCTCGTATCCTGCCGGCGTTATCTATAATTGTTATACCGTCAAAGTCAAGCATTGTGGTAAGTACGTCTGCGTAGCTACGTAGGATATTCTCGTCTACTTTGGAAGACCTTAGGAACATCTTACCGAATTCAATTGGTTCTTTGAGCCAAGTGCCATCAGATAAGAAATTGTTCTTATCCTTGTAGTCTTTGTCAATAACTAGACATATTGTGCCATGAAGGTCACGTAATACCCTATAGAATATATTGGTTATAAGTGTTCGGATATCCTGGAGCTTCTTGGGAGTTGTCTTAATCTTGCTAACACAAGCATCTACAAAGTCGCTAATCTCATTGTCCCAGTTGTATTCTGATTGGCTATTGAGGTTAAAGCAAACACTGCATTTGTTGCCTCTAGCACCAACTAGTTCGCAAACACCACCACCATAGACATTAAGTATTATTAGATTGGTTTTGCGTGATATGGTTTCGAGAGTTGCTTTCTTTTTGATTTCTTGTATTAGAGATTTGTCCTTTAGTGATGTCATCTTTTTAATTATACCGTACTCAACAATGTTTTCGCCAAAGTTAACATAAATTGTCCAGTCGTTACGGCAGAAGCACATTAGTGCTTTGATGCGTGCTTTGAAGTTGCACATATCTTGGTCTTCGTAGAATAGTATCTTCTTGCTAGATTGAACGTTACGAACAATTGAATTTATATTGCTTGTGATTAGTATTGTTGGTCTAATCTTCTGACTTTCTTCTTCGTAATTGACAAGCTTGTAGAACATACTTATGAATCTATCAACATCTTCAATATTAAGTGTAGGGAATTCTAGTGAGAAAAATTCTAACACATTAGTTCTTGCGTCCTCAAAAAATATTTTTCTCTCCATCTACCTCTTCCCCCTTTGAAATTTGTTAACGTCCTATAGTCCTATAGTTTTCTCCATTAATAATTAAGTTTGTTTGATTTATATGTCGTTGTCCACATTTAATTGTGTTTTTTACCGTTATTTTTAAATAGTATAACACTTAAAAAATTAAAGTCAATGCTTTTTTATTATTTATAATAAAAAAATCTTGAATCAAAGCGAATTTTTAAAGATAAGTCACAAAAATTGCACTAATTCAAGATTTTATTGGTTATAATTATATAATAATGTTGATACGCTTTGATTGTCTGTAAGCGTATAATTTTGATTGGTTAGTCTACAGATTAAAGTATCTTAGTTACATCAAACATGCTATTAAGAACAGCCCAGTTAACAGGGTAGAAGTTGTTGATTGTCCAGTAGCTTACTCCTGCAAGATTGTATTTGTCAACTAACTTAAGTCTTTCGCTAATGCTTCTGGCATCATCAAACCAAACGATACGCTCAGTACCATTATCCATATATGTAAAGTATGGGGCTTGAGCCTTGGTGTCGAATTTAATATCTACTCGGTTATCAAGTGCAATGTTCAAAGCCTGCGTATTTGTAATAGTTCTTGCAGCTGTGCCTGCCATATATGGTAATGCCCAGTCGTATGCGTAGTTAGGCATACCCATAAGAATCTTGCGGGATGGAATTCTTGTAACGGCGTAAGATATTACTGCCTCTACTTCGCTAAGCGGGCTAATAGCCATTGGCTCGCCGTATACGTATCCCCACTCATAAGTCATAATAATTACCCTGTCTGCAATTTCGCCAATTGCTCGGTAGTCGTGAGCCTCGTATAATATGCCTTCTTGGTTATCTCTATATTTAGGGGCAACTGCAACACTTAACATAATTCCTTGTGGCAATCTGCTCTTTAGATTGCGTAGGAAGTTGTTGTAGGCTTCCCTGTCTTGAGGATAGAGGTACTCAAAGTCTATGTCAACACCTGCATAGTTCTTGGCATTAACTGTAGTGATAATGTTATTAATTAATGTATTTTGTATTTCTTGATTATTGAGTATTGTGCTGGCTAGGTCGCTGCTAAATCCTCCACTCTCGCCGATATTGGTCACAACCATATTGGGTGCAACTCTGCTATTGCGTGCAGCGTTAATTAAGTTCTGTTCGTATAAGTTGGTAAGTTCGCCAGTAGGCAATACTTGATAACTAAATATACTAAGGTATGTAAGGTATGGTAGAGTACGCTCTAATGTTTCTTGGCTGATATTAGCAATAGCATATCCGTTGACCTCGATTGATCTTTTGCCACTAGGGATATTTATCACTTGACCAACTGCAATATAGTCAGGATTGCTGATTTGTGGATTAGCTGCAATTAAGGCGTCAAGGCTGATTCCAAGCCTGCTTGCAATCTTATACATTGTATCTCCGGCAACAACTGTGTAGGTGGTAATGTTGGCATTTGATGTTTGAGTAGGGATAAAGATGTTTTGCCCTACCGCAAGGTCATCTGGGCGAGTAAGTCCATTAACTCTAACTAGTTCGTCGATAGTTGTGTTATAAGTACGTGCAATGTTATATAAGGTATCTCCGCGTTGTATTGTGTATATCATAATCTCTCCTTTTTTCGCATTACAATGCTTGATGTATCTGTACTATTTATATGCAAGTATTTAATGTTTTTGTGTGGTGATATTATGTAGGCTTTTAGGGTAGGCGTTGCAGATATTAATCAAGGTAAAAAAATATACACACAATTATGTGTGTATATACTGATATAATATTATAACTATAATTCTTCCTCTTCTTCTGCAATACCAAGGTAGTCTATCTCGTCTAGGTAATCTTTTACCTTCTTCATTGCGATTGCTCGGTGAGATACCGAGTCTTTTTCTTCAGGGGTGGCTTGACCAAATGTCTTGCGAAGCTTGTCACTCCAGAATATGCAGTCGTAACCAAAGCTTTCGTCGCCAATCTTGGTCTTGGAGATGTATCCGTAAGTCTTGCCGTCTGCACAGAAACTCTCGCCGTTAGGTAGTATAAGTGCTGCGTAGCATTGGAAGTACGCGGTGCGGTCGGTTATTGTTATAAGCTTGGAAAGTAACTTCTGGCGGTTATCTTCGTCTGAGCCTCCGCTATATCTAGCCGACATTATACCTGGCTCGTAATTAATTGCCTTAACGCATAGTCCGCTATCATCTGCGATTATTCCGTACTGTTCGTATTTGGTGCCTTTGGTATATTGTGCTACGGCCTCGGCTTTGATCATTGCATTGTCTTGAAAGGAGTATCCGTCCTCAACAATTTCTTGGGTAAATCCGATATCTTGTAGCGATAATATATCGTAAAGTTTGAAGATTCTGCGAACTTCTTCTAATTTGTGTTTGTTATTACTTGCAAAAATTAATTTTCTCATAATCTACCTATTATTTCTTTTTGTTCTGGCTAAAGTTCCAGCTATCTCTACACATATCATCAATTGTGTGAGTTGCTTCCCAGCCAAGTTCTCTTTTTGCTTTGCTAGGGTTGGCGTAATTCTCAGGAACGTCTCCTGGACGACGTTCTGCATAATCAAAGTTGATTAGGTTGCCATTAACTTTGTTAAACGAATTAACAAGTTCTAGCACGCTAGTGCCTTTGCCTGTGCCAAGGTTAAATATGTGTACGCCGTTATCCTTAATCTTCTCGATTGCGTTAACGTGTCCTCTTGCAAGGTCGACAACGTGAATAAAATCTCTTACGCAAGTGCCGTCTTTGGTTTCGTAATCGCTTCCGTAAATATGGAGCATACTTGATTTGCCTTCTGCGACCTTGAGCATGATAGGCATAAGGTTGTTAGGGATTCCGTTAGGGTCTTCGCCAAGTAATCCACTTTCGTGAGCTCCTACTGGATTGAAGTATCTAAGGATAGTAATCTTGTAGTTGTCGTTAGATTTATATAGATCTTGTAAAATCTGCTCGATAAATATTTTGGTCTGACCATATGGGTTGGTTGCTAGGTTGCAAGCAAAGCTCTCATCAATAGGATTCTCTTTAGGTAATCCGTATACACAAGCACTAGAGCTAAATACAATATTATATACTTGGCTCTCTTGCATGCACTTAAGCAAATTAAGCGTTCCGCTAATGTTGTTCTCGTAATACTCAATAGGCTTGGCAATACTCTCTGCTACTGCCTTAAGTCCAGCGAAGTGGATAACCCCATCAAATTTGTGTTCGCCAAATATCTTGCGAATATCGTCTATATTAAGTAGGTCGTATTCGTAGAAGGCTGGTCTAACTCCTGTGATTTCGTGGATGGAATCTAGAACTTCTATCTTGCTATTGCTTAAGTTGTCTACAATTACAACCTCGTGCTCCGAATTAATAAGTTCTACAACTGTGTGAGAACCAATGAATCCTAGTCCTCCTGTTACCAATATTTTCATTTTTAATTTTCCTCCTTGTGTATGAATTGGTATTGATTTTATGTCTATTGCGTGCCATTGTGTGGCAATAATTATTAAGATGTTGTCAGAAAAGTCCTTCTATGATATGGTCTTTGTCTATCTTCATATTACATCCCGCGGGATTCTTGCCTAGTCCCGGCATCAGCATCATGTTGCCTGCGATTGCTACAATAAATCCTGCACCGCTCTTAAGCTCGATATCTGTAATATTAAGGTCGTAGTCTGATACTATGCCCAGAGCCTTAGGGTTATCTCCTAGCGAATATTGTGTCTTGGCTATTACAATTGGAAGCTCGCTAAGTCCAAGCTTGTTGATACTTTTAATAGAGTCCTTGGCTGAGTCGCTTAGCTTAATACCTCTCGCTCCGTATAGCTTGGTTGCGATTGCTGTAATTTTTTCTTCAATGGTGTCTGTCAATCTATATGCGTAAGACATCTTAACATTGCTTTCGCACATGTTGATAATTTTGTTGGCGAGATCTATACATCCTGCACCTCCGTTAGTATAAGATGTACATATTACCGACTCGATCTTGAGCCAGTCAAGGACGTCTTGTACGGCTTTGTATTCTTCTTCGGTATCGCCAGGGTGTGCATTAATTGCTACAACTACTGGGAGGTTAAATGTAAGCTTTATATTTTCGCAATGTTTAAGTAGGTTGCAGAGTCCCGTCTTGACTGCGTCTAGGTTGCAAGTCTTTGGGTCTTCTGCTCCACCTTGCAATCTTATTGCAGGGAGTGTTGCTACCATTACCACTGCATTAGGTGTTAGGTTATTAAGTCTGCACTTAAGGTCGAGGAATTTCTCCGCTCCAAGCTCTGAACCAAAGCCAGCCTCGGTAATTGTGTAGTCGGCAAGACTCATTGCCATCTTGGTCGCTGTAACGCTATTGCAACCATGAGCAATATTTGCAAAAGGCCCTAGGTGGATAAGTGCTGGAGTTCCTTCGAGTGTTTGGACTAGATTAGGGTGCATTGCGTCTTTTAGCAATATTGCCATTGCGTCAACGCATCCCATATCTCTAGCAAATACTGGTTTGTTGCGCTTGGTATAACCAATTAGTATATTGGATAGTCGTTCTTTGAGTTCTTCAATATTATTGCTAAGAGCCATGATTGCCATGATCTCGCTGGCAGCGGTAATTGTAAATTTGTCCTGCCGAGGAGTTTCGTTCTTGGTATTTCCTACATGGGTTACTCTCAAGGCTCTGTCGTTGATGTCTAAGCATCTATGAAACATGATTTTCTCTGGATCAAGCTTAAGTGCATTGCCTTGATAAATATGGTTATCAATCATAGAACAGAGTAGGTTGTTAGCACTTGTAATTGCGTGAAAATCTCCCGTAAAGTGTAGATTAATGTCTTCCATTGGTACTACTTGAGAGTATCCACCGCCTGTAGCTCCACCTTTTATTCCAAATACTGGACCAAGTGAAGGTTCTCTAAGTGCAAGGCAAACTGATTTCTTGATTCGCTTAAGTGCATCTGCAAGTCCTATAGAGATTGTGGTTTTGCCAATGCCTGCACTGCTAGGTGACATGGATGTTATGAGTACTAACTTCTGTTTAGTCTGTTTCTTAAAATCTCTAGTAACAATTTTTGCCTTGTTATCTCCGTATGTCACAATGTCTTTTTGTTTAAGTCTAATAGACTGTGCAATTTTAATTATTGGCTTAGTTTTTGCCTTTCTTGCAATTTCGATATCCGTCATAGTTTCCTCCTTGGGTGTAATCCGTTTAGTCTAAGAGTCTTTATGCTAGAGGCCAACCATTGTCGGTCGTCCATTGAGATTCCTTGAATAGCTTACGGCTATTGCCGATTGTTAGTGGCTTGCCTAGTCCAACATCTCTAATTGTAACTAGTCTGCCAGAATCGTCGTTCTGATATATTGATACGTCTACGTCGCTGTTCTCGTATGGGAAGAACGCCTGAACCGCCTCAAATGTTATTATGAAGGTAATCTTGCAGTCGGCGTGTTCGTTGATAAACTCCACTGGTGGAATCTGTATAATTGTATTATTGAGGAATCCAACAGACACATTAACTTGTTGTCCGCCTACTTCAAGCAAGCTATATTTGGCGGTATCGTCATATTCTGTATCGGTTTTTACTGCGTAATAAAAGTAATAGTTCTCTTCCTGCGATACGTCTATTGATTCGTCGTCGGTATCCATTACCCACATACCTTCGTTGCTCATGTCATTAAGAGCGTTGTTCTTAAGTTGTGGCCAGATAGCATTATATAGTTCTTCTGCGGCGGTACTTATATTTCCGTCAGGGTCGGTTACTTCTAGTCTAATCTTTGCTCGCAAAACGCCACCAGTTGTGTACTGAGTAAATGTTTCGCCATTAGGCTCGGTGTGTGTGAATACATGACCTTCCATAACAGCTCTTGCCTGAAAGTTGATATTCATACCAGGGTATAATAGCGTCCAATTAGGAGGGGTTTCGGTAACAAGTTGACCTTGACCGCTTGTGTGGGTTACTCCTGAGTCATCGGAAAAATACATGTATACAGGTCCACCCATATACAATATGTCAGATTGCCAAGTGCTACTATTGAACCATGCCATGGTCGAAGCGGTGACAACCGAGGTTATTACGAAGGTTAATACATAACACGCTAGTATTATAAAAAACTTCTTCTTGTTCTTGGATAACTTCTTTTTCTTTCTACTCATACATTTTTAGGCTTAAATTAGAACTTGATGTGCAGAGGTTACAATCACTCGTGTAATTATTGACCAGATTATGCAATATTTATATCCGTCTGAGGGTTGTTCTACAATATAATTGTAGGTTGGCACATAGTCCTGCTATTTTACCTATAAATATTTTATAAAATTAATGGTAGTTTTGTCAAACTATTAATGGTTGTTTGTAGAGTAAAAGCGAAAAACTTTTCTAGGCTAAAATACCCGCCTATCGAAGTAGGTGTGTAGATAAATATAAAAAGGTTGTAACCGATTATAAAAGTGCAAAAAAGTGGGATAAACACAAAACACTTTACAACTTATACATATTGTGGTATAATATACTCATTAGCGACTGCTGCGATATGGTATTTAATAACGAATTAATTTCGTGCAGTTGGAATATAAATATAACAAAAAGGAGTTTAATTTAAAAAAGATAACAATGGAATCAGGACCGAGTATGCAGTTGTGCGCGCTTAATTTTGGTGATGTTAGTCCTTGGTTATATGTTGCATGTGTGTTGCTTATCATGTGTTCGGCATATTTCTCAGCTAGCGAAACAGCGTTCTCAACTGTTAATCAGATAAGACTAAGGAGTCTTGCAGACAACAAAGTAAGAGGAGCAAGAAAGGCAATATATATTACCGAGAGATACGAGAAGACATTATCAACAATCTTAATTGGTAATAACCTTGTTAACATATCGGTTACAACAATTGCAGCTTACATATTTAGTACCCTTATTAGTAATCCGTCTCTTGCTAACGTTCTCAATACTGTAATTATGACAATACTAGTACTCATATTTGGAGAGATATTACCTAAGACAATTACCAAGGCGGATCCAATAAAGTTTACTTTGGCAACAAGCGGTATCATGTATTTCCTAATGAAAATACTAACGCCTATATCTTGGATATTCCTTAAGATGCAGAATTTCGCAACTAAGACAGTTAAGAATAAGTCGGATAAAGAGCTTACACCAACAGTAACAGAAAACGAGCTAGAGAGTATTATTGACACAATGGAAGAAGAAGGTGTTATCAACAAAGATAATGCGGAGATTATCCAAAGTGTGCTAGAAATTCAGAGTAGAACGGCGTACGATATAATGACACCAAGAGTGGATGTTGTTGCCATAAGCTATACAGATAGTGTCAAAAAGATACAAGATGTGTTTATTGAAACAATGTTTAGCAGATTGCCAGTATACGACGAAACAATTGATAAAATTATAGGTGTGCTTAACCAGAAGGATTTCTTCAAGGCAATGTTGTCTGGTCAGAAAATATATATTAAGAAGATTATGACTGAGGCTTTCTATATTAATGAGAATATGAAGGTTGATGACATTATTAGAGCAATGCAGGCTAATAAAAATCATATGGCGATTGTGCTTGATCAACATGGTGGTACTAGCGGTATTGTGTGTATGGAAGATGCGATCGAAGAGATGGTTGGCGAGATATATGACGAGCACGACAACGTAGAACACAAAGATGTTGATGTTAAGAGTGAGCACGAATATGTAATTGATGCTGAGATGGATCTCAAAGATCTATTCGATATGTTAGAGATAGAGCATTTGCCTAAGACCGAGTATACGTCTGTAGGTGGATTCTTGTTTGAGCTTAGCGAAGAGCTTCCTGTTCAGGACAAAGTGATTGTATTTAAGACCATTGACGAAAGAGTTGTTAATGGAGAGTACGAATCTGTGTTGGTAGAAGTTCACTTTACTTTAAGCAAGGTGGAAGATAAACGTATCAAAGAAATAACTGTTAAAGTTATTGATTGTGATGATGCTGACAAAGAGTCTGAAGCAGCAGAAAAGGAAGAGAAAGTTGTAGAAGAGCAAACTGCCAAGAAAACTAAGAAGGCAAAGGTTGAATAATACTATAAGATAGGTATTTTTTGAAATACTACATAATTAAACCAAGGTGGTTGATTGATTGCCTTGGTTTTTTATTAAAACTTTTTTGAAAAACTTTTACAAAAGTACTAGTAATTGTGTGGATTTTGTGATAAAATATGCAAGTGATTTTTTATGGTAAGAGTAATTAATTACTCTTGCAATTAATTTTTTTAGGAGATAATTTATGGGAAATATCAGAAATGTTGCTATTATTGCCCATGTAGACCATGGTAAGACTAGTCTTGTTAATGAGCTACTTAAACAAGGTGGAGTATTCCGTGATAATCAAGTGGTTGAAGATAGAGTAATGGATAGCAACGCATTAGAGCGTGAGAGAGGAATTACTATATTAAGCAAAAATACTGCTGTTAAATTCGGTGATACCAAGATTAATATTATTGACACTCCTGGGCACGCAGACTTTGGTGGCGAGGTAGAGAGAGTTCTTAAGATGGTAGATGGTGTAATCTTGGTTGTTGACTCGTTCGAAGGACCTATGCCTCAGACAAGATTTGTTCTTGGTAAGGCTCTTGAGCTTAATCATAAGGTAATTGTTGTTGTTAATAAGATTGATAAGGCAGAGGCAAGGCCTGCTGAGGTTGTAGACGAGGTATTGGAGTTGTTCCTTGATCTAGATGCTAACGAGGAGCAGTTGGAGAGTCCTTTCGTATTCTGTTCTTGTAGACAAGGTATTGCTAGTCTTGATTATAAGGTACAAGGTGTGGATATGAAGCCATTATTTGAGACAATTGTGTCTTATATTCCTGCACCTAAATCAGACACTTCGGCACCATTTCAGATGTTAGTTAGTTCTTCTGAACATAATGATTATCTAGGTAAGTTGTCTATTGGTAAAGTTGAGCGTGGTGAGATATCTGTTAATGATACTGTAGCTGTTACTAACTTCTACGGAGATTGTGAGGCTAAGCCTTTCAAGGTTGTTAATATCTTTGCTTATGAAGGTTTGAAGAAGGTGGCTCTTGATAAGGCAAGTGCGGGTGATATTGTATGTATCGCGGGAAGTCAGGATGTAACAATCGGTGATACAATTTGCGATAAGTCAACAGTTGAGGCGATTCCATTTGTTAAGATTAGTGAGCCATCAGTACAGATGACTTTCTCGGTAAATAATAGTCCTTTTGCTGGAAAAGAAGGCAAATATTGCACGTCTAGACATTTAAGAGATAGGCTATACAAAGAGTCTATTAGAGATTTGAGCCTTAAAGTTCAGGATACAGATAGTGCAGATGCGTTTACAGTTCTTGGTAGAGGTGAAATGCATATATCTATACTAATTGAGAATATGCGTAGAGATGGATACGAATTCCAAGTGTCTATGCCTAAAGTATTGTACAAAGAAATTGATGGAGTTAAGCATGAGCCAATCGATAGGTTTGTGGCTGATGTTCCAGAGGATAGTGTAGGTGCTGTTATGAGCGAGATTGGTAACCGTAAGGGTGAGCTAGTTTCCATGAGCTCTCATGGTAGCCGTACAAGATTGGAATTCTTAATTCCTTCTAGAGGGTTGTTTGGATATAAGTCAACCTTCCTAACAGATACCAAGGGCGAAGGTATTATGTCCTCGGTATTCGATAAATATGACGTATTTAAGGGAAATATTGAACGTAGAAATTACGGTGCGCTTATCGCTTATGAGAACGGTGAGGCGTGTCAATATGGATTATACAACTCTCAGGATAGAGGCAGGATGCTTATTACTTCTGGTACTCAGGTATACGGAGGTATGGTTGTCGGTATCAATCCTAAGGGTGTAGATATTGTAGTAAATGTATGTAAGAAAAAACAATTAACTAATATGCGTTCTTCCGCTAGTGATGAGGCTCTAAGGCTTGACGCTCCTAAGATTATGACTCTTGAAGAGTGTTTAGAGTTCTTGGATGAGGATGAGTTATTGGAAGTTACTCCTAAATCCTTGAGAATTAGAAAGATTGTGCTTGACCATGTGCAACGTGGTCGTATGGACTTCCGTAAGAAGAACAATATTGAAGATTAATTATTGCAATATGTAATTTGGGTAGGCGTTTTGCCTACTCTTTTTTTGTGTCTGTTGAGGGGTGGTGTCTAATACAAAGCAAGCTATTGTAGGTGGTGAATAATGTGATTTTTGGGTATGTTGTCAAAGTTATATGATAATAACAGTGTTATGTGGTTTTGGGTTAAAAATTATGATTTTTAGGGATGCAAAAATTACGCATTGTCAAAATATCCAAAAAACTTTGGGGATATTAGTAAAATGCATAAACTTGCATAAAATAAAAAAACAAAAAGGTTAGCAAACAAGCCATTATTTACATAAAAACTTATAATAATACACAATATTGCATAAATTACCATTTTGTGTCAAATCCCCCAAAAAATTGACACTATTTTGGTAATTATAGTAAAATATTTATGTATAAGTATTTTTATCGCACGCGAGCGTGTTAATAATACAATTTACCTAAAATTATAATTTGAGTTTGCTAATCGATAACGTATCACATTGTTGTAATTATATAACTAATGTTTGGTACGCAAGCAGGCTTAAGGGTATCACAATACTTAAGGAAGGTGCAATATGGAAAAGAGAGAGAGTAGCGAGAGAAAGTCGACCGCGATAAGAGCGTTAGTAATACTAATCCTATTACTATTTGCTTTCTTGTCTTCGGTACTATACATTTACTCGTACCCTACGACTAAGGTATTTCTATTTGATGAGGAGGATAAGATTAATAGCCCTACGGGCGAGGTAACTCCGCTTAGAGAGCCTTTCACGGTTAAGAGGTATTCCACTCTTAGGAATCTTGAGGATGCTAAGAAGGTTGGACACAACTTCTTATACTGGGTGTACGAAGATGGATCTATCTTGGATAGAGATAGAGAGCTTACCGAGGATAGGTTAGATCTGTATGCACGTTTCGAGAAGAAGGTCTATACAATTAACTTCTATATACAGATCAAAGAGGAAGGCTCGTTCCAAGACAAGTACATGAAGTACAAGGCTACTCAGTCGGCTAAGTTCCTTGATAGCATTACTACATATTATGGTACTAAGAACGAACAACCAGACGGCGAGCTTATTAGTCAGCTTAGTGGTAGAGAGGGACATACCTTCGTTGGTTGGACAACCAAGGTTAATCCGGAAGAGGTAATGTCAGAGTCTGACGTGTATCTAGCTGGCGAAGAGTTTCATATTAACCTTACAACCATTACCGATACTCAAGAGATTGACCTTTATGCTTATTGGACTAAGAACGAGTATAGGGTTGTAACTCATACTGGTATTAAATACGAGGGTGTGGACAAGGTTAATGCCGAAGGTATTCCTGTAAGAAAGGATAATGGAGATTTCGTAATAAGCAACGATAGACTAGGTGAGGTTAAGCCTGTCAAGTACTATGACATGTTGTCTTCTATTACAGATAATACTAAGCCTACCCTTAGCGAAGAGCATGACGGTATTGATTATTCCGAATACGACTTCAAGGGATGGTATTTCGATCCTGAGTTTACACAACCTGCCGAGGATAAGGATTATAGGATTGTTGTTAGAGTTGATAACAATGTCGAAACTCCTAGACTTGTCTGGTATGATGATGAGAAAGATGAGGCTGTCTTCGTAGAAGGATTATTCACTCTATCTGAGGATGGCAAGTATGAGATTAATCTATATTCCAAGTGGGAGCGTAGATCCTATAAGATAACATTTACAAGTGCGTTTACTGGTTGTAGCGGTAAGATAGATCCGATCTATGTCTACAAATACGACACACACTATGGTAAATTATATAACGATACTTTCGCAAGAGAGAGTAGTACTAACTTGTATTGTTCGGCCATTGATCTTTCGGACAAACTTAATGTAACGACTACAAGTTATCTTGATAGTAACAATAACAACAAGTTTATAGGTTGGTCAACAACATCTTCGACTAACGATCCTGATTGTGTTAAGTATTACGAGTGGTACCAGAAGCCTCTTGAGAAGTGTAGAGATGCTAATGGCTATGTACAGTATTTCGAGCCAATATATACCAATATAGATTACTCCGATCCAGACAACCCTGTTCCACTATATTCTAATGTGTATAGACATGAGGTTAGTGAGGATATTACATTATACTCACTATGGAGTAGGGTAAGAACTGTTACCTTCTACGAGAAGACTGGTACTAATAGATTTAATGGTAGATCGTTCTCCTATACTGGTATTGGTAAAGAGTGGATACTTCTACCTGGTATCGAAGAAGTTAACAAGCATGAGTTCTATAATTATACTTATGATGAATTTGGTGGTTGGAAGCTAGGTACTACAGATACTAGTGTTATCAAAGAAGAATTTGTTGGCGAGGATGCTCTTGGCAATCCAATTAAGAATCCAGAGTACCATTGGACTTATCCAACAACTGCTAACGTATATACTAGTGCAATATGTGCTTATTGGAAGCCAAAGACATACACAATTGTATATCACAAGAACGATGGCACGGGTTATACATATACGACAACAGCCAAGGGTAACAAGACGACTTCGTTCTTGTATACCGCAGAATTAACTGTTAGAGAGAATTATATCTTTGACGGTTGGTCTAAGACAGAATATCCAGATAATACTCTTGATAAGAAGATCGAAACTAGTTCGAGCTTCCGTCCTATTGGAGAGAACACTACCATTAATTATTATGCTTCTTGGACTCAGGAGTTCACAATCCAATACGACTTTGGAGTAGATGATGCGTCGATTAGTGTTGCATTGCCTAAGCCAGTTAAGTACTCAAAGCGTAATGGTAATCAAGTTATAACTACTACTGTAGCAACATTATCTCGTTCGGCAATTTCTAGTAGTATAAGAGTAGGATATTCCTTCAAGGGATGGGTGCTTGCTAGAGATAAGGACAACAAGACCAATCCAACATTTATTAAGCCTGGCGTTAAATACTTATTTAACTTCAATACTCATATGTACAACCAGAGCGGTTATTCTAATAACAAACTTACATTTGATATGGATAGCCAAGGTGGACATACACTAACTCTATATGCTTATTGGGAGCCAAAAACATATACATTGACTATTCATGATACTCATACAGAGGAGTCTAACGAGTACGAATTAACTTATGGACAATCGTTTGACCTTAATTCTTGTGTCAACAAAGAGTACTTGGGTGTTAAATTCCTAGGTTTGTCCGCTACTCGTGATGGCGAGATTATATACGGAATTGGCAACATGACAATTGTTGGCACTAGCATACTTGGAGATATTGATCTATACGTTAGATACGAGAAGAGCAATATTAAGATTGAGTATCGTATATTGAAGAAGGATTACTTTGAGTATACCGAAAATGAATACGAAACTTATACTCCGGGAGCGGGTTTCTCGGGATATAATGATGTAGCTGTGCAGTTTAACTCTAAGCTAAATCTTCCTAATCCAACAAATTCGATTGATACCAACAAGCAGTTTAAGTATTGGTATTACGAAACTGAGCTCGAGGACGGAACTACGGGCGAGGTAATCGTTGAGAGTGGTAGTGCACTTACATATGGTGGCGAGGTACTTATCTTGTACGCTAAGTGTTTGTCGTACGAATATTACTTAACATTTAAGTTTACTAACCCTATGGATTCTGAGGATACATTGGAGATTAGCAAAGACGAAAATGGCGATTATCTGTATGTAGTTGCCAAGGGTGGAGCTATATCTCAAGAGATATTCGAAGCGGTTAATGCTGAGCTTGAAGAGTTCTTACTTAATAAGGACATCAAGGCGTATAGACTTGACGAATACAAGCTATACAACTACTATTCCAACAAATATTATCCTTTTGGTCAGGGCAAGAATATTTCGGAATTTGATATAACATATGGTCAGAACGGTATTGAGGTATTGTTCGAAACCAAGTGGCGTCCTAATTCTATTAAGGTTGAGTACATCCTTAATTACAAAGACGCTCAAGACAATCCTCAAGTAGAGAAGTTGATGGGATCTTATGGTAGTGTTAACTACGAAACTCAATCTCCTAATATTCGTGTAGGTAATAATATTAAATTTGCTAACCTTGGTGCTAGCGAAGAAGTTTATAGTTGGTACATGATTGACCTTGCATCCGATCCTCAAGACCCAACAGTATATAGTGTAGAAACAGGTTCTAACCTTATTGCTGTTAGAGGCGAATTCAAGTCGTTCAAAGAAATGCTTAATTATATTAGCTGGGAGCTAGATGCAACTACTCAGCAATATATTGGTTATATTAGATTCTATGCTGTTACTCAGCAGATATTTGAAATTAAGTACTATGTATTTGATGGCGATCTATCTGAAGCAAGCGAAACACAGACACATATATATAACGAAGAATCTGGCAAGTCGGCTAAGTTAATTGATGGATCTTCTATAATGTACGGCGATCTAGTATTCAACGGTTGGGCAGTATATTATGATGTTCCTAATGGAACAGATGCAGATGGCAACCCTGTATACAAGCAAGCAAGATTAGAGACCTCTCTAATCGGGGCTGACGGAGAGCTTAATATAGATCTTAACGACTTCAAGACTCGCAAAATCTACTGTTATGCAGATGTATCGTACATTGTAGAATACAAGGGATTAGAGCTTAGCGGTAATTACCTAGAAGAGTATACTATTAGCGAGAATAAGTACCCATTGGTAGTTAATTCTGCTGGTGATTACTCTGATGTTAATAATTATCATAGAATTAGAGAGTTTAATTCTGCTCCTGCCGAAATGGTTGTGGTAGATGGTTACAAATATTATGGTCTTAAGATAGGCGAAGTGCTATATAGCGAAGCCGAATTAAATGACGGTGTTGACATTGCTATAGACGGCAAACGTATAGTTGCTCTAACATATCTTGTTAAGGAATATGATGTAACTTACAAACTAAGCAAAAATGAATCGTTCGAGGCAGAAGAATTTGATGGCAAGACAGAACTAACATATACATACCTTATTGGTTATGATGGTGTTGTTATAGCCGAGAGAGTGTATGATGGTACTGACTTTGAAGAAACTAAAATAACTTCTATCGAAGTCAAAGATATAACATTGCTTAAGGAAAATTACATCCATGAAGGATGGCAGATCAAAGAAGGCGAAGCTATATCTTCTAAGATATACAAGAGTGGCGAATCGCTTGATCTATACGAAGACATCTTGTTTATCGGATACTTTACTGTTCCTAAGAGTGGAGTAGTGGATGTATTTATCCAATATCTAGATAGAGATGGTGTAGAGATAGGCGAGCCTAAGCCTGGCAAGAACTATACACCTTACACAGTTCTTAAGCCGGAGGATGTTTATAATTCCATTAACGACTATTTGAGGTTGGATTACACTATCATCAAATGGGAAGATGTAGATGGTAATTATTACTATCCTGGTTCTACTTTCATGCCTCCGCTAATTGTTAGCGAGGGACAAGTATTTACTCTTAAGGCAGTTCCTGTAGATAAGTATACAATTGTATTCGAAACTTACGTTACTGCTGATTCGGAATACAAAGTTCCTAATTATCCAACAACACTTAATACCGAAGTTCAGCTATCGGATGTTGCTCCAACTCTTCCTAATTCTAAGAAGTTCTCGCATTGGGAGTATAGAGCAGCGGATGGCAAAAACTATAGTATTTCTATTGGAGATGAAAAGAATCATCTTCCTGCAGACAAGGTTATCCTTGTAGATGCTAGCAACGAGTATTCTAGCGAGGCATTAATTACTGGTAACACTCTACACAGATTACCAGTATCAAGTAATAACAATATTAAGAGTGTTGTACTGTACGCAGTTGCAACAGAGAAAGTTCAGATTACCTTCTCGGCTACTCTCGAGTCCGAAACTGTTACAGATGTGATAACAGTTCCTTATGGATTCTCTTATACTTCTGCAAGAGAAGTTATTGATGGTGTAGTAGATGCTAGTGGTAATGTGGTTATTGCTGGAGCTACTAATATTAAGGCTCTTGAAGCAAAGACAACTAACGCGGGTATTGTTGGCTGGGCATTAAGTACTCAGAGTACTGATGCAGACAACAACGAGTACAAGGATGGGCTATCTATACTAGATGCTAATATCCAATCTCTTGTAGAGAATACTACATTGTTTGCAGTATGGAAAGGCAAGTATTCGCTAACATATGCAGTTCCTGATACAGATGATGATTATACTTATGAGGGTGGATACGAGATTAAGACAGAGTACTATTACTCTGGTGAGGAAGTTACTCTTAACGCTAATGTGCTTAAGATGATTTCGTTTAAGAATCTTAATACCGTATACTTTGATAACGGCACTTACATTGTTTACAACAATAATACAAGTAGTAACGAGTATTATCGTGTTGGCGTAATGTATTATATGAGTGGTGGTACACAGCAGGCGGTGGACCTAAGTGAAGGTAATACCTTGAAAATGCCTGATTGCAATATTGTACTAACTCCAGAGAAAGAACAAGTCTTCCAAGTAGTATTTAACCGTAATATTGCAACATCTCCTAGTGAGAGCGGTGACTTCTTGACAATGTATGTTGCTAGTTGGGATGAGATTGACTTTGACAAGATCGAAATAACAAGACCTGGTTATACATTACTAGGATGGAACACAGAGTATGATAGCACCAAGTCGATTAGCAATTGGAGCTCAATTACATTAACCAATATTAAGCTATATGCAGTATGGACAAGTAATTATTCTGTTCAATTCCGCATCAACGGTGTTGATATATTTGCCGTGCCTCTAGATAGATTATCCAAGCTTGATATGGATGTACTTGACGAATATATGGAGCAGACTTCGGGTAGCTTTGCTCAGAAGTCAACATTGGTTCCGGGCAATACAAGACTATATATGTATAGTGGTAGGCTATATTACTTCGAATCGTTCGTATACAATTCTAATCTATATAGTAGGTCTGCAGATGGTATTGGCTCAGTAACCTTCTTAAGTTCGTATGTTGTTGACATATTGCTTAGTGATGTATATACAATTGATTACTTGACTTCGACTACTCCAGACCTAGCTCCTACTACCAAGTCGTTTACTCAATATGCAGTGGCAGAGGGAATGCTAGTAGCAATGGATGCTACTAATACTCGTGGTACTAGTCAATTAACAATCAAAGACGCAAGCACTTTCGTAACAAATTATTATAGTGCTAGTGGCTGGACAGATAGTATTAACAATAATTATTCGTCTAATAGAGTTCTTACTCAAGCCGAACTTGATAGATTATTAACTACCGCAGATGTTAATAATGTGGTAGAATTAAGCATTGTATGGAGTGCTAGGAGCTTTGAAGTAATCCTTAACACAACCGAAACTCCATATACACTATATTCTAGTGTTGGTACTCAAGCAGAATTGTTAGAAAATGCTAACTGGACTAATGTTGCTTCTACTCAGATTACCGATATAATGGGTAACTTGATAGGCTCTACCATGATACCTTTCGGGTCACAATTTGTTATCCAGTTCCCTGATACTGTATACGAGGGATTTACCCTTGTTGGATTTAGCAAAACTCCTTATGCTCTAGGCTATACTGGAGATGCGGATACTAAGGATATTATTGCTAGAGCATCATCAATGGTATCCTATTCGAGAGTTGTTACTCTTAATTCCGATTGGATTAGTGACGGCAAGGTTACTCTATATCCAGTATTTAGTGCAGTAATTGCTCATAGTGTTAATGTTAATGTAACTAATGGTGGAGTGTCTTATAGATTAACTCTAGACGATAACTTCCATGGATACATGATAGATGAGACTGAGGCTATGGAATCAGATGCAGATTATATTATCTCGCGTGAAAACTTTGTTGTTAACATGGCTATCTATAGCAAACTTGAAATAATTGCTAACGTTCCTAATAACGAGTTCTATGACCTTAAGAGCATAACAACTACAATAGGTAACTTGGTTGATACAACCGTTACAATTGTTGGTAGAGATACCGTTACTGGTAACGTTGCCGAGGTTAATGTTGTATATGGTGTACGTACAATTACAGTTAATGCAACTATGGAGTATGTGCACAATTTAGATACAGATGATAGCACAATTACTATCACAGGTACAGACGGTATCCGTACACTTAGCAAGGCAAATCCTACTGCCGAGGTAGAGATAGCTGCTAGCGAGATTATGAACGTGTCGTTATCGCTTAGCGAGTACTTTAATCTATCTAAGATTGTGTCTGGTAGAGATACTAGTGCTAGAGTAATTACTCTTGCTAATAACGCAGTAGCAATCAAAGACTTGGTTGTTGAGAGTACTGGTATTGCTTATATTACATTTGTAATATCTGCCGAGACATACAAGGTAGATATTAGCCTACAAGGTGGATCGCTAGATGGCGAAATCACATATCAGTCGGCGATATTTGGTAACGGAACTATCGAATATACTGGTGATGTTATCGAGGTAGTAACTGATGCAATTATTACAATACCTGCTCCTAAGCGTGCAGGATACAGATTCACAGCATGGGCTACTAGCTTTAGCGACACAATGCTTAGTGAAATTACTAATTATAATGTCAAAGACAATGGTGGAGATGTAACTTTCGTTGCTAACTACACTAGCACTACTCGATCAATTACATATTTATTGGATAATGGATCGGTAGTTGTTGTAGACTTCGAGAGTGGAGATACTGTAATTGTTGGTCGTGACAACGGAGCAATCACTGGTAATCTAATCTCTGCTGGAAGTGTTAGAGATGGATTCGTACACAGCGGATGGTTGTATAATGGAGCAAAACTTGTTGACGACCAGACATTTGTAACAGAGTTCCGTCACTATATGTTTAGTCAGATAGTTGAGGGTAAGACTGTAACTATTAACTACGTATGGGATGATAATGGCACTACAGGTGAGACTGTAGCAACTCAGACAGTAAACTATGGTACTACTGTGAAATTGCTAGAGGAATCAGAACTTAGCGGTGTTGCCCCTAACGGTAGAGGTCTATATGGATACTCGCTTGACAATAGTTCGACTGTTGGAAATAGAACAATATTCCGTGCAGGCGATACTACAACATTTGATAGACTTGAGCTAGATATTGCGACTACTCAATCTATAACACTATACACTGTATACAATAAGCAATACACATACAATATGAACTACGATAGCGAGAATACTATCGCTGGAGATATTGTATATGTAACAGCAGTTGATGCAGATGGTATGGTAGACACAGCTGACCTTACTTACACACTTAACGATACAATTCCTACATCTAGCGATATAACTTATAACGTATTCGCTGGATACACAGTAACTGTTGAAGTTGATGGTGTTAGTACAATTCTTAAGGATGGCAATGGTGATAATCTCCTTGTTAATGCAGGTGATACAATTGATCTAGTTAATCCTGGAGAATATGATTACAATACAACTTATAATTACACATTTAAAGCTACATTTACTAGCCAAAGTGGTAGTTCGTTATTCAAGATCTACATAACTGACCCTGCTACTGGCTCTAATACATTAATTAATGGTACTGAAGAGTATTATGCTCTTTATGTACTAACTAACCACAAATTCTATTCTTCGCAACTACCAACATTTGCTGTAGATGGAACATCTCTAAATTGGTCATTTGCTAATGGCCTAGATGGATTCGCTACAACATTACTTGATGTTGAGATGTACAAGTTGCTAGGATTCCGCATTAGCTATATAGATAAGTTCTCGGGTGATACAGTTACTCAAGATATCCTAATTGAATCGACAGAAGGATACAACTTAGGTGATGGCGAGGGCGATTATACTCTTACTACTATCTGGCAGAGTAGGTATTCTGTTACATACTATGATATGTCAGGTAATCCTGTTTCCTCGCAGTATTACGAGGTAGGGGACGTAGTTAATATTACCAACGCTTATTCTTATACTTTGGATGGTCATCAGTTCGTAGGTTACACTCCTATTAATCCTGATCCAGACAAATACTTGGTAGTATCTACTACCCAAGACTTCTTGGCTATCGGTGCTGAGTTAGAGATTGAAGATAGTGATATTCATCTATATCCAGCATTTGCGTATAGATATACTCTACAATTTAATAACGCAGGTAGTCTGATTGATGAAGTTGGCGGAAAATCGCAATATATAACTACTAACAAGAACATCTCTGTACAGGCATATGTAGGTATGCTACCAATTGCTCTTGACGATTATTACCAAGTAACTTATAGTGGTGCTGGATTTACCTTTGCGGGATTTGCAACAACACTTAAGCTTGCTAATGATTGCGAAGAAGGCGAGATTATCTCAACCTACGCTCTTACAGATGTGTCGACTATTAGTGGCGATAAAGCCGAGGTATTCGTTGCTTGGAATAGAGCAATGTACACAGTTAATTATGTATTGACTGCTAAGTACAAGGATGGCACTTATGCAGACGTTTCGACTCCTGTAATAACAACAATAGGATATGGTGGCAAGTTGGTACTAGATAACGAGTACTCTAAGCTAGAATCAAGAATTGATAACCTTGCTAGTAACTTCGTATTCAAGAACTTCTCTCGATATGAGGAAGGAGTTGAACTAGATAGCAGTGTTCCTATAGTAATAACTGGTGACACAACTATATATGTTAACTTTGATATTGTGTATACAATTGTCTACAATCTAGGCAATGCTGGATACAAAGATCCAGATACTACTCCAAAGATTCCGTCTAGTGCTGATAGTAAGTATCAGATGGGTCAGACTGTAATAGGTTATGATCCAGTGGCTAACTTACAATTGGCTGGCAGGGCAGAGCTATACTGGACAGCAGATAGTGGAATATTGGCAACTCGTAGCAATTACTTTGATGCTGATATGAAACACACTATCTCATCAAGCGATATGGCTTATGCTAATAACTCATATGAGATTCATCTATATCTAGAAGGCTCAGAAGCGGTATATGAGGTAAGTCTATTTACCTTCGATACAGCGGCAGACCTTATTGCTGGCAATTATACTAGCAATCCAATCACCTTGAATCTTTCTCACAAAGATGAACTTATGGATATGTCTAAGCTTGTTGTAGACGAGCAGGGCAACATTGTTACTTATCCTACATCACCATTTGATGCTAAGATTGAGGCTAAGTATAGAGATACTTTAGGTATTACTAACTTGTATCAATTAATGTTGGCGTATGTTGACTATGGATACATTGCAGATACATATATTAAAGTTAATGATGTTACAACTGCAATTAGTAAGCAATTTGATGCAGATAATTACTATTATGTTCAGTCATATTCTAGCTCAACTCTAGACGCTTACACCAATCACATCTATATTAGATATACACTTAATAGTTATGAAGTAGCTATTAATAGTTACATTATTAACTCCGAGGAAAATATCGGCTACGAGGGCATTGAATTTACCAAAGCTCCTAATACGGTATTTACTTATTACAAGATTCATAGAACTGGAGCATCTAAGGAAACTACATCTTATGTAACCAATAATAGAGCTAGCCTATACGCTACTGTTGAAGATGTGTTCGACTTTACACCAGAAGATCGAACCAATACAAGTAACCCAGGATACAAGTTTATTGGTTTCTACTCGGCTACAATGTCAGGTAACGATATTGTTAACTTCGAACCTCTTGTTAGCATAGACTGGATTGCTCTAGGTAATAACAAATTTACGATTAAACCTCACGCAGTTAAGATATTCGCCCTTTATGAAGAGCGTAAAGTAGAAGTAACTCTTACTCTAGAGATACCTACTACGGACACAAATATTGTTAACAAGGCTGTTGCGTCAATCAAGCTTGCTAGGGTAGAGCTTACATCTAGCGATTACACAATCACTACAACAACTCAGAGTGGATCAACCATTAAGACAATTACATTTACCGGTCTTCATGGTCAAGAGATTGGAGTAGAATTCGGCACTCAAGATCCACTTGTATTCGATTCTTATCAAGTCAATACCGCGTCACCAGTAAACTCAAGAGTTTATAGTAGCGAGCTTAGTCTTGATAACAATCCGCTTAACATCCGTGCAATTTGGGCATTTAAGCAAGAAGATGTCTATATCCGTACATTTGTAGATACCAATGCCTTCACAGGACTTGCTGGTGCAATTACTGGTATTACATATATAGATAATGGCGGAACAACTCGTAATGTTGTGACAACAGACATTAAGACTGTTAACAAATTATATGATGGTAAGTATTATAATTATTGTGTGAGCCTACCTATGGGATCGACAATAACTGCAATTAACGTGGTTATGGATAACTATGTTGTTAGAGATTATACTTACAATGGATCTACTATTAATACCGTTTCGTTAGTAGTAGATAGTGTGGAATATTTGGTAGTTAACTTTGCTCCTATTGAGATGGCTATTGCTTTCTATGCTTATAGTGAGGATGGTTCTTCTTCAGACCTAATAGGATATTTGTGTCCTGAGTGTGACCAAATCTCTATATCTCATTCGGTATGTTCTCGTTGCTCACAGAATATATCCAAATTCCATTATGGAGATGAGATAATTCTTCCTGCTGCAATTGTTAACGAAGAGTACAAAGTATCTTATGGCTGGAAGATTGGTGATGAGTCTTATGCATGGGGCGAGCAGATCTTTGCCGTTAATCCATACAATGATGTTATAACTGATGGCGAACTTAAGGTATATGCAAATTCTTATGATAAGTATTATCTAACATTTACATGGAACGACGAGGTTGGCACTCAGCCTAGCGGATTTGAAACTTATACTACACCTAATGAGTTGGTAGTTATTACTAACAAGCTTAATATGTATGGTGTAAGTAGATATGATGAAATTGTGGTAGGAGATTCTATTACAATCTCGTCCAAAGAGTATACTGCAAGCACCGAGATTATAAGCAACACCGTTAACTTCCCAGATACTCTTAAGGTTAACGACGCCAACTTTAGTGGATGGCAGACAGTTAACAAGGCTTTGTTTAGGGATTATTATGATTTTGACGCTACACATATTACCAATAGTGCAGGTCATATTATCAATCTAACTGCTGTTTCTAGCGGTTATCAGTTATTTAACTTCTATATAACTAACCCATATAAGACAGAAGTAAGTGATCCAGATTATCTTAAGATTGCTAGTACTGCAAGTCACACAACTGCAGATTATTCGAGATCAAGCATAGCTCTTACTATTAAGGATAATAAGTTTAACAACTTCTTAACTCCAATTGTTAACGAATCGGGTGTTATTACTCAATGGGGTCTTGGAAACTTCGTTAATACCACTACTATTAACGCAACCAATCCGCCTAAGATTCTTAACGATTACGAGTTTATTGGTTGGGCAATTACTGATGACATAGATACTAGTGTTGATGGCAAGGATCTTTGCGTTGTAGATAGACCATCACAATTAGATACATCTAATGGTAATATGGTACTAAGGTTCGAATACGCTAATGTTGATGGCGTAGTAGTTCGTACCAACAAGAGCGAATATACTTGTCTAGCAGAATTAGCCGAACTATCTAAGTCAAAGAGTTCGTTCTATACTATTTGGGAAAGAAAACACACTGTTGTGTTTGATGCAATTAACGGCGGATTTATTGGAGCTGGCAGCACTAAGACTGCAATGACTGCCGAAGAAGTTGCTGAATATCAGAATTCGTTCAAGGTAGAAGGATTCAAGTATGCCGAAGGTGCGAGGGTAATCGTTCCTAATAATAGGATAGATTCGAAATATTCAAGCTATCGCAACTTGCTATACAAGACTAACCAATGGACAGGTTGGATGAGTGCAGATAAGACTCGTGAGATCTTGTTTGACGGACTTACTGGATCAGAATATTCTACATATGTGGATGCACGAGATGTTGTATTCTATCCAGCATGGGAAACTGGTTACGAGGTATATGTAGATACCAACTTTGCTTATTGGCAGAACTATTATGCAAGTGCAATGAGTACAACGGGTACTGCAATTACATCTACTCAGATTGGATACCCACAATTCGTTGATGATGGATCTTATACTTATATCAAAGATGAGTTATCTAAGAAGTCTGTAACTACCTTAGGTAGTACTTCTGCTACAGAATATTATTCTAGATACCGTGAGGCAGGATTCTTTAAGTCCACAGACATTGTTAACTTTAATAAGTATATGATGCCTATGACTCAGGCGGGCATTTATGCTAAGGATAGTACAAGGGAATACTTTGTTCATACTGGTTGGTATGTTCTTGATAACAAGGGTAACAAAGTATATATTGTAACAACTCCTACTGGTGGCGAAGATGCCGAAATAGTTCTTGACGAAAGTGGCAATATCGTTCTATCAAAAGAACTCCTTAATGCTTATGCAGATACAAGTGTACTTGTAATCTATGCAGAGTGGAAGCCTGTTAATATGACAGTGCAATTCTATTACGACAAGACTGCAGCTAGTGATGTGGATGGCAGCAGATATACTTATGTTCCGGATGAGAACAATCCATATCAGAAATCTTATATAACATTATATGTACCATTTGGATACAAGTTCTCGGATGTTGCTAGTTATGCTACAACTTCTAGTACTTATACAGTTGGTAATATAATCTATATGTACAATTCGGATGACTCGTCAAGCACATTTATAAGTAGTGTTGACGATAACGGCATACCTCTAATACGTAATATGTCGGTAACTAATCCAGAATTCTATAAGTTCCATTACTGGAAAGACTATGCAACTGATAGCAATGTATTAAATAACTCAAGTACATCTGCTAATCCATTGATTAATTCGGTATCTCAAGTTGTTATTGATAACATGAGATTGTATCCAGAATTTATGGATCAATATGTTGTTAAGTTCTATACTGTTAATGGAAACGAATCAATCGAACTAGGAATTGATACTCAGTATGTTGTCCTTCCGTTTGATTATCACGGAACTAATAATATCAAGACTAATTCTACTATCAATATCAAATCCGAAGTAGAAAATTACATGAATACAGACTTTGTTAAGTCAGTATATTATCTTGATAAAACTGGTGGCATGGTGCCTCTATCAACTGGCAGTCATGATACAATTAAGATTGATGCGACCAAGGCGTTTGATAGCCCTGATGACTTTAAGATAATCAATAATAGATATATCCTAATATATATCGAAGCGGATTTGACAATACAGGCATATATACCTGACGAAACAGATCCTAATAAGGCAAAGAACATTGCCAACTTTGTTGTAACCTTAGGACAAGAGTACGAGCTTAGCGAATTAATATCTCTAGGTAGTACATGGATTGTTCAGGGCAACTTTGGAACTTCGTTAGTCCTTGATGACTGGTTCATTGGATCAGGAATTGATACATACTATAATTCTACTAACAAAGAAAGTAACGCGTTCAAGCTTAATAGCGACCGAACAGAGCCTAATACTATCAAAGTTGTTAGTAGCACACAAGGCGAAGGTCCAACCTATAACTTGATTGTTAATGGTAATGAAGCAAATCCAATTCCGCTAAGTAGTCCAGCTATAACTGTTTTTGCACATCTCAAGGTTACTAATACACTTGACTTTGCTAATAGTAGTTTGGTAGAAGAATATGCACAATTGACATATACAACTGTTGATAGCAAGGACGCATATACTATCAAAGAAGCTAATTTGGGTGGAACAACTGCATCATCTAAGTTTACTCTTACTACTATGTTTAATAGTCCTAATGTTCCTAATTTTGGTATCAGACTTGATAACGGATACACTGTAAGTAGTGTTAAGTACAGAGGCTCTGATGGAACAGAAAGCACACTTGCGGACTTTGTAACAGGTGTATACAATAAGGATAATATTACTACTACAAATCCATATACTAGTACAATAGCTAATGTTGCATCACTAGACTTTGCTAAGACCACTACAATAGCAGACAATAGTGTTAATGTTGGCCACACTGTGACTCTTAAGAATATGGTACGTGGTGGATATACAATAATATTCGATATAAGTACTGTTAATTACGATATTACTTATGCTTGGGATAGTTCTAAGGCAAGCCTTAGCCTATCGGGATTATCTCAGACAACTACAACTGTTGACGGCAAAGATGTTGTCACTACAACTCTAACAGATGCTACCAACAAGTTGTATTACATCAATGGTAAACTAACAAGTTCGGTTGTTGTTGGTTATGCTGTCGCAAGTGATGAAGTTGAGCTTACAGGCGTTCCTTATGGATTTACAATCGGTGCAAGCATTACTCCAACAATGGATAATCATGATGGCAACGCTATCACTGGCGACTTCGCAGGACACTTTGCTGGCTGGCAGGTAACCGGTTATACAACAACTAACGACCAAGATTATATAGATAGTATAGCTTGGATTAACGAGCAGAAGATGGCAATTGCTGTGGATGTTGATGGCAAGCTTAATCTTGAGTATACCTTTACTGCAATTATAGGAGGAAACAGGGTTAGTAATATTACATATACCTTTGTCTTCTCTTCAAGTGATGCAAATTCTCCATGGGCTAATGTTCTTGGCGAAGCTAGTACATTAGTTAAGGGACTTAAGTTCTCTGGTGGTAAGTATTATTATACTTGGGTGCCTGCATCCAGTATATCCGAAGTATCTAGTACTACCGGAAGCATGATTCTTTCGGGTGATAATATTAAGGATCACTTAGATTCGATTAACAATCAATATACTACCGAGTTTAATAGCAACGTGGTAATTTCCGATCAGATCAATAGTATTGCAATGCTACTCAATTACTACTGGTTTAATCAAGAGTGGTATACTAGCGGTGCAGACAAAAATAATGGTGTTTGTGAACTAGTAGACAACCATATCTATGTTAACGAATCTGGTGTGGTTAATCTATATACTAATCTTAGCGAAGCAATCCTTGTTAGCTTAGATCATCAAGCATTTGATTACGACAAAGAAGTCGCAATCGCAGGCCTTGATAGAGCAGACATTGCTGATGTTGCTATTAGCAAAGATTATTACGTAGAGATACCTGCTGATGGCGACAAGCAAGTATTTAAAATTAGAAATATGTCCGAAACTCAGTTGACCGCAACTGTAATACCGGCAGCTGCAAAGAGTAATCATGTAGACTATGCTTATGATCACGTAGCATACAAATTCGACAGCTGGATATATTCGGGAACAGGTGATCAAGCGGGTGATCAGGCAAAACTAATAATTGGAGTTACTGACGAAACTGTTCAGAAGAACTTTGTATCTATTAATTATAAGGCAAGACCAGAACTAGGTTTGGTTGCTAAAGTTAAACCAGAAACATATAGTTTAATACTTAAGAACTCTAATGATGATATAATCAAAGAGTTGGGTATTGCTTATGACGAAGAGGTAGCTACTAGATTTAATATAGATTATTATAAGCCAACACTATTTAATCTATATAATGATATTCAGTTACCAAGATTCGAACTTGCCAAAGGTAACCTTGCAATAGACACAGAAGATCTATTTAGATCGCCAGATGAGAATAGCAGTGCAAGGCTTTATGGCGAATTTAAATATCTATTTGACAAATGGATGCATGGTCAAGATGAGTGGGATAAGAATGCTGTGTTATCATTGAGAAATGATCAAGATACAGGATATCAAAGTATTACACTCAAAGCATCATATGTAGCTCTAGACAAAGTAACAATACTATTTACTGACTCGTTTGAGAGCAAAAACAATCTTACATATTATCTACCTCATGGTGGATATACCGACCAATTTGACACTATATATTCAGAGAACTTGAGTACAAATGCTATTATTAGTGGAATTAGTGAGGTTTGTAGCGTATATAGGGAAGATCCTACTACACATATTAAGTATAGTCTAGGAACATTTGATAATGTATTCCTTAAAGGTGTACCTGACCTAGATAATAGAGATTACGTAGAGTCTTATACATACAATCTAAACGCTGTAACAGTAACTAGTGTGTCCGATCTAGATTACTCCGAAGAGCTTGGATCGTATATTGTATATCCTCAGATTAGTAAGACTATCTATGCAAATACAGCATACAATACTACATCTGCAACCAAGTATATCGTAAGTACAATGGGTGGCGGATTGTACCTCAATATGGCTAGCAACGGAGTATTGATGCTAAGCAATGTTGTATCAATGAAACTAGATAACGGCACGACTGTTAATCCAGAGATATCGTACAATGCAGGTAGTATGTATCAGCTTGGATTCTATCAAGTGTATGATAAGGTTGATACCCTAGTAAAAGATTTGCCATTATTTGCAGGTGGCGGATATCTAACAGGTGATAACGATACAACAATCAAAGCTTACTTTAACCCTAAGTTTAATGTTCAGGCATCGGATTCAACGGGTTATGATCAGGGAACAGTTGGGTTAATAAGTGGCACACTAAATTCAATTCCTGCTGTATCTAACTATATGTACAACAATGTCCCATTGTTTGCGAGTCAGCCAACTGGAGAGCGATTGTCAATAACGCTTAGTGTTATATCATCCTATCCTAGTGTATTGTTTATCCTCGATGGTAACAATCAGACCTTGTATAGAGTACAATACGTTAATAACAGTTCTCAAAGTGCTAATATTACAAACTTCATATGGACAATATCTTCAAATGAAGGAATTAAGACTGTAAGTGCTGGTCAAGATGCATCTATTACAGATGATTTTGGAGTATTTACAATCAAACCAACACCATCTCTTGGTGAAGTCAATGTTGGTGTTCAGAGGATGAATATAACTAATATTGATGGTTGTACGTATGATACAGACGATGATGATGGTTATGATGGACTTAGGGATTCGTATGATATAGAGTTGCCTTATATGGAGCCAAAGCCAAGCATATTTACGACCAAAACAATGTCTATCGGTTATAGCTTCTTACCAACAATCAATACTACAGACCTTACAAAGTCAAAAATTGCGTTCTTTGACTTTGATCAGACTCAAGTGTATACAATATACTATAGTAATGAGATGACTGATACGGGTTACGAGAACTTATTAAAGTATACACACAATTATAGATGGCAGATGTTGCAAGCCAATGGCTCGTGGACAGATCTTACATCAGGAGTGTTGCAGTCACTTCAAGGTGTGCCAGACTCTGATGTTAAGTTCCGTATTGCCTGCGATTGGATAACTTACACGATTAATATCTATACATTGGGCTACTTTAATGATAAGCAAAGTTCATTTGTGAGCACTACATATGATGGTATGAGTATTGTCGGTGGATTTAATGATACAGACTCATACTTATATACCAATGCAGATAATAAGTCATATAATTATAGATCTTATACTGTTTATGCTGGAGATAAGCTAACAAGTGGAGTAGATGGCAAGAAGACTCTCGAATCTGCTGTTGGATTCCACGAAGATTGGGATAGAGCAGATAATGCTATAACCGTTAAATCTGGTTCTAATACAATTAATGGTTGGTATTATCTTAAGAATAATGGTAATGGTTATTATCTAGATAAACCACTTAATTCGGGCATAGACTTCTTTGGAAGTAATTATGCAACTGGTGCAGTTATTAATTTGGTGGTATGGACAGAAGATGATGAGGCTGTTGCATTATACATTGCACCAGATAAAGTTCCTGGACATGGAATAAATGTTCCGGGTAATGGTCTTGTAGATATTATTATCGAGACACCTAATGGTGAAGAAGTTAAGGAAAAGCAAGATATTACGACAGCTTTCTATCGTACTCTTCCAATATCTGCTAGAGTTACAGTCAAGGAATCTACATCTATACCAGCTAGTGATGATAACGGCCATAATATGTATGGATTTAGATATACATCATATGGCTCAACTGTATACGTAGGGGGCACGTCAGAAACTGTATTAGTCGACGAGCTAATAGACGATTCAGGAGAGTATGCATACTTCTATTATAGATTCGAAGCGGCTCATACAGAGAGAGAATTTGTTCTCCTTAATGCCCATGGCCATGTTCCTAATACACTTAATGGAACGCAGGCTCAAAGTCCACAATATACATTTACTGTATATGGCGGATATTCTATAGGCATAGCCGACTTTACACAAATTGATCCTTCATATAATTACTTTAGAATTTCGATTCAAGATTACTTTGATCAAGAAGTATATTCAATTCAAGCAACCACTACAATAGTTCCTAGTGTGACGCAAGAACTTGTATATCAAAATGGTGTTTATACACTATACAGTTTCTCAGATAAACTTAATACGAATTATAGTTTCGAATTAATGACTGCTTCGGGCATAGTTGAAATTGGTACTGCTAGTCAATTTTACAATTATGTATCTCTAACTGGTCAGTATGCAGCTAGTACTAATGTACCAGTAATCTCAATGTCTGGTGAGCGTACAAGTTATACTATAAGTATACGTGCATCTATAGATGGTACAGAGTTAGAAGCTGAGGGGCTTGATCGATTTACATATGCACAAATTACTGATAGGTCGGACAAGTGGACACCAATGATTGTTAACTCATTACTTGCTTCTGCATCAGTATCGTTTAGTACTGCTCCAGCTATATCAATACGAGGTAACAGCATATACGCAGGTAGCGAGTATATGACATTTACTGCACTAGATGGATATAGTTTATCTGGACTAGTTCTATATGCGGATATGAATAATAACGGCACTTATAACGATTATGCAGATAAGAGTATAATGTCGGGTGGTAGCATAGATGCAAGCATATTGTGTAGTGCTTCAAGCTTAAAATTAGTAGTCGAGCTAGGCAAACACTCTGTGTCTGGTGTTAAAATCTTAATGTCGTTGCCACATGATAGCGACGTTAATAATCTAGGAATTCAAGTTACTAATTTAGATTCAACATCTTATAATAATTCAGTTGGAAGATATTATGCGTACAATTCTTCATTTACAATAAATGGTGGCGTGTATATTTCATTAGAGGAGGGTTGGCAAGTATATAGCAGTGCTAATTCGTTGAATTTCATAAAAGGTAATCAAACTGCAAGTATTTCATATAGCACAGGAAAGAAGACTGCTAATCTATACACGATTAATGGATGGTACTATATAGATGATTATTATAATGGTGAATTAGATACATGTGGATATAAACGTTATAAAAGACCAGATAACGCCGTAGCTATAAATTATGCAACTCAAGTGATAGGAGATAATTGTACACTATTCCTTGATGTAGAGCGTAAACAAATTGATGTGTATCACAGTGAAGATCCGAACGCTTCGACTAATGACTTTATATTCAAGACACAAGCAACGGGATATCACGGATTTGGTGGATTAATTGCACTTAAACCTACCAATGTCAATAAGAATACTTATTGGGATAAAACCTCTGGAGACGTCTTCACCTTAGATGGCGGATCGATTGATTCTTTAGATGTATACATACTTTCAGACGAAGATATTATTAATTGGTTAGAGGGTGGTGGTGTCCCATCTAAAGTATGGACGGCACCATCAGGTGGATATCTCGTAATAACTAATAATAACGGTGGTTCCTATGATGCTTTATTAACTCAGAGCGACGAGTGGTATGTTAGGGTTGTAGGAGCGCCTGTGGAAGAGCCTCAGCCTCCGGCAGTGGAAGAGCCTACAACATATACATATACACTCTATGGTGGTAGCTCTAGCAAGACTATTACAACCGAGAGAACAACAGATTATGTACGATCACATAATTCTGGACTGATGAACTATTCGTCTGCACCTACATTGCAGTTAGCAACTGGCGATGGAACGCTATCATTTACAGATCAGACGTCATGGGAGACAGCGGTAGCTCTATATCCTAAAAAGCAGCAATTCAAGATTGAATCTGTAGATATCTTATATACCAACGGAAATTGGGCGAGGAACTTCTCAACCAATACTGAATTTGATGTAACTATGGTCAAGGAAATTCATGCTAATGTAACCTATACAGGAGAGGCTGCAGCTAACGTAACAATACGATTAGCTTCGATTCACTATTATAATGGAATGCTATATAACACGTCAGCAACAAGCGTTACCACTGTGCCAAATGTAGTGGAAACAGATCAGCTTTTCTTAGCATCTTATCAGACTGGTTATGCAGATTACTCTGCGTCTAGTCCGAGTCTAATAATGAGTGCTAATGGAACTACACACTCTTTTGTTGTAGATAGTGGCATTGTTACGCGTGCAGTTAGTAATAATACATTACAAAACTTTAAGATCATTGGTTATAAATGTTTCCACGGCTCGACTGATGTAGATATAAGTGCAGATCAAGTATTAGATTTATCTCAATATTCAGCTACGTCGTGGATTATATACGCAATAGTAGACTTTGATGTACAGGATGTTGGACGATCACCTATTAATGTTACAATGAAGTATTTTAGTGATGCTTATGGTAACACCAAGTCCGAAACAATGAGCAATGTAGATCCATTGTCTACAACATTGTCTTTGGATTATCCTGAAGAGGAAGAGTATACAGATCATAAGTATCAAAGTGGATTGGTAATCAACTTTAATAACAATAATATTAGAGCGTATATGGATCCTAATGAATATAATGCAGCAATAGCTGCTGGCAATAGGCAGAAGTTTAAGATTGTTAAATATAGAGTTACTTCGGGCGGTATAACAACAACTATTTCTTCGATTAACCTATCGCTAGCTCAATACTCTGAAGATGTAGTTATCGAACCAGTATGGGCGGATAGTTCTAGCTATCCTAGCATAGTTATCAATGTAATCCAAGTTAACATATACCCACAACCTAATTCGGTTTCGGGAGCCACTACAATATATATGTTACAAGGAGATGGGCTGTACTTGCCATCATATGCAACCAATAATGTGTTATCATCCTCTACTGTATTGTACGAATTCAAGATGGTGAATAAAGGGGCATATTACACAGGTTATGATAATGCTGGTAATAGTGTAATAACATTATCTTGTCCTTTGGATATAATTTCAGCAGCAAGTAAATATGACAAAAATACAATACACCTAGAGTATAAAGTAATTGCGGATGGCTCAACACAAACAGGATTTACTGGTACACTTCCTTTGAACTACGATAAGGATACTGTGGTTAATATCTATCCTGTGTGGACAGAAACACATACAGAGCAAGCATCAGAGTATCTAACATTACAACTTTATAGCAAGCCATATGGCTCTACAGGTCAAAGTTCTACAACAATTATATTAGATAGACAAGACGAGGCTTACTTATACTTTAGTTTATCTTCAGAAATAGAATATAATGGAACAACTCCAACATACACAGTATATTTTGGTGTAACTCGTACTGTTGGTACAACTTCAATGTATCGAGGTATGTTGTCTGCAGGGGCTAAGAGTTTCAAATTTACTTGTAATCTATCGCTTACCACCGGTGATCGCGTTCAACTTACAGGTTATACAATGACTGATCCTGACGGAGATACTCAAGAAGAATATACTGAACCAATTTCTATATACGACTGGTCAGATGACTCTGTAATACATGTATATCCAGAGTGGACCAAGGTAAACAAATCTACTAAAGTTACCTTCTATACAACCTATCCAGTAGGAAATATAACTAATGGTATGACCACTACAGAAGATAGCATTAGTCTAACAGGAAGATACAATGTAACACTAACGGATAGCGTTAAGTCAAGTGGCGAATCTACTGGGCAATATAGAACTTATGAATATAATGGTTATGTATTCTTAGGATTTAGTACGACAGGAACTGAATACACATCAAGCTCTACCGACTTTAATAAGTACGGACTAATAAGAGTAAGTACTAGTGGCTCAACCGCAAGCCTCGTAACATCAAGTGTATATTCATCAGGTACGCTCGATCTTACTAGATCTGGGGATATCGAACTAACCGCTATCTGGGTCAAGAAAGGGTATAGTGTAACGTATGAATACAATAAATATAAGTATAATACTATATCTAGTGATAAATTAAAATCAGGATCATCTAATCCATCTGCAACTACAGTAAGTCATAGTACCAGCCTTGCCAGTATGCCGTTCTGGGTAGGATATGGATTTGATTACTCCAGTGTTGCCTCTACTAGTTATCCAGATGAGTACTTCAGTCCTTATAACTATTATAGGGGAGGCTTGAACGGATCGGATATAATAAGTGGATTGGAAGTAGATAACGGTGTTAAGATTACTTATACACTTAAACACGATAGAGGTCATAATATATCAGGTGGATGTCTAGAATTAATCGGTAGTGCTGGTGGTAGTATTTCTGCTACGGGTGTAGGCACTGGATATTCTCATTACCATATACAAACAGGTGCGTCTAGTTACGAATGTAAGTATTGTCAGTATAGTACTCAGACCTCTAATGATACAGATACACAAGTCTCTTCGTTCACAAAGAGTAATGCATGGTATAAAGACGGAACAACGGAAGCTGGTTTAGATAGAATGTCTCGTGATATTTTCTGTGATTATTGTGACTATAAATTCAAAGAAACTTGCGAACATGGCAATGGAGAAGATGGAGATTTCGATGAAACAGTAGTAACAGCCGCTACATGTACTAAGGAAGGAACTGTGTATTATAGATGTATTCATGGTTGTCCATATCATTTTTCTGAAACGCTTCCAGCTTTAGGCCATGATACTGAAGAATATATTAGCACTGGTGCTACATGTACTACTGGAGGTTCTACAACCTATAGATGTAGGCGTTACGATCAATGTAAGTATGAAGAAACGGTAACTTACAATACGCCTCTTGGCCATAAATATTCAGACGACTCATGGACCCCAGATCTAACTAAGGCTTGTGAAACTGCGAATAGTAAGTACAGAGATTGTATCAGATGTGGTGGTGCACGCAAGTATGGAGTAAGGGAGCATGGCTGGGTATTCGTAGAGGAGTATTCGGTGTATGATGGGCACGATCCAGATGAATGTTGTACTCCTGCAGTGTGCGAAGATTACGAATGTAAATATTGTAACGCTTCGAAAACATGGGTTGTCCAGCAAGGCATATTGCACAGGATGAATCCGGATAATATGATGATCTATTCTGCAACGGCTGTAGGTTATTTGGTTTATAATTACACGGTATATGGCAGGTGCTTATATTGTAATGAATGGATTTGGGTGTCACAAAGCGGTATGTTTGGTTCTGCGGACAATATTCATGAAGCTGAATTCTATAATTATGCTGGAATGGCTGCTGATAAACCGATATCTTATGGCACTCAAGCACAAAGAAAACTATATGATCTATGGCTTAGTACTGGCGCTGATAAAGGTAAGGGGCTTGGTGCTGGATATGATAGAGATACAGTTGTATTAAATCAATATAAAAACAATTATTTCTATTATTGGGAAGATGCGTATGAAGCATATGATAATATATATATACCGCTAATTCCAGCATCAGGTTAATAAATAACGATTTGTCGTGATAAAAAAGACTTATGAAAAACTTTTTCATAAGTCTTTTTTATGATGATAATTATCTTTCAGGAGTGATATCGTTGGTAGGGTTAATTCCTTGAACATTAATTTGATCTACTGCTTTAATTAATTTAAACAAAGCATTAAGCTGTTCTTGGTTAGCGGAAAGTATACTGCCAGTATCTAATCTTCTAAACTTATAAACTTCTTGTCCCATAAAATGTTCTGCTGTTTCTGGGTACTTTAATGTTGCGATAGTTTCTGGAGTCAAGGTGTATTTTTCTACATTAAACGCATTTAGTACTTCTTCCATAACTTCAGCTGGAACTGCAAGATTTACGAATTTATCATACTTGTGCTCGCCTAATACACTATATGAATTACCATGTAATGTAATGAGGTAAACATTTTCTAAATTAAGATCAGCGTTTGTGTAGTAAGGATTTGTACTATCATTAAACCACTCGTGGTTAACATTATGGCTCTTTGTAAGAGGTAAGAACTCATATGCTGAGTAAATTGGACCATAACCCTCTACATATTCATCTTCGTACATAGTGCCAGTGATATAACCGAGAGAGGCGTCTATTTTGTCATAATTATCCTTACCGATTTGGTTGATGGTGTCAATATTCCCATACTTGGCCTTGACAAGGTTTTCAAATAGTGCATCAAAGTGACCTAGGACATCTTCGACTGTGGCATTTGTTTTTTCTATTTCTTCGCTTGGTCTAGTTTCGAACTGATAATATGGGGATGTAATATCAGAAACTCCGCTATCATGAGGTTGTGACATGTATGTGTCAGTAGTATCGCTTGGATTATCAACGATTTGCATCTCGCAACTTGCAAGGAATAGTAATATTGCTGCAGACATTAATGTGCATCCTGTGCGCACGGCGTAGTCTTTAATCTCCTTTGCGTGTGAAATCATGAATTCTTTTAGATCAGAAATTGATTGATCTCTTCTTTCTTTTCTTTGTTGTTTTGATAAGTAATTGAGTACATTTTTTGACATGACAATTTTTTCTCCTTTGAATTTTGTTTTCCATGGTTGGCTTGGATTTACCATGGTACGTCTTCCCAATCCTTTAGTAGAAATTATCTAGATACCTTGATTGTAGCATTGGTTAGGTGAGTTGTCAATACCCAAATTGAAAATTCATGCGAGAAAATTTGAGTATTTTGAGTATATTTTTGTTTAAAATTCGATTTTTTGACAATTATCGACAAGATATGGTAGATGTGGGGTGTGCCGGCGGAGTCGCGGGAGCGCGGAGTAGTCGGCACGAAGAGATAATTGCTGGATATGTGGAATAAAAAAAGTGTCTTTGAGCATTATGTTCAAAGACGCTTTTTACTACTAATTATTCATTTCCATATCTTCGTTTGAGTGGATGTTTTCTCCTAAAACGTTGATTCCATACGCACTTAGCAATAGGTTATAGATGTTATCGTTGGCATGTTGCATATCTACTAGATCTGATTTGTCAATTTTATTAAACATATAAACTGTATAGTTAAGGTCATTAGGATCGTAGTTGCCCAGTGAAGATGCAAGTGATTCAGACAAAACAGTTGGTTTGTAACCAATGGAATTCATTAATTCATCCAAAACGCTGGTATTTACAGCTACATTAAGAAATCTATCTTCAAAATTTCCTGATGTTGTATGAACATTAGCAAGAATTGACACCAAACAGATATCCATTATTTTGTTAGGCTGGACATAGTCGGTATATTGTGGGACAAACTCCTCTATTGGTGTTGTGTATTTGAGCGGTTTGACCTCGTTGTTGACAATCATACAGTTTGGCATAATTGCTTTGAACTCTGCAAAAATAACATTGTCATGTTTGTCCTTTGCTAGGTCAGTAGCTAGTCTATCTGCATATTCTACTAGCATTGAGGTTGTTATATTAGTTTGTGCACTATGTGATATTGTTTCGGCAGATGTTTCATTTGTAGATGATTCTGGTATATAAGGGGTCTCATTTTCTGAACAGCCCGCACCAGCTAACATCGTTGCAGCAGCCATAAGTGTGCAACCTGTTCTTTTTATATCAGTGATAATTTTATCCATATCTTTTGACATAGCATTCTCCTATTAAACAATTGATTAATTGTAATTATTATACAACAGTGTTGCAAGATTGTCAATAGGGGATTATTTTATCAAGTATAAACACAATGCATTTAGATGACGCCCCCCAATAGTTATAAATGGTTAAGCAGGAAATTATGTTTAGTTCATTAATAAGCTTTATCAAAATTAATCATAATGCAAGTGTTTCTAGGATTGTTACTGCTTATATATATTTATATATGACGCGTACGCGTGCGCGCGCGTACATAATATATATTAGTCTTCTCAACGCAAAAATCAGCTATCTGGCATGACTTAGTGTGGTGATTTTAGTAAAATTTGCTGACAAAATCAAATTTTTGTACTGCGTTTTTATAAAGTTTCAAGCAAATTTCATCTCCTCGCCCCCTGTTTTTGAGATAAAAAAGTGTAAAATTTTGTACTTTTGAAAGCAAAAAAAGAAACACTCGGGAGGGTGGGGTTAAAATAAGCAAAAAAATGTTAAAAATTTTTAAAAAAACTTTCAAAAAAAGTGTTGACGGGGGTTACTTATAAGTGTTATACTATCGTTGCAATCAATTGAGATGGTTCGCAAGGATCAAATCAAATGGTTGCGAGTACATTGACAACTGCATATTTATAATGAACAAAGATATTAAAACGAGTAAAGTTAAGTTTTGAAATTTTTCAAAAGATGACTAAACGAGAGTAATACAAAAACAATTCACGAATGCAATAATTTTGCAAGAGTAAAGAGTTCAAACGTTGTATCAATATTAGTTAATTAATCTTAAGGAATTCGATAGAAATACGATCAAGCGAAAAAGAGCGTATGGTGGATGCCTTGGCATTAGACGCCGATGAAGGACGCGGTAAGCTGCGAAAAGCTACGGGGAGTCGCAAACAGACTTCGATCCGTAGATGTCCGAATGTGGAAACACACTAGCATTAGTCTGCTAGTATCATTACATAAATACATAGTGTAATGAAGGGAACCCTGGGAATTGAACCATCTTAGTACCAGGAGGAAAAGAAAGTAAATTAACGATTACCTAAGTAGTGGCGAGCGAACGGGTAAGAGCCCAAACCGACGATAGTAATATGGTCGGGGTTAGGACTACAATGAAGTTGACTGTGTAAATGTAATAGAAGATGTTTGGAAAGACGCACCAAAGAGGGTAATAGTCCCGTACATGAAACATTTGCATTACAATGAGTAGTATCCAGAGTAGCACCGAGCACGAGGAATTTGGTGTGAACGCGGGAGGACCATCTCCTAAGGCTAAATACGATCTAATGACCGATAGCGTACAAGTACCGTGAGGGAAAGGTGAAAAGAACCCCGGGAGGGGAGTGAAAAAGAACCTGAAACCATATGTTTACAAACGGAGGAAGCGTTATAGCGACCTCGTACTTTTTGTAGAACGGGCCGGCGAGTTACGGTGTGTAGCAAGGTTAAGTGATTAAGTCACGGAGCCGAAGCGAAA
>SVHX01000013.1 GCA_015055665.1 Clostridiales bacterium
AGTACATCTACAAGCGATAATGGATTTTTTAGTACTCCTAATGGCGTAAGCAACTATGCAAGCAAGACTAGTAGCGATAAGTGGGCAGATAGTTACTTATGGTTACCAAGTGCTACTGAGGTAGGCTATTCTCAAAATGCTCTTGGAATATGGAAATCTTCTATGATACAGAGGTTTAACCTTCTTGGAGCAAAACCTAGCAATGTGGGTAGTAGTTCTTCAGCGGAAGACACAGTATACACATCTACTTGGCTAAGGTCTGGGCACTTTATGGACGATCCAAGCTTTGCATATTCTACCAATCCTAGTGGATCGGATCTATATGTTAATATAGTTAGCGATACTAGGGTAGTACGTCCATGTCTACACCTTAACCTAACTGCTATGATGCAGAGTGTTGGTATTGCAAGCGTGAGTGAAGAGAGTAAGGGTGGAGATGTTGCTATAGCAGTAGATAATCTAGCTGTTAATGTTGCACTTCCAGTAAGGATAGAGCCTATTAACATAGGCTCGAGAGGTAGTGTTAAGAAGGAGAGGATATATTAAATGCGAAAAAAACTTCATTTTATATGGAGTTTTTTTTGTGTTTTGACATGTGATACGGTTTGAGATAAGGTGGGGTGGAGTATGAGTTTGAGGTGAAATTGCTCATATTTTGATAGGTAAAAATAAAAAGTCGAATTATTCAATTGTAGTGTTATGGGAACTTGTGGTAATCAAAAATACGCTAAATAAAGCGAATTTTGTGTATGATAACAAAAATCCACCCAGCAAATGACGGGGTGGAGAGTATTAATTGTATATATTAAAATAATGAAATTTTCTAAAAAGTCAAACAAAAAACAATAATTCTTTCAAAAATTTGAAAAAAAGAATTGACAAGTGTTGATATATGTGATAAAATTTGAAGTGCAAAGTATTGTTTATAAGTGCGTAAACAATCATTTATGCGACCATCTGTATGTCATTAATATAAAGCAAAATTTATTTTTTGGCAACTGATTTTCGTATATTTTACAACTTAATAGAAAATTTTTAATTTTGTTTCAAGGAGAGTTATCTTAATGTTAAATACCGCAGATATCAAGAAAATTAAGTATGGCAATAATATCCGTTATACTTTCGGAAAGTCAAAAGAAGCTGAGATGCCATATCTATTGGAAATCCAGAAGGACTCCTATTATAAGTTTCTTAAAGAGGGTATAGGCGAAGCCTTGAGAGAATTTTCACCTATTACAGACTATGCAGGTAAGGCAGAGGTCTATTTTTTGGACTACACTATCGAAGACATGCCTAAGCTTAGCAAGGCCGAAACTAAGAGAAAGGGTGGACATTACTCGGTTGCTCTAAGAGTTAAGGTAAGACTTATTATTAAGGAAACTGGCGAGGCTATCGAGCAAGAGGTGTACTTGGGAGATGTTCCGTTCATGACTGAGTCTGGTACATTTATCTTTAATGGTATTGAGAGAGTTATTGTATCTCAGATCGTTAGAAGCCCAAGCGTATATTACTCTAAGAAGATTGATAAGACTGGTAGAGAGATCTTTGCTAGTACTCTTAATCCTAAGCGTGGTAGCTGGTTGGAGATCGAGCAGAAGGAGAAGGAGCCTGATCAATTAAGAGTATGTCTAGACAAGGGCGGTAAGCTATCTCTTGGTATATTCCTTAAGTGCTTTGGACTAACTAGGGAAGAGATCCTTGATACATTTGGCGATAACCCTATCATGAGAGCTACTCTTGATAAAGATGCTTATGAGACTCAGCATGATGCTTTGATCGAATTATCTCGTAAGACTCGTCCTAGCGAAATTCCTAGTGCCGAGGCTACTAAGCAATTTATATTCTCGCAGTTCTTTAGTACACAATTCTACAATATCGGCGAGGTAGGTAGATTTAAGGTAGACAAAAAGTTGAGTCTTGCTAATAGATTGGTAGGACTAACAGCTGCTGAGGATATCAAAGACAAGAAGACTGTAATAGTTGCTGCTGGCGAAGTTATCTCTAAGGAGAAGGCATATCAGATACAGCATCTTGGCATCAACAGTGTATGGGTACTTGCAGATGGTAAGAAGCACAAGATGTATGGTAACAATAGAGTAAGACTAAGCGAAGTTATCAAGTGTAACGAGAGAGAGCTTGGCATTACTCAACAAGTATATTATCCAGTGCTAGCTGATATTCTTAAGGAATACAAGACTAAGGAAGAGCGTATTGAGGCTATTAGAGCTAACACAGAGGCTCTTGTTGGTAGCACACTTACAATTGATGATATTCTTGCAACAATTAGTTATTTCTTAGACCTTAACGTAGGTATTGGTGATGTTGATAATATTGACCACTTATGCAACCGTCGTATTAAGGGTGCTGGTGAACTATTGCAAGATGCTTTCCGTAGCGGTATGAACAAGCTATCTAATGCTGTTAAGGAGACATTGCAATCACATGATCTTAATGATATCAATCCATCACAGGTAGTTAATGCTAGACCAATTAATCGTGCGTTCAAGGATTTCCTTGCGTCTCACCAATTGAGTCAGTTGATGGACGAGATGAATCCGCTTAGTTCTCTAGCTCAGAAGCGTAGATTATCTGCAGTTGGACCTGGTGGTATTAAGAAAGACAGAGCAACTGACGAAGTCAGAGATATACACCACAGCCATTATGGAAGAATATGTGTTATCGAGACTCCAGAAGGTGGCAACATTGGTCTTATCAACTCGCTTTCGAGCTTTGCAAGAATTAACGAATATGGATTTATCGAAACTGCATATAGAGTAGTTAACAAAGACAAGTGCCAAGTTACTAACGAAACAGTATACTTAATGGCTGATGAAGATGAGAATTGTTACATTGCACAAGCGGTAGAGCCACTTAATGCAGATGGAACATTTGTTAATGATAGAATAGTTTGTAGATACAAGGATACAGTACTTGAAGTTGACAAAGAAATGGTTGATTACATGGACGTATCTCCTAGACAATTAATCTCTGTTCCTACATCACTTATTCCGTTCCTAGAAAATGATGATACAGCCAGAGCCCTAATGGGTGCGAACATGCAACGTCAGGCTGTACCACTAATTAGAACCGAAGCTCCTATTGTTGCTACAGGTATGGAGCATAAGATTGCAGTAGATAACTGTGCAATTATTGTAGCTAAGAATCCTGGTACTGTTAGCTATGTTGATGCTAACACAATCGAGGTTTCTCTTGATGATGGTAGTCTTGATAAGTACGAACTAACCAAGTTTGTTAAGACCAACCAAGAATCTTGTATTAACCAGAAGCCTATTGTTAAGAAAGGTCAGAAGGTTAAGAAGGGCGATACTCTTGCAGATGGATACAGCACTAACGGTGGTGAGCTTGCTCTAGGTAAGAACATGCTTATCGCATTTATGAACTGGGAAGGATACAACTACGAGGATGCTATTCTTCTATCCGAAAGACTTGTTAAGGAAGATGTTTATACATCTATTACTCTTAAGACTGAAGAAGTTAAGTGTAGAACAACTAAGTTGGGAGATGAGGAGTTTACAAGAGATATTCCTAACCTAGGCGAGGATGTTCTTAAGAACTTAGACGAGAACGGTATTATCCGTGTAGGTGCTGAGGTTAAGCCGGGTGACATATTAGTAGGTAAGGTTACACCTAAGGGCGAAACAGAGCCAACTCCAGAAGAGAGATTACTTAGAGCAATATTCGGAGAGAAGGCAAGGGATGTCAAGGATACTTCGCTTAGAGTTCCTCATGGAATTAGCGGTGTAGTTGTAGATATTCAGATATTCTCAAGAAAGAACAAAGATGAACTAGAAACTGGTGTTAACCAGATGGTTAGAGTTACAATTGCTCAGAAGCGTAAGATTAGCGTCGGCGATAAGATGGCGGGACGTCACGGTAATAAGGGTATTGTATCTAGAATATTACCAGTGGAAGATATGCCATTTATGGCTAATGGTCAGCCAATTGATATTGTGCTTAACCCACTAGGTATACCTTCGCGTATGAACGTTGGACAGGTATTAGAAGTACACCTTGGATTAGTTGCTAAGGCATTGGGTATTAAGATTGCAACTCCAGTATTTGATGGTGTTAAAGAAAATGATATTAGGGAATTACTTGTAGAGAACAACTTCCCTGAGAACGGTAAGATTCAATTGTATGATGGTAGAACAGGTGAGGCGTTTGAGAACCCTGTAACAGTTGGATATATGTATTACATTAAGCTAGAGCACATGGTTAACGACAAGATGCACGCTCGTTCGACTGGTCCTTATGCTTATGTTACACAACAACCGCTTGGTGGTAAGGCTATGTTCGGTGGACAGAGATTCGGAGAAATGGAAGTCTGGGCACTAGAGGCATATGGTGCAACCAAGTTATTGCAAGAAATGATGACTATTAAGTCTGACGATACCGAAGGAAGACTTGCTGCTTACAAGGCAATTGTTGAGGGATTACCTCTACCTGAGCCTGGTATGCCAGAAAGCTTTAAGGTTCTTATTAAGGAACTTCAAGGTCTAGGATTAGATGTTCAGATGCTTAATGATCAGGGCAAAGAATTCGCTCTTAGCGATCTTAACGCTGATACTATTGAGACATTTGCCGAAGCTACTAAGCCTAGAGAAGAGGTTAAGGATATTGAGCTTGACTTTGATGAGGCTATGGGTAGCGAGAGTTCGCTTGAGGAAGACCTTGAGAGTGACGAAGATTTTGATAATATATTTGACGAGTCTGCATTATTTGATGACTTGGATGATATGTAAAAAAGGAGAAAACAATGTTTGAATTAAATAACCTAGCATCTGTAAAAATAGGTATAGCATCTCCAGAAAAGATAAGAGAGTGGAGCCACGGAGAAGTTACTAAGTCTGAGACTATTAACTACCGTACTCACAAGCCTGAGACATCTGGTCTTCTTTGCGAAAGAATCTTCGGACCTAAGAAGAACTGGGAGTGTCATTGTGGCAAATACAAGAGAATTAGACACAAAGGTGTAATATGTGATAAGTGTGGAGTAGAAGTTACCAAGAGTAGCGTTAGACGCGAAAGGATGGGACATATAGAGCTTGCTACTCCAGTAGCACATATTTGGTTCTTGCAGAGCACCCCATCTAGAATAGGTGTTCTGCTTAACCTAAATTCTAGACAACTAGACAAAGTTATATATTATGTAAGCTATATTGTAATCGAGCCAGGCAATACTGGATTTAGCAAAATGCAAGTAATCTCTGATGCAGAATACAGAGAGGCTATTGAGAAATATGGTTATGATAGCTTTAGAGCTGAGATGGGTGGCGAGGCTATTAAGGAATTGTTAGCCGAGATTGATCTAGAAAAGGAATCGGAGATCCTTAAAGAGCAGATCGAGAAAGCTCCTCGTGGTCAGAAGAAAATTAAATCAAAAAGACTTGAGGTAATCGAGTCGTTCCGTAAGAGCGGTAATAGACCTGAGTGGATGGTTATGGATGTTATTCCTGTAATCCCACCAGATATTAGACCTATGATCCAGCTTGACGGTGGAAGATTCGCTACATCTGATGTTAACGATCTATATCGTAGAATTATCAACCGTAACAATCGTCTTAAGAAATTTATGTCAATTGGTGCTCCGGAAGTTATTGTACGTAACGAGAAGCGTATGTTGCAGGAAGCAGTGGATGCACTTATCGAAAATGGTAAGAAAGGCAAAGCTGTTCAAGGACCTAAGCAAAGAGAGCTTAAGTCTCTTACTGCTAGTTTAAAGGGTAAGCCTGGTAGATTTAGACAGAACTTACTAGGTAAGCGTGTTGACTATTCTGGTCGTTCTGTTATCGTTGTAGGACCTGAGCTTAAGATGTATCAATGTGGTCTTCCTAAAGAAATGGCTCTTGAGTTATTCAAACCATTTATTATGCGTAAGCTAGTTGAGAGGAATTTATCCCTTAACTTTAAGACTGCTAAGCGTGTAATCGAGAAACAAAAACCAGTAGTTTGGGATCTTCTTGAGGAAGTTATCAAAGATCACCCAGTACTACTTAACCGTGCTCCGTCACTTCACAGACTTAGTATTCAGGCATTTGAGCCGGTGCTAATCGAAGGTAGAGCAATTAGACTTCACCCACTTGTGTGTGGTGGATTTAACGCGGACTTTGACGGTGACCAGATGTCTGTTCACGTTCCACTTAGTCCAGAGGCTTGTGCAGAGGCTAGAATTCTTATGTTATCTAGTAACAACGTACTTAAGCCTGCAGATAGTTGTCCAATTGTTACTCCTACACAGGATATGGTACTTGGATCGTACTATCTAACAATTGTCAAAGAAAATGGTGTGGGTGCAGGTAAGTACTTTAATTCGGAAGATGAAGCACTTATGGCATACCAGACTAAGATTGTTGAACTTCAATCTCCAATTCAGGTAAGAAGAGAAGTTGAGATTGATGGTAAGAAAGTACTCAAGAGAATTGATACCACTGTTGGTAAGATTATCTTCAACAAGAATATTCCTCAGAACATTGGATTTATCGATAGATCTAATCCTGATAATGCTGGTAAGTATGAGATCGACTTCTTAGTTACCAAGAAGAAGCTTGATGTTATTATTCGTCAGTGCTTTAACGCATTAGGAACAACCGAAACAGTTAAGATGCTTGACCATATCAAGGAGATTGGTTACAAGTATTCGACTATTGGTGCAATCACAATTAACGTGTTCGATATGCAGATTCCTGCAGATAAGAAGACTATGGTTGCTGATGTTGAAAGACAAATTGCTGAGAACGAGAAGTTCTACAAGCGTGGTTTCATTACTGAGAACGAGAAACTTGATAAGAATATTAAGTTGTGGAAGGATGTTACTAAACAATTAGAGGGTATCGTTATCAAGCAGATGGATGTGCTTAACCCAGTTAGAATGATGGCTGAGTCTGGAGCCCGTGGTAACGCAGGACAGGTATTACAGCTTTGTGGTATGCGTGGTATCATGGCTAATACATCTGGACGTAAGGTTGATATCCCAGTTAAATCTAACTTCCGTATGGGACTTACTCCACTAGAGTACTTTATATCTTCTCGTGGTGGTAGAAAAGGTCTTGCCGATAAAGTTCTTAAGACTGCTGACTCTGGTTATTTGACCAGAAGACTTGAAGCAGTTGCACAAGAAGTTATTATTGCTCAGGAAGATTGTTTCCATGAGAACGGAGAGAAAGCTAAGGGCATGAGAGTTTCTGCAATTATCAAAGATGGAACTCCTGTATGTTCGCTTGCTCAGAGAATTATTGGACGATACACAGTTGAAGATGTTATCGATCCAAAAACTAAGAAAGTTATAGTTCCTGCTGATACAATGGTGTCTGCTGATATGGCTAAGGCAATTACTGATGCTGGTATCGAAGAGGTTAATATTAGAACTGCTCTTACTTGTCGTGCTAAGCATGGTATTTGTGCTAAGTGTTATGGTAAGAATATGTCTAACAACAAGATTGTTCCTCTCGGAGAGCCAGTTGGTATTATTGCTGCTCAATCAATCGGTGAGCCAGGTACACAGCTTACTATGAGAACGTTCCACACAGGTGGTGTTGCGAACGCTGCCGATATTACCCAAGGTCTTCCTAGAGTTGCCGAGATATTCGAAGCTCGTAAGCCAAAGGGTGTTGCAACTATTAGTGAAGTTGCAGGTAAAGTTGTACTTAAAGAAATGGCTGCTCAGAACAAAGAGGGTGGCAAGTACTACGAAGTTATCGTTAAGAACCCAGAAGGTGATGGTAAGTATATTATCCCTTATGGTGTTGTTCTTAAGGTTAAAAACGGAGATAACGTTGAAGCCGGTGCTGTATTGACAGAAGGTTCTATCTATCCAAATGACTTCCTTCGTACTAGAGGCGTTAATGATGTTCAGAATTACCTTCTTAATGAAGTTCTTGCAACATACTCATCTCAAGGTGTTGAGCTTAATACTAAGCACGTAGAGATCATTATCCGTCAAATGTTACGTAACGTAAAAGTTGAGGATAGTGGAGATACCGATATGCTTATTGGTGATATAGTTGACCACTTCAAGTTCGAAGCTGAGAACGATAGAGTTGTTAGCGAGGGCGGAAGACCTGCTACTGCTAAGCGTCTTGTTCAGGGTATCACTAAGGCTGCTCTTAGCAATCCTTCGTTCCTTGCTGCTGCATCTTTCCAGGAAACATCGAGAGTTCTTACAGATGCGTCTGTTAAGGGTAAGGTTGACAACTTAGTAAGCCTTAAAGAGAATCTTATGGTTGGTAAGCAGATTCCTGCTGGTACTGGTTACAAGACTATTAGACATCTAGACTTTAAGGATACTAGGGAAGATGATAGAGTAATGGATAGTATGGATGAAGAAACTAACAAGCTCTTTGATGAGAATTTGGTAGAAGATATAATCTAACTATAATAATTTTGCCTGAGTGTAGTTATATCTATGCTTAGGCAAATTTTATTAAAAAGTTTTTAAAATTTTCATTTTAGGTATTTACATTTGATAAAAAATGATATATAATATACACATAAATACATATTAGTATGTGCAGGCGGGTGGGCTTGCATTAGTGCGTACTGATATGTAATGGGTAAGTGTAAACTTAAATTGGGGGAAATAATTATTTCAAAGGAGAAATGTTATGGACCAAACAATTGACAAAATGGTTTACCGCGGGAGAGTGTCTGACTTTGCTCGCAGAGTACAGGAAAATGGAAATAAAACTACTACCGGTGGCGTAATTATCGCTAGCGATGGTACTGCATATAGAAAAGAAGGCAATAGACTTGTTCAAGTTTATGACAAGAAGATGACCAAGATTATCGCAAGAACTATCATGCCTAGTCTTAACGAGTTAGGACTTGTTCCTGATGCATCTGCTAAGTCAGTAAATGGTGTTGCTACTACAGAGGTCGTAGCGGAAATCTAATATTGAAATAAGAATTGAGTCAAGTTCCCCTTAGGGGATACTTGGCTCTTTTTCTATATTTTAATCTAATTAAGGATACCAAATTGTAAGAATTTGTTTTTTAATGGCTTTTTGTTTGGAAAATATAAGACGATTATGATATTCTTAGTATGTAAAAAATAAATTTTAAAATATTGGAGATACTATGCCTAAGGGAATTAAAGTGGCTATTATTGTTTTGTTATCTATAATTATTGTATTGTCTGCAACGGTTTGCACATATTTCTTTTTTCCGTGGCACAGAGGATTCTTTAATCATGCGGACGAAGAATTTGCAATACCTGGTCTAGACACAGACTTTGTTCCACAGGGTTTTACAGAACTTAAAGGTTATAATAAGTATGTAATAAGCGGGTATATGAACGACGGATCGCCATCAAGATTTTATGTAATCGATCAAGAAACCAAAGCTGTAGACAAGTATGTAACGCTTAAGATTCAAGATACTAAGATGTACAATGGTCATGCGGGAGGAGTTGCCTCTTATGGCTCTTTGCTTTGGACAGTATCTTATGCAGAAGACTTAGACAAGGGAATTGTATTTTGTTTTGATGTTTCTAGAGTATTGGCTGCTGATAATGGTGAAGTTGTTCCTATTAGAGATTTTTTTGATCCGCTTAATAATGCTGATTGCGTATTTGTTCAAGATGATATGTTGTGGATTGGTGAGTTTTATAGAGAAGATAGTCACGAAACAGATGAAGATCATCATAAGAAGACTAGAACTGGTGAGGAGCATCATGCGCTTGCATATGGATATAAAATCAGTGAGAAATACAATACCGGTGTAATTAATGAGGAGTGTCCAGACAAATTATTATCTATTCGAGATTTATGTCAAGGTATAGACGTAACTAGTGATGGCAAGTTTGTATTAAGTACTTCTTATAGTATTCCGAATTCTCATTTGTATTATTATAATAATGTACTTGAGGAAGAGCCTCATGCAATAGCACGAGTTGGTCTTTCGGAAGTTCCAATGTGGTATCTTGATGATAATGCATTAATAAATTCGGTAGAGATTCCATCTATGGCAGAGGAGATTGTAATCAAAAATGATAGGGTATATATCCTATTTGAGAGTGCTTGCAAAAAGTATAGATTAGTTAACAGAACAAGGCTAAAGTCGGTTTATAGTATACCTCTTAGTTATTTGGAAAAGTAAAAAACTTAATAAAATTGCGGATAATAATTTTACAACTTGTCAAATTTGTGGTATTATCTAAGTAAATGTAGAAAAATAGTAAATAGAGTAGAGGGTTATGAAGAAGTACACTTATCCAGCGGTATTATACTTTGATGAAGAGGAAAAATGTTATATAATAGCCATGTTTGATCTTGGTCTTGTTACAAGTGGCGAAACTGTAGAAGAGGCTCATACTAATGCAAGAACAATGCTAGATTCTTATCTAGAGTGTGCGTTTGCTTTCGATTGTGAAATTCCTGAGCCGAGCACTTTTGAGGTTGTTGTCGAAACTCATCCTAAAGAATTGTGCGTCCTTGTAGAGTCTACTCTTAATGATAAGAATAAGGCTGTTTAGTATCAATCTTTAAATTATTTTTATAAATTTTGGACAGTTGCAGATTGTAATGCAGCTGTTTTTTTGTTATTTCTGCTTGGATTGAGTTATTGTGGGGGCATAAAAAGTGCGATTTTTGGCAATAAAATTTCAAAATGGAAAATTGAAAAGAAAATCCTGAAAAAATGTTGACATATCGATATTTATTTGGTAAACTATGTCATGTATTATAGTATGCTAGACGAAAAGTGTTCGTTTAGTAGTTTTTGATTGAGTGCATGGGTGTGATTTGCTCGTCAAGAACATCCCCACGCTACAATACATTTGTGCTAAGTGGGGGATTAACTGAGATAAGATGAGAACATGGGTTGAAGTTTAGATCTTATCAACTAAATCAAGGAGGACAAAATGCCTACAATTTCGCAATTAGTTAAACAAGGTAGAAAGCAAGTTGCAGAGAAGTCTAAGACTCCTATCTTGGCTGAGAACCCTCAGAAGAGAGGCGTTTGTCTAAGTGTTACTACTACTTCTCCTAAGAAGCCTAACTCAGCTCTTAGAAAGATTTGTAGAGTTAAACTTAGCAATGGTCAAGAAGGTACAGTTTATATTCCAGGAGAAGGTCACAACCTTCAGGAACACAGTGTTGTTCTTATCCGTGGCGGAAGAGTAAGAGACTTGCCTGGTGTGCGTTATCATGTTATCCGTGGTACACTAGATACTGCAGGTGTTGCTAAAAGAAAGCAAGCTCGTAGCAAATACGGTGCTAAGAAAGGTAAGTAAGACTTACAAACAATTTAAATACTAAGAGCTTTGTTGCTCTTGAAACTTAAACAAATATATAAAGGAGAAATATTATGCCAAGAAGAGCAGGTGTGCGCAAAAGAGATGTATTGCCAGATCACGTATATGGTAGTAAGATTATCACTAAGCTTATTAACCAAGTTATGCTTGATGGTAAGAAGGCAATCGCTGAAGGTATTGTGTACAATTCATTTGAGATAATCAAAGATAAACTTAGCGTTGAACCTGATAAGTACTTCCTACAAGCTCTAGAGAATCTTAAGCCATTGCTTGAGACTAAAGCTAGACGTGTTGGTGGTAGTAACTATCAAGTTCCTATCGAAATTAACCCTGTTAGACAACAGACTCTAGCAATTAGATGGTTAGTTACATACGCTAGAAAGAGAAACGAAAAGAGCATGGAAGAGAAACTTGCTAACGAAATTATAGATGCTTACAATAGTACAGGTGGAGCATATAAGAAGAAAGATGATGTTCATAAGATGGCAGAAAGTAATAAGGCTTTCGCACATTATCGTTGGTAATAAGGAGATAGATTAATGTCAAGAACAACTCCATTAAATCAATTAAGAAATGTTGGTATCATGGCTCACATTGATGCCGGTAAAACAACAACTACCGAAAGAATTCTATTCTTTACTGGTAAAACACATAAGTTGGGCGAGGTTCACGAAGGCGAAGCTACAATGGACTGGATGGCTCAAGAGCAAGAGCGTGGTATCACTATTACTAGTGCTGCTACTACTTGTATGTGGAAGAATCATCAGATTAACATTATTGACACTCCTGGACACGTAGACTTTACTGTTGAGGTTAACAGATCTCTTAAAGTTCTTGATGGTGCTGTTGCAGTATTTAGTGCAAGAGCAGGTGTTGAGGCTCAGAGCGAAACTAACTGGAGACTTGCTGATAAGTACAACGTTCCAAGAATGGCTTATGTTAACAAGATGGATATCAACGACGCTAACTTTGAGCGTGTTGTTGATAGCATGAGAAAAAGACTTAACTCTAATGCAGTTCCTATCCAATTACCAATTGGTGAGGCTGATGAATTTAGAGGAATTATTGACCTTGTAGAAATGAATGCGACATTCTACAAGGATGACAAGGGACAGGACTTAGAAGTTAAAGAAATCCCTGCTGAGTACAAAGATAAAGCAGAGATGTACAGACAACAACTTGTAGAAGTTGCTGCAGAGCAAGATGACGCTCTTATGGAGAAATTCTTCGAAACTGGAGAATTAACCATTGAAGAAATCAAGAAAGGTATCAGAATTGGTACAATTTCTGGTAAAATCAATCCAGTAGTTTGTGGAACATCTTTCAAGAACAAAGGTATCCAGAAATTGCTTGATGCTATTGTAGATTATATGCCAGCTCCAACTGACGTTGAAGCTATAAAGGGTACTAAGCCGAATAGCGAAGTAGAGGAGCTTAGACATAGTTCGGACGAAGAGCCTCTAGCTGGTCTTGCATTTAAGATTATGACAGACCCTTATGTTGGTAGACTTACATTCTTCCGTATCTACTCTGGTGTTCTTACAGCAGGTAGTTATGTTTACAATAGTACTAAAGATAAGAAGGAAAGAATTGGTAGACTTATAAGAATGCACTCTAATCACCGTGAGGAGATTACAGAGGCTTTCGCTGGAGAAATCATTGCTGTTATCGGTCTTAAAGATACTACTACAGGTGATACTCTATGTGCAGAGAACAAGCCAATTATCCTAGAAAGTATGGACTTCCCAGAGCCAGTTATTAATGTTGCTATCGAGCCTAAGACTAAGCAAGACCAAGAGAAGATGGTTATAGCTCTAGTTAAGCTAGCAGAAGAAGATCCAACATTTAAGACTTACACTGATCAAGAAACTGGTCAAACTATTATCGCTGGTATGGGTGAGCTTCACCTTGAAATAATTGTTGATAGACTTAAGAGAGAATTCAAAGTTGATTGTAACGTTGGTGCTCCTCAAGTTGCATACAGAGAAACATTTAGAAAAGAGGTTGAAGTTGAAGGTAAGTACATTAAACAATCAGGTGGACGTGGTCAATACGGTCACTGTTGGGTTAAACTTACTCCATTACAACCAGGCGAAGGTTACAAATTCGAGAATAAGATTGTTGGTGGTGCTATTCCTAAGGAATATATCCCAGCTATCGACAACGGTATCCAAGAGGCTAAGCAAAATGGTGTGCTAGCTGGATTCGAGACCGTGGACTTTATGGTTACGCTTTTTGATGGTTCTTATCATGATGTAGACTCATCAGAAATGGCATATAAAATTGCAGGTTCTATGGCATTCAAGGATGGTGTTAAGAAGGCAGACCCTGTGCTTCTTGAACCAATCATGAAGGTTGAAGTAGAAACGCCTGATGATTACCTAGGTGATGTAATGGGTAACATTACTCGTCGCCGTGGAGTGCTAAGTGGAACAGATTTGCGTAACGGTACTCAAGTTATTCACGCAGAAATACCACTAGGAGAGATGTTTGGTTACGCAACAGATCTTCGTGGACTTACTCAGGGTCGTGGAACTTTCAGTATGGAATTCTCTCACTATTTGGAGGTTCCAAAAAATATTTCCGATAAAGTTATCGGGGATACAAAAAAAGATTAATTAAAAATTTTTAGGAGGATTATTTAAAATGGCAAAAGCTAAATTCGAAAGAAGCAAGCCTCACGTTAACGTTGGTACTATCGGACACGTTGACCACGGCAAAACTACTCTTACTGCAGCTATTACTATGACTCTAGCTGCTCAAGGTAAGGCACTAGCAATGGACTATGGCGCTATTGATAAAGCACCAGAAGAGAGACAAAGAGGTATTACAATTAATACTTCTCACGTTGAGTACGAGACAGAAAGAAGACACTATGCACACGTTGACTGCCCAGGACACGCTGACTATGTTAAGAACATGATCACTGGTGCTGCTCAGATGGACGGTGCAATCCTAGTTGTTGCTTCTACTGATGGTCCAATGCCTCAAACAAGAGAGCATATCCTACTTGCTAGACAGGTTGGAGTTCCTTACATTGTTGTATTCATGAACAAAACTGACCAAGTTAACGATCCAGAACTACTTGAATTAGTAGAGATGGAAATCAGAGACCTACTTACTGAGTATGGTTTCCCTGGAGACAAGACTCCAATTATCAAGGGTTCTGCACTTAAGGCTCTTGAAGCTGCTAAAGACGGCAAAGTAGATGATCCTGCTTGTGCTCCTATTAACGAACTTATGGAAGCTCTTGACACTTATATTCCTGAGCCAGAAAGAGAGACTGACAAGCCTTTCCTTATGCCAGTTGAGGACGTATTCACAATCACTGGTCGTGGTACAGTTGCTACAGGTAGAGTAGAGAGAGGAACTGTTAAAGTTGGTGACACAGTAGAAATCGTTGGTATGGGATCTAAGCTTCAAACAGTTATTACTGGTGTTGAAATGTTCCGTAAGATGCTTGACCAAGCTCAAGCTGGTGACAACGTAGGTCTACTACTAAGAGGCGTTCAAAGAAATGAAATCGAGAGAGGTCAAGTTCTTTGTAAGCCAGCTACTATTGCACCTCACACTCACTTCACTTCTGAGGTTTACGTACTTAAGAAAGAAGAGGGTGGTCGTCATACTCCATTCTTCAACGGTTACAGACCACAATTCTATTTCCGTACTACAGACGTTACTGGTACTATCGAGCTTCCTGAGGGAGTTGAGATGGTTATGCCTGGTGACAACGTAAGAATGACTATCAAACTTATCACTCCAATTGCTATCGAGCAAGGACTTCGTTTCGCTATCCGTGAGGGTGGTAGAACAGTTGGTTCTGGTGTTGTTAGCTCAATTATCGAGTAATTTTGATAACACATTATTTAGAGAGGATTATGTCCTCTCTTTTTGTATAAGAAAACCACCAGATAGTCTGGTGGTTCAGTAGAGGCTTTTGCCGTTGAACAAAATATCTCCTTGTGTTAGAATTAAATATTGTCTGCAAACAAAATTTAAAACACAAGGAGATAAAAGTCATGAATGACACAAATAGTTTAGCACACACGACTTGGAATTGCAAGTATCACATTGTATTTGTACCAAAGTATAGAAGATTAGTATTCTTTGGACAAAAGAGAAAAGAAATTGGAGCAATTCTAAGGCAGTTGTGTGAATGGAAAAATGTAGAAATCGTGGAAGCAGAAGTGTGTCCAGATCATATACATATGTTGGTAAAAATACCACCAAAGGAGAGCGTAAGCGGGTTCATAGGATTTCTCAAAGGTAAAAGTAGTTTGTTAATATATCAAAAGTATGCAAATATGAAATTCAAGTATAGAGATAGAACTTTCTGGTGTAGAGGGTATTATGTAGATACAGTTGGTAAGAATACTCAAAAAATTAAGGAGTATATAGCGAACCAACTGAAAGAAGATAAATTAACGGAACAAATGACAATCACAGAGGTAATAGACCTATTTAAAAACTAGCGGTTCGCTTCGCAAAAGGCAGACAATGAGTAAGCGTTTACGCTATGCTAGTAACAAAGGGTTTTACCCTAAACTGAAAAACCCCCAGTTCAACTGGGGGATATTTATTGCTTTTTCTGCAATAAAATTACCCCAAATGGCGAAAATAGTATTATTGAAAAAATCTTATTGTGTAGTATAAATGATATTTATTTGTTTTTCTTTTTTGACTGACTATGGTATACTTTTAAAAAATAGGAGATGAAAATATGGCTAGCAATAGAAAGCTCGTTAGAGCTGCAACTCAAGACAATTATGTTACTGAGAAGATTGATGTTATAACTAATAACTTGCTTGGAACTTATGACGATAATGGGGAATATAGTATAGCACCACAAATTATTAGTGAGTTAATTGGTCTTAAGAAGATTAAGAAGACATCTTTTGCCAATTCAGTATTCTGTATTGGTAACTTACTAGGATATGGCGAATTGGTGTTTGAATTGCTATTTGATTCGAAATCTCATAATGGTAAGAGTGCAACTGCTACATTATTTTTGCTTGAAGAAGTTGATAAAATTCAAGGATATTTGCAGAACACAATAAGGACAAAACTTGAAGATTATAATGAAAATGTAGACAATTTCATGCAAGAAGCATATGACCATTTTAATATCCTTATGTCCGAAGAAGAAGATGAGGACTCTGAGGCTCTTGAGAGAAAGTTAAAAGATGACATCTATAATGAGGATAGTTATATTGTTGCTAAGAAGCAATATTCTCTGATGCTAGATAAACTGCTTGAGGAGAAGTTTCTTGATGCTTATGGTAAGTATTTTACTTCAAGAATTTCGGCTCTTACTAAAGTAGATAACGAGTATACAAGGACAGTTCTTAGCAGTTTTAATGATCAATATGCTTTGATTCAAAATGTATTCCTAAAAGAGAAGAACTATAAAGTACTTAACGAGTTACTAGATAAGTGTTTTGAGATGAATAGCGGTATTAATCCTGCATTTGAGAAAGATGAGCAAGAATTCAAAAATGTAATTAAACCAGCTCTTGATACATTTGTCGAAAATGTAAATAAACTAAATGATAAATTTGAACAAAAAGCTCTTCATATGCTTGATAAGGATGACAGAAAGAAAGTCGAAGAAATCCTTGAAGAGGCTCATAATGAAGATGAGGTTGTTGTAGATCAAATACCTAATAAACAACGAGCAGAAGAGATTATCAACGAAGTTCCTGAATCCGAAGTTAGGGTGGAAAAAGATAATAGAGTAGCAGGGGGAAAAGAAGAATCTCATTATATCGAAGAGATTATTAAGAATTCTAGTGCAGAGCCAGCTGTCAAGGAGGAGAAAACTCAAGCAGAACCTACTGTACAGCAAAGTCCTTCGTTCTATGAGTCTTTTACTGGTGCACATAGGACTTCTGCCGCATCACAAAAAGTGGTGGACACAACTCGTAGTGCAGACGTTGAAACTCCTAATCATTACACAGAAATTGCTAGATCTTCGTTGCAGGATAGGTTCTCTCGCTTAGATAAATTTAAGAATAAAGACAAGCAAGCGGGCGAAAATGTTGCACAAGAGCCGGTTGCTTCGACTAGTGTATATTCCAGTTATTTGGGAGCACTTAATAACAATAGGAAGGAAAATCAGGATAAAATTGCTGAGCAACGCAGGAAGCAGATGGAACAGCAGTTCGAAGATACTATGGGTAGATAATATTATGGAGGTAAGTTTTGCTTACTTCCTTTTTTATTTTCAGAAGATAAATTAATAAAAATTTTTCTTAAGAACATAATAATAAAAATTTATATTATTTTTATAAAAAATTTAAGAAAACACTTGATTTTTTTGATATAATAGTGTATATTATATTTAGTAAATAGATTATAGAGTTTCTAAAAAAGTTTCGAACTCTATTTTTTATTGTGAGATTAGGCATTGACAATTGTGGAAATCTGTGCTAAAATCATTAGGCTAAGATTGTGTTTTGGAGGAAAAACTATGAGAAACAATATTATTATTGCTTGTACAGAATGTAAACAAAGAAATTACGATAGTCAGAAGAACAAGAAAAATGATCCTGATAGAATCGAAGTTAAGAAGTATTGTAAGTTCTGTAAAAAACATACAGTTCATAAGGAAACTAAATAATAAAATTTAAGTTGAAAGGAATTAATGAATTATGGCAAAAAAGAAAGGTCAGCCTACAACCGAAGAAGTTGAAGTAATCGAACCAGAGACAGTAGAAACTACCGAGGCTACTGAAGAGGTGACTGATACTAAAAAACAAAAGACTTCTAAGAAAGATAAGGCTTCTAAGAATTCTGATGGAAAAGCAAAAGAGGATTCTAAGAAAGATAATTCTAAGAAGAAAGATTCCAAGAACAATAAGAACAAGGGTAAGAACAAAAATAAGACAGAGAAGAAGTCTCTTAAGAAGAAAGCTTCTGAAATAATAAGCGAGCTTAAGAAGGTGTCTAAACCTACTTTCGGAACTGTTGTTAAGAATACCTGTGTAGTTATTGTAGTAGTAGCTATATGTACATTATTGCTTTTTGGTATGGACAAGCTATTCAGCTTGCTTTATGAGTTGCTTTTGCCTTAAAAGTGATTTAATTATTACAAGGAGTAAGTTTCTATGGATGAACAAAATGTTGATGTTGTAGTTAGTGACATTGAAACAATAGAAGCAACTGATACTACTGAGCAGGCAAGCGAAGTTATAGAAGAGTCTGTTGTAGCCGAAGAAGCTGTTGAGGCTATTGCAACTACTAGTGTGAGTAAAAATCTTATTGATGATACTACCGAAATCAAAGTTGTGAGCTCGGCAGAAAACGCTAAGTGGTATGCACTTCATACCTTCTCGGGATATGAAAATGTTGCTAAAGAAAACTTGGAAATTGTTAAAGACAAATACAGCTTGCAAGAGAGAATATTTGATATAGTAATCCCTATGGAAGATGTTGTCGAAGACAAAAATGGCAAGAAGAAAATAGTATCAAGAAAGGTTATGCCAGGATATATATTCGTTAAGATGGTATATGGTGATGATATATGGCATGCCGTTACTCGTACTAGAGGTATTACTGGTTTCGTTGGACCTAAAGGAAGACCATTGCATCTAACTGATGAAGAGATCAGAAAGATGAGATTGGAGAAGAATACCGTTATTGATATTTCAATCGCTATCAATGATAAGGTTGAAGTGTTGGACGGTGCGTTAAATGGTTTCGTAGGTACAGTGCTTACTGTTGATACAGAAAATGCTAAATGTAAAGTTATGGTTGAGATGTTTGGACGTGATACTCCAGTAGACCTTAACCTTGACCAAGTACGCAAGGTTGATTAATCAACAAATACTAATTAATTGATTTTAAATAGAGCAATCTATCTAAAATATAGTGGGAGAAATGTAAATCTATTTAATGCATTTCACTTATACCACATTATGCCAAAGAATTGGCAGGAGGAAAAAATATGGCAGAGAAAAAGATTACCGCAGTTGTAAAGTTACAACTACCAGCAGGAAAGGCAACCGCTGCTCCACCAGTAGGTAGTTCGTTAGGACCTTACGGAATCAATATTCCATCATTTACTAAGGATTTTAACGATAAGACCGCTGACAAAGCAGGACTAATTATTCCTGTTGTAGTTACTATCTATCAAGATAGATCATTTACATTTGTACTTAAGACTCCTCCAGCAGCTGTTCTTATTAAGAAAGCTTGCGGGATTGAGAGTGGTTCGGCTAACTCTATCAAAACTAAAGTTGCTACTATTACTAAAGCACAAGTTAAAGAGATTGCAGAACTTAAGATGCCTGACCTTAATGCAGCTAACCTAGATACCGCTATGAGCATGGTAGAAGGTACTTGCAGAAGCATGGGTGTCACAGTTATTGATTAAGTGGGAGAATAAAAAATCTTTTAATTTATTCATTAAAACCACAAGGAGATTAAATTTATGAAGAAAGGTAAGAGATATACAGAAGCGGCTAAACTAGTTGATAGAGCTACTCAATATAGCGTTACAGATGCTCTAGATCTAGCTGTTAAAACCGCAAGTGCGAAGTTTGATGAAACTGTTGAACTTCATGTTAAATTAGGTGTTGATGGTAGAAATGCTGATCAACAAGTTAGAGGAGTTGTAGTACTTCCTCACGGAACTGGTAAGACTAAGAAGATCTTAGTATTTGCTAAGGGCGACAATGCAGACGTTGCTACTAAAGCTGGAGCAGATTTTGTTGGAGCAGAGGATATGGTTACTAAGATCATGTCTCAGAACTGGTTCGGATTTGATGTCTGCGTAACTACTCCAGACATGATGCCAGTAATTGGTAGAATTGCTAAAGTTCTTGGACCTAAGGGACTTATGCCTAATCCAAAGAGCGGAACAGTTACTACAGATCTAGCTAAGGCTATTTCTGAGATTAAGGCTGGTAAAGTTGAGTACAGACTAGATAAGAACAATATCGTTCACGTAATGATTGGTAAAGTATCTTTCGGTCAAGAGAAACTTGCTGAGAACTTAAATACTGTTATGGATGCTATTGTAAAAGCAAAACCAGCTGCTGCTAAGGGTACATATATTAAGAGTGTATCTATTTCTAGCACAATGGGACCTGGAATTAAAGTTCAATATTAATTAAAATAAAAAAAGACTAATAGTAGTAGGTTGCTGGCTATTAGCCTTTTTTGTTTTGTATAGGGGTTGCATATATTATACGTTTAACCATGAAGGGTTTAATAATAAAAAAATAACACCGCAAATATTTGCAGTGTTATTCGATTAAGTAATTACATACCTTCGTTTTCGTTAATTGGTTGAACTTTAGCTAGTTTAGCTTCGTTATATGCTTGCATGATTTCGTTGAAATCAGGTCTACCTGCATATCTTTTAGGATCAATATTGTAAGCGATAAGACATCTTGCTAATCTAGTAAGAGTATTTTGTCTGAAAACAGAATCAGAATAAATAGTTTCCTTTGATCCAGCTAGTGAATCTAAGTTGCTAATTATAAGTCCTAGTTCTGGAATTCTTTCTTCAAGACTATTCTTACTCATCTTTCTTTTGTATTCATCAGATTTTCTGTATCTTGCAAGCACGTCCTTTTCTGATAATTGGCTCTTAAATATAATTGGTCCATAATACTTTAAATTGCTAGTTTTTCCCATAATTATTTCCTCCCATGGTTTGTATTAATCATATTATACTACAATTAAGACCAAATTGCAATACCCTTTGTGAAAATAATTATTATAAATTGTTATTATGGCTAGATAAAGCGGAATTTTGTGTGTAATTAATTAACAAAAAAGACACTAAATGGATTAGTGCCTAGTAATTATAGCTCTTTGCCTTAGTTATTCTTTTCGCGTTGAGCTAGTATTTCGCTGTATAAAGTATATGCATGAGGATTAATCATTTTTACTTTAACTGCAGGGTATGGCTCTGGTCTATTAGCAAGGTCCTCTAAGTATTGAATTAGCCCTGCTTCATCATAAACCACAGATCCTTTAGTGAAAGATAATGAAGATAATCTTGATAGGATGTTTTCCTCATCAGAAATTTCAAATTTTGCTGGTTCACTTGTAAAAACAAATTTAAATCAAGCTAATTTCAGAGTTTTTCAATTTTACTATAATAATATACTTTTTTATTAAATCCTTTTTGTCTTGACAATAATTTATAAATTAGTTAAACTAGATAGGTAAGTAAAATGCAGTTTATTCTGTAAATAATTAGTGTAGGTAATAGGATAATGATTCAAGTTAATAATTTATGTGTACAATTTGGTAGCAATAAACTTTTTGATGAAGTTAATCTTAAGTTTACTAAGGGTAATTGTTATGGCGTAATTGGTGCTAATGGTGCTGGTAAGTCGACATTTCTCAAGGTGCTTTCTGGCGAACTTCAACCACAGAAGGGAGAGGTTGTAATATCTCCAAGAGAGAGGATGTCTGTTCTTAATCAGAATCAGGAGGCTTTCAACGATTATACTGTTATGGATACGGTATTACATGGTCATAAAAGATTAGTTGAGATAATGAAGCTCAAAGATGAACTCTATGCCAAGCCTGACTTTACCGAAGAAGATGGCATGAAGGCTGCCGAACTTGAGGCTGAGTTTGCTGAACTTGGTGGTTGGGAAGCCGAAAGTGATGCGAGTACGCTACTTAATGGTATAGGTGTGGATTTGTCTTTGCATTATGCAATGATGGGTACTCTTGATGCTCCAATTAAAGTTAAGGTATTGCTTGCGCAAGCATTATTTGGTAATCCAGATATTCTTATACTCGACGAGCCAACTAATAACCTTGACATTAAGACAGTTAAGTGGTTGGAAGATTATCTAATAAACTTTGAGAATATTCTTATAATTGTATCGCACAATAGACACTTTCTTAATAATGTATGCACTCACATATGTGACGTGGATTATGGTAAAATTAATATATATCTAGGTAACTATGATTTCTGGTACGAAACAAGTCAATTGTTACTTCGTCAACAAAAAGAAGAAAACAAGAAGATGGAAGCCAGAGCCAAAGAATTACAAGAATTTATTGCAAGATTCTCTGCTAATGCTAGCAAAAGTAGACAAGCAACAAGCCGTAAAAAGGAATTAGAGAAGCTTACTCTTAATGATATCAAGCCTAGCAATCGTAAGTATCCATACATTAACTTTGCTATGGAACGTGAGGCTGGTAATGATATACTCAAAGTTGAGAATCTAAGCAAAGAGGGCGTATTTAGCAACGTAAGCTTTACAGTCAACAAAGGTGAGAAAATAGGCTTTGTAAGTGACAAGACAACAACTCTTAGTGCATTGTTTAATATATTAGCTGGCGAAGACAAAGATTATACTGGTACAATTACTTGGGGTAAGACAATAACATATTCTTATCTTCCTCAGAACTTCAACTCGTTCTTTGATGGATGTGATCTATCTTTGGTGGATTGGCTTGCACAATTTTCCAAGGAAAAGGAACAGACATTTGTGCGTTCTTGGCTAGGTAGGATGTTATTCTCTGGAGAAGAGGGCATGAAGAAAGCTAAGGTAATTAGTGGTGGAGAGAAGGTTAGATGTATGCTTGCCAAGATGATGTTAACATCTGGTAATCTACTAATCTTTGATGAGCCTACAAACCACTTGGATCTTGAAAGTATTACTGCATTAAACAAGGGATTGATAAGTTACAAAGGTAATTTGTTACTAACTTCGCATGACCAAGAATTAATGCAAACAGTTTGTAATAGAATTATTAAAATTACTGACACTAAGGTATTTGACAAGGCTATTACTTATGATGAATTTGTGGAACTTGATGTATAAAAAATTTTTTAGGAAAGTTTACAAAAACTATTGACAAATAGTAATCAATATAATATAATCTATATCGGAAATTAAATATCAATGTACCCTAAGACAGCAAGAGATTATTATCATAAAGTTCTTTGGTTATAAGGAACGCTTGCCGAGGATAGTATAATATAGATGAAATTGTTTTTCACCTTATGCTACTGTTTTTAGGGCATAAGGTGTTTTGTTTTCTAATAACTAATGGAGGACACAAATTTGAGCGCTAATCTAGAATTAAAGAAAGAGCTTGTTGAAGGCATCAAGGCAGAACTTAAAGACGCTAAGTCAATCGTATTCGTTGATTATCGTGGAATTACTGTTGCAGAAGATACTGTAATGAGAAAGGAATTCAGAGAGAACGGTGTAGCTTACAAAGTTTTCAAGAATAGACTTCTTGTTAGAGCACTTAACGATCTTGGTATCACTGATTACGATCCTAAGATGTTCGAGGGAACTACTGCAGTTGCTTATTCTGCAGACGAAGTTGCTCCTGCTAGAGTATTCTGCAAGCATCAGAAAGAATTAGACAAAATGGCTGTTAAGTTTGGTATTCTTAACGGTAAAGTAGTTGCTAAAGAGCAGGTAGAAGCACTTGCTAAGATCCCATCTAAGGATGTTCTTGTTGCTATGTTGCTTGGTACTCTTAATGCACCAGTTGCTGCACTTGCTAGAGCATTAAATGCTATCGCAGAGAAGCAAAATTAATCAAAATACTAAAAATTTAAAATTAAAAATCAAAAAATAAAATTTAAGGAGAAAATTTAAAATGGCAGATTTGAAATCATTTGTAGAAGAAATCAAAAAGCTTTCTGTTATGGAAGTAAGCGAATTAGTTAAAATGTTAGAGGAAGAGTTCGGCGTAAGTGCTGCTGCTCCTGTTGCTGTAATGGGTGCTGCTGGTGCTCCTGCTGCTGCAGCTGAAGAGAAGAGCGAGTTCACAGTTGTTCTTAAGGAAGCTGGTGCTAACAAGATCGCTGTTATCAAGATCGTTAAAGAACTTACTGGTCTTGGACTAGGTGAGGCTAAGGCTCTTGTTGATGGAGCTCCTCAAACTCTTAAAGAAAATGTTCCTGCTGAAGAGGCTAAGGAAATCGAAGCTAAGCTTAAGGAAGCTGGTGCTACTGTAGAGCTTAAGTAATTAAGTTAATCCATTTAGTTAGTTAAAACGCACAAATTTTTGTGCGTTTTTTGCTTGCAAAAAATTTTCTTGTCTAGTACAATTAACTTGATAATATTGTGTGTGGGGTGTATATGGGGCTTACTACTAACAAAAAATACGAATTTGCAATTGATATATTCATGATAATACTAGGCACTTTTATAATGGGATTTGCCTTTAGTGTTTTCTTAGTTCCTAATAACATATCTACTGGTGGTTTCTCTGGACTTGCTATGATATTTACATCTTTATTCGGCTCTTGGGGAATTAATTGGTTAAATAACTCAATTATTTATTTAATTCTTAATTTGGGTTTGTTTATATATGCGTACCGAACATTAGGTAAGAAGTTTGCCATAAAAGCGTTGATTGGAATTGTTTCCTATTCTCTAGCAATGGAAGTGTTTGAATTTATTGACATTGATATTGTATATGAGACACTTATCTCTGCGGTTTATGGGGGAGCAATAATGGGTGTTGGTATAGGGATTGTTGTGAGGTTTGGCGGCTCTACAGGCGGTAGCGACATGATTGCTAGCGTAGTAAGGAAGAAATATCCACGATTTACCATTGGTAGAATAGTTGTTGCAGTAGACATTGTAGTTATTGCACTTTCGCTAGTAGTATTCAGTGATGGATGGTTGTTGTTGCCTTATACAATACTCGCGTTGTTTATATCTATATTTACAACAGACTTTGTTAATGAGGGCTACAAGCAGGTAAGGGCGTATAATATAATTACTATTAAGCCAGATGAAATCGGTAGGGAACTGATGACAAAATTGTACAGAGGTTGTACTCTTACTCAAGCAAAGGGTATGCATACAGGGGAGGATAAGTATATTGTTACTTGTCTTATATCCAAATTCCAATCAAGTACTTTGAAGCGAATTGTGAGAGATTGTGATCCTTCCGCATTTGTATATTCCACACCAGTTAGCGAAGTGATTGGTTCTTGGGCAAAGGAAGATGAAGTTCCCAAAATGGTTAAGAACAATACACACAAAAAAAACAAAGGAAAGAAAGACGATATAAATACAGATAACTAGAATAGACAAAACAAAAAAACATTGTATTATTTGTTAAGTAATACAATGTTTTTGTTTGGTTATTCGGCATTAACTTCTAGTTTGATCTTAGCATTGATTCCAGGGAATAATTTAATCTTAACATCAAAAGTTCCAGTAGTCTTGATTGTATCAAGTTCAATTTTTTTACGGTCGATAGAAATTCCAAGTTTATCAAGTTCGTCAGCAACTTCTTTATTGGTAACTGATCCGAATACTTTGCCAGTATTGCCACATTTTACTTTGATTGATAATGATAATTTCTCAAGTTTTTCTTTAAGTTCAAGAGCTGCAAGTCGAGCTTGTTCTGTATGGTAATCCTTAGCAACCTTGGCTTGAGTAGCTTCGTTAAGGTTAGAACTAGTGCCAGGTTTAGCTATCCCTTGTGGGATTAGAAAATTCTTAGCATAGCCATCAGAAGCTTCGATTATATCTCCCTTCTTGCCTTTGCCTTTCAAGTCTTTAAGTAATACAACTTTCATATCTGCCTCGCTTAATAAGTATTTTTATTAGTTTAAGGGTATTTGAATAATTTGTCAACTAAATTATTTGTTTAAGGAATTATATGTTACGAATATTTGCAATGTCAATTGTCAACAATATAATTAATTGATAAGGGGAGATAATTTTATGGATTTGAAATGTAAAAAATTAAATTGCAAATATAACGATAGTTGTGCGTGTATGAGTAAGGGGATTAAGGTTGCAAGAAATTGTGAGTGTGCTACATTTGAGATGGCTGACAAACTTGATGACAAACAACACCAAGATATAAGTAGAGATATGTTCGAAACTGCTCCGGATATTCATCCATTTAGGCACAATAGATGTATGTCTATAGAGTGTAGTGCAGAGTGTTTATTTAACAAAGACGGAATATGCAAGTCTAACGGTATCAGTGTCATGAACGGAAAGAACTCCGGTGTATGTATTACTAATATTGAGCCATAGAAAAATTATAAATTCTCACAAACTACAAATCATTTAGTTATAGTTGTTATATCAAGAATTATAAAATAGTAAGAAAAAAACTTATCAAGTTAATCCATTGTAGGATATAAACTTGGTAAGTTTTTTCTAATCATAATATAACATTGATTATTTTTTCTTCTTTTTAGAGTTTTTTTTGCGTTTAAACGGAATTAGTTCATCAAATAAACTTGCTACATAAGTTTGTGCTGCGATACTAAGTAGTTTTCTAGCCTTAGATAATTCTCCGTGGGTAAGGAGATTGTTTTCTTTAAGATACTTAAGAGCTCTGCTACTAGCATCATATTCAAGAGGAATATTCAGTAACTTGTTAAGAATCTGAAGAACAAATAGGCTAAACGATATAATTATTAATATATATCCAAAGTCTGGAGTAGGGTATTGAAAGATAGAAAAGAATAGTCCAATTATGAATAATGGTACCACAAATCCACTTGTAAATCTGGTTATGCGGTTGGTAAGGATTACTGTATTAAACAACGGGCTATTATCTCTATATTGCATAGCGTGACCTAGTTCGTGTGCAACTATTGCCATAGATGATAGAGATGCGTAATTACAGACATCCTCGCTCATTATAAGTGTATTGTACTTGTACGAATAAGCATCACCAAGCTTTTCTTGAGTCAATGCAAATTTGAGGTCGTCAAGTCCTAATTGCTGTTTTGCAAAAAATGCTAGTTGTTTGCCTGTAATATTATGTTTATTGTCTACACGCATATATTTGTTGTAAGTCTTGACTATTCTTGTTCTACTAGACAAAACAATTATAATCAGTATCAGCAGTATAGCTGCGACTATTGCGATAACTTTATATTTATCCACGATTTTTTCCTTGTGTATTATTAGTACTAAGTATAACTTATTTTCTGCAAATTATCAAATACAAATCAGTGCTATTAGAAGATTTTTTCGATTTCGGATATTTTGCCACTATCCATATGGAAGGTGTAATTATTCCATTGATTAGATAGTATAGAGTAATTAACTTTGACTTTGGTGCTATCATGTCTATTGAGATAGAATTCTCTAATATTGCCAAAGTATTCTCTAAATTGCGACATTGTTGCAGAAGATAGATTGGCGTTGAGTAATTGTTTAAGGCTAGACTCATCTTCAATCTGCAAACACTCAAAAAATGCACGAGGAATAAGATATTCGGAAAAGGTATATTGCTGATGTTCTCTTTCGAACACATAGTATTGGTTGTGGGAGTGTGATGAGTAATCTACATTACATACAACGGCGTGGTGGCAGAGCGTGTTGCAGGAATTAAATATATTTAGAGCTTGTTTGGTTTCTTCTATGGAAGACGCGTAGTTGTTATAAATGATTTTCATGTTACGAGAGTCTATAGCAAGAGCATAGTATTGGTTATCCGAAATGATTCCTTGAATTAGAATAATGTTAGATTGAATACTTGCCTTAGCGGTCGAAAAAGCAGGGAGTGTGGTATTAAATACCATACTCATACCGCTATATATGTAAACTTTAGTATTGGTATTGTCGGTAGTTATAGAAACAAAGAATTCGCCGACGTTACCACTAAACAATGTTTTGCTCTCGACAATGTGGTAGTAATAAAATGGCGAAAGTATTATATCATAATGGTTATTATTAAACGGTACTATATGTACATTTGGATTGTCGCTAGTGGGTGTATGCTCTGTATTGATTATTGCGGTATAGGGTATGCTCGGAGCATCTTTGACAATCGCTTCGTAATTAAGATATATTTGTTTTGTCTTGGTCAATACATCTATTTCGTGAGTGCTTATATTGTCTATGCTACCAATGTTATCACCATTAATCTTAAGTATGCAAGGAGAGCTACTAACGAAGTGTAAGAAATTCTCGTTCATAATAAATAATCCTCAAAATAAATATTTTGCTTGAAATATTATATGAAGAGGTGTTAGTTTATATGAAAGTTGTTAATAATTAAATATGATAAAATTAAGACCAAACAAAAGTATTAGTGGTGTGTATTACACAAGAATCAAAGTACTGCAATTTAAGCCTCAAGTTGACCTGGTAAGTGATGAGGATATAATGGATCTATTTATGGGGCTGGTGCGACTTATAAAGCGTAATGCTGAGCTTGAAGTAGAGGAAAGGTATCTTGACAAAATAAAATCCATGACTCGCAAAATTGAAAGCTTAAGTAGAGCTGGTAATATCAAACAATAAATAGTGAAGATGAGTGTAATAAACTTGAAAAATTAAGGATCATTTGATATACTTATAATACTATTTGTATGAGGTATGTCTGTGAATATTAATATTGTAGCAAGTGGAAGTAATGAGATTAATAACCAATACATCTTCCAGTTGTTAAAGAAAAGAGATAAGACAAAAAATCATGTGATCATTTCGCCCGATAGAAGTCAGTTTAGTATCGAGAGAAGACTTTTTGACGAAACGGGAGAGGTGTGTTTTTTTGATATAAATGTAATATCTTTGACAAGGCTTGCACGCAAGACACTTGGTGTTAGTAGGAAGAAGATACTTACCAAACAATCGGGCATTGCTCTTGTTAAGAAGATAATTACAGATAATAGAGATAAGCTGCTTGCTTTTGGCAAAGCGACAGATTATGTTGGATTTGCTAGCACGTTATTTGAAACTATATGTTTTTACAAAAGTTGTAATATTTCTCCAGTAGATATTTATACTGATGATTCGGAGTCGTATAGTAATTATAAGCAAAAAGATATTAAGTTTGTTTATAGCGAGTACGAAAAATTTTTGGAAGAGGAATATACTGATAGCTTTAATCAACTAAAGTTATTTGCGGATAGTATTGATAGTGATACTTTTCGTAATACTGTATTTTACTTTCTCGAATTTGATGATTTTACAAGGTTGATGTACGAGATAATTCTTAAACTATCAAGATTTAGTGATGGTATATACATATCGTGTTTGAGAGGGGGTAGTGCTAACAACTCACACTTATACAATAACAAAGTTTATAACGATCTAATAGAAATGTATCGATACAACAATATGCTCTTCGAAATTAAGAAGGTTGACCAAGTATTGGATAATCCCCAAAGCGTATTGCTATCCAACGTTCTTGCATTTTCACCAGATAAGATTGACCTAAGCAGTAGTGGTGTGGAGATAAGAGAATTTGATAGCTTGGATGATGAGGTCGAATTCTGTGTGTCAGATATTTATAATAGGCTAAAGAACGGTGGAGAGGAAACGCTATCCGATTATGCGTTGGTTGTTCCGAGCTTGTCTGATTATAAGTCTAAGATAGAGCGTTGCATGGTGGCGTGTGGATTGCCTTATTACTTTGACGAAAGCAAAAAATTATCTGTGCATCCATTGGTAAGGATTATATTTGATATTCTTAATCTATTAGGTCATAATTATTCTTTAAGTGAATTTCAGGTAGTAATAAAGTCGCCTTTGCTAAACCTAGATAAGATTGCGGTTAGATGTCTTGATAAGCATCTTATTAGGATTGGTGCAATAGGGGATATGTGTATCTCTTTAGATGGTATTGAGGATGAAGGCTTGTTAGAGTTGTTGAATCTAATTATTGATCTAAAGAGTAAAGCTAGGGAATCAAAAACCTTTGGGGATTATATAGACATTGTGAATTTAGCCTTTGAATATATATTATCTCGCTCGGGCGAATACGAATCAACATTAGATGATCTAGAGCTTAGGGTGTGGGAGCAAGCTAAGAACAAGATAAATTCTATTAACGAAGATATGGTGGCGGTATTTGGTAGTATTGACATAAATGCGGAAAATTTCGTTGATATATATAAAGAGTACTACGATAGCACCAATATAAGTCTTCCTCCAATTACAAGTAATACACTTTTTGTTGCGGATATTAATGCAAGTTATGTATCTAAGTACAAGCATTTGTATGTTCTTGGCAATAATGACGGAAAGATGCCTAGTCAGAAACTGGATAATGGATTAATTACTGATGATGAGATGGCAAGGTTGCCTAATGCCAATCTTCTTAGTCCGACAATTGCCATGCTTAATGCAAGGAAGGTTCTTAAAGTTGTTGACCTGTTAAGTAGGTATGAGAAAGATATTATATTATCCTATCCAACATCCAATGGCGAGGGTAATTTATTTGCTAATAATTTAATTAATTCTTTAATTAAGATTGGTGATATTAAGGTTAAGAGATACTCTGGTGCCTTGGATGTTATAGCAAGCAATTATTATGATATTAGTACCGATAATGTGTTATTTAATCATCAAAACTTAAGATGTTTGGAATCCAAGCTTATTGATTATCTAGGTCAATGGGAAACATATAACAGCAATACCAATTATAGAAAGTTGTGTTCTACTCTTTATCAATTATCATCAGCGGACGTTAAGTCGCTTATTGCAGGTATGGGACACAAGAAATCTCTAGGAGCTGTTAAGGGAGATTTCTTCCATAATAACGCTACTAGTGTTAGTCAGATAGAGATGTATTACAAGTGCCCATATATGCATTTTGCAAGATATGGATTGCTACTTAAGGATGATATAGATACAACTCTTAAACCAAATGATATAGGAACGATTATCCATGATGTTTTGAGCAAACTGGTGCCTTACATATTAAAGCATAAAGAAGACCTGTCCGATCTAAACAGTAAGGCTCATGAACTCCTAGATTATGTTATTAAGAAGGAAGAATACAAAGACACTATCTCCAATAAGAATAATGCTTATGTAATTCGAGCATTGTATGATGAGGTTGGAAGAATTGCTAATGCTGTCGCAAGCCCGATATTAAAATGTAATTTCGAGCCAAAGTATTACGAATATAGATTTGATAACATACCATCTGCCAACGGACTTAGCATTAGGGGATTTGTTGATCGAATTGATATTAAGGATGATGGCTTTGTAGTTATTGATTACAAGACAGGAGATAATCACTTTGATGATTATAGTGACTTGGCGTCTGGTAAGAAATTGCAGTTGCTTGTATATGCACGAGCCTTTGAAAAAATTTCTGGATTGAGATGTAAGGGAGTATTTTACTTTCCAATCTCCAATGACTTTGGTGGAACATATCGCCTAAATGGTACAATGATTAGAGAAGAATCGAATTTGATAGACATGGATACTAATCTGATACGAGACGGGTACAAGAGCGATACAATTAATATACAGAAGACATCTAAGGGAAAGATTAGGGAATCTCAATATTACAAGAATATGTGTATTGATTCCGACGATATGGATTATATAATAAACTATGCAATAAACAAGGTTGAAGAGGCTGTGATTAGAATAATTAGCGGACAGATTGATCCTAATCCTCTTAGGGAAGGGGATAAGATTGTTTGTGATTATTGCAAGTTTAGAGCAATGTGTTGCAATGAAAATAATTGTAACGACCAGAAGATTATTAAGACTATTAGCGAATTGAAGGAGGAAGTGTAAGGTGGCGGAATTTAGTCCTAACGAACAACAATTACAGTTCCTCAAAGCGAGTGGGCATAATTTGTTAGTGTCTGCATCAGCGGGTTCGGGCAAAACATCTACAATGATAAGTAAATTGGTTAAGATTATTAACGAAGAAGATACTCCAATTACTTCATTGCTTGTTGTAACTTATACTAATGCCGCAGCTAGCGAAATCAAACTTAGATTATATAATGAGCTTTCGAAGATTATTGCGGTGGAATCTGATAAACAGAAGCAAGCTTGGCTTAAGACTCAACTTGACAACATAGGCAATGCTGAGATTGGAACTCTTCATGCTATTTGTAAGAAACTGATTGTTAAATACTTCTATGACCTTGGTGAGAGTCCGGACTTTGGTTTGCTTGGTGAGCAAGAGGGCAAGTATTATCTGGATATGTCAATAAACAATGTGTTTAACAAATTAGTGGTTGATGAAGACGAAGAGTTCTTTCAACTTTATAATTGTTATAATCCTAACCGAAACGATACCAAGCTCAAGAAACTTGTATTGCAATTATATAATTATCGAGTTGCTAGAACTAACTTTGATGAGTGGCTGGGTAATTTCTTAAATGATAGCTATAATGAGAATCTCAACGACAACGTTGCGTGTAGTTATATTCTTGAACATTATCGTAAATTAATATTAAGTTATTCTAGCCGTGTAATGGATCTAAGAAAGCAAGCTCATGATATGTCTATAGATAGATATGATGAGTATTTGAATTGTCGATATCAATTCATAAACGAAATTGCTGTATGTGATAATATCGAAACAGCGATTAAAGTAATGGCTAACCTTAATCTTGTGTCTAAGCCAAGATTCTCTAGTAAGTGGAGTGCGGAAGAACAAGAATTTGATTGTGACGTTGATAAATTTAACAAATCTTTTGGCGGAGTTGTATCTGCGTTTGAAGAAGATTTGACTGCCCTTACTCCGGAGGATGTACGCAAGAGCATAATTATAGCTAAACAAAATGTAATCAAATTAGTCGAAGTAATGCGACTTGTGGAGGCGGAGTATTCAAGAATTAAGCGAAAGAAAAATGTACTTGACTTTAATGATCTTGAAGAAAAGATGTTAGAGCTACTGTCTAACGAAAAGATAAGAGAATCACTTAAATCACAATACAAATATGTATTTGTGGATGAGTATCAAGATATTAACGATAAACAAGAGTGTATACTAGCTCATTTGGTATCGGGAAACAACTATTATATGATAGGGGATGTTAAGCAGAGTATTTATGCTTTTAGGCAGTCATCTCCTAAAATATTTGTTGATAAGTATAATAAGTATCTAGATAATAGCAACAATGATGAGGTTATTAAGTTTAACATTAATTACCGAAGTGATCGAAACATACTCGAATTTGCGAATACAGTCTTTGACAAAATTATTACACGTGGCACTATTGGTATTGATTACGTTGCTGATGCGAGATTTGATAGCAAGAAAGAGTACGAGGGTAGTAATGTGTCGCTCTCGATTATTGATGCATCCGAAGATAGTGATGTAGATATGGATATTGCCGAGGCGAATCTTATAGTCGATAAAATCAGAGAGATATTAAGTCTATCAAAAGTTGATGGTAGTAGCTATAGCTATGGGGATATTGCTATCATTATGCGACAGAGAGGAGATTTTGCCAAGGTCTTGTATGACACTCTTTCAAAGCACCAGATACCAGTCAAGACTAGTATGACTAGTGAGTTCTTTGATACATTTGAGATTTCGTTGCTACTATCAATACTAAAAGCTGTGTCAAATAGTTCTAACGATATTGCTGCTTGTGGTGTGCTTAAGAATCTGTTTGATGTTACTGATAACGAGCTTATGGCAATACGCTCAACCAACTATGATATAAGCTTGCACGAGGCTCTTGAGAATTATCAAGGAGATGCTAGTCTTAATAGCAAAATATCTAATTATCATAAGTTCATATGTGACAGCGAGAACTATTTGGCTTGTCATACGATTTCCGAGTATCTTAAGTGGGTTATAAGATCTTATGGACTAAGGAACAAATTGGCAAGTATGTCTGAAGGGGGAGAAAGGGTCGGTAATGTAGAAGACTTTATTGTATTATCAGATAATGTCAATTATGAGTACAATATAGACAAGTTCTTAGAGTATATAGACATAATAAGTAGAGAGAATACTCTTAAGAAAGTTGGTGCGGGGAACAACGCTATCGAAATATCTACTATTCATCATAGTAAAGGCCTTGAATATCCCGTTGTAATACTCTCTAGGCTTGGTAAGAAGTATCAACTCAATAAGGATAGTGGAAGTATTATTATCAATAGTCAATTTGGTATTGGGCTTAAAGCTATTGATAGTGAGGCAAGAACTCTTAATGATACAATAATAAGAAGTGCATGTAAACTTGCTAATAAGAAGTCTGAGATTGACGAAGAGATTAGGCTCCTATATGTGGCAATGACTCGAGCCAAAGAAAAGATGTATCTAATTGGAGCTTATGATCTTAACAAATTGGAAGATAATAAGTCCAAAGGAGTGTATTATACAAATACATCATATGACATGATTTTTAAGTCTATTGGTAAGATGGATGTTATTAGTATGCTGTCTGGTAAGCCGTTTGCTCTACATGAAGGCACTCCTAGCGAGGCTAGTGTTGCAATTTATTCTCCCGAAGAACTTATTGAGCAGTCAACAGAAAGCAGCACTCCTCCAATAATCTTGGATCAAGTAGATGATGAACTGATGCAGGTGCTAAAGCAAAGTATTGATATTAATGTTAATCGTGATACTACAACAATTAAGAATACGGTTACCAATATACTACGCGAAGAGGTTGATTACGAGAACCTTAACTTTAGGCCTAAGGACTTATCTCCTCGAGATAAAATCGTTGGTGTCGATTACTTAAAGTTGGGAACTGCGTATCATGCAGTGATGCAAGAAATTAATTTTACGGAGAATTACATAGATATCGAAGAGTTATTATCTTCGTTAGTTGCTGGCGGAGTAATAGATAAGGCTCTTGCCAAGTTAATAAAAATTGAAGATATTCTTAAGTGTATATCTGTATTAAAGCCTATTATTATTGGTGCGGATAAGTTATACAAAGAAAAGCAGTTCTTGCTATGTGATAATTATAATAAATTGGTAAAATCTACGGATAATAATACTAAAGTGATTGTTCAAGGTGTGATTGACCTAGTAGTAGTTAGGGGAGAAGATGTGTATTTGATTGACTACAAGACCAATAGGGGCGTTACCGAAGAAGAACTAAAGCAAGAATATTCGCTACAATTAGATCTTTATTCTCACGCTTTTGAGAGTGCTACGGGATTATCTATTACACACAAATATCTGTACTCATTTTATCTTGGTAAGCTAGTAGAGATAATTTGAAATTTTTGCAAAAGTTATATCAATTTATTAGATTAAAAATTAAGTGTGTGATATAATAGTGTATAATGAAAAATGAAATTAGGAGAAACATGATATGTTGAATGCAGGTCAGTTATTGACAACAACACCAGCTAGTACAAGTAATAGTTTGTTCCAAACAATTACTAACTTGTTTGCTCAGATTGGTAATTTCCTAGCAGGTTCTGATAGAGCAATGGGTTTGCAATGGGTAACATTTATATCGCTAGCTATATTCTTAACAGGAATCGCTATATGTGTTATCTTGATATCTAGGACTTATGAGTCTAGACTACTTAAGCATGTGGCTGGTTTCAATAGATATTTTAAGAAGAATCCTTTTATTAACGAAGACAATCTAGTTGAGGTTAACCAGAAGTTTAAGGCTGTGCCTAAGACACTAAGATATTGTTGGCACGAGTATATGCTTAATAGGGATAGACAACCTAGTGAGTATATTAATTCGGTTACTTGTATTGACCAGCCAACTCGTAGTAGTGCGTACAAGAATATTTCTAACACTGTATTGCTTATTACAATCATGGTTAGTGTATTCACTATTATAGCAAACTTGATTTGTATCTATGCACCATTTATGTATGATGATCCAGTTGCTATGGGGCAGAGAGTTAACAACGACATGGTTGGATTGTTCGAAATACTTTTGATGCCTTGTATTTATTTGTTTACGGGATTATTTATTACAACCTTCCTAAAGTTGTTGGAGTCTAGTAGATACGCAGATTTATATTACGAGTTCCACGAATTTGAGAGATTCCTTAACAAGGCTTGTTCTACAATGCCATCATTTGTAGACTATGAGGTATTATTTGATGCTAAAGAAATTAGAGATGCTATCCCAGTACTTCAAGAGTATCTAGAAAAGCGTGCACTTCAGGAGCAGAAAGAGGCTGAAGAGGCTGAGCTTAATGCCAACCACTTTGAGAACTTTAACTTCGAGCCAGTTGGTGTAGAGAGTGCGTTGCTACTTGATAGAGCTATGTCTGAAGGTGAGAGATACTTTAACTTTAAGCGTGGATTAACTGAGAGAATTAACTCTAAAGAAACCGAAATGTTCAACTACCAGAAGAAGTTTGATGAGGTTACCAAAGAGTACGAACGTAAATCTCAGGCTGTTAGAGAGAACATGGCATCAATCAATGAACAATTAAACGCTACAAGCGTTAAGATTGAGGCTAACTACCTAAAGAAACGTTATAACGAAGAACAACAGAAGCAGCAACAACTTGAGAAGGACTATGAGTATGCTCAAGCTAACTTCATTAAGCAACAGCAAGAAATGGAGCAAGAAGTTGCTCAGATGACTGCTGAGATTAGAGAGAAGAAGACTCAAGTTGAAGAGAATATGATGAGCGAGTGTAGGAATTACTCTAACAAAGTATGGGGAGAGATCAATAAGACTATCCAAGCTCAACAAGAACCAATTGTTAAAGAGAAGGAAGAGAAAGCCCGTATTCTTCAAGAAGAAATGGATAAGATGACATTGCTTGTAGCTGACCAAGATGCTGATATCAAAGCTAAGCAAGAATATATTGCTAAACTTGAACAAGATATCAAGGTAAGAATTGCAGAGATTGAAGCTATCAACAACGTAAGAGATTACTTTAATACTCCAGAGTTCCGTCAGAGAGTAAGCGATAAGAAGAAAAAGAGAAAACTAGAAGAATTTGAGGACGCTCAAGAAGAGAAGATCCAAGAGATGAACTCTATATCTTCGATTGTAACTACTGATAATCGTAATGATAAGATGAAGCAAGAAGAGTCTGAATTGTTAGCTAAACTTAAGGAAACTAACCTAGCAAATTCTGAGTACGCTAAGGATATTGAGGCTATCAATAAGCGTGCAGAAGAAGCTGCTGCTAACGAAGCTAATCCTTTCGCAACGTTCTCTAATCTTCAGAATAATATCAAAGAACAAGAGAAACAACAGAAGGCTGAGGAAAAGGCTAAATTAAAGGCAGAACAAGAGGCTCAAGCACAAGCTGAAGCTGAGGCTAAAGCGGCTGAAGAGGCAGCAAAAGCAGAGGAAGAACAACCTGCAGAAGAGGCAAAGCCGGAGGAAGCTCCTGCGGAAGAACCTAAGGCAGAAGAAGCTCCTAAGAAGACATCTTTGCAGAGTCTACTAAGCTCAGCTAAGAAACTAAAGAAATAATAAATAGTATGAAAAAGAACTAACATATTGTTAGTTCTTTTTGCTGTATCTAGCTAGTTCAATAAGTCTTCCGTACATGCTTGCTTTTGAGATTGTTTCGCTAGTAATAATTGATTGGTTTTTTGCAATTAATTCTCCGTTGATAGTGAGTATATCTTTTGTTAGGATTCTACCTTTCAGAAAGGTTTCGTTAGTAGTAATTTTGTTATTTGTGGGTTTTGCGACAACTTCATTTTGAGGGATTTTTTCGTCTATATTTTTTAGAAGTACAATATCTTTTTTATTTAGATTTTGTTGATTATCACATATTTTTAGCCTAGGTTTGAACTTATTAATATTAATTGATTTATTATCTGTAATTATAATGGTTTTTCCAATATTAATTATGTCTTTGTTGGTGATTTTTGTGTTGTTATTTAGTATAAGATTTTTGATAATAAACTTATCGTCAAGTTCGATATCTGATACAGTGCCTAGCAACTTGCCATCTAGCCCATATACCTGATTATTTAGTAGTGGGATGTATTCGCTATGTTGGCAATCATGATTGCTTAGAAGCTCTAATGCGGTTCGATTTTTAACAAATATACAATCTTTGCCTATTTGATATATGTCTATAATGTCAAGAGATTTTTCGATACTTTCTTCTTCGTTAAGAATACAAGCAAATCGGCACTTTTTTGACCTAGAATCAAATAGCATATTAAAGACTATGCCTTGCAGTTCGCTTTCGAATATGCTAATTACTGGGATAGAAATAATTTCAGAAACTTTATACATTTTGTTATCTCCATTTGTGAGCATTTGTACTAAAATTATATTATTGGGACAAGGGATATATGCCAAAAATTGTGTTAGCGTACTTGTTATTGTTTGTAACATTTTGTTTGATGTGGTACAATAAAACTATATTATTATGGGTTTGATTACTAAATTAAAAGACATATTCAATAAGAACATTGAGTGCGGAAGCGAGATTGATGACCGCATAGTTTTTCATCTGAAGAAGAAAAAGTATTTGCATCTTAATAAGAATATCTTTGTTAGAGAGAAAAATGTCTGTGTAATCGTATATAAGGGAAAGGCGTGTGATCTTATACTTGAAGGCAAGCATAAGATCTATCACGATACCATACCAGAAACCTACTCTCGTGCACGAATCGAACACTCTGAGAAATCTGGTATCAAGATCAAGAAGATTAGGGCAGATATTTATTATGTTAATACTAATGATATGCGTTCTTTCGAGTATAGGTCTGATGTTCCTTTTAAGTCAAAAACAAGTCGATTTGGCAAGGTGAAGGGGTGTCTTGCTGGTAAGTGTACTGTTAAGGTTTTCGATTCGATTGCTTTGATTAAAACTCTTTTGTCTAAATATGGCAAAATTCGCAACAAAGATGTTGCTGCTGAGATAGGGCTTATTATAGGTAACAAGATTAATCATATTGTTCAGAAACAAAAAATTCCAATAGATATGATTCTTACTAATCAAGAATACTGCGAGCAAGTTGTAAATACCGAGATTCAGGATTCTTTAGACAAAGAGGGGTTGTTTGTTAGCAATATTAAGCTTAAAGCCGTGGACTTTAACAAACGAAATAAGAAGAAGGTTAATGAATATATAAGCTCTCATCCGACCGCGGTAAAGCCTATTAGTGTGAATTCTGTGTTGGGAGCAACTCCACAACCAGACGCTAAAGTTCGTATTAATATGCCGACTATAGGCAGGAATGTGCGGGGGGCTGTGCAGGGTAGTGTGGCAACTCATAATGTTGACAACTTTAAAGTCTGTAGGGTTTGTCGAAAAAAGAACAGTGCGGCCGCAACTATATGTAATAATTGTGGTAGTATGCTTAATTGATTGAAAATTTAATTAAACTATGCTATAATATTGGCAAGACTGAAATATTTAAGGAGATACAAAAATGAGTAAAATTACTAAAAGTACAACAATAGGTGAGGCTCTTAAAATTAATCCTAATGCAGAGGCAATATTACAAGGTTTTGGCATGCATTGCGTACATTGCCCAATGAGTCAAATGGAGTCTTTGGAAGAGGCTGGTGCTGTACATGGAATAGATGTAGAGCTAATGGTTAAGAAACTTAACGAAGATGTTAAGTAATTGATTGTATATTGATAAATATAGTGCAGGGAGAGACTTTGCATCATTATTAGTACAAATTAATAAAAAAATAAAGAGTTTGCTTGTTAGTGAACTTTTTATTTTTTTGTTAGGTATTGACTTTTTGCTATATATATAATATAATTAATTATATAGTTATATGTTCAATTAAATATATATAAATAGATCGCAAGAATATAGTAAAATTTTTATGTGCAAAAAAAATATTCAAAAAAAATAAAAATTTTTTCGAAAAAGTGTTGACTTTAAGGCGATTTTGCGATAAAATAAGTATGCTGTAATATATTGTTCGATGTGAAGTTACCCGATAAAATGCCGAATTATAGGGATAATTTACATTTTTGAAGTGTTTACGCAATGGATTGTAAACGACTAAGGACTCGCATATTTTTTTTGATTACGGCTAGTGAACACACGGTAAAGTGTAGGAACATACATAATATCATCCAAATAAGATGTCGGATAATCGTCTTATGGGGGGTAGGTAAGTTTTAGTTTACTAATGCGACACACAAAGTTCTTAGGCAAATTAATTAAAGGAGAAAAATTAATGGCAACACAAAAAATGAGAATCAAATTAAACGCATTTGACCATAACCTAATTGATGTAGCTAGTAAGAGAATAGTTGATACTGCTCTTAAGTTTGGTGCAAAGATTAGTGGTCCAATTCCACTTCCTACTAATAGAGAGGTGGTTACAATTCTTCGTGCTACTCACAAATACAAAGATAGTCGTGAGCAGTTCGAACTAAGAACACATAAAAGACTTATTGATATTTACAGTCCTTCAGCAAAAGCTGTTGACGCTCTTATGAAGCTAGAGCTTCCTGCAGGTGTAGACATCAATATTAAACTTTAATAACAGGGAGGATTAAAAATAATGAAAAAAGCAATATTAGGCAAGAAACTTGGCATGACTCAAATATTTGATAACAATGGTTTAGTTGTCCCTGTAACAGTAGTTGAGGCTGGCCCATGTTATGTATCTCAAGTTAAGACTGTAGAGAACGATGGATACAGTGCAGTGCAACTTGCTTTCGGTGAGGTAAGAGAGAATCTTATCAACAAGCCAATGCTAGGAGCACTTAAAAAGGCAGAGATCTCTGCTAAGAAATATCTTAAAGAATTCAAATTAGACAACGCTAGCGAATATAAACTTGGCGACAAGATCGCATGTGATATCTTCGCAGAAGGTGATATGGTTGATGTTACTGGTACTTCTAAGGGTCATGGATTCAGCGGTACAATCGCAAAATGGAATTTCCACAGACACAGAATGACTCACGGTAACGGTCCTGTACATAGACACGTTGGTTCTATCGGTGCTAACACTTTCCCTGCTAAAGTATTCAAGGGTAAGAAGATGGCTGGTAGATGGGGTAACGAGAAAGTTACTGTTCAAAATCTAAAAGTTGTTAAGGTTGATGCAGAAAGAAACATTATCTTGGTTAAGGGAGCTATCCCTGGTGCTAAGGGTAGTCTAGTTTCTGTTAAGTCAGCTGTTAAAGTTAATGGATAAGGAGATAGGATAATGGCAAGTACAAAATTACTAAATATTTTAGGCCAAGAGTGTGGCACTATCAAACTTAATGATGCAGTATTCAAGCAAGAGTACAACGAAGCTCTTATTCATCAAGTAGTAGTTGCTCATTTGGCTAATCTCCGTCAAGGTACTAAGAGTGCTTTAACTAGAAGTGAAGTTAGAGGACATGCTAAGAAGCCATGGAGACAAAAGGGTACTGGTAGAGCAAGACAAGGCTCAACTAAGGCACCTCAATGGAGAGGCGGTGGAGTTGCATTTGCACCAAAGCCAAGAGATTTCTCTAAGAAGGTAAACAAAGAAGCTAAGAGAGTTGCATTTAGAAGTGCTATATCTACTAAGCTTGCAAATAAGGAACTTATTGTTCTTGAAAATCTTGATATCAAAGATGCTAAGACTAAGTCTATGATCGAAGTTCTTAAGAATCTTGGTATTGAGAAGACTGCAGTACTAGTTACTAAGGGCGCTAACGAAAATGTTCTTAGAGCAAGTGGCAACATCCAATCAGTAGAAGTTACAAACTCTGATTTATTGAATGTTTATGACATTATTAAATGCGATAAATTAGTTGTTACAGCTGATGCTATTAAATCAATAGAGGAGGCTTATAAAGCGTAATGAGAAGTTTTGATATTATTAGAAAGCCTATTTTGAGCGAAAAGACTTATGCTGAGATTGCTAACAAGAAATATGCATTTGTTGTTGACAAGAACGCTAACAAGTCCGAAATCAAGAAGGCTGTTGAAGAAGTATTTGGTGTTAAAGTTAAGTCTGTTAACACTGTAAACGTTGACGGTAAACTAAAGAGACAAGGTAAGACTCAAGGTTATAGAAATGACATTAAGAAGGCATATGTTACCTTAACTGCTGATAGTAAAGCTATTGAGTTCTTCGAGAGTCTATCATAGGATTTAAGGTTAGGAGGATAATATAATGGCTATTAAAACATACAAACCAACATCTCCTGCTAGAAGATTTTATACTACTGCATCTTTTGACGAAGTAACCAAGAAGACTCCTGAGAAGTCTTTGCTTGCTGAGAAGAAGCAAAATGCTGGTAGAAACAATCAAGGCAGAATTACTGTTAGACACAGAGGTGGTGGTAACAGAGTAAAATATAGAATTATCGACTTTAGAAGAAATAAAGACGGTATTCCTGCTAAAGTTGTAGGCATTGAATACGACCCAAATAGAAGCGCTTATATCGCATTGCTATCTTATGCTGATGGTGAGAAGAGATATATTCTTGCTCCTCTTGGACTAAATGTTGGTGACACTGTTATGAGTGGTGCTAACTCTGAAATTAAAGTTGGTAACGCACTAGAACTTAAGGATATGCCTGTTGGTGCAGTTATTCACAATATCGAATTGACTCCTGGTAAGGGCGGTCAGATTGTAAGGTCTGCTGGTATGGAAGCAAGACTTATGGCTAAAGAAGGCAAGTATGCTACAATCAAACTTCCTTCTGGCGAGATGAGATTGGTTCTTGCTAATTGTAAAGCTACAATTGGTCAAGTTGGTAATCTTGAACACGAAATAGTTTCTATCGGTAAAGCAGGTAGAACTAGACACATGGGTATACGTCCTACTGTTCGTGGTAGCGTTATGAACCCTTGTGATCACCCTCATGGTGGTGGTGAAGGTAAGTGTCCTGTGGGAAGAAAATCTCCACTTACTCCTTGGGGTAAACCTGCTCTTGGTAAGAAGACTAGAAATACTAAAAAACAATCTAGCAAACTTATTATTAAGCGTGCTAATTAGGAGTATAAGGTATGAGTAGATCGTTAAAGAAAAAACCTTATGTTGAAGAAAGGTTGCTAAAAAGAGTAGAAAAATTAAATGCTGAGGGTAAGAAACAAGTTCTTAAGACTTGGAGTAGATCTTCTACTATTTACCCTGAGTTCGTAGGACATACTATTGCTGTTCACAACGGCATGAAGCATATCCCAGTTTACTGCACAATCGATATGATTGGTCATAAGCTTGGCGAATTTGCACCTACTAGAACATACAGAGGTCACGGTAGTGACAAGGCTAAGAAGTAAGGAGAGAGATAATGGCTAAGAGAATGAGAGAAAAATCTGCTAAAAGATTAGAGAATAGAGACACTCGTCCTACTGCTACTGCTAGATATGTTAGAATGGGTGCTCCTAAGGCAAAAAGATTACTTGATATTATCAAGAACAAGTCTGCAATCGAGGCTTGTGCTATACTAGAGAATACTCCTAGCACAGCTTCTATTACAGTTAAGAAAGTATTGTGTTCTGCTATGGCTAATGCTGAGAATAACCAAGGTCTTAACAAAGACGAATTGGTTGTTGCTGAGGCTTATGCGAACCAAGCACCTTCCTTTAAGAGAGTTTCTTTTAGAGGAAGAGGTGGTGTTGATACAATAATTAAAAGAAATTGTCATATCACAATCGTGTTAGACACTCTAAAAAAGTAAAGGAGCAAGAAAAGATTTATGGGACAGAAAGTTAATCCACACGGTTTAAGAGTTGGCGTTAATAAAGAATGGAGTT
>SVHX01000014.1 GCA_015055665.1 Clostridiales bacterium
TTCAAGCAAGCAGTGCGAAGCAATATTTGAATTGAACTGACGACAATTTCACTATTGTAATAGGCAATTTATTGCCTGTGTGATGAAAATCGCACGAGTTGCGTTAGCAACATTACATAATGTATATCATCTAGCTAATACACCACTATTAGCATAATACACAAGCTTTAGTAAATTGTTCCACCAAAAATAATTAACTTATGTATATTATTATTCTATATTATATTTTTTAATTTTCAAAATAAAAGTTAATAAAATTTTAAAAAAATATTAAAAAAAGATGAAACCTTGATAGTTTCATCTCGATTATTATCTATAATTTGTATAAAAATTAGTTATCATGGTCATTTTCGATATTATCTTTGATATTGTCCATAGCAATGACAAGTGCGATTAGGAAAGGTAATCTGTCGGTGTTATCTGTAACCAAGATAAATTCGTCTGTAAGTTTCATGAGTTTGAATTCTTGGCGGATTTTTGCGATACTTTGTTCGTTTTCGATAATATCGTAACCTAAGCGGAATAGTTTGCCTTCGATAGTTAGATTACCTTTGATGTAATCTTCAGCATGAAATCTATTCTCTATCTTAAAGCCTTTCTTAAGTAAAGTTAATATTTTTTCGCCGGATGCGTCATAAATATATGCTCGTTTGTTAAAGAAATTCCAATACTTATTACGTACTACGTATAATAGATTACCGTCTTTGTCAAGAATTTGTTTTTTGCGAGTTGGGCTAAAGAATTTTCCTTTGATAATATAGGGCTCGTTACCTGCTTCGTCTTTTACAAATGAACCGCCTGTGATTGACATTAATTTATTTTTAATTAGATATTCCATGGTTTATTTTTTGTATTTCCTTTTTTATTATTAGTTATTTAATTATTAATAAGAATATTGCTATTCCAATACCGATTGTTGTAAGTAATTTAAGTATTTTGCTTATTTTCTTGCGTTTCTTAAGTTGCTCATTAATTATATATTGATTGGATTGTACTTGCAAATTTGTTGTTGGTACTGTAACTCTAACAACATCACCCTCTTTGTGAGGAGGTAATATCTGAAGATTGATTTCGCAATCGCTCTCGGTATTGATTGTAGCTAAGAAATTACTAGTATATATAGTCTTATTTCTTTCGTGCATATCTAGTATACTAAATATACTAATAATATGGAAGAATATCTCCATAAGAAGCCATAATTTCGAAGATAAGTAGCTGTAGCTGGTGATAGATATATTTACAGATTTTTTGGTTGTATTGTGTATATAGCTTACACAATTCTTTTTTTCTTTGTTTTTGTTGAATACAGCTTTTTCACCATCTACCAGAATTTGATAATATGACCTTGGTTTAACTGGAAGATTAATTGTTACTTGACTCATGCTGATAATCCTCCTTGGTTAATGAAGTACAGAGCTAGGAATAGTACTGATATTATAACGCAAATTATCGACCATATGTATCTAAGAATAGATGTGTGTTTGCGACCTATAATGTGTAGTATTAGAGATGCTATAGAGCAAGTAATAAATATTACAATTGCGTTAGGTAATATTTTTTCAAATACTACCTCGCCCATCATACTTGCGTTATCTGGTTTAAATAACAAAAGAGAATCTATAAATTCGCTTAAACCGGGTTCAAATAATATTAAACCAAGTGTTACAATTGTCATAAAGATTGTAGCAATTATTGCTAGCATGAAGTTAAATGCTAGTGCTAACCCGTAGAATATAGGAATAGCAAAAAGTATAGGAACAATAATTGCAAGTGCAATATTGTAGTTGTTTAATACGCAACCAAGTCGTGCAAGAAACATAGTTAATTCGCTACCAACACCTACTTTTGCCTTAACTGGCTCTATATTAGGACTACTGAAATTGGTAATGTTAGCAGGTTGCTCGTTTGGTATAGTGTTATTTGTGTTAGTATCAATATTGTCCTTAGAAAGTGGATTGATATTTATTTTGTCTACCTTAGCATCTTCTTGTATTTCGGTATTGTTAATGATGGGTGTATCAAGATTGCTTGTAGTAGATTGGTTTAAATTATTTGCTTGACTATCTAGCTCGTTGTTATTGATATTACTAGACGAACTAGATAAGTTATTGTCAGGTGTGATATTATTATTTTCTTCCATAATTAACACCAGTCCTTAAATTAATTTTTTTATTAGTTTAACATAAAAACTTATAAAATAATAACAAATTAATGCGTTTTTTAATATTTTAATTGCAAATATTGTTTTTATTTATTAATATGTATTAGTTTCACAAATATATTTCGGAACGGAAGTGCTTGCACTGGCAAGTGACGAATACAGGTTCGAGTAGATTGCAGAAAGCAATCGACATACGAAAGTATGTGGCCCCTTGGGAATAAAAAATACCCATAAAGGGTAATATAGTGGTACTCCCAAGGGGACTCGAACCCCTGACTCCGCCGTGAGAGGGCGACATCTTAACCGCTTGACTATGGGAGCGTAATATGTAATTAATTGCAATCGATAAATAAATACTATCTACCAACGCAAATATATTGTACACTATATTGCTAAAAAAATCAAGTGGTTGTAGATAAATTTTTATAATTTTTTTAAAAGGGGTATTGAACTCTATTTTTTCTTGTGCTATAATACAAATACTTAATTATCTATGGGAGGGTATATTATGTTTGATAATGTATTTAATAAGGAAGACTATTGTAGACAATATGGATTAAATTTGTATAATAATTGTCTAACAAGAATTATGAAGGAAGTTATTGAAAAGAAGAGGATTAAGGAGATCTCTATGGGTACTGCTATAGCTATGAGTGCTATTGAGAAGAGTCGTGATGATAGAGATGAATCTAGAGCTAGAACAAAATTATCTAGGATATTATTTGATTGCGGTCTTAAGAGTCCTTGGAGAAAACACTTCTATGAAGCTTATGATCTAATGGCAACTTATATGTATATTCTAGGTAAAGATAGTATTACCAAAGAAGAGTTGTTTGATGTATCTAGTGATATGGATATCTACAATATGTACTTTAGAGATAAGTGCGAAGAGTATGCAAGCCTTGATCTTGATATGCCTATGATTAATGTTAATGGTTATGTATCACGTGATGATCTAGAGTGTGATTTGGATCGCCAAAGACCTTACAGTATTCAGAAACAGAAGGATAAGATTTATCATGGCCTTGCTAAATTGCCATTCTGCGAGATTGATGAGATTAAGTCTGTTTCTCATGAATCAGTATCTATGTAGTTATATTGTTTTTTGTTGTATATATTGACAAATACACTTATCTAATTGACAAAAATATAATTGAAGTTGTAAAAAAACCACAAACGTGGTTTTTTGTTTTTAAATAATTAGTATTAACATAATACAATTGCTGTGTCTGGTTCGATTGTGATCTTACCGCTAATATATTCGCCAGTGAAGAAGTTAAACATATTTCGCTCTACAACAAATTCGAAGTCTTCGTGGCTTGCGTTACAAGCTACAATAACTTTCTTGTCGTCTTTGGTTCTTTCGTATATAATTACCGAATCGCTTGCATACTTAATAGTCATATTACCGTCTTCAAGAACTTTGTTGTTGCGTAGTTCACCTAGTTTCTCGTACCACTCAATTAAGCTAGTGTCTTCATTACCCCATGGATAAGGTACTCTACAATATGGATCAGCTTTGCCTTCGATACCTGCCTCATCTCCATAGAATACTGTAGGGATTCCCATTACAGTAAACTGCATAATGGTTGCCATCTTAAGAAGTTTGATTCCTCTTTCTCTCTCTGGCTCGGTTAATGTATAATTACCGCCCTCGTGGTATTCCATGCAAGATTCATCTGCTCCTAAGAAGGTTAATGCACGCATAGTGTCGTGTGTGTCTAGGATATTCATAAGGTTGTTCTGAACAGACTTTGGATATTGGTCAAGTATTAAATTAACAGTATTAACAAATCCCTGAACATCACCGTATTTTACATAATTAAGAATTGCGTTCTTCATAGGGTAGTTGGTTACGCTATCTAGGTTACCGCCTAGAAAATATTCTTTGCGTTCGTCATAAGATATCTTACTACTAGCATCTTCCCAGACTTCGCCGACTATTAGTGATTTTGGGTCGGAATCTTTGATTCGTTCGCAGATAGAGTGCAGGAAGTTATTGGATAATTCGTCTACCACATCTAATCTAAATCCGCCTAAACCCATAGCCATATATTTGGAGATTATTCCGCTTTTGCCAGCGATATAATCGTAGAATCCAGAGTCTTCTCTAGTCTGAGGTAATCTATCGAACCCCCACCAACTAGAATATTCATCTGGGTAATTAATAAAGTCGTACCAATTGTAGTACTTGGAATTAGGGCTTTGATAAGCACCAACTGTCTTGTATCTGCTGTATTTGTTAAAGTAAATACTATCGCTACCAGTATGGTTAAATACTCCATCAATTATAATCTTCATACCCATGCGTTTGGCAGATTTAATAAGATCAGCAAATTCCTCGTTTGTACCAAACATACTATCTATTTTACTATAATCGGCTACATCATATTTATGGCTTGAGTGAGCCTCGAATACTGGAGATAAGTATATTGTTCCAACGTTAAGTTTCTTAAGATATGGGAGTTTTTTGCGAATTCCAGCAATATTACCGCCATAGCAATCAAAGTGAACTTTCGTGCCTTTGTCATCTAGTTCTAATTCTACTGGTTTGTTCCAGTCGTTAATGAGATTGAGTCCTTTGCGGGATTTAACTTCGCCGTCTTTGCAGAATCTGTCTACGAATATATGGTAAATAATACCTTTGCGGAAGGACTTATCTGCGTTACTTTCGCTATTAATTACAAGTTGAAGATAATCGCTTTCGATAGGGGAATCCATTACATCAAGGCTATCGCTACGCACAAGTCTTAATGCGTAATCTGCAAATTCTACCTCGAAATGATACCAGAAAAAACCTACACCCGCGTATGTTGCCTTGTAAGTATAATGGATATATCTATCGTCAGCAAAATCTCTCTGCATATAATAACGCTTAGGTTGCTCTCCGTCTTTGTGCAGTACAAAGTAAGCATTAATAGAATTCTCAAATTTGCTAACTTTAAGTGTATAGGTAACTGTACTTCCAACTACAACTGCTCCTTGAGGGGTTTTGTCTGTAATTGGATTAAATATAAACTTTTTCATATCTTAATTTCCTATAAATATTATTATAAAATAATAACTATGTAAAATACTAGCTTAGTAATTATTGTCTGTATTTGATTATAATTATTACAGCTTCTGATAAATATTATTTGTATATTAAATATACATTACATCTTAAATAAAAAACTAATTAATAATATTTAAGCAATAAACTCTATATTGATTAAAGAAAGTTTATTGCTTATATTTATTGTATTATTTAATAGGTTTTAGATTCCAGATATTATTAGCGTAGTCGTTAATGCTACGATCCGCTGCAAAGAATCCGGACTTGGCAATATTAATAAGACTCATCTTATTCCATGCCTCGGTATCACGATAAACGCGATCCATGTTGTTGTGTTGTTCTAGGTAACTATCAAAGTCGATTAGACACATATATGGGTCTGGTCGGTTGCCTTCGATTAAGTATCTTGCTATGTCTTCGAAACTCTCGCCATCAAACCCAGCTTTAAGCATCTCGATAACTTTGTGAACTCGAGGGTTGGTGTCGTATATGTGTTTTGGGTTATAACCCTTCTTCCACTCGGTATCAACCTCGTTGCTACTTAAGCCAAATATGAATATGTTATCTCTACCAACACACTCACACATCTCAACGTTAGCTCCATCATATGTACCAAGAGTAAGAGCTCCGTTAATCATAAATTTCATATTACCTGTACCGCTGGCTTCTTTGCCCGCTAGAGATATTTGTTCGCTAACTTCGGTAGCAGGGATGATTTTTTCGGCTAGACTTACATTGTAATTTTCTAAGAATACTACGCGTAATTTGGCAGCAACTTTAGGGTTATTGTCAATATCTCTAGATAATTTGTTAATAAGTTTGATGATACGTTTGGCGGTATAGTACTTAGATGCACTCTTGCCACCAAAGAAGAATACCTGTGGTGTAACATCAAGGTCAGGGTTATCAAGAAGTTCGCTATATAGATAGATTATCTTAAGGACATTAAGAAGTTGACGCTTGTATTCATGGATTCGTTTGACATGAACATCAAATCTAAAGTTAGGATCAACCTCTATTCCTTGAGTCTTTAGTAGGTACTTAGCGAATTCCTTTTTGTTTTTGTTTTTGATTTTTGCTAATTTATTAAGCAAAGGTTTGTCTTCGGTAAACTTAAGAAGTTTCTCGAGTTCCTTAGCATCATAATAATAACTATTAGATATGCTCTGAGTAATTAAGCTATCAAGAGCTGGATTGCTCTGTGGCATCCAACGTCTATGAGCAATACCATTAGTAACATTAGTAAATTTGTCTGGGTAAAGTTTGTTGTAATCTTTGAACAGGTCTGTCTTAAGAATATCGCTATGTAATGAACTAACGCCGTTAACCTTGTGGCTGGCAATACATGATAGATTAGCCATACGAACTTGGCCACCGCTAATAATTGACATACGCTCGATAGATTGTAGGTCGAATTTGTCTTGGTGGTTATCAAATATATCTTTGGTAAATCTGCGATTAATCTCTTTGATAATCTGATAAATTCTTGGTAGTATACTACGGAACAAATTCTCGTCCCATTTCTCTAGTGCTTCCATAAGTACTGTGTGGTTGGTGTAGCCAACAGTTTTGTTAACGATTTCCCATGCTGTATCCCAAGACAAGCCGTGGTCGTCCATAAGGATTCTCATAAGCTCGGGGATGCTAAGAGCTGGGTGTGTGTCGTTAATATGGATAGCTACTAGGTCAGGGAGATTCTTAATATTTTTGTAACGTTTGATATGAGTGTTAACAATGTTCTGAAGGGCAGCAGATACAAGGAAGTATTGTTGCTCTAGTCTAAGAGTTTTGCCTTCCATATGATCGTCTGCTGGATATAGAACTTTGCTGATCATCTCGATTTTGCTAGCCTCGGCTACTGCTTGAACATAAGCACCTTGGCTAAATGAATCAAGGTCGAATTTGTTAATACTTTTGGCTTCCCATAGTCTAAGAACAGCAACTCCTTCGGTATCGTAACCAGACAATATCATATCGTATGGCACTGCCTGAACTTCGGTATATCCCGAATATTCGGGTATTAGTCTGCCATTAACCATATTCTCGTGTACTGTTCCGCCAAGTCTAACTATTACCGATCTTTCTGGACGTTTCTGTAACCAATAGTCGCCAGTATGTCGCCAAGAATCGGTAAGTTCGATTTGCTCGCCGTCAACGATTTTCTGCTTAAACAATCCATATTCGTATAGTATACTATGTCCCATACTAGGGTAGTTAAGGGTAGCAAGGCTATCCATGAAGCACGCAGCTAGTCTGCCTAGTCCTCCATTACCTAGCCCTGCATCAGCCTCAACTTCGTATACGTCATCAATACTAATGTTGTTCTCTTTGAGCACGTCAGAGAAGACTTTGTCAAGTTTTAGGTTAAACAAAGTCGACTTTAGATTACGACCTAATAGAAACTCTAGGCATAGATAATGTACACGCTTGGAACTGCTCTTGGCAGTCTTACTATGAAATTTCTCGCGTTTCTCTAGTAGAATATCACGACAAATCATAGTAAGAGCTTTGTATATATCCATTTTTTTGGCTTCTTTTAGGCTAATCTCTGAATATTTCTTGAGTGTGTCTTCTAGTAAAGACAACGCTTTGTTAGGTGTTAATTTGGTACTCACTTAATTAGCTCCTTAGTTCTGAGTATATACAGATTTGTATAGATTGATATAATTCTGAGCAGGTTTCTTCCATGTAAAGTCTTGTGACATACATATCTTCATCTTCTCTTTCCACTCGGTGTGATTAGAGAAGTCTTTGATTGCTCTTTCTAATTGATATTGTAGATCGTTAGGGTTGTAGTTGGTAAATGTATAACCATTACCACCACCTTCGCAACCGAAGTCACGGATAGTATCGCGTAATCCGCCTACTTCTCTAACTACTGGAACAGAGCCGTAACGAGATGCTATCATCTGGCTTAGTCCGCATGGCTCTACCTTGCTAGGCATTAAGAATATATCACTTGCAGCGTATGCTTTGCGAGCAATTTCGTTGCTATATTTGTCTACAAATGCTCTAACCTTGGTAGGGTATCTTTGTTCGAGGTTGTGGAAGAAATCAACGTATTTCTGATCTCCAGTACCAACGATAACAAATTGAACGTCTTGTTCTAGGATATTATGGATAACCTTGGTAATAAGGTCAAGACCTTTGTGTCCAACTAGTCTGCTAATAACAGCGATCATTGGAGTATCTCCATCAACTGGTAGACCTATTTCGTCTTGCCATAATTTCTTATTAAGAACTTTCTCTTCGATACAACCAATATCGTAATTCTTGAATATATTGGTATCTGTAGCAGGGTTATAGAAGTCGTAGTCAATACCGTTAACAATACCACTAAGTTTGTATTCGTTACGAATAATTATGTGGTGAAGACCTCTAGAGCAATATGGTTGCTTAAGGTTATCACAATAACTATTAGAAACTGTTGTAAACTTGTCGCTATATTGGATAGCAGCTTTGGTTAAGTTAATATCTCCATTGTAGTCAAGGTCATTACGGAATCTTGGATCGATACCGAATAAATCTTTAAGATTTTCCATACCATAAACGCCTTGGTACTCTACATTATGAATAGTATAGATATGCTTGATGCGATAGTATCTAAAGTCGCTCCAGTTACCAGTCTTAATATATGTACTAACTAAGCTACTCTGCCAATCGTTACAATGGATGATGTCTGGGAAGAAGTTGAGATGAGGTAGTGCCTCGACAACTGCTTTGCTAAAGTAAGCAAATCTTTCGCCATCATCATAGTATCCATATAACTTATCTCTCTTGAAGTATCTCTCGTTATCGATAAAGTAATATGTTACGCCATCTTTGAAGTATCTAAATAGTCCACAATATTCTTGACGCCAAGATAGGTGTACTGTAAAGTTGCCTAGATATTCGAACTTATCTCTATATTCAAGTTTGATATTACCATATAGAGGTAGGATAACACGAATATCAATATCGCCTTGTTCTGCAATTGATTTAGGAAGGCTACCAGCAACATCAGCTAGTCCGCCTGTTGCTATAAATGGTTGGCACTCGCCAGTAACATATAGAACTTTGATACTATTTACCTCTTTGTTAATTTTTCTTGTTTCCATACCCATTAGAGTATGTATAGTTTCGATCTCTTGTTCGTCAACAACTCTTGGTTGTTCTTCTTTGAGTATTTCGCTTGAAGGTGTTGCATTGCCAATAGTCTTGAAGATATTAATATCTCCCATTTCTTTGGATGGAGTATTCTTATCTTCGTAGACAGTCATGTATTCGTCTACAACAGATGCCTTCTTCTCGTTGTCTTCTGGGCTAAGGTAGAAGCAGTCATCCTTGATTGTCTTAGGAGTTTCTTCTTCCTCTTCCTCTGGCTCAGGTTCTAGGTCTTCTTCGCTAAGAGCTACATCCTTTCCTAGTAGGTTGTAATTATCAAAGTCTTCTGGAGCAACTGGCTCTGCGTTAATACCAACAGTGCTATCTTCTTCGGGTTGCTCATTACTTGGAGTTTCCTCGATTACCTCAGGAGTTTCTTCTTCGCTTTCTTTCTCTATAATTTCTGCGATAAGTTCTTCTGCAACTGCAGTAGCCTTATCTTCGTCAACCTTAGGTTGTTCTGCAAAGAAGTCTACACTCTCGGTTTCTACTTTGTTACCCTTAAGCTCGTTAACAAGATTTTCTTGTAATCTAGCCATTTCGTTATAGAATTCTTCACGAGAAATTGTGTCAGATTGTTCTTCTTGAATTATCTCCTCAGTAGATTCTTCTTCCTCTTCTTCAACAGGGATTTCGTTACCAAATACATCCCATTTGTTTTCTGGAAGGCTAGACATAACAAATGTATTATCCTCGTCATCATTAGCTACAACTGCGTTGTCTGTAGGTAGAGATTGCTCGTAAATACGCTCGTTATTAACTATATTATTAAACTGCTCTTCGTATACAGTATTTGTATTGTCTGTCTGAACCTCGTCCTCGGTATTAGCAGTAGCTAAGGTATCTGCAGATTCTTCTTGAGATTCTTCGCTAGACTTCTCTTCTTCTAATGTTGTATTCCAAACACTCTCATAGTCTTCTTGAGTATTAGTGTTGCTAGTTTCCTCGTTAGCTGGCTCTGGCTCTTCTGCAGTTTCTTGCTCGCTAGAGTCTTCTGCAACTACATCAGTATTGTCGTTAGTTGTTTCTTCCAATTCTTCGGAGTCGCTATCTGCTGTTATTTCTTCTCTTTCAAGAGTGGCAGAGATTGGCTCTTCCTTGCCAGCAGGGATAATTGGCTCTTCAAAGGTGTTGCTAGATATAATGTAATCTTCTAATGTCTTATCTTTGTTAGATAAATCATATAGATTATCTCCATCTATTGCATGAGAATCGTTATCAACATCTTCAGTATTATCAGTTTCAGACTCTTGAGTAGAATTAGTAGATACTACAAAGTCTTCCTCTTCCTCGATATCTTCTTTAGAGTCTGATTCTATATCATCTTCGGTTGTAACTACAGCGGATTCTTCTGTGTCTTCTTCGGTAGTAATATCTGTTGTAACTTCTGATTCCTCAGCGATAACTTGAGTATCGTCTTGAGTATTATATTGAGAGTCTTCTCTATCAATATCATGATCTACCATATCTGGTCTATCGATAATAGATGTGTATTTCTCGGCAGATTCTGCCATTTCTGGTGTAAATATAGAATTGTCTACAGGTGCACTTGGAGTATCTTCGGCACTACCTCTGCGTACTACAAAGTCTTCTTCCTCGTCATCATCTTCTTCAATTCTTTCAACCGGTTGCTCGATAACAGACTCTTCGGTTGTGTCTATTGATTCCTCTTTGATTTCTTCAGAAATCTCGTTATCTACTACAGTTGATTCGGTAGATTCGTCAGCTGATTCCTCTGTTGCAATTTCTTGCTCGCTAGAGTCTTCTGCTAGTTCTTCAGTAGATTCTTTGCTTAGATTAGATTCTTCTTCGGCTACGACTTCTTCTACTGGCTCTTCTTCGGTAGTAGATACTTTGGTGATAGCCTCATCTTCGGTTGCAACTACCTCAGATTCTTCCTCGATAGTTCCCTCGGTTGACTGTTCTTTAATTTCGGATTCTTCATCTTTCTTGCTAAATAGTAGATTGGATAGTAGAGATTTAATTCTGCTTTCCTTCTTATCTTCTGTATCAGTTGATTCTACTTGAGATTCTACTTGAGGCTCTTCGTTAGATTGATTATCAGCAGTTTCAGTATTTGATTCGCTTGACTGCTCAGTATCTTCTGATGATGTTTCTTGAGTAGCCTCTACTTGTTCTTCTACAGTTTCTTCGTTAATATCTTCTTTGATAGTTGTGTCTGATACAGCTGTTTCGTTTTCATTAGATTCTTCTGTATTATTATCTTCAGATTTTTCAGTTGCAGTAGTATCTGTTGCCTCAGTATCAACCTCGTTGATGTCTGCAGATTCTTCAGTTTCTTTAGCCTCGGAATCTTCGGTAGCAGGTGTTTCCTCTTCAACAGCCTCGGTTGTTTCTTCTACTGGAGTTGTTTTCTCTGCTGTATCTTCTGATACAACTTCAGCCATTTCTTCGGTAGTATCTTGTGTTTGTTCGGTTGCTTCTTCCTCTGCTGGAGTAGGTTCTTCTTCGATACCAAGAAGTTCGTTACGAGTTGTCATCTCACCGCTAAAGATAGCTGCGTAGTCAACTGGCTCGTTGTTGGTTTCTGGTTTCTTTTCTTCTACAAATCCAGATGCTTCTTCGGCGTTGTATTTATTAATCTTCTCTTGTTTGCGACGGTAATACTCAGCAATCTTGCGATCTAGATCTTGGTTGCCTGTTTCTAGCTCAAATGTGCTATCGTTAGGACGCTTCTCTTCGCGAGCTACTGATACAGGATTCTTCTTATTCTCAAGGTTAGTAAGTATCTGGTTAAGCTCGCCAGCAAGTTTTGCGTTCTTCTCTGCCACGTTAACTTTAGGCTGAGATTCGGTTTCTTCCTCTTCGGATACCTCTTCGGTATTCTCGTAAGAACTGCTTAGAGATCCGGTAAATAACTGCTCGTATTCTTGTTGCTCACGAGTGATTTCCGAATTAATTTTCTGAGCTTCCTTCTTGGCCCTTAGTTCTTTTAGGCTATTCTGAGTAGCAGAAAGTTCTTCATCATCATGCATATATTCGCTGATGTCTGTTCCGCCACTAAATAGACTTTCTTTAAGTGCTTGATATAGTGGAGAATTAGGATCGATATCACTAGGAGTAGCAGTTGTAGCAGGTTTCTTAGGTGCAGGTTTCTTAACCTCGATTTCCTCTTCCTTAGTTTTTTTAGTTTCCTTCTTAGGAGCGGCTTTCTTTGTTGTGGTTTTCTTAGTTGTTGTTTTCTTATCTTCAGATTTTTTTGCAGTAGATTTTTTGGTAGTCTTGGTTGTTTTCTTCTTATTAAGGAGATTGCCAATTGCACTATCCTCACCAAAAGCTGAGGAGGTCTTGCTTGTCCTTCTCTTCTTAGGCTCATCTACAATATCGTATTCTACTGGAGTATATTCTTCCTCAACCTCTTCTACTGGTTCTGGACGAACAACTCTCCTTCGTGGAGTAGATGGAGTATCGAATTTTTTGGTACGATTAACTATGTCCATTAGATCGTTATAAGTTTTATCCATAATTTTACGCCAACCTTATATCTTTAGATTTTTTTCGTAAGAAAACACCGCTAAATGCAGGAATTGTCATGCTAAGTTTGTATTTTTTGCCTCTGAATTGTTCTTTGGTAGCTTTTAATTTGCCATTAGTAATACCGCTACCGCCCCACTCTGTGTTGTCAGTTGTGAATACCTCTTCCCAATCGGGCGAGTCTACGCCAAAGCAGTAGTTTTCGCGAGTAACTGGTGAGAAGTTAACAGCATATATAAGCTCGCCACCCTTATTATCCATACGCCTCATCACAAGGATATTCTGCAAATTATCATCAGGAACTATCCAATCAAAGCCCTTCCATGAGAAGTCTTCTTCGAATAGTTCGGGACTAGTAAGATAGAATTGGTTAAGAGCTTTGACAAAGTTATGCATATTTCTGTGACTATCATATTCTAGCAAGCAGAAGTCAATGCCAGCTTGATAATCCCACTCTTTGAATTGTGCAAATTCTGTACCCATAAATGTAAGCTTTTTGCCAGGGTGTGCCATCATGTAACTGAGGTATGCACGCATTGATTTGAACTTATCATCATACTCGCCAAACATTTTGTTAAGAAGTGAGCATTTGCCATACACCACTTCGTCATGCGAGATAGGAAGAACAAAGTTTTCGCTAAACGCATAGAACATAGAAAATGTTAGCTTGTTGTGAATAGATTTTCGGAAGAACGGATCGGTCTTGATATACTCTAAACTATCGTTCATCCAACCAATGTTCCACTTGAAGTTAAATCCTAGACCGCCCATTTGAGGAGGCTTGGTAACCATTGGCCAAGCAGTGCTTTCCTCTGCTATCATCATTATATCTGAGTGACGGCTAAGCACTGCAGAATTTAACTTTTGCAAGAACGCTACAGCCTCGATATTCTTATTATCGCCATACTCGTTAGGTATCCACTCGCCATCTCTCTTGTCATAATCAAGATATAACATAGATGCAACTGCGTCAACTCTTAGTCCGTCTATATGGTATTTGTCTACAAACAACATAGCTGATGATATCAAGAAACTTTGGACTTCGCCTCTGCCGTAGTCAAATCTTCTAGTACCCCAGCTCTTGTGTTCTTTGCGATCCCAGCCTTGATTCTCGTACAGGCAAGTTCCATCAAATTCAATTAAACCATGAGCGTCTTTAGGGAAATGTGCAGGAACCCAATCGAGGATTACTCCAAGACCACTTTCGTGACATTTGTCTACAAAGTACATGAAATCGTGAGGAGTACCGAATCTAGAAGTTGGAGAGAAGTATCCAGTAACCTGATATCCCCAAGATCCATCAAAGGGATACTCGGTAATAGGCATAAGCTCGATATGAGTGTATCCCATATTAACTACATAAGGTACGAGTTCATCTGCCAATTGGTGATATGTATAATAACTGCAATCGTCAATGTTTTTCTTCCAGCTACCAAGGTTAACTTCGTAGATATTCATAGGGCTAGTATAATGGTTTTTCGACCTGCGGTATTCCATATATCCTTGGTCGTGCCAATCGTATCCTTCGATATCGAATACCTTTGATGCAGTATTACCATTGGTTTCGTTAAGAAATGCGTATGGGTCAGCCTTTAGTCTAGCGAATCCTTTTTTGTCGCATATCTCAAATTTGTAGTTATCCATTGGCTTGGCATTAGGAACAAATACTTCCCAGATACCATCTTTGTTAATCTTGTTGCATACATGAGCCGTGTTGTTCCATCCGTTAAAGTCGCCAAGTACAGATACTTTGCTAGCGTTAGGTGCCCAAGTACGGAATATATAACCTGTTTGGTCGCCTTCGGTATGAGGGTGTGCTCCTAGAAATTCGTATGCTTGATAATATGTACCTTGGTGAAATAGGTATAATTGATCGTTCTTATTTTTCATTTTTCCATTTCTCTCTTAATTAATTTTTCTGTGTTTGTTATAGCCTACCGTATGTGTAAGCGAGATCTGCGTAATACGAACAAATTTCTCTACTAGGCATCTCGTTCATCTGCCATAACCAATTGTTCTCGGTCGTACCAGGGATATTCATACGGCAATCAGAGCCTAGTTTAAGTATATCTTGCATTGTAATAATAATCATGCAAGCATTGCTCTGATACATAGCGATTATTGATTGATCAATAACTGCATCATTGCCCCACTCTAGAGGCATACGTAGATATTTTTTTATTCGGTTAAGGTGTTCCCAGCTACCGATATTATCTAGCATACCTTTGTATGTGTCGTTATCGTGTGTACCTAGATAACCAACGCTATCCTTGCCCCAGTGATGAGGCTTGTACATATCATCACAGTCACCATGGAAGGCGTATTGCAATAACTTAAGTCCTGGGATATTAAATTTCTCACGGAGTTTAACAACCTCTGGAGTGATCATGCCAAGGTCCTCGGCAATGATAGGAGCTTTGAGCTTGCTAGTAATTGCACTAAGAAGCTTGTCCCCCTCGCCTTTGACCCATTTACCATTTTTGGCAGTCTTGCTATTTGCAGGAATACTGTAATAATTACCAAAAGCTACGAAGTGATCGATCCTTATATAATCAACAAGTTCTTCGGCTCTTGTGAATCTACTTGTCATGTACTTGTATTTGTCCAAAGCCATTGACTTAAAGTCGTATATTGGATTGCCCCACAGTTGCCCATCTGCATTAAAACAATCAGGTGGGATACCTGCTATTTCGCCCTTGGTAGTGCTGGTAGCTAATTTCCAATTTTTTGGATTGCTCCATACGTCTGCACTATCCATGCAAACATAATAAGGAACGTCACCAAATATCTTAATGCCCCTGGACTTGGCGTAATTATGAATATTTTCCCATTGATTGCTTGCGACAAATTGTAGGAATTTGACTTTGTCTATTTCTCTAGCGTACTTATCGCGGAACTCAGTAAGTGCAACTTTATTCCTATCGCGTAGTTTAACAGGGAATTCCTGCCAAGACACATGATTGTGTTTGCTTTTAATAACCTTGTATAGAGCGTAATCATCTAGCCAATAAGAATTCTTCTTGTCAAATTCGGTTCGTGGAGATGACGCACTAAACTTATCGTAAATGAGGTCAAGTGCCTTGTCTAACTTGTCTTGCTCGCTATAGACAGGTTGTGATTTGTCAAATCCAAAGCTAGCAATCTCTTCTGCACTAAGAAACTCGGATATATCAATCAAATACGGATTAATAGCAAAGCTGGAGTGAGCATTGTAAGGACATCCGCCGTATCCACAATCAACTAGAGGCAATATCTGCCATGTGCGGAATCCGCTGTCGTATAACCAGTCGATAAATCTATGGCACTCGCTCGAAAAACAACCTAACCTGTATTCGTTAGGTAAGCTGGTGATATGTAATAATACTCCGCTATTGCGATTAATGTTTTCCATTTTTGTGTTGATTCCCATTTTTCTTTTTTCTATTATAGTTTGTGCAATCATAGGTCAAAACTTGTATCTCGCACGCACGCATTATAATATAATAATTAATAATATTTTATCATAACTTTATAACATATCAAAACAAATTACAGTGATTTTCGACAAAAAAGCAAATACTTTGGTTATTGTTTTATAACTGGCAAATAATTATAAAATAATAACTGTGTGTATCAAATATGTGGTATTCTGACATTGCTGGTTGCGTAATATTTTGTCGATATAATTGCTGTTGATTATTTAACCCTTGATGTGTTATAATTGTTCATCCTGTTATAATTGCTTTGTGGGGATTTTGCAATAACATTGGTTTTAAAGAAAATTAATATATTTTTTTTGAAAAAGGGTATTCACATTTGAGTATTTTGTGATAGAATATATGTAGCTATAATAACTAAGATTTTTAGATAGTTAGTTATTTTATCTTGTGTAATTGTATCATGGGAGGTAGTGATGAGTAATATTGTTGCCATATCGACAGCTGTTGGTAATGGTGGTATTAGTATAATCCGTATGTCTGGTGATAGTGTCTGTGGTATTGCAGACAGAGTTTTTTCTTGCGGTGAGCTAGTTCCTTCTATGTTTGAGCCAAGGAAGATGTATCTAGGTAAACTTAAGTTTGGTGATATCGCTGATAAGTGTATGTGTGTTTATTTCAAATCTCCTAAGTCGTATACGGGTGAAGACCTTATTGAGTTTCATTGTCATGGTGGTGTTACTCTAACTAATAAATTATTTGAAGCTCTTGTGTCGTTAGGATGTGAGCCTGCTGGTAAGGGCGAGTTTAGTAAGCGTGCGTTTGTTAATGGCAAGATTAGTCTTGATGAGGCTGAGGGTATTATAGATATGATTAATGCAGATAGCGAGAGTGCGTTGCGTGCGTCTTATAATCTTATGGATGGAGGATTGCATAGAGAAGTATCTAGTATGCAATATGTGTTAACTGAGGAACTTGCCAAACTTGAAGTGACTCTTGATTATCCCGAGGAAGATCTTGAGGAGGAAACTCGTGATAATATTGCCAAAGTTTTATATCGTGTGAAAGATAATATTGATAGACTGCTCTCTACCGTTAAACTTGGTAGGCGAATCAAAGACGGTGTAAGAGTGCTTATATATGGAAGAACTAATGCTGGTAAGTCTAGTCTGCTTAATGCAATGCTTGGATACGATAGGGCAATTGTTACTGATGTCCAGGGTACGACTCGCGATACATTAGAAGAGATGTATGAGTACAATGGATACAAGTTCGTGCTTATCGATAGTGCTGGTATTAGAGAATCTAGTGATATTGTAGAATCGATTGGTATAGATAAGGCTCGCAAATCGCTAGATTCAGCCGATATTGTTCTGTATATTGTTGATGGTGGTGTGCAGTTAAGTAATGAAGATTATGACATTATTGGCACTTTAAAAAACAAAAAAACAATACTTATTGTCAATAAGTGCGATAACAATGTTGTTGTAGATACTAATGAGTTGCCATTTGATACTGTTGTTAAGATATCTGCTAAGACTGGTCTTGGTGTGGATAATCTTAAGGAAATGCTATACAATTCTGTTGTTGATAATGGTGTAGAAAATGGCGTTGTTATTACTAATATTAGACACGCTGATGCTCTTAAGAAAGCAAGAAATGCAATCGGTAATAGTATTGCTAGCGTAGAGAATTTTGATATAACTCTAGACCTTGTGTCGATAGACATTAAGTCTGTATGGATGGCACTTGGCGAGATTACTGGAAACAGTGATAATGAGAGAATAATAGATGACATATTTGCTAAATTCTGTGTTGGCAAGTAGTAGAAATCTATTAATTATAATTATATATAATGGAGAAAATTAAATGATTAATAAAACTTATGATGCGGTGGTTGTTGGCTCTGGTCATGCTGGATGTGAGGCTGCTCTTGCACTTGCACGTATGGGCAAGGAAACGTTGTTATTAACGCTTAACCTAGATAGTATTGCGTTTCTTGCGTGTAATCCTAGTATTGGCGGTACTGCTAAGGGGCATTTAGTTTGTGAAATAGATGCTCTTGGTGGTCAGATGGGTATTAATGCTGATAAGGCTACAATTCAGAGGCGTATGCTTAATAGTTCTAAAGGTTATGCTGTACAAAGTCTAAGAGTTCAGGCTGATAAGAATAAATATCATGCTTATATGAAGGATACATTAGAATCTCAAGAACACTTGTATATTAGGCAAGGCGAAGCTAGTGATATAGTTGTGGTTGATGGCAAAGTTGTAGCTGTTAAGACTAAGCAGGGTGCGACATATAATTGTAAGACGGCTATTATTTGCTCGGGTGTTTATCTTAGCAGTAAGATAATTGTTGGTGAATATGTCAATGATGTTGGGCCTAATGGCTTTGCTAATGCTACAGATTTGTCCGACAGTCTTCGAAGGTTGGGATTTGAGTTAAGAAGATTTAAGACGGGAACTCCTGCGCGTGTTCAAGGTAGAACGATTGATTATAGCGAACTTGAGGTTCAGAAGGGTGAGGATGATATTCAGACATTCTCCACAATGACTGATCAAAAACCTCGCAATATAGCCGATTGTTATCTGACATATACTAATTCTGATACTCACAAAATTATACTTGACAATCTTGACAAAGCGCCTATGTATAATGGTGTTATTGAGAGTGCTGGTCCAAGGTATTGTCCTAGTATCGAGAGTAAGGTTGTTAGATTTTCTGATAAAGATAGACATCAATTGTTTTTAGAGCCAGAGGGGCTTGATACAGATGAGGTATATATTCAAGGTTTTAGTACTAGTATGCCTATAGATCTTCAAGAACAAATGATTCATAGTCTTAAAGGTCTAGAAAATGCTCATGTTATGAGAGATGCTTATGCAATCGAATATGATTGTATTGATGCAACAACATTATATCCAACATTAGAGAGCAAAGATATTGAAGGATTGTATTTTGCTGGTCAAATCAATGGTACTAGTGGTTATGAGGAAGCGGGTGCTCAAGGACTTGTCGCAGGTATTAATGCGGCGTTGAAGATTGATGGCAAAGAGCCTCTTATTCTTAAACGTAGCGAGTCGTATATTGGCGTGCTGATTGATGATATTGTAACTAAACATACTGACGAGCCTTATCGCATGATGACTAGTAGGGCTGAATATCGCTTAACATTAAGACAAGACAATGCTGACATAAGATTAACAGAAATTGGCAAAAAGTGCGGACTTGTTGACAATAATAGGTACGAAATGTATCTAAATCACTTACAACAAATTGAAGAGTTGGACTCTGTTCTTGATAAAATTGTATCGCCAAAGGTAGCAAAAGAACTATTTGATAGAGTTGGTGAAGTGCTTAATATTAATGCTGGTGTTAGCTATAAGGATTGCTTAAAGCGAGCAAAAATAACAGCTGAAATATTGCAAGAATTCTTTAATGATGACTTAGGTAAATATAGTATAAGGGCACTTAAGGCAATTGAAATTAATCTTAAATATAGTGGGTATCTTAAGCGACAAGAAGTGCAGATTAATCAAGCTCGAAAGTATGAGGATATTGCTCTTGGTGCTGATATTGATTATAATGCTATCAAGGGTCTAAGGCTTGAGGCTAGGCAGAAGTTAAGTGAGATTAAGCCTCTTAATATGGCTCAGGCATCCAGAATTAGTGGTGTTAGTCCTGCAGATATATCTGTATTATCTGTATATCTAAAGATGAATAGAAAATAATGGTATAAAGTGCATATATTATTAATATTTCAGATGTGTAACGGATTGAGGTTGTTTTTTAGTAAAACAGCCTTTTTTCTTGCTTTTTTGTTATTTTTATAATGTTTATATTGTTTTGTCTGCAATGTTTTGTGTGTTTTCTTATATTGATATATATATATTATTGATAAAACATATTGTAGTATAATATATTATTATTTTTTTTGTGTATTGTGCTTATATATAGTTAATATTGTGTTGTTCGTTACTGCTTAAGTATAAGGAATACGTATTACATTATTTTATATATTGTATTATTGCATCATATATTGTATATATATTGTATATATAGTTTATATATTATATATATACTATAAATTATTTGTTAATATTTTGTTTTATTTGTGTTTTGTAGTTGTAATATTGTACGGTGTTTATTTTAGATTATTAAATATTGTAATTTGTTATATCGTTCTATAGTTAATATTAATCCTTGTTTGCAAAAATATTGGTTGTTTTCTGGATTTTTATTGTTGGTTTTTATATGAATTAATTCTATTATGCTTATTTATTATCTTTTAACCCTTAATTAATCGTTATTACTATACTGATGTTTGTTTGATGTTTTAGATTATGTATGTAAATATAATTATATATATTGTTTTTGATATATACGTATTTTTATTTGCTTTGTATTTTAATTTATTTATTAAATATTGTGTTAATATTGCTTATTTTTATTGAGTTTTGTGCTAAAGTTAATGTTTTACAAGTTTTTTAGATTATTACAAATTGTTTCACGTGAAACAATTTGTAATGTATAGTGTTTAATTTTTATTCAAAACCATGAGAATTATGTATCAAATAATATATTATGGTATTGTGTTTTATTTAAAATGTTTCACGTGAAACATTTTAGTGTGTTTGTAAGATTATGTTTGTTAAAACTATTTGTTTAAATTATAAATACACGTTATATATTATTATTGTAGATGTCTTAGTACTTTTTGAGTATGTTTCATATGAAACATAATAAATATAATGTAAATCCTAGATGATATATATATATTGACGTTTAATGTTGTGTTATAACAAAGTAATTGTTTCACGTGAAACAATTATATTTTTATTCGATAATAATTATCTTATAGTGTTTCTGATAGTATTTCGTTTTAGTTTTATCAAAAATCTTTTAAATATATAGTTTTTTAAGTGTGTAATGGTAAATGTTTCACGTGAAACATTGATTTGTATTAACTTGTTCAAGACTAAATGTTTCATGTGAAACAATTATAGGATAAGTGTGTAAAACGTTTATTTTATATTAATTTTACTTAAAAAGTGCATAAATCCATGGAATTTGTTGTGATTTTATTAAAAAAGTTATAAATATCGCTTTTAGATAAATAGTTCTTTGTGTTAAAATAAAAATAAGTTAATACTAACTTGAGGTTGAAATGAAGGAGAAAATAGCTAAAGTATTACAAAATGATTATTCTTTATTGAATTCTGATGAAGATGTTGCAAAATTGAATTGTTTTGTCGAAATGATGCTTAAATATAACGAAACACATAATCTAACATCTATAACAGACGAAGAAGATGTTGTTTATAAGCATTTGCTTGATAGTGTTATTCCGAAAGAATTGTTTAATGACAATGCTAAAGTATTAGATATAGGGTGTGGTGCAGGTTTTCCAAGTGTTCCGCTTGCGATAATTAAACCTAAAACAAACTTTGTTGCTCTTGACAGTGTGAGAAAGAAGGTTGATTTTGTAGAAAGTGTGAAAAATGAGTTAAATCTAGATAATTTAACGACAGTTCATGCTAGAATTGAGGATTTTGCAAGACTGGGTGCTGAAAGAGAACAGTATGATATTGTAATATCGCGAGCAGTTGCAGCATTAAATATTGTTCTTGAATACTCTGCTCCTATGCTACGAAACGGCGGGCTGATATATGCATATAAAGGTATAGGCTATGAAGAAGAGATAAAAAAAGCACAAAACGCACTAAAAATTCTTGATTGTGAAGTTGTTGATGTTAAGGAGTATGATATAAACGAGATTGATACTAAACGATATGTTGTTGTAATCCGTAAAAAATCTAAGATATCCACAAAATATCCTCGGATTCAGAATAAACCACGAAAACAACCTTTGTAACAAGTATTAATATGTAAAAAGTGTAAAAATCAATGCTAAAATGATAAAATATAATAAAAAATATTAAAAATAGGGGGAAATATGGGTAAAATTGTAGCATTTTTAAATCAAAAAGGAGGAGTTGGTAAGACTACGACGTGTGTTAACATGGCATCATATCTTGCAGAAATGGGCAAAAAAGTATTGTTGCTTGATATAGATGCTCAAGGTAATGCTAGTAGTAGTGTTGGTATCGAGAAAAATAGCAAATTCAAGACTATATATGATGTAATTGTTGATGATAATACTATGGAAGAGGTGATTGTATCAACTAAATACAATAATCTTGATGTTGTTCCTGCTAATGAAGATCTAGCCGGTGCAGAGGTAGAACTTGTTCAGATGAATAATAGAGAAAAGGTTGTCAGAAAGATTGTTCATAGTGTGAAAGATAAATACGACTATATATGCATAGATTGTCCACCTTCACTAGGGCTTATAACAGTTAATGCTTTAACTGCGTGTGATAGTGTTCTTATACCTATTCAATGTGAGTACTTTGCACTAGAAGGTCTTAGTCAGTTAATGTATACTATTAAGCTTGTTAAGAAGCATCTTAATGAAAATATTGATGTCGAAGGTGTTGTCTTAACTATGAAAGATAATCGCAGCAATCTAGGTCAGCAAGTTGCTCAAGATATTGTTAAGTACTTTGGTAAAAAAGTGTACGAAACAGTAATTCCTAGGAATATACGTCTTGCAGAAGCTCCAAGCTTTGGAGAACCAATTAATGTTTATGATGCAAGATGTGTGGGTGCTGTAGCATATAAATCACTTACTATGGAATTTTTAAAAAATAATGCAGACAAGCCAAATAATGCCTAAAATACACGATTTTCATGTGTTGTGTTACTAAAAAAATAAACTAAATCAAAAACAATACAGTTATAAAAATATAACAAGGCATTATAATATATTTATATTATTTAACAACTTTATATAAAAAAATAAACAATAATAAATAAAGATAATTAAGGAGAAAAATATGGCAAGCAAAGGATTAGGAAGAGGATTAGGCTCGTTACTAGGAATACTTGATGATGAAGAAGAGGTTGTTAAGGCAAAACCTGTTGCCAAGAAAGAGCCTCCTAAGAAGGTAGAAATTCCTGAAGGGGAAGTAGTTGAGGAAATCGCTATAGGATTGATAGATAACAATCCGGATCAGCCACGTAAAAACTTTGACCCAACTGCACTTAGCGAACTTGCTCAAAGTATTAAGCTTTATGGTGTAATACAACCAATTCTTGTTACTCGCAAAGGCGATAGATATATGATCGTTGCGGGTGAAAGAAGATTTAGGGCAACAAAACTTGCAGAGAAGAAGAGTATTCCTGCTATTGTGAAAGACTTTACAGAATCTCAAGTTAAGGAGATTGCTCTACTTGAGAATATCCAACGTCAAGATCTTAACCCAATCGAAACTGCAAGAGCAATGAAGGAACTTATGGATTCGTATAATTGGACACAAGAAGCATTGGCGGATAGGTTAGGTAAGAGCCGTCCAGGAGTAGCAAATACTCTTAGATTACTTTCGTTGTGTCCAGAAGTTATAGATCTAATCGAGAAGGGTAAGCTATCTGCTGGACATGCTAGATCGCTAGTTGTTGTAACCAACCCTGAAGTTCAATTAAAACTTGCTAATCAAGTAGTCAATAGTAAACTAACTGTTAGAGATATGGAAAATGCAGTTAAGGAAGTTAGCAAAGAAAATCGTAAGTCTATGCCTAAAGCAAAACCTGAGATGTCTATGGAGATGAGAGAATTTAAGAATAATCTTGAGCACAAATTCTCCACAAAAATCGAGATTAAAGGTACAGAGAAAAAGGGAAAGATAATTATCAACTACTACAACGCTGATGACCTTGATCGTATATACGAGATACTTAATTAGTAATTAAAATATCTTCAAATCACAGCAAAACTAAGTAAAAAACACGCATTTTTATTGAAAAATTGGCTTAATCAAGCAAAAATAAAAACTTATATTGTTATACAAATATAACTTTAATACAAAATGAAAATAGAAACAATCGAACTAAAAAACTATCGCAATTACGATAGCCTCGAGGTTGCTCTTGGGGATAAATTAAACGTAATAGTTGGCAAAAACGCTCAAGGAAAAACAAATCTCCTTGAGTCGGTTTTTCTATGTGCGATAGGGCGTAGTCCAAGGTTGCACAAAGATAAAGACCTTATTAATTGGGATAAAGATTTCTCCAAAGTGAAGGTGCGTGTAAACAGACACATAGGATCTGCAGACATTGAATTGTATCTATTCCGTAATCAGAACAAAGCAATTAAGATTAATGGCATTGGTATCAAAAAAATTGGACAATTATTTGGTAACCTTAATGCAATATACTTTAGTCCAGATGAGCTTAAGCTTATCAAAGAGAGTCCTGACGAGAGGCGAAAATTCATGGATATTGATCTTTGTCAATTTGACAAGAATTACTTTTATGATCTTGCAAATTACAACAAAGTATTGCAACAGAGGAATAAGCTGCTTAAAAATTCTAACGAATCTGCCCTCAAAGAAACTATAAGTATCTGGAACGAGCAACTTGCAATATCGGGTGCAAAGATTATTCTTGCTAGATGTGCACTTATTGAGAAATTGAAAGTTCATGCTGGTAAAATTCATGCGTACCTAACATCAGACAAAGAAGAATTAAAGTTATCTTACCAAGGGATTGTTGGAGATAATGTTGCAGAATTACAGTCGTTGTTACTTAAGAAATATTCCGAAACTTTAGACAAAGACATACATCTTGGCTATACAACAGTAGGTCCTCATAGAGATGATATTAAGATAGAGAGTAATGGGATTGATCTGCGAACATTTGGTAGCCAAGGTCAACAAAGAACAGGTGCGTTGTCGCTTAAGCTTGCCGAGCTAGAAGTGTTTAAGGATAACATAGGTGAATATCCAGTGTTATTGCTTGATGATGTTCTATCCGAACTTGACGAAACAAGGCAAAGCAAACTACTAGAATTCGTATCCAGTGTACAAACGCTTATTACCTGTACCGATTATAACATTAACATCCCCCATAAGAAATTTGTTATTGAAGGTGGAAATATCAAATCTATCGAAGATATTTAAGTTGTGTTTTAATAACAATTGTACACGCAAAAATAAATTTATGAAAGTGAAAGAACTGCAAAATTACAATATTTACAAATTGGTAAAAGTCATCAATTAAAGCCATAATCTTCTTAAGATTTATAAAATAAAAGCACATAACTAAATCAATTGTTATGTGCCTTTTTATTTTGTTTTTATTTCTCGCTGGAGTAGCTATCTTTCTCGGTACTAACTACTAGGTGGGCTGTTTCGCTAGCTCTTTCGCGTTGGCGAAGTGTGTCTTTGCGTTCTCGGTCAATCTTAAATTTGCCAATAATGTGGCGGTGGATTTTGTCGTGATCTTTGATAAATCTATTACGAGTAATGCGTTCTGGTCTTGAAGGCAAGACATCATCTTGATCTTTGCTCTTGTAGCTGGTATTGTATGCAATGCATAGCGAGTTGAGCTCTGACAATGTGTATTGAGGTTTGCCATTGTGAATATGCTCGCTATCCATGTTATCTCCAATGTAAGAGCTATTGTCTGTATTAATGGTAATAACGCAGTCAGCTTCTCTTGCTTCGTTGATCTTGTGTTCGATTGCGCAGTCGTATATTTCGCCCATTTTCTTTCCGGTAAGCTTGATAGCTTTGGTCGAATTACTAGTTGTATCTGCTATATAAAAGTAGTCCATATGAGAACACGAACATTGGTGGCCTCTGATTTGGGTCTGTTCCTGACGTACAAGTGCATAGACATCAGAAGAATTGTATATAAAGGGGATATCTAAAATTTCGGTAGTTGGTTTTAGTTTGAATTCGCTTGATGCTTTAGTTTTATTGTACTTACGTAAAAACTTAAACATATTAGATTTTATCATAACTTTATCTCCACGATAGGTATATATTTATATAAAAATTGTATCATGAGATATAAGGTATGTCAATACCCAAATTAAATAAGGGTTTACAATGTTATGCAACATAATAACATTATTTAATGAAAATATATATTAATATAATTAATTATATAGTAATAAAGCAAGTTGAGAAATTACCTAAAAATAAAGAAAATTTTGAATAAAAACTATTGCAAAATATTTTTTTATGTGTTAACATAATAAAAAAACAAGGAGAAAAACTATCGTGAAACAAGTTATGTTTGTTCAACTACTAGTGTCAGAAGAAATGACTATTGGATATGACAATAGCCATAGACTTTTGTGTACGGTGTAACAAATATAGTTTGGTAAGCGAAGTAAAATAATTTTACAAAAAGTAAAAATATAATATTAATCAATGCTAAAAACAATATTGAAGAACACTAACACAAAAGTAGGTTGGTGTTCTTTTTGCTATATTGGTAAATTTTTTATGCCAAGTGTGATGATTGTGTTATAATGAAGAAAAGGAGATAATTTATGAGAAATACATTATTAAAAGATATTGTGTTAAATATGCAACCGGAGTGTCCTGAAGAATATCTTAGAAGTGGAGGTACCGAGGCTATTATTTGTGATAGGGCGGGACTGAAGTATATAGCTGCTGAGCCACTTGTTAGAGGAATTGAGTATTTGTATGATCTTAATGTTCAGACCGAGGCTTGCGGCCGAAATGGTGCTGGTGAGATGGGCATATCTTGCAATTACGAAACTCTTGATGAAAACAATAAGGCAATTGTGGATAAGTATCTAGAGAGAAAGGGGAAATCGATTGTATTGCCGACTAATGATCATGTAGCAAGTACAAGATTTCGTATATCTATAGATGTAGATGATGAGGTTGATACCGTTGAATCTGCAGAGGCAAGGCTAATGGACGAGATATATAGTATACATTATGTAATGTTGCTAACGCAACTCGTGTGATTTTCATCACACAGGCAAAAAATTGCCTATTACAATAGTGAAATTGTCGTCAGTTCAATTCAAATATTGCTCCGCACTGCTTGCTTGAACTTCCTATATTATAGGACTTCGGAAGCAAGATGTTTTGTTTGGCACTAAAACAATTGAGAGTGAACGAGCGTTTCTACTTTCGCTGGGGTTGAATCTGACAGATGAAGAAATGATTAAAGATCAAGAAAGTCTTGGTAGGGTAATTGATGGGGAAACAATCTGGCTTAGCCAAGAGTTATATAATAAGCATCTAGAATATATTGCAGAGAAAGATGCTGATGAAAATATGCTATGTAAGGAGGAGAATTAAATGAACGTAATAGAGGTTAATAATCTTAGAAAGGAATTTGTAAGTAAGAAAAAGAGAGTAAAAGAAAATGGAAAGACTTCGCTATTTAAGAAAGACAAGGTTATTAAACGTGCAGTAGATGATATATCTTTCTGTGTTAATGAGGGTGAGGCTCTTGCCTTTATAGGGCCAAATGGTGCAGGTAAGTCTACAACAATCAAGATGTTAACTGGTATACTTTATCCAACTAGCGGGTCGGTTAAAGTTATGGGGTTAGATCCGAGCAAGGATAGGATAAAATTGTCTTATCAGATAGGAACTGTATTTGGTCAGAAGGAGCAACTATGGGTGCATTTGAGTGCAATGGATAACTTTAAGTTTTTTGGAGCGATATATGATATCCGCAAAGAAAAATTAGAAAAGAGAATCAAAGAGCTTGCGGACTTATTTGAGGTAAATGAATTTATTAACCAGCCTGTTAAGAGTTTAAGTTTAGGTCAGAGGATGAAGTGTGAGATGATTGCAAGTCTAATACATGAGCCTAAGGTATTGTTCTTTGATGAGCCAACTATTGGTCTAGATCCAATTGCCAAAGAAACTCTAAGAAAATTAATTAAGAAGATTAACAAAGAACTTAATACGACCATTATATTTACATCTCATGATGTAGGAGATATCGAAGAGGTTTGTAAGAGGGTAATCATAATTAACGATGGAAAGATTGTTCTTGATGACAGCATGAAGAATCTTAAATATCATTATCTTAACAAGAAGATAATCGAAGTTAATATGAAGAATAATATAAAAATCGAGAAGACTGCTGGTGTACAGGTTATCAAGTCTAAGGATACTCTATACAAGATTGAGGCAGATCTTAACCAAACTACAATGGCTGATGTAATGAAGCTATTTAATCCAGATGATATTCAGGATATAACAATCTCTTCGACTCCGCTTGAAGAGATAATCAAAGATATCTACAAAAGGAGGGAACATGAATAAGTATATAACTGTATTTAAGACAGGCTTTAAGCAAGAGAAAGATGCCATCTTTGATACACTGATGAGATGTATAATTTTCTTTGTAATAATGTATGTTATGATACAGCTTTGGTCGTTTATATACGGAGATAGTGGGACATCTCAAATTATTAATGGGTACTCTCTTAACTCTATGATATGGTATCTATTAATAGGTGAGTGTATTATTAATTCGGCAAGAACTAATAAGATAGTAAGGGGTATAAGTAACGAGATCAAGACTGGTGGTATTACATACAAACTTAACAAGCCATACAACTACTATTTGTACACAATAAGTGACTTTATGTCAAAAAGTGCGTTCCTTGTGTTATTTACTGTACCAACAACAATAATTATTGGACTTGTATTCGTAGGCGTGCCTGATGGTTTTGTGTGGTATACAATATTCCCTTGTGCCTTGGCTATAATCATGTCTATAGTAATTAGCTGGGCAATGTACGGAATAGTTGGATTGCTTGCTTTCTGGATACAAGATGCTACTCCTCTTTATTGGGTTGTTAGCAAGACGGTAATGTTATTGGGTATGTTCTTCCCGGTTGATTTCTTTCCTACATGGTTGCAACCGGTAATTAAGTATAGTCCAATTTACTCGTTGATGTCGGGGCCTGCTAGTTTGGTGGCACAATTTAGTTGGGAGAACTTTGGTCGAGTAATTATGGCGCAGAGCGTATGGCTTGTAGTTATATTGTGTCTAGGGTTATTGGTATTTAAAATTGGTAAAAGGAGGGTTGCTAGTAATGGTGGCTAAAAATTTAGGACTTATATTTAAATATTTTAATCTTAATATTCGTAAAGCTTATCAGTACAAGACATCTTTCTTTATGAGTATTATTATGATGATATGCAACAATGCTTTCTTTATAATTCAGTGGTTAATAATATTTAGTGTTACAGATAGAATTGGCAACTATGGATTTGAGGAAGTGATGTTGCTATGGGCATTGAGTGCTGGAACATATGGTGTTGCCCACGTATTCTTTGAGGGAGCATTTAATATAGGCAGTCTAGTATACGAAGGAAAGTTAGATGTGTATCTAACTCAGCCTAAGAGTGTGCTTATTAATCTAATATGCTCGGAGAGTAGTATCTCTGCAATTGGAGATCTATTATATACCTTTATAGCTCTAGCTATTGCTGGTGCTCCATGGTGGTGGTATCTTGCTATTATACCTGTAAGCATAGTGGGCGGAATAATATATGTTGCGGTTGTTACTTGTTTTCAGACATTAAGCTTTTATGTTAAGCGTGGATCGTCTATTGCAGATATGATAAATTCGGCAGTAACAATGTTTGGGAATTACCCACCAATTATATTTAATTCGGTTGTTAAGGTGATATTATTTACAATCGTTCCTTGCGGGTTTATGATATTTGTACCTGCAGAGAATTTGTTTTTAGGATTCAATATTTGGTGGATATTAGGCATGATTGGATTTGCTGTAATAACAACTATTCTTGCATTTATTCTATTTAAACGAGGATTACGAAAATACAATTCTGGATCGCTAATGGGCGGAAGGTTGTAGAATAAAAAAATAAGAGTGGAATTTGAAACATAGGGGTGTTTTGTCCGCTCTTATTTTTATTTAATATTTATTAGCATACTATTATTTGTTGTGGTATAATAATAATGGAGGATGTCATGAAAACTTGGCGAGGATATAATTTGTTAGACCTATTCCTTATTGGGCTAGGTGTTGTAGTTGTTACAACATCTGGTATTTTGTTTGGTTCTAAGTTGTTTGGATTAAACTAGAGAAGAAACAAAAGCAAGATAATATCAATTAGGTATTAAAAAAAAGACTTTATCAATATTTTGAGATAAAGCCTTTTTTTGTTTAGTTTAATGAATTTACATAGCACTATGGAATAACTCAATAAAGTCTTCAAGAGATACTTCTCTTGGGTTGCCTGGCATGCAAGGATCTTGCATAGCTTTTTCGGCAAGCATAGGTATATCTTCTTCCTTACATCCTGTATCTCTTACTCTTTGAGTAACTCCTACCGATCTAGATAGTTCCTCGATCATCCATACAAATGTATTAATAACATCTTGGTCGTTAAGATGAAGAGCATCTGGGCGACCAATGTGGCATAGGATTTCGCGGAATCTATCTGCACACACAACACCATTAAATCTCATAACAGTAGGTAGCAATATTGCATTAGCTACTCCATGAGGGGTATCATACACAGCACCTAACTGGTGTGCCATTGAGTGAACAATTCCAAGACCTACATTGCTAAAGCCCATGCCTGCAATGTACTGAGCCAAAGCCATGTTTTCGATAGCTTGAGGATCTTTTTCGTTAACGGCTTTTGCAAGGTTTGCAAAGATTAGCTCGATTGCACGCATATGGAACATATCTGCCATGGTGTTATGACCTTTGGTAATGTATCCTTCAACCGCATGAGTAAGTGCGTCAAGACCAGTTGCAGCTGCGGTGTGAGGTGGAAGAGTTTCCATAAGCTCGCTATCTACAATTGCTACTACTGGGATATCATGAGGATCAACGCATACCATTTTGATGCCTCTTTTTTCATCTGTAATAACATAATTAATAGTTACTTCGGCAGCAGTACCGTGAGTTGTTGGTAGGGCAATAAGTGGCATACCTTTGTTTTTGGTATTGCTAAGTCCGTTAAGAGAAACTACGTCGACTCTTTCTGGATTAGCCATGATTACAGACACTCCTTTAGCTGTATCTATAACCGATCCGCCACCAACAGCAACAATTACATCTGCTTTAGCACGCTTGCATGCCTTGATGCCATCTAAAACATTTTGGATGGTTGGATTTGGTTTAATATCAGAAAATGTTGAATAACTTATCTTAGCTTTTAGCAACATATCCGAGATTTTTTTAGCAACGCCACACTCAATAAGTGTTTGGTCGGTTACTAATAATACTTTGGTGAATCCGCGGCTCTTGATCTCGTTTACAAGCTCAGTTCTGCAACCTTTGCCAAAGTATGATGTTTCGTTAAGAACGAATTTTTGTGACATTTTTCACTCCTTAATATACATATTGTTTTTTTATAGATACTTTCACGAGGGAAAGCGGGCATGATGCTGAGCATGTCTTTGAATTGTTTGCTGCTTTCTCGTCAAGTAATTTAATTCAATTATACCAGTTAATCTAACCAAAGTAAATTTAAATTTAGCGTTTTTAGTAGAATTGTTAGATAAATTTTAAAGGTAAAATTACTCATGTTAATTAATTTAATAATTCTTAATTGACAACGACATAAATTTGTGGTATATTCTAAATGTTTGGTTAATAATAGGTTATTGACTCAAAAACTAATTAAAATACAGATATATGTTCTCATAGTTAAACGGATATAACAAGCCCCTCCTAAGGGTCAGTTGTGCTTAACTTTGTCTATAAAAAATGCCTATATTAGGCAATTTTATACAACCCGCTAAAACCAACATAAGAAAAATGTAAAAATTTTGTAAAAAACAGCCTAAAAATGGCCTCAAAACAACCAAAATAGTCTTTGCAATATTTAATTTATGTAATATAATATTTATATTAAATTTGACCTCATAGGTAAAGGGATATACCACAATCCTCCTAAGATTGGATTCCAGGTTCGAGTCCTGGTGGGGTCACCACTAAACTTAATATTCGAGTACAATCTCGTAGACAAGAGTCCTGTTTTGACAGGGCTTTTTTCGTGTTTTGAAAAAAGTCAAAAAGTTTCTGCTAAATTTATTGAAGCCACTTAATGTGTGTTGATAGAAGGATATCTAACATAGGCTAAAACACATTAAATGGATGAATAAGTATTATGGTTATGAAAATGGAAAAACCACTTTTCATATAACTAAAACAGGAGAAGAAATGAGAAAAAATACTACACTAAAAGCAACAATAACAGATGATGAACTAATGGAGATATCAAGAGATTGACCAACTACTTGTGTAAAAAGAAGAAATAAACATCATAGGCAAAGAAAAAAAGGCTACAAAAATAAACATACAACAAGAAAACAACACAAGAAAACATTGTATAGACGTCGCAATAAACTATTAGGAAAAAAACTAATAGCAGAAAACTGTCTACAATTATTATTAGACTGTGGAGCTGTAAGCAAACAAGAGATTAAACGACGCTTAGAAAATTTACTTGATAATTTAAAATATCAATATGGTATTTTTGCTTATTTTTATAGGATAGAATATTATAAAGAATCAGAAACTAGAAGTGCAGAAGACAAACACATCCATATTGTGTTAGTTTTTCCACGCAAAACACCTGATATAAATAAGAACTATATAAGAGAGCGTTGGGGTCTAGGTAATTGTGTGTTTATGGGAAATTTAATAAAAGGATATACAAAAGGGTTTATATTGTATCTTACACAAGACAAAGAAGGTGATTATAAGGATTCCGAGTATACCAAGTTTGATGCTGGAACAAAATTCTTTAGTATATCTCAAAATTATGAAGAAATAACAAACTCAAACATCCAAGAAAAAAGAATTTTAGTTAGTGATTTGTCTGAAATTATAACTATAGCAAAAGAAGGTGGTGCTTTAATTAGAAAAAAGACCCATAGGTATAATGGAATATGTTATATAGATAAAATTTGACTTGTTGGCATAGGTGCTGTCTTTAAAGAACTTGAAATGTTCTTTATTTAAAATTTTTCTTGCTAAATTTATTGTAGATTAAAAGGGTGAGGAATATATAAAATGATTCAAACAATTAAACCCCACTACTATGCTTGTCAGACAAATAATACCATTGTAAATGTAGACCAAGAGCTGACGCAAATGATGGTGGAAATACGAAAAATACTAGAAAAATACAACTATAATTCCATAATTGTAGGAATCGTTAAATAAATCATTTCTTCTCAAATACAATTCTTTTAGCCTAAAATCTTCTATCACACACCACCTCACCCTTTTGTCTTTATTTTTAGCATAAAAAACACCAGAATAACTCTGATGTTTCTAAATTATTTGTTTTTAATTGTATAGAATGTACTCTTACCAGAACCGTGCTTTTCAATTAGGTTATCGTCTGCCAATTTCTTCAAAGCACTCTCAATAGATTTAGTACTAAGTGTAGGACATAGTTCAATTAGTTTTGCTTTGTTAAACTTGCCAATTATACCACTTATTGCTTTCTTCACCATATCTATCGCAGGTAGTTTATCTGCTACTACATCAACTCTTTCTTCAAAGTCTCTGTATGCCGAAATAATAGTTCCAAGTAAGTACTTAATAAAAGCCTCTGGATTGTCTTGTTCGGTATGCCAATTCTCTCCTGCTAATTCTAGCGCATCATAATATAAATTCTTATTCTTAGAAATCTTTGCTTCTAGTGAAATGTATTTACCAACTAGGTATCCGCATCTGTATAATAACAAAGTTGTAAGCAGTCTGCTCATTCTACCATTGCCATCTAGGAATGGGTGGATACAAAGGAAATCGTGGATAAAGATAGGTATTAGAATAAGTGGGTCAACATCGTTCTCTGCAAGAGATTTATTAAATTCTTCACAAATAGTCTCAATAGCTGGTGCAGTTTCATAAGGAGCAAGTGGAGTAAATATTGTGTGTTCTACTCCATTGGCATCAGTTCCACTTACATAGTTTTGGACATTCTTGTACTTGCCACCAATAACCTTTGGAGAATGGCTAAACAATGTTTTGTGTAATTGTAAGATATAGTTAGAAGTAATAGGAATAAATTCATAGTTTTCGTGTATTAAATTCAAAGCATCTCTATACCCAGCAATCTCTTCTTCATCTCTGTTTCTAGGTGTAGTTTTCTCTGTAAGCAACTGCTTTAACCTTGTGCTAGTAGTTCTAATTCCTTCTATTGCATTGGAAGCCTCTGTGCTTTGAACTTTTGCAATTTCAACCAATCTATCTAACTCATCTGGCTTCTGCTTAAAAAACAACTCTTGCTTTGCTTTATGCTCGTGGATTCCTGCCACATAACCAATGATTTCATTATCCCATTTTCTATCTTTAAGTGCAGAATAATTAAAAGTTCTCATTCTCCTATCTCCTTTTACTTTCTCCTAAATATTATATCAAAATAGGAGTATTGTCAACCGTTTATGCTTATATTTATAAATTTTCTCCTAAAAACCTATTAAAATTAGGATAAATAGCCCCTATTTTTAAATGTCACATCTAAAAATTCTTTATAAGTTTTTTAAAATATTTACTGAATTGTTTTATAATAAAAAGAATAGAAATATAGTATTTACTAAAATTTTGTGCTACAATACTATGAGGTGTACTGTGGCAAAAGTAAATATTTTTAAAATAGATAATGCTAAAAAAGAAGATTTTATAAATTCTTTGGGTGAACGTATTGTGCAAAAGCAGGTAGAAATAGATAATCAAACGTTTTCCGTTGTTTTTATGCAAAATTCCAATTTGGGCGATTCATCTATAAGTTGGAATTGGTTACTTAAAGAATACGGCTTAAGCAATATTATGATTCAAAAGCAGCCAAAAGCAATTTTATATGTTGAAGTAAATAATAACATTTATGCCGCAACTTTTGGTTCGGCATATAATCAAGCGGAGCAAAAATGTGATAGAAATTTTGCTTTTAACTTGGCTCGCAAATTTAAATATAAAAAGATTAAATCAACAGCTCAAGCAAATCCTAATTCTAATAAAAATAAAGTTATTACATCATATTTAGATAATGAATACTTTGAATATGAGAGTGGTGCTGCTTTTTTAAAGATAAAGTCAAAATTAGATATTGATGAGGATTTTGTTTTGTTCGGAGAAAATATTGAAATTGGAACGAGTATTAAGTTGGAAGTTTGTAATCCTTCGCTCTATAAGTTTGTGCAGATTATAAAATACATAGATACAAAGCTGTTAGAAGATGATGTTACTCCCATTCCCGTATTTCAATTAATTACAAATAAGGAAGAAATAGCTAAACTTGATATAAAATTAAAAGAAAAAGTTGAACAAAATGAATTTAATGTGACATTTGCTGATTTTGATATAATTGGAACCACGGAAATGTTTTATTCTCAAAATGCAAAATATAAAATATGTTATGACGGGAAACATAAAAAGGTTGATACACTTGATAATGATACATTAATACAATTTTGTAATGAAAAAGGTCTCGTTTTTAGTGATGTTTTTTTAGATTTAAAGGTCAGAACTATGGATGAAGAAAATCAAGGCGTCTGGTTTTCTATTAAAGAATTAATTGATTGTAGTATTGATGATAGTCGAGCAACATTAATAAATGGCAGATGGTATAAATATAATGATGATTATATTGTGAACTTAACAAAATCTTTGTTAGATTTGCCTTGTGAACATAATCACCAATTTGATTTTCGAGATAATCTATATCAGACATACATCGATAAACAAGTAGAATGTTTTAAAAATGACACTAAGTATTCGGAAATGACTATTAGTGAGATTAAAAACATAGTTTCAAGGAAATATTATAATGAGAAGGTTTATAATATTTTAATGCAGGAATATTATAATTTTGTAAATGGAGATAGATTATTATATAGAATAGATGCTCAACATAAAATTGAATTAGATGACTTTTATAGAGAAAACGAGATTTATGCTGTTAAATTTGGGAATTCTTCAAATAAGTTGTGTTATGTTGTGGATCAAATGACAATTGCAATGAATTGTATAAAAAGAGGAATTGTTGAATTTCCTTATAATGTAAAAAATGTAATTATTGTCTTAGTAATAGATAAAAAGGAAGATTATCCAGTTGGTGATGTTCCATTTGATATTAATAAATTAAACTTCTTACCGTTAAAAAATGCTTTGAATAATTGGCAAAAGGAAGCTAGGTTATTGAGCTTTAACCCTAAAGTTATTGTTGGTTATATGGAGTAGATATAATTTAAATATTAAATATTGTAAATGTTAACAATTCAGACTTTAAAACTTGATTTGTTTTGAAGTCTTTTTTTTATATATGAACTATTATATAATCAAAATAAAATATAAAAAAACCTTACAATTATAAAGAATCTGTGATACAATCTTAATGAAAAGTTAATGGAGCGATTTATGAAAGAAGGTTATGAATTTATTTTAAATAAAATTTTTGTGGGATTTTATGATATTCATAAAAGATATGATAGATTTAATAAAGAGTTTATAAATAACAGTGCTAAATTGTATGAGGATCCCGTTTCAAAACAGTTAGTAGAAGAATTTAACAAGCCGGTTGAAGCAAGTTTAGAAAATCAACTGTTTCATAATATAAAAAATGACAATGATTTATTATTGTTTTCTATTAATAATGCTAAAGTTAAACGTTTGATTGAAGAGAATGAATCTGAAATTGAGAACTTCTTTAATAATGAAACTATATCTAAAATTTCTAATAATGCTTGCGATTATTTATTTGGCGTACAAAACTTGGTTTTGAGTATTTGTATTCAGCTTGAAGCTTTTATTGAATTATTATTGAACGAGTGTAATGTGTCTTCAAAAGATGTTATACAAGAATTAAGTAGTTTTGATGAATTTGAAACCTATAAAGAGATTAAAGCTGTAAGAAATATTGTGGCTCATAATGATTCTTTTATAGATGATAAATTTAGAAAAGATTTAAATTTAAATTATGAAAATGTAAGTAGTATAGAATTCTGCTTGTCTGGGTTTGGTAAAATTGATAAGTACATACGTGATAGTATTTTTTTAATTTTATATTGTTCAAGAAAATACTTTGATGATAATATTTTTGACTATTATAATAAGTTTGAAATTGCAAAAATTTATAAGTTTACTGATGAAAAAACACAAGTTTAAATGGAGGTTTCTTATGTTTAGTACATTTTTTAAACTAGCTAATTCTTTTAATACCCATCCGAACCAGTTAATAGCGGTTAATCGAGATTATAACTATGATAAACATTGCTTTGGGAAATTATCAAAAACGAATGTGTTTATTGGTGAGAATAACTCGGGGAAAAGTAGGTTTTTAAGAACATTGTATTCATCTGATTTTTATGCTATGACAGATGATGCTATGAATATGGTATATTCAAACTTTGACGAAAAATTTGTGTATGGACCCTATGTTGTAGTACCGGAATCTCCAATAGAGAAGTTTAATGATTTATATAAAAAGGTTGATGCTTCAAAAACTCATTATTCTGATTCGGAGTATCGTTTTTTTGGTGAATTACAACGTTCGGCAAAATTAATAGACTTAACTAATAAATTTTATTTTCCAATTCTTCGTGGGGTCAAGGATTATAAAAGGGCTTTAAATAAAAAGTTGAGGGATTTCTTGCAGAGGGTTCAAACGATTCAAAATAAGGAATCCATAAATCATTATATTAGTTTGTTGAATTTGCAGTCAGATGGTTGGGAAGGTTTTGATATTTATAGAGAAATAATTAATCAAGAATATTTTAAAGATGATAAAAATATTAAAAATCATATATTAACCGGAGGATCCTTGTATAGTGAAATAAAAAAGTTATTATTAGGAGATGAAGGACAACGATGTATATTTTCGGATTTTCAATCATTTCTAAAAGATAATTTTTTCTCGGATTTTGACAAATTTCAATTAATACCGAACGAAACGGAAAAAGTTGTCTTTGTTAATATTGGCAGAGATGAGAAACCTATTTTTGATTGGGGAGATGGGACTCAACAATTAATTGTAATGTTGTTTTATATGTATGTAAATAAAGATAAAGAGGGGATGATGTTTTTTATTGAAGAGCCAGAAATGTATCTTCATCCAGGTGTTTTAAGAAAATTTATTGAGGTAATCAATGGAGAAATATTTAAACACCATCAATACTTTATAACTACTCATTCAAACATAATTCTTGATACTTCAGCCGATACTGATATTAATATGTCCATATTTAAATTTAAAAAGGTTAAAGATAAGAAAAAAAATAAGGACAAAGATTTTTTAATTGAACAGTGTAATAACGGAGATGTTTCTTTGTTAAATGAATTAGGAGTTAGAAATTCAAGTTTGTTTTTATCCAACTGCAGTATTTGGGTGGAAGGAATAACTGATAGATTGTATTTAAAACATTATTTAAAATTATATTGTGATAAATATCATTCTCAAAAACCTTATCGTGAAAATATTGAATACACTTTCATTGAGTTTGGGGGATGTAACATAATTCATTACAATTTTGATAATAATGACGATGCAAATACCATTAATGCAAAATATATTAGTAATAAATTATTTTTAATTGTTGACAATGATAATACCAAAGAAGGTACTAAAAAAGCTAAAAGAAAAGAAATCTACAGGGAACAACTAAAAGACAATTTTTATGAATTGCCGGTAGTAGAAATTGAAAATCTAATAACATTAGACACATTAAAAAAGGTTCTAATTTTGCAGAATCCTGAACAAAGAGAAATAATAGAACAAACTTTAATTGGTAAAAAGAGTTTTAAGAAACAGAGGTTGGGGAAATTTATAGATGAGTTGTTTCCTAATAAGGATATCAAACAATATGCTGCTGAAAGTGGGACTATAAAAAACAAGTTAAATTTTTGTAATTCTGTAATAGATGTTTTAGATGATTATGATAAGTTGTCTGATGATGCTAAACTTTTAACTGAGAAATTATATATGTTTATAGAAACCAACAATAAGGATTAAATACATAAACAAACTCTGATAATATATAAAAATAAATCGATAAAATTACTTAAAGTATGCTATAATGTCTTTAGAGGAAATATTTATGATAATATATGAAGCACTAAAATTAGATTTTGTTAATGATGTTAGAGATGACTTGTTGGTAACAAAATTATATAATCAATATCAAGAGAAAATTGGTCAAACTTCAATGAATGAGATTAGGTCTTGGAACAACTCTTTGATGCAAATGAGAAATGTTGTGGATGACGAATCTATTCCAGACAATTCTGGGATTGCTATTGAATTCAATATTCCATACACCAGTAAGAGGGTAGACTTTATTGTCTCGGGTAAGAATAAAGAAAACCAAAATACTGCTGTAATTATTGAATTAAAACAATGGGACAAAGTAGAACCTGTTGAAGATAAAGACGGTATTGTTAAAACATATTTAGGTGGCGGAATTAGAGAAACTACACACCCTTCTTACCAAGCATATACATATGCGAAGATGATTGAAGATTATAATAAGGTGGTTCAGGATGAAAATGTTCAATTAAATCCTTGTGCGTATTTGCATAATTATATGAAGGGTGATAATGACCCCATTGATTGTAATATATATAAGTTTTATGTGGATAAATCTCCTGTCTTTACATCGGGTGAAGGTAGAGTGTTGAGAAATTTCATTTCTAAACACATTAAGTTTGGAGACAATAAAGACACTCTTTACCAAATAGACAATGGAAGGCTTAGACCATCAAAATCTTTGCAAGATTGTTTGGTAAGTATGTTAAAGGGTAATCAGGAATTTCTTATGATTGATGACCAAAAATTGGTATATGAGAAAGCCTTGGAAATGGGACGAAAGTCTTATAGAGATGGGAAGAAAAGGGTTCTTATTGTAGAAGGTGGTCCTGGTACAGGCAAGTCTGTGTTGGCTATTAACTTATTAGTTAAAATGACATCTAGAGATGCGGTATGTGCTTATGTTACTAAAAATGCGGCACCTAGAAGTGTTTACTCTAAAAAACTAAAAGGAAATTTTAAACAAGCTGTTATTAGTGAATTATTTAAAGGTTCTGGAAACTTTTATGATGCTCAACCTAATACATTTGATGTAATATTGTGCGACGAAGCACACAGATTAAATAGAAAGTCTGGAATGTTTAAAAATAAAGGTGAAAACCAAATAAAAGAAATAATAAACTCTTCAAAATTCTCAGTATTCTTTATTGACGAACATCAAAGAATTCATATAGATGATGCAGGAAGCGTTGCAGAAATTAAAAAATTTGCACATTTATTTGATGCTGAAGTAGTTCAAATGGATTTGAAGTCACAGTTTAGATGTAATGGTTCTGATGGATTCCTTGCGTGGGTTGATAATACCCTTCAAATAAGAGAAACAGCAAACTTTGATGGCTTTGATAATTATGAATTTGAAGTTGTAGATAATCCTACTAAGCTTTATGAAATTATTAAAGAGAAAAATAATATAAACAACAAATCAAGGTTGGTTGCAGGATATTGTTGGGATTGGATTGAGGATGGTAAAAACAATCCGGATGTTAATGATATTAATATTGGAGATTACCACGCAAGTTGGAATTTGGGTAGTACTGCAACTTGGGCTATTGACCAAAATTCGTTTGACCAAGTTGGTTGTATACACACATCTCAAGGGTTAGAATTTGACTATGTTGGTGTTATTGTTGGTAATGATATTGGCGTGACAAACGAAGGTAAGGTTTATACCAATTGGCATATGAGAGCAAAAACAGATGCTTCTATCAAAGGTTTAAAAAGTATGGAAAAGACCAATAAAGAGGCAGCTGCTAAAATTGGTGATGAGATAATTAAGAATACATATAGAACCTTGTTTACAAGAGGTCAAAAAGGATGCTATATCTATTGCACTGATGAAAAGTTTGCAAATTACTTAAAGTCTTGTTTAAAGAGAGGTAATTAATGGACAATAAAGTTACATTGGAAGAGTTAAAAAATCAAGTTAAAGATTTTTGTGAACAAAGAGATTGGGACCAATTTCATAACCCTAAAGAACTTGCTATTGGTATTTCAACGGAAGCTAATGAACTCCTACAGCTATTTAGATTTAAATCAGAAGAAGATATGGAAGCTCTTATGGTATCAGATAAAAGAATTGAAGTCGAAGAAGAGTTGGCTGATGTTCTTTACTTTGTTCTTCGTTTTGCTCAAATGAATAATATTGACCTAAGTGCAGCAGTTACTAACAAGATTGAGAAAAATAACAAAAAGTATCCTATAGAAAAATCAAAAGGATGTAATAAGAAGTATGATGAATATGATGCTTTGTAAATTAACAACCCCAAAGACGTCGTGTCGTGAAGGTGGGTGAATGAAAGGGTTAGAAAATATGGCTAAATATGGTTATATCTTATAAAAATAAAAACACGAGTAGTCTCGTGTCTTGCAAATAATTAGCTTAATTTTTCAATATAGTCAATATTGCTTGTTTCTTTTCTTCGTTGGTATTTTTAAGCAAGTCAATAATTTCCTTGTCTATTTTGTATGAAGAATAGTTATCATAAAAAAATTCTTCTATTGTTAGTCCACAGACATCAATTATTTTTAGTAAGACTTCTACACTTGGTAAGAAGTCTTTTTTTGAC
>SVHX01000002.1 GCA_015055665.1 Clostridiales bacterium
ACCTGTTGTCACGCCAGTGGCATGGCAGGGTAGCGAAGTTCGGAACGGATAAATGCTGAAAGCATCTAAGCGTGAAACCGGCCACAAGATGAGATATCCCATAACTTTAAGTTAGTAATACCCCTTGAAGAACACAAGGTTGATAGGTCGCAGGTGGAAGTGCAGTAATGTATGCAGCTGAGCGATACTAATAGGTAGAGGGCTTGATCATATTAATTGATGAAAATAATCGTATAATCATATTAAATTCATAAGATTGTTAAGCTAATAATTATAAATATGTAGTTGTGAATGTACTGAAATTATAGTTCATTCTACCATTACTGGTGATTTTAGCAGTGGGGTAACACCTGTTCTCATCCCGAACACAGAAGTAAAGACCACTAGCGCCGAATATACTTGCTTGGAAACGAGCCGGGAACTTAGGTCATTGCCAGTTTTTCCAAAAATGCATCTCTTCGGAGATGCTTTTTTTGTGAAAAACAAAGCAATGCCTAAGTTAGTGTGTCTACTCAGACACACGCATACTTTAATAAGTATGCCCGGCTCTACTCGCCGGGATCTAGCGACACGTGTCACATGTAAATTATATTTAAGAAGGTGTATGTCGCAATTTTCGGCAAGCCTCAAATGAGTGTCATTGCCAGTGGAGCTAGATAGGTCATTGTCACTCTGACAAAATGCGAAGCATTTTCTTTTTCCAAAATGCATCTCTTCGGAGATGCTTTTTTTGTGGAAAACTGGACTACACCGAAGGTGTAGAGTTTACGAAGTAAACGCAATGACTGTGGTCGTTGACATTTATGCGACACAGCGTTGTCGCCTTTTTCAAATTAAGCATCCGAAAGGATGCTTTTTTATTTGAAAAAACGAAGCAATGCCTAAGTTAGTGTGTCTACTAAGACACACGCATACTTTAATAAGTATGCCCCGGCTCTACTCGCCGGGATCTAGCGACACGGGCTACACTTCTGATATATACAAGAGCGGTTATGTCGCAATTCTCAGCAAGCTTCGAATGAGTGTCATTGCCAGTGGCGATGGATAGGTCATTGTCACTCTGACAAAATGCGAAGCATTTTCTTTTTCCAAAATGCATCGGTATCACGAGATGCTTTTTGTGATTTTGTGCGGATAATGTTGTCCATATAAAATTAATATTTGTTCCTAAAATGCTGGACTTTCTGCGAGTTACCTATTGAAATTGAATATTTAATATGGTATACTATAATAAGCATTATGGGGGAAGTTTATGGGGGATAATAAGTTAAGGAAAAAGTCCGCTGCTGCACATATACTAATTAATCAATTATTGGGCGGATTTGCTAAGATTAATTCTAATGTTGCTGATGTTCTTGAGGGCAAGTGTAATTATGGGCAAACGAAGCCAAGCTTTATAAAAAATAGTTGGTATAGGCATCATGCAGGAAGTTCTAAGAAAACTTTTGGCGTAGCACACATAAATCACTTTAAGTCTATGATTGAAGATATTGCATGTGATAATCCTTACAATTATCAGACTTGTATTAATGAAGAGATTATTTATGGTGATGACCTGCCAGAGTATATCCCAGTAGTAATTAAATTCGATAGGGGGTTGAATTCGCAAACTAGATATTGTAATTTCGTAGAGGCGGATCTCATGGCAAGTAAGATTGCTGGATTGTTTGGCGTTAGAACAGCTTGCGTTCAACCAGCTAAAGAACTCGCACCTAATGAAAAGGCTCTTGTGTCGGTATGCTTTCTGAGAGCTGGTCAGCACTTCTGTACAGCATCTCAGGTATTAAGTGGTAAGGTGCTTTATCACTTCTACAATGGATTAGCTGACTGGTTACAGGAAATTGAAGGTTGGTTTGACAAAACTATCCGTATGACCGGCGAAGACACAACGAACATTGAGATGGATATCATAGGCGATATGATTCAGCATTATGTTGTACGTTCGCTTATTCTTAATGATACAGACTTTTCTTCTAATAATCTTGGAATTATTCTTGGTGATTCGATTGATATGCTTGATATTCAACTTGCTCCTATGTTTGATCTCGAATATAGTTTCCAGGGTATGAAAAATTATAACAATGATGATTGGGTAAATCGTATTCCTAATGATTGGCTAAGTGATTTGCCTAGGCTTAAGAAAGACCTTACTGTGGTTGCAAAAAAATATAGACATTTTCTGGATAAAGCTATAAAATCTTTGGACGTTGATAATATTGCTGATAAAATTAGAGAAATAGTAAGTCCATATGATAGTCAGCCGGATAGATATGTTAAATTTATTTGTAATAGAATTAACACAATAAAACAAATCTATAAAGAAGTCTGCAATAATATTGACTATTATTCGGATATGGATATGTCGATATAAGAATATATTTGTGAGGTAAAATATGAAAAATGAAGAAAGAATTAGAGAGTATGGTATTACATACAAAGCAGATGAGGATATTAACGATAAGTACATTGCTAAAAAATCCAAGCGTAATACCGGTAAATATGGTAAAGAACTACGTGGTCATAATCCTAAGAGATTTGTTACTATTGATGATGATAGCGATAGGATGATTCGTAAACGTGCTCGAGCCGAAGAAAGACGTGAATATTACGAGAAAAAAGTATCGGATAGTGCTTTGTTTAGAGGATTATTACAGGCTAGTAAGAAAAAGAAATATCACTACTCAACATATATGGATAAATTGCTAAGGCCTACTGATGGATCAAAGCCGTATTATCCTAAATATGTGTCATGTTTGATTAAGTCTTTGGAAGATCCAGAGTGTCATCAGACGGTTGTTTATGCTGAGGTAGTTGGTAGTAGACTGGCTAATGCTATTGGTGTTGATACGGTATTTAACATTGCTTATAATGTTAACGAAAAAGAAGAATCGGATGATGAGTATTATGGATATGATTACTCGGTGTACGACTCGATACTATCTGTCGACTATATCCCGACTGGCTATACAACAATGTCTTTTGCGGATATGGGGATAGATATTGACGAGACTATGACTATTGAGATGATATTCAATAGAGTGGAATTCATGCTATATGAGTACTATAATAAGCTTGGCAAATTTAATCAGAAAGAATTTGACGAGTTTATGCATAACTTCACTAAGCAATTTGTTTTTAAGTCGCTTATCTTAGAGGATATGGATATGTATGGCCGCAACTTTGGTGTCCTGATTGGCAAAAATGGAGAGATAAAGCTTGCACCATGCTTTGATATGGAAATGGCGTTTACTATGGCACGAAAAACATCATTATTTAAACAAGATGTAGAAACCACAATTAATTATCTTAATAATAAATATCCTAAAGCGTTGTACGAAGTTATTGATGGATATCATGACATTGCAGAAAGCGGAGAATTGCAAGATATATTGGATAATACAATAAATATTAAGCCATATCTTGTTGAAGAAACTAAAGAGAGAATTATAGCACGAGAAAAAATGATTATGAACTATTATTTGTACGGAAGTTGTGAGCCACAAATAAAAGAGTAAAAGTATGCAAAATATTACAAAGGAGGGGATATGTTTGAATTTAAAAAAAGAGTCGAAAAGTACAAAAACTCTATAGAGCTTAATAGTTCGACTATAGGTGGACATACTCCAAAGACGTTCGTTAGAGTTGATGATAATCTATCTAGCTATACTCGACATTGTGAAGAATCTGAAAAAAATATGACATATCCTCGCCCTAAAACTATTAAAGATAGCAGATACTTTGCTGAGTTATTCGAGGCATTACAGTCTGGCAATAGTAGTTATGTAACTATATATAATGATCTTGTTAGTCCTATCGATCAATCAGAAAGTATCTTGCCTAAGTACGTGTCTTGTCTTGTTAAGCAATATGCTGATAGATATGTGGCAGAACAAAGAGATGATACATCTTATCTTATATCAGTTCTTACTCCTATTTATCGCGAAGTTGTCGGCTCACGACTTGCTAATGCATTGGGTATTAAGACAGTGTACAATAAGGCGATTAGTCAATATGAGGCAACTATGTATGGCGATTATCCTAGATATGACACAATTCTATCTGTTGATTGTCTGAAAGATAATACTGAAGATATTACGTTAAGACAATTTCACTCCAAAAAGATGTGTCGTGGTGTTGATATGACACAAGTCCTTAAAGAATCTTATGCCTATGATACAATTTGCGAAGATATAGAGATGATTGCAGAGCAGTATAAAATTCCTGATCCCAATGAGTGTTGTAGAACGGTTCTAAAAGATTTAATTAAACAAGCACTATTTAAGTGGTTATTATGTGGTGATTGGGATTCTTCGAATTATGGTAATTATGGAGTATATGTTACTCCTAAGCAGACAATTGAAGTAAAGCCGGCGTATGATTACGAGTTTTTGTTTAAGGGCTATGAGGATTCCTTTATTAGCCAGAGGCAAGATCGTTCCGGTGCTTATCAGGCAAGGATTGAGTTGGTAATTAGTAATATTGGACGCAAAATGCCGGATGTCTTGGATGAGTTTATGAGGAGTGTAATAGAACTTAGAGATTCTGGCGAGCTAGATAGAATTATGAAAAATTCGATAGTTGTGCCACCAATAGTGTATGAAGACATATTGTCTGAATTCCATGTTGTTATAGATTATATGCAAGAAACATGGAACAAATTTAGCTATAAACAGCAACTTATTAATGACGTGGTATTGTTTAATAAGTAAATAAAAATAATACAAGGAGGGAAATATGTACGAATTCAAAAGTAGAATGGAAAAGTATTATAATCATGACGAATTGCAAAGTAAGAATATCGGCGGACACGTAGACAAGACTTTTGCTAGAGTTGATGATAATATATCTAGTTATAATCGACATTGCGAAGAATCTGAAAAAAACATGACATATCCTCGCCCAAAAACTGTTAAAGATAGCAGATACTTTGCTGAGTTATTCGAGGCATTACAGTCTGGCAATAGTAGTTATGTAACTATATATAACGACCTTGTAACTCCTCCGGACAAAACTGATAGGTATCTACCCAAGTATGTATCGTGCTTGATAAAAGAATTTTCAAATGAGGCGAGGACTCAAATTCAGTTTGACCAAACTTACATAGGTTTTATATTAGAGCCTATTTATTGCGAGGTTGTTGGCAGTAGGCTTGCTAATGCATTAGGGATTAAGACAGTATATAATACACCAATATCTCAATACGAAGCATCAATCTTTGGTGACTATCCAAAGTATGATACAGTTCTCTCTATCGACTTCGTAAAAGACGGAGATTTTACACGATTATTCACAGATTTCTTCAAAAGTATTCCAATGACAGATGTACTAATGCATGAAGAAGCACTCATTCTTCTTGACCGCACACTTATGAGGATTGGAGCATGGAAAGACATCCCTAATTGGCGCGAGTTTGTAGACAAAACTAAGCGAGAACTTGTAATGCAAGGTTTATTTAAGTGGTTACTGTGCGGAGACCTTGACTCTGATGCAAAAAATTATGGAATAACTATATACACAAGTAAAAATCCAGATACAGGAGAAATGGAGAATACGTTGGGTATGGGTGCTATGCCGTGTCTAGATTATGAGCTAATAATGGGTTTTGTTAATAACCCATATGTTGATGTGCAAGCAAGAGCAGTATTCGAAAACCTATCGAAGAATATGCCGGATGTTATTGATGAATTTATGACAAGAGTGTTGAATTTACGTAATTCTGGGGAACTAGATGATATCTTAAAAAACTCAATGATAGTTCCGCCGATTGTGTACGAAAACAAAATACCTATGATGCATAAGAGTATTGAAAAACTAGAAGGGTTCTGGAAAGAATCGGTTATAATGCCTAAATAATATATAAACATAAATAAAACAAAGGAGGAGATAAATGACTAACGAATTCCGAAATCGAATTATGCGATTTAGTAATAGTCATGATATTAATGCAGGGACTATTGGTGGGCATACCATCAAAGAATTTCTGATTGTTGATGACGATAAATCTGATTATGCTGAATATTGCAAAAAGTCCGAAGAAATAGGCAAAATTCCGGCGGTCAAGCAGATAAAAGATAGCAGATACTTTGGGCATTTGTTTTCTGAGCTAAAGTCGGGTAATAGTAATTACTGCACTTATCTTAATGACCTTATCTTACCTCAAGACGGTAGCGAGAGTTATATACCGCATTATGTTAATGGACTAGTTAAAGGATATATAGATGATAAGTCGCTAAGATGTATTTGTGGAGAGGATTTTGATACCCTTAACACAGATGGAGTTTATGCTGAGGTGGTTGGTAGTAGACTAGCAGATGCTGTGGGGGTTAAGACTGTATATAACTTGCCTGTAATTAACTATCCTTGTTATAGAGCAATGATGTCTGTTGACTACGTTAAATCCGGAGAGGAGATATGCACGCTAGAAAACTATCATCACTGGCTATCGATGTACGATCTAATAATACATGATTGCGTGAGTAATGGACTTCAAACAAAATTGCTTGAGGTATGTAGGGATCACCATATTCCGGAAGAAAAACAATTGGGTATGGTAAAAGATATTATAAGAGACTTCATGCATCAAGTCTTATTCAAGTGGATACTATGTGGCGATGATGATATCGAGCCTAGGAATTTTGGACTTATCATAAGTGAGGGGAACTATATCAAGGCTTGTCCGTGTATGGATATGGAACTATTATTTAAATACGACGAATTTGACTTTGCTGGCGATTGGTTCTATTCGGTTCGATATTTATTAGATACTGAGCCTCAATTGGTAACTAATTTTATGAGCAAAGTGCTAGAACTAAGAGACTCTGGCAGACTCAAAGAAATAATGGAGAATTCAATTGATTTACATCCTACTGTATGCGAGAAATTTTCCAAGCGAATACACGAGCGAATCAAAGCAGTCGAAAAGGTGTGGAATATAGTCCTCGAGATGCGGGGAATGGATGAAAATACTAAAGAAGTATGATATGTCGGGAATATTATGACATATCATATTTTTGTATGTGAATTGTGGAAAATATGGCTATAATTATTGACTAGAAAGATTAAATTTGTTAAACTAACTTTGCATAGGGTTATAATTGTCGTTGTAATATGTTGCAGTTGTATATCTAGTTTTAGATTTGGCAATTATTAAGTGATAAAATATCTATGTATTTACCAAGATAATATGGAGCAGACTTATATGAAAAAGAGATTATTTTCGATATTAGCAGTGCTTATGATGGCATTTAGCATTTGCCTTGTTGGCTGTGGTGATAAGGGATTAAAAGACAATCCTCCAACTAACACTACTGTTATTAGCAACTTTGGCATGAGTGCTATCAAGGGCGATTACTTATATTACATCAACGGCTATGTTGACGAAACAACACTTGACAAGAAAGACAACAAAGAAGGCGAAGTTACCAAGGGTGCTATCTATCGCACTAAGCTTAACAATGGCGAGATAGTTAAAGATTCCGAGGGATTCCTTGTTAACTCTGATAGAGTTGTATCTAAGGTTGTTGGTTTCAGCAATGGTGGATTTGCAATAATGGGTGATTACATCTATTACACTACTCCTTGTATGGAGATTGACAAAAATACTACCGAGCTTCAATCTAGCTTAGTAGAGTTCCACAGAGTTAATATTAATGGTACCAAAGACGAGAGATTATATACCACATCTACTGCTGAGACTAATTTAGATTGGACACTATACAATATTGGAGGTACTCCTTATATTGTTGTATACGAGGGTAGCAAGATTGTATCTATCAATACTAGTAGTGCCAAAGTTGTAGGAACAGTTGAGAATTCTACATCTTATGCAATCCTTGAAGAGGAGACATACAAAGCAGACGATAGCAGAACAGCATTTAATTATAAGAACGTTATCTTCACAAGAGATATTACAGCCGAAGATAATAAGTATAATTACAAAGGTAACGCTGTATGTGCAATGGATATTGCAACAGGCAATGTAACAACACTTAAGTTCAATTATACTGATACCATTACTATTAAGGCAGTTAATAACCAATCTGTTTATTATACCAAGACAGATGCTACAATCACTGGTGATATTGCTTGTCTATACAAGAAAGATATTGTATCTAGCTGGGATGTTGCAGATGAACACCAATTAACAGATTCGGCATACGACAATTATTATTTCGTAAATTACGGTGCAGATATTATAATTGCTACTAGAGATAATGCTACTTGGAAATTAGAGGGTAGTGCTAGCAACAAGCCTATTAAAGTTCTTACCGCATCAAGAGATTTGGTTGGCATTAGTGGCGATTATGGTTATTATGTTGTAGACGGTGATCTTATTAGATTTAATATTCATACCGAGAACAGCCCACTAGAGGAAGTATTTGGTGATGTGTCTACACTAATCAATAACGATAACTTTATTGACTTTGATGGAAGATATGTATATACTTATGGACTATATACTTCTGAGGCTGGCGAAGAGAATTATTACCTAACATACTTCGAAAGCAACTGTACCAAAGACACTTTCAAACAAAGATTTGTAGGTGTATTTGAAGATGGAGATGTTCCTGCAGTTCCAGAACAACCAGAGCCAGAATATGATGGTCAAGAAGTAGAAAGAATTCCTCATATTGATTAATTTAATATAGCAATTTTAGTCGGGTAGCGATAATTATCGTTGCTCGATTTTTTTCGTGATTGGAGTCCCTGAGTGTTATCAAAAAAACGAGTGTTGCGGTGTCGATATTTGATGGTATTTGTAGACTTGCTTTTGTCCTCAACTTTATTCGACAGGATAGCAAAAAATACCTACAAAAGCCTATTTTTCTCTTATTATTATACATTGTAAAAATTTGATAACTATTACCTAAATATGTTATATTTTAATTGTTTTTTAAGTCTATTGAAATTTATTTGTTTTGTGGCGAAATTATTGAAAAATTTGATAGCATTAAGCAAATTAACAATAGAAAATTAAGCATTAATAATATATTTAGGAGATTATGAAAAATGGAAAAGAAAATATCAAAAATTGTTGTAGTAGATTCTAGCGAGAGTTATAACCAAAGGCTCAAAGATTACTTTCTCGAATCAAGAGCTAATCTTAGAGTGGTGGCAACATTTACTAATGTTGTAGATGCTATTGATTACATATCAGATAACGAAGTGGATGTTATTGTTTGCGATATAATTATACCTAATGCAGATGGATTCGATCTGATTAGCGAGATTAAATCTCTTGGTCTTGAGCATACGCCAAAAATTATTGTTGCTACTGCTATGGCTGGCGAGAACTTTATTCAGAAGGCTTGTAATATGGGTGTGTCATATTATATGCTTAAGCCAATAAACTTCGAACTACTCGAAGATAGGATAACCGAGGTATTGTCCGAGCCTGCGATAGCTATTACTGGCGGAGCTAATATATTGCCTAATGCAAGCACTATTGGTGTTAGGCCTAAGGCTAAGATGCTTGATGAGAAGATTACTAATATATTCATTACCGTAGGAATTCCTGCACATATCAAGGGATATCAGTTCTTGCGTGAAGCTATCAAAATGGCTATAGATACGCCAGATATTATTAATTCGATTACCAAGAAGTTGTATCCATCAATTGCTGGGAAATTTGACACCTCTGCAAGTAAGGTAGAGCGTGCGATTAGGCACGCAATTGAGGTGGCTTGGAACAGGGGAAAGATAGAAAATATCAATAATTTGTTTGGTATTAGGGTGTATGGTAATAACGAGAAGCCAACCAATGGAGAGTTTATTGCTCTTGTGGCAGACAAAATGTTAATTGAAGGTGCATAAAAATTTTAGCAAAATTTCGATAAAGTGTATAAAATTAGTTTACTTTTTCATAATACTTAGATAAACTAGGGTAGCCTTAAGTGTAATAATATGGGCTTATGGAGAAATTATGAAGAAAACAACAAATACAGGAATGCAATATATTAAATGTCCTAGATGCGAACTTAACTATATACTTAAGAAAGATAAGTTCTGCGACGTGTGCAAAAGCGAGATGAAAGCAGGATCTCTTAGAGAGAGCGAATTAGAAGATCTAGAGTTCTTAGAAGAGGGCATGGAGATCTGTCCAATCTGCAAAGTTAACTACCTTAACCCAGGCGAAACTATGTGTGTTACTTGTCAAGAAGAACAAGGAAGCACCGCTAAAGATGACGAGCCAGATTGGAGAGGGTTTGTTGAGAATACTGATGATAACGACGAGGAACTTGACTTGCTACCAGTGGAAGAAGATGACGAAATTGATGAGGATCTAGAGGGAGCATTTGCCGAAGATCTTGACGAAGAAGACGACTTTGACGAAGAGGATGAAAATTCTGATAGTAGTGACTTTGAGGACGACTTTGATGAATCGTTAGATGATGACTTTGATGACGAGGATGATGAAGACGATTTTGATGACGAAGACGAAGAGGATGACGAGGATTTCTAATACTTAAGTAATTACAATAAGATGTTGCAATATAGCGTTGCAATATCTTATTTTTTCGTGCAATCGTGGCATATTGATAAATATAACTAAAATAGATGGAATATTATATAGATTAGTGGGTTTTTGTCGCTAAAAATAATTGTTTAGGGGTAGACTAAAAATATACAAATGTATATTGACAAGAGTCGAGTTTTGTTGTAAAATATTATTAACCAATAATATGGTAGGAAGTGTCGGTAGAATAACCGCACTATTCTATCCGTGTTTTATAGGAGGGGAATATGAAGAAGTTTGTTGTATATCTACTAGTAATTGTTCTTGTAGTATCGCTTGGTTTTGGAATATTCTATCTTGTTAGAGATAACGAGGTAATTTCCATTTCGAGTGCATCTATATACAAAGATGCTAAGCAGAACTTTACTCTAGATGTAATGCATGCTAATAGGAAGGGTAGTACGAGCATAACAATCTCTAGCTCGGACGATAGTATTGTTAGCATCAAGAAATACGATAGGGAGAGCGGTAAGGTTTCTGCTTATGCCGAAAATGGTGGCGTTGCAAGAATTAACGTTAGAACTACCAATGCTAAGTTCCGTAACCTATGGTGTGATGTTATTGTTGGAGATGGTTCGGTGGAATCTCCATATTATATCTCAACCGTTGAGCAATTAGCTGCTATCGGTATGGGTAAGCAAGCAGAGGATGCTGAGGGCAATAAGATCCCTGGCGTGTACGAAGGTGCTGCTGGTTACGAACATTATCGTAATGACCTATGCTACAAGCTAGTATCTAATATTGATGCTTCGGCAATCAATGGTTACTGGGTTCCACTTCAGAGATTTAACGGAAGATTCGATGGTAACGGCTTGACAATATCTAATGTTTACATAGATTACGAAGGTTATCAAGCTAATGTTAAAGATCCTAATCCGTTCTTTGTAGAGAACTGTGACGCTGGTATATTTGCAAGTGTTGGCAAAGATGCAGTTGTATACAACTTTAAGGTAGAGAACTTTGCTGCTGTTGGCGATAAGTACGGTAAGTTTGGTGTAATTGCTGGTGTTAACTACGGTACTATCGAGCGTATCGAAGTCAAAGATGCATATCTATCAGTAAGAGCTGGTACTCTTGGTGGACTTGTAGGTGTTAACCAATCTACTGTTCGTACATCAGTAATCACTAATGATAACGGTCAAGAAGAGCAAGTTAGGACAAGAGCAATTGCACGTATCGATCGTACTAGTGTTAATAACATGGTAATGGGCGAGAAGCGTACTGCTAGTCCTAGTGGAGAGGCAATAACAACAGTAAATGGTGTTACTGGTACAGTTGGTGGCCTTGTAGGTATTAACGAAGGCGGTACTATTGTATATTCTTATGCAAAGGGTAAGGTATACTTTGCTAAAGATGATAGTGCAGACATTACATATGGTGGATTAGTTGGCGAAAACAAAGCAATAGCTGGTATGCCTTATAACGAAGACAACAAAGAAGATAGCGAATACCAAGGTGCTAATATCAAAGACTGTTACGCTAGCATCTCTACTCATATTACTAAGAACGAAAACTATACTAAGGGCTATAGAGATAGTAGCATGTTTGGTGGTGCTATTGGAATTAATAGAGATTATAGCCACAGAAAGTTTGATGATACTAATGACAAAGTAGTTAATAACTATATTATCGGTGTATATTATAACAAAGACTTACACAATGCTGCTCAAGATGGTATTACAAAGAGTTTCTTGGGTATCGGCAAATTCTATGTTAATCATACAACAGTAGTTGGATTTGCTGAGGGCGAAACTATTGTTAAAGGTCTTGGTAACGAAACAGAGATTAAGACTTCTAGCAACTTCGTATCTCACAAGACTTTAGAGGTTGTATTTAACGAAGATGGTACTAGCAAGGGCATTGCAGAAACCAAAGTATTATGGTTATTTGGTTCTGTATGGGCAATTAGCGAAACTATCAATGATGGTATGCCTTATCTAAGTTATCAATTATCATATATCCCAGATGATTTCGAAACAGTTGGAGATCCAATTGTTACCGAAGCTAATGATAAATATTATTACGATATTACTATAGACTATCCAATTACTATACTAAGTGGCGAAGACGGTAAGGTTCGTATCAAGGTTGACGAACATTATCAATTAGTATACAGCCCTACTGGTATTGAAGTTAAGTGGGAGTCTGCTAATCCAGAAGTTGTTACGGTTAATCCTAATACTGGTATCCTACAAGGTATTAAGGCAGGCGTGGCAAGCGTTACTGCAACTAATGCTAAGACTGGTAGTCAGGCAAGCGTTACAGTAATTGTAGAGGATATCTTATATAGCATTATGGCTCCAGAGAGCATCCACTTGTATGTTAATCAGACATATAACTTAGGAGAGATTGATATTACTCCTGCAACATCCGAACAAGTAACATATACTGTAGCTAATACTGGTATTGCTACTGTAACTGGTGGCGTACTTAAGGGTGTAACAGCTGGCGAAACAACTGTTACAATCAGTGTACGCAATTCAAGCGTTGTTGTTCCAGTTAAGGTAGAGGCTCTTCCTCAGATTACATTAACAGCTGGTTCTTCTACAACAATTGCTGGATATTATTCAACAATGTCAAAGACAGGAAGTATTGTATTTAATGCAACTGGTGCTAGTGATATCTCCTATAGTTGCAGTATTGTAACAGGTAATGGCGTTGTTGTTGCTAATATGAACGGTAGCACATTTAACTACACAATTAAGAGTGTAGGTAACGCAACTGTTAGGGTACTAGCTATAGGTAAGGTTGGCAATCAGCAAGTTTCTGCGTTCAAAGATGTATACTTTGTTGTTAAGGGCGACCAAGAAGTTAATCTAACTATGAGTCCAAGCTCTATAAGTGGATATTATTCTACTTTGGCTAAGACTGGCACAATTACTATTAGTAACAGTGCGGGAGTTGCACTTAACTATGATATTGATAGTAATAACGAAACTATTGTAGAGATAACTAATAAGTCATCCAATCAATTTACATACAAGATTAATGCGGTTGGTTTTGCTCTAGTTACTATTGACATTACTACTGCAAATTATCATGGTTCGGGTTATGTTCAGTTCTATATCCACAAAGATCCAGAGGTTGTTATCCCTCCTGTTGTAGAACCAGAAGATCCAACAGTTGATCCTCCAGTAGTTACTCCTACTGACTCGTTAACTGTTGAGCCATATAATTTGACAACAATTGTAGGTATGACATATAGATTAGAACCTAAAGGTCAATATTCAAGCTTAACTTGGTCTTCGGCCGATCCTCATATTGCAACAGTTGATAGTACTGGACTTGTTACTGGTATTAGTGCAGGTAGAACAGTTGTAACTGCAAGAACATCTAATGGTGTTGAGGCTAAGGTTAATGTTACGGTTAAGGCCAAAGAAGTTGTGTCTATTAACGTTAATCCTAGTAGCAAGAATATGATAATTGGCGAGACTTGCCAATTGGTGGCAACAGGTAACTTTAGCAAAGTTACATGGAAATCATATAACACGAGTGTTGCAACAGTTAGTTCTACTGGCCTTGTAACAGCCATAGCCAAAGGCTCTACAACGATCGTTGCAACTGCATATGATAGTGAGGGCAAGCCTGCTGCATATGCTTATCCATTTATTAGTGTTAATCAACAAGTTACTCTATCACTTATCGCATCTTCTACTAGTATTGTTGCTGGTGATACAGTAAGTATTACTGCTATAACAAATGATAGTACTGCAACAATCAACTTCACTGCTACTTTACAATATACACGTAATGGCAATATTATTACTATTAAGTCTGATTCTAATAACTATAACGATATAGTAGTTTCGGCAACTGCTAATAATGGAACAACTGCAACTGCTAAGCTTACAATCAAGGTTAGTCCTAACACAGCATACAGTCCATATATCTACAATCTAGGACAACTTAATGCTGTTAGATATAACCTAGACAAGGAATACTTCCTTGCAGCAGACATTAATGTAGGTGACTGGACTCCTATTACTGGATTCACAGGATCGCTTAAATCTTTGGCTAATGGAAATACTTATTACAAATTGACCAATGTCAAGGTAAACGCTGGTAATGGTAATGCGGGATTATTCGCTACTCTAACTAATAGAGCTAAAGTGGAGAATTTAATTATTGAGAATTCTTCGTTTGTTGGCAATAATTCTGGTGCTATTGCAGGATGTATAACAGGTGATACTAATATCATTAATTGTAAGGTTAGCAATACAGCTGTTACCGGTAATGTAAATGCTGGTGGTTTAGTGGGTTTATGTATTACTAATGGTATATTAATGCGTAACACACTTGTTAACAATACAATTACTGCTAAGGCAAACAATGGTAATGCCGGTGGTATTATAGGTGATGCAACAGAGGCATATATTAATAATTGCTCGATAACTGGTGGCAGTGTTCAAGCTACTGGTCGTGGGGGCAAGGCTGGTGGAATCATTGGTGATTCTAAGAACTCTCTAGTTTCTAACAAAACAACAATCTCTAATGTGTCTGTATCCTCTAGTACTAATGATGGCGGTTACGCTGGTGGTGTAGTAGGATTTACTAATGGACATGGTTGCACTGCATTTGAGCAAAGTATCGAGACTACTATAGTGTCAGGTTGTACAGTAAGTGGTTACTATGCTGGTGGTATCGGTGGAGCAATTACTTCTTCACAGAGCATTAGCTTGACATTTAGTAATTACAAGAACGGATTTAGAGCAGAAGATCTATCTTCTATTAGTTACAAGGCTAATATTACGAGGGTAGCTGTTAAGTCTGGCACTGTTAAGGGTGTTATGATTGGCGGACTATTTGGTGAGATTAGATCTGGTGTAGTAGAGAACTGTTACACAAGAGTTCAATTATACGGAACTGATGGCAAAAGCATCAAGGGTGGATTCGCATCTACAATCCAAGCTAGCTCGGTATTTAATAACAATGGCGGAACTGGCACTGTTGGACTTGTTAGATACTGCTACTCGGCTTGTACATTTGCTGGATCTGGGGATGCTTATGCAATTACTTCATCTCTAGTACATAACTACGGTGCAGCTAATAACGGAGCTGGTCGTGCTGGATATGTTATGAATTATCTATTTGATGATGATATCGATGGCGATGCAACATATCATGATGGAAGTAACATCTTCTCTTCTGACAAAGTTCAGGCTCGTAAGAGCACTAGTGACATGAAGAAGGCTTCTACATATTCGGATAAGGGCTTCTCAAGCACTACCTGGAAATTGACAGATGGCAACTACATGACACTTAAGTTCGAAGGTTAATATAACAAAAAACTCTCAGGAAATTATCTCTGAGAGTTTTTTTGTTATATTAATTTGTTATATCAAATAGACCTTAAAAAAATCATAGATATTAGTCCGTTAGGCAATGTCTATGATTCTTCTGCTATGAAAAATTAAGCATTAGCAGATTTTTCTTCTTCGTATTTAGCAAGTACTAATCTGCTGATCTCTTCTCTAGTAGGAGTATTGATTGGATGAGCGATATCTTTGCTTTCGCCATCTGCAGACTTTCTGCTAGGCATTCTTACATAGTTGCCTTGGTTGCCTTCTAACACTTTGATGTCGTGTACAACGAAGCAATCTTCAATTGTAATGGATGCTACTGCTTTTAGCTTGCTGTCTTCGTTTTGGAGCAAACGAATTCTTACATCAGTAATTTTCAATAGTCTATACCTTTCCCTTTTTCATATTAGCATATTTTGCTACTTTCATTTTAACATGAAACATACGCTTTTTACAACTTTTTTGATTTACTTTCATATAAAATATTATGAAAAATTTGCATATTTTACACCAAAAGCGTGTTTATTTTATTGGTATTGGCGGAATTAGTATGTCGGGGCTAGCAAAACTTGCTATTGCAAGAGGGGCAATTGTTAGCGGAAGCGATATGTCAAGTAGCCCTGTGACCGAAGAACTTGAGGGGATGGGGGCGATTATTCATGTAGGGCATGAGGCTAGCAATATCACCAGTGACATTGATCTAGTGGTATATACTCTTGCCATATCTTCGGACAATCCAGAATTGCTTAGGGCGAGAGAGCTTGGCTTGCCGGTAATGGAGCGGGCGGAGATGCTAGGACATATATCCCGCGAATACGAGCGAGTTGTGGCTATTGCAGGTACTCATGGCAAGACAACTACAACAGCTATGCTTGGTCTTATATGTGTTAGTGCAGGTCTTAATCCTACAATTCATCTGGGCGGTAATAGCAAGGCTCTAGGAGGCAACACCATACTTGGTGATAATAAGTATCTAATTGTAGAGGCGTGCGAGTACAAAGAAAGTTTCCGTTTCCTTAGCCCAGACATTGGGCTTGTTACCAATGTTGAGCTTGATCATGTAGATTATTACAAAAATATCCGAGAGATAACCGAGGCTTTCTCTCGATTTGTAACAAGATCGCATATATCTATCTGTAGGCAAGACGATGGCATTGGTGGTAGCAGTACTATCTTATTAGGGCATGACTGGAAACTGGGGCGGGTGGAATTTGTCTATAACGGCTACAATTTCGTGGTGTATCATAAGGGTAAAGTCTATGGAGAGTTTAGGCTCAATGTTCTGGGACTACATAACGTTGATAACGCATTGTGTGCAATAGCTTGTGCCTATGAGTTAGGAATTGCTAAAGATATAATTGCTCAAGCCATAAGCGACTTTGATGGCGTAGACAGAAGATACGAGTGTATACATACATTTTCTACCGGTTGCAGATTAATTATTGATTATGCACATCATCCAACCGAGTTAAAACGCAGTATTGAGGGCATAAACGGCGTTTATCCTCGCACGCTATATATTTTTCAGCCACACACGTATTCGCGGACTCTTGCGTTATTTGACGACTTTGTTAAGGTGCTTAGTAGTGTGGAGCATCTTATATTATATGCAACCTATCCTGCTCGCGAAAAAGAACTGGCTGGAGGTACGGCTAGAGATCTAGCGGAAGCGTTGGGAGAACGTGTAATTTATTGCGAAAATAAAGATGATATATTAGAGCAAATTAGCCAAAATAATATGGATTTTGATTGTATTCTTGTGCTTGGTGCTGGTAATTTGGCAGAAATATTAAAGAGAAATCATTTTTAATAATAAATTATTGCTAAAAGTCTTGACAAATTGTGAAAAGTCATATAAAATATAAAAGCATTAATTTATTAAAAGAGGTGAGTATTATGAAACAAGGCATACATCCAGATTATCACGAAGTGGAAGTTGTTTGTGTTTGTGGCTCTAAGTTTAAAACAAAGTCTACAGTTAAAGGCGATACAGTAAAAATTGATGTGTGTGATAAATGTCACCCATTCTTTACTGGTAAGCAAAAACTTGTTGACACTGCTGGTAGAGTAGAGAAATTCAAGAAAAAACACAATCTAGACTAATTGAAATCTTAGTAGGCAGGGGTAATTTTTCCTTGCCTATTTTTATTGTTTGTGGAGAGATTGTTTTTGGGAAGAATAGAAATATTAAAATGGGCAAAAGATCTTCTGGGACAGGCTAATGTTCCGGATATAGATGCTAGTGCTGAGCTAATACTAGCTCATATATTGGGAGTGTCAAGAGGTGCTTTGCGTGTAGTGGATATCCTAACGCCAGAGCAGGAGGCGGTATATATAGAGTTAATTGCTCGTAGGTGCAATCGAGAGCCATTAGATAAGATACTTGGCAATACAGAGTTTATGGGGTTAAGTATTAGATATAGCGATAATGTGTTGACGCCTAGGCAAGAAACAGAAATCCTTGCCGACAAGATAATTGCCATAATTAACTCGGCTCCTAGCACAAATTGTCGAGTATTAGATATCTGTTGTGGGAGCGGGTGCATAGGATTATCTATTGCTCGCAATACCGGTGCAAGAGTGACTCTATCAGATATTAGTGAGCTAGCTCTATTGGAAGTTCGTGCTAATATGGAAGCTAATAATATTGGCAACGACAAGATTGAGATTGTTAGGAGTGATATGTTTAATAATATCACTGGTGAGTACGATATAATTGTTAGTAATCCGCCATATTTAAGGACAGATGAGATGCTTAATCTTGAGCCTGAGGTTAAGGACTACGATCCAAGTATATCGCTTGATGGTGGTGTTGATGGTCTTGAGTTTTATAGAATAATAGCAGACAATTGTAGTCAATATCTAGCTATTGGTGGCAGGATGTATCTTGAGATAGGTATGGGGCAGCACGAGGATGTAATTAAGCTCCTAGAGCCGTATTTTGAGAGGGTTGTCGCAGAGAAAGACTATGCGGGTATATATAGATTTATAATAGCGGAGAATAGAAGGTAAGATGTTAAAAAAGATTAGATTTTTGAAAGAGAAGTTCCTCGAGATTGAGAAGGAAATGCTTAAGCCAGAGAATATAGCTAATAGCAAGAAGTATACAGAGCTTTGCAAGGAGTACAACGAGCTAGAGCCTATTAGTCTTAAGTATGATGAGTATAGCAAAGTTCAGAGTACAATAGATGCTGATACCGAGCTTCTTGCGGTAGAAACAGACAACGAGATGCGTAGTATGCTTAATGACGAGATTGAGTCTTGCAAGACAAGGATGAGCGAGCTTGATGAGGAGATTAAGTTGTTATTGTTGCCTAAAGACGATAATGATGATCGAAACGTTATCATAGAGATTAGATCGGGTGCTGGTGGCGAAGAAGCGAGCCTATTTGGCGGAGTTCTTATGCGTATGTACACTATGTATGCAGACGGCAAACGTTGGAAGACGGAAGTACTTTCGATCAACGATACTGAGCTAGGCGGCGTTAAGGAAGCAACAATTCGTATCTCTGGTAAGGGAGCTTATAGTAAGTTTAAATACGAAAGTGGCGTGCATAGAGTTCAGCGTGTTCCAGAGACAGAGAGTTCAGGAAGAATTCATACCAGTACTGCTACTGTTGCGGTGTTGCCAGAACACGAAGAAGTTGATGTAGAAATCAACGAAAAGGACCTTAATATTGACGTGTATCGTAGTGGCGGAGCTGGTGGACAGCACGTTAATACAACAGATAGTGCAGTGCGTATTACTCACCTTCCTACAGGTATTGTGGTTGCGTGTCAAGACGAGAGATCGCAGATTAAGAATAGGGAGAAGGCAATGTCTATCCTTAAGAGCAAGCTCTACGATTATTACCAGATGCAGATTGATGAAGAGTATGCTAATAACCGCCGTAGTCAGGTAGGAACTGGCGATAGATCAGAGCGAATTAGGACATATAACTATCCACAAGGACGTATTAGTGACCATCGTATCAATTATACTGCGTACAACCTTGACGCCTTTGTAAACGGCGACCTTGATGATCTAATAGCTAGTCTATCGGTTGCTGAGAAGAAAGAGAAGTTAGAAAGGATTACACTCTAATATCTCTAAACATAAGGAGAACAAATTATGGAAAAAAAGACAATGTATACAGCAATTAAGCCAACAGGAATATTAACTCTTGGCGGATATATAGGTGTTGCACAAACTCTCAAAGAACAGACAGAACTATATAATAGCTATATCTGTATTGCTGATCTTCATGCTTTAACTATTAATATGCCAGCACAAGAACTTACAGATAATACATATAAGCTGGTTGCGTTCTATCTAGCACTTGGATTAGACCCAGATAAGTGTACGCTCTATGTTCAGAGTCAAGTAGATGCTCATAGCCGAATTGCGTGGGTGCTTAATAACTTCACAATGTTTGGTGAGGCTAGTCGTATGACGCAGTTCAAAGATTATCAGAATAAGCTAAAAGAAGTTAATGTGGGTATCTTTGATTATCCTGTGCTTATGGCAGGAGATATTCTATTATTCGATACTGAGATTGTGCCTGTTGGAATTGACCAGAAACAACACGTAGAGCTATGTAGGAATATTGCAATTAGATTCAACCATAAGGTTGGCGAAACATTTAAAATACCAGAGCCAGTTGTTCGTAAGTCTGGATATAAGATATGTGGATTGCAAGAGCCAACTAAGAAGATGTCTAAGTCTGATAGAGCTGATACAGGCTCAATATTTATAGAAGATACCGAGGATGAGATTCGCAAGAAGATTAAGCGTGCGGTTACAGATAGCGAGAGCAAAGTGTATTTTGACCCAGAGAATAAGCCTGGAGTAAGCAACTTACTGACTATATATGCTTGTCTTAATAGGATGACAATTGAAGAGGCTGTAGAGCATTTTAAGGAGGCTAACTACGGTACTCTAAAGAGTGAGGTGGCGGATACTGTAGTTAATACACTAGCCCCAGTTCAGGCTAAGTACTACGAGTATTTAAGCAATAGAGAATATTTAGATCAAGTTCTTGCAATAGGTAGGGCTAAAGCGGAGAAGGTTGCCAGTGCTAAGGTAGATGAGGTTTATGCCAAACTTGGATTGGTTTTACCAAGGAAATAACATAAAATACTACAAGGTTATACTTGTAGTATTTTTTAAACAAAAAACCACTGCAAAAATTCATGCAGTGGGAATATGATTATCTTCTTATTAGAGGAAGTAGGCTAGTGAGAGTATTAGGTAGTTCTGCCATACTTTCTGCCATATCCATGCTAGTTCCGAAAGCAATAGCAAACATAATTATACCTAGTAATACCCCAAGAACGGTCTGAACAATGAAGGCTATTAGCCAACCCTTAATGAAAGTCTTACGCGCTACTGTACCCTCTGGAAACATAAGCAAGCCTATAACTATACCAATAACGCCTAGGAATATAGACATTATTACGCCAATAACAGTCTTTGGTTCGTCAGCACCTTGAGCATTAGCAGAGGTGTTTGTTGTGGTATTTGTATTGGTTGCTTGGTGATTGTGGTCAAATGTGCAGCCGCAGTAAGGGCATTGAGGAGTGTCATCTGCAATTTGACTTCCGCATTGTCTGCAATACATATTTTTATCTCCTTAATGATTTTATGTCTTTAGAATATCACAAATACTACTATTGTGTCAATGTTTTGTCGACTTTTGATACAAAGTGTATTAATTATTTGAAAAATATTATTTGTCTTCGATATCTAGGATTTTCTTGCGTTTAGCGGCGTATTCTTCTTCGGTAATAATGCCTTCGTTTTTCATTTGGTCTAACTTTGCAAGTTCTTCTTTTTGCTTGTCTAGAGAAGGTTTAGTGGCGAAAGCTTCTTTGGTGTTCTTCCATAACTCTTTGCTCGAGTCTACAACTGTATCCGAGAAAGATTTTTCAGTCTTTTCTGCATTGCCTTCTTCAATGTCTTTGATGTAATTGTTGATAAGTATCGAGCAAACAATAAGAGCAATCATTACAATACCGGTAGGGGCACACACTATACTAAGGAATATTCCCCAGCCGAACAAGCTTCTTCTGTGCTCGACAAGCTCGGTATCTGACATCTTCTCTGCTGCTTTAAATTTCTTGAATGCGATAACTAACGGAATTGTTAGTACTAGTCCGGCTATTGTAATTCCATAAAGGACTGCCATAACAATAGACACTATCCACGCTACAAGGAAATAGGTTTTTGCGTAGTCTTTCATAAATTAGCTCCTTTTATATGTTATATTATTACTATCACTAGATTATCACATAATAACGAATTTTGTCAAGAAGTGATGGAGCTTTGTATAAGTAAGGTGGTAACTTAATGATTTATAGTAAAATACAAGAATATTGACCTAATGTATAATATAGGAAGTTCAAGCAAGCAGTGCGAAGCAATATTTGAATTGAACTGACGACAATTTCACTATTGTGTCGGCTGATTTGTCAGCCAAAGGCAATGTTAATTGCCGAATTGCGTTAGCAATGACACATAATGTATACTATGGTAACACAAAAGTTGGCAATTGCATATTAAAATATAGAAAGGTAATTTTGGGGGTGTTGGGTGAACTTTGGTAATGATGTATTATTAATCTTGTTATTATCCATATTATCAGCTCCGACTGATGAAGATGGAGAGGTGGACTTTGCAACCAATACTAATTTCTTGTTGTTGTTATTACTAATATTGCAGACTAATCGTGCAGTAGATAGTGTTAATAATTCGTTGTGCAATAGTGGTTGTAATTGTGGATGTAATAGTTGCAATAGGTGCAATAGTTGTTCGGCTTGCAATAGACTACTAGGATAATTGGACCTAGACATTATTTGTTTGTTAAGGGGCAAAAGATTTGACTTTTGCCCCGTGGGTTGTTAAAGTATAATGTGTATCAAAAAATTATGTTTGCTATGTAGGACAAGCATATTTAAATAATATTTAAAAGGGTATGAGATGAAAAAGGAAGAGATTGGAAGAGAAGATATATTATACCTAGCTCAGTTGTCAGGGTTGACGTTTGATGAGAAGGGCTTAGACACAATGGCCAGAGAGGTCGAAGGCGTACTTAATATGTTGAGTGGTTGTGCCGAGGTTGATGGCGACGAGATTAAGCCCACTAGAGTGTGTGAGCTAAATAGTCTTAGAAGTGATGAGCCAAGACAATCCATGGATCTTAATGATGTGTTTAAAGACAAGAATTGCGAGCAATCAATGTTCGTAGTACCTAAGGTGGCTGAGTAGTATGAGTATGAAGAATTTATCTGTAATAGATATTGTTAACAAAATTAAATCAAAAGAAATCTCTTGCCAAGAGATAACCCAATACTATCTTAATAACATAATTAAGTATAGAGATAAGAACGCTGTACTTGAAACATTTGATGATGCTATGGATAGGGCAAGGGAAATAGATGACATGGTTGCATCTTGTGAGCCAGATAATTTGCCTGCTCTTGTAGGTGTACCTATTCTTCTTAAAGACAATATAATGTACAAAGGTCATGTATGTTCGAGTGCAAGCAAGGCGTTAGAGAATTACGAGGCACAATACAATGCAACAGTAGTGGACAAGCTTCTTGATGCTGGTGTTGTAATCTTGGGTAGAACTAATATGGACGAGTTCGCAATGGGTGGTAGTTGTGAAAATTCTGCATTTGGCCCATGCAAAAATGCTCATGATGATGCTTGCGTTAGTGGCGGTAGTAGTGGTGGTAGTGCAGTTGCAGTAGCATTAGATATGTGTGCTTTTGCATTGGGTAGTGATACCGGTGGTAGTGTAAGACAGCCTGCATCATTTAATGGTGTTGTAGGTATTAAGCCAACTAATTATAGGGTTAGTAGATATGGGCTAATGGCGTTTGCGGGAAGTCTAGATACTGTAGGAATTTTTACAAGAAGTGTTGAAGATAATGCGTTGGTATTATCTATTATTGCTGGCAAAAGCGAAGATGATGCAACGACCATGGATGAACCTGTCGAAGATTATTTGTCTAAGATTACTGGTAATATTGCTGGCAAAAAAATAGCTATTATCAAAGAAGTGCAAGAACTTGTAAATAAAACTGAACAAGTAGGATTGTTCCAAAATGTCATAGAGTATTGTCAGAAACATGGTGCAATTGTGACAGAAAGTGTATTACCGGAATATCCAATGATATTGCCTGTATATTATACAACTGCATTTGCTGAAGTAACAACTAACATGAATAGATATGATGGTGTTAGATTTGGTAATGCAGTGGCTAGCGAAGATTATATTGAGATGGTTAGTAAGTATAGGTCAGACCTTCTTGGATGTGAGGTTAGGCGTAGAATTATGCTAGGTAACTTTGTACTATCTAGTGAACATTACAATAGCTATTATCTTAATGCAAGGAAGATGGCAGGTATTATTAAGAGTAAGTTCTTAGATATCTTAAAAGACAATGATGTAATCTTTATGCCGACTACTTATGGTGAGGCTTTTGAGATTGGTAGTAAGACAAGCGATCCTGTAAGTATGTATATCGAAGACATGTTTACAGTGACTGCTAATATTGTAGGCCTTCCTGCAATTAGTGTGCCTGTTGGAACTGGCAAGAGAGGATTGCCTATAGGGCTTCAGATATTATCATCACCATTTAATGAGGGTGAGATATATAATATGGCAGACTTTGTAAGTAGGAGGTGTGACCATGAGTAATTACTCTATTACAGTTGGACTTGAAGTACATGCAGAGATTAATACTCGTACCAAAGCGTTCTGCTCTTGTGCGTGTACTAGTGGAGCAATTCCTAATACACATGTATGTCCTATGTGTCTAGGGTTGCCGGGAGCTATTCCGAGTGTTAATCGATTGGCTATAGAGAAGTTGATTACAACGGCTATTGCATTTGGTGCAGATGTCGCTCATGAAATTGTATTCGAACGCAAGAATTACTTCTATCCCGATCTGCCTAAAGGATATCAGCTGGTTCAATATAATCATCCAATTGGTGTTGGTGGTAAGGTTGTATTATTATCTGGCAAGGAAGTTGAGATAGATAGAATTCATCTCGAAGAAGATACAGGCAAGTCTGTACATAACGAAGAACTAGGTAAGACTTATGTGGATTTTAACCGTAGCGGAATACCTATTGCTGAGATTGTGTGCAAGCCAACTATTCTATATGCAGATGAAATTGTCGAACTTGTTAGTATTATTAAAGATGTTCTTATGTTCTCGGATGTGTCCGACTGCAGACAGGAACTAGGTAGACTTAGGTTTGATGTTAATATATCTCTTAGCAATACAGATAATCTTGGTACAAGAGTTGAACTTATTAATCTAACATCTTCGGATGACGTACGTAGAGCTATTGCGTATGAAGTAGATAGACAGTCTGCATTGTTGGATATGGGAGAGAAGGTCGTTCAGGAAACGCGTATGTGGTCAAGCGAGATGGATAAAACTTATACGGTTCGCTCCAAGGAAAATGTCAAAGATTATAGACATGTTGCCGATCCGGATCTACCAATTATTAAGATAACCGAAAGAGATATTAAGAAGCTTAGGAAGTCTTTGCCCGAGAGCAAGGCAAGCAGGGTTACTAGATACAAAGGTTTTGGATTGGAAGAAAGTGCAATTGATTTGTTGGTTTCTTCCAAGGAAATCTCCAATTATTATGATAACATGCTAGCGATACTATTTGAGCCTGTTGAAGTATATAATTGGATTGCTACCGAACTATTAAGACATAGTAGAGAGCAGGGATGTTCGAAGTTAGATCAATTAATTAAACCATTAGAACTTGCCAACATTATCTCCATGTGTATGTCGAATAAAATTTCGAGGTATAATGCAAAAATTATATTAGACGAAGTTGTGTTGACAGGTAAGACTGTAGCAATGCTTGTAAGAGAGCATAATATGTTGGGTGGAATTTCGGAACACGATCATCATGTTATAATGGATGAAATTGTCGAAACCAATCCTACTCTTGCTGAAGACTACAAGATATCTCCAGATAGAGTGATTAACTATATTGTTGGAGAAGCTCTTGAAATGTCGCAAGGCAGAGCAGATATAGATACTATCAAAAGAATAACTGAAGAAAGACTAAAGTAAAAATAAATACCATAACACAAAACCAACAATTATTAAATACTGCTTTTAAAAGAAAGTAGTCGATTATTGCTAGTTGGGAGGATTGGTTGTGGTATTTTTTATGTCCAAAAATATATGTGCGTTTTAATTATATTAGATAAGTGTGATTTGACTAATAATTACTACGCAGAACGGTGAAAATAATGTAAGTGTAACATAAAGAGGTTTTAAATACATATTAGTTTTCTTTTTTCGACAAAATTGCTTGATATTTTAAATGCTTTTTGGTACACTAAAGGTGTTAAGGAGTCGGATAATCGTGTTTTTTCGTAATATCAAACACAATTTAAAAGCAAGAAAGATGTCAATCTTCAAGATTGCCATTACTTGTTTGTTGTTCCTTGCCATTAGTGACAAGGGCTTGCTCCAGAACACTTTTAATAATTTGCATAATTTATTCAGTTCAAGTTCTTTTTCGATAGAGTCTGCAATAACCAGTATGGTTAATCTTAGTCGAATCGCAATGCTAGATTATACTCTAACTATGGGCATTGGGTATGTATTTATAGAATTGGCAATATTTGCCGCTGCGACGCTAGCAATTCTTGCTGTAATAATATTCTTCGTTGACAATGTTAATGTTCAAGAAGTACGTTTTGATCAACAAGTAGAGCAAAAAGTGTTATCTACTAACGATATATATTTACAAACTAGTAAATTCATTTGTTAAATCTAACTAAGTTAGATGTTTTTTGCGGGTAAACGATCAAATGGCATTGTAGGGTTTTGTGATTAGATTTGTATACTATTTATATATATAACTAACGAAGGGAGTTTTACCCGTATTGCATTTAACTATTAAAAACACTAAATAAAGCAATCAGAAAATGGGAAATTAAATTAAAGATTACTGTTTTTTTGATTGTGGCTTAGTGTTTTTTTGTTTCGAATAATTTAAAAAGGAAAATTGTATTATGTTAGCCTCTCAGGTTCTGTTAACTATTGCATTAATTGCAGGTGTGTTAATAGGGTATTTCGTTTTGAAGTTCAAGAAAAAATCGTTGTCCAAGTATGTATATATTGTGCTTGCTAGTGTGCTTGCAGTGTCTTTCTTCTTTCGATTTATGTTGGGAGATGAGGCAATTAGAGATGTTTTTCGACTAACGGGTTCTCCGCTTGACACAAAGTTTGAAACGGTTGTCTCTTTACTGGGCTACTGGTTGATGTTAGCTTCAATGCTATTAATTGTTTTGTATCCATTATTTAAAAAAAGTGCACAGGTTGTACTTATTAAGTACTTTGCGTTGCCAGTATCAATTTTGTGTTTACTGGCTATCTATCCAATTACCAAAGGTATCGTTGGTGTAACATGCTATACAGAATTCGATATAAGAATATTGCTTATCTCTATTGAATTATCAACAATGATTTCAATGTCTACAATAATTTTTGTCGAAAACGGATGTTTTAAGACTAATCGCAAGGATCTATTAGCATTATTGTTTATTCCTCTTTGTATCGCGGTTACAATCCCGATATTTATGTTATCTGCTTTATTTGGTGAGAAATTTGTTGCCCGTGAAATATTAGACCTGTCCGTTAATCATCGCAAAATATTATATTTGGCATTTATAATTCCGTTTGTTACTTACTTATTATTTCGCAAGAAAGATTATGAGACTAAGAGATTGGCTTTGCTATACTTTAGCTTGGCTACTTTAATAACATTCTGTATCAACTTTAAATTTGCAGATCTTATGGATGTGACGGCTTGGCCAATTCACTTATGCCATACTGCTATGTTTATTATACCTCTATGCTTAATATTTAAATGGGACAAAATATTCTATTTTACGTATTTTATTAATGTACTTGGAGCATTTCTTGCAATGGCAATGCCTAATTACACTTTTAGTAACGATTTGTTTAGAGAATCACTTGTGAACTTTTATATTAATCACTTTATAGCATTCTTTATGCCGATATTAATTGTTATGTTGGGTGTTTATCAGCGACCAAGGTTTAAGCAGTTTAAATATTCCATGATTGGATTTGGGATCTACTTTGTATTTGTATTAATAATGAATGCTTGGTTTAGTAATTATGGAGAGGTGGACTATTTTTATCTCAACACAGATTTTATTGCGGACAAGCTTGGTGTGTGGGCAGAGAATACAAGAAATATTACCTGGAGCTTTAATATAGGAGAATTAAATTTTCTATTTTATCCGCTTTATCAGTTCTTGTACTTTATTATTTATGTTGCGATGGGAGCTGGTGTTTGGTTCTTATATGAGGCCATGTATATTTTTGAAGATACGGTATTGGACATATTAGAAAGAAAGAAAAAAATAAAAGCAGACGCTCTGGCATTGTCGGTGGCCTTAGCCGGTAGGAGCAAAGGAGACCCTATGAATAAAAAAGGTGTTAACAAGTTAATAATTAATAACTTCTCTAAGCGTTATGGAGCAAGCGGAGTTTATGCTGTAAAAGATGCAAGTCTTGAAATTAATGGTGGAGAGATATTTGGATTCCTCGGACACAATGGTGCAGGCAAGAGTACAATTATCAAATCTATTGTTGGCATACAGCCAATAACTAGTGGAAGTATTGAGGTGTGTGGTTATGATGTCGACAAACAATCGGTTGAGGCGAAAACTCATATTGGATTCGTCCCAGACCATTATGCGTTATATGAGAAATTAACGGGTAGAGAATATATCAATTATATTGCGGATTTGTATAGTGTATCCAAGGAAGATAGGGATGCCAGAATAGACAAATATGTTAAGCTGTTTGAATTGGGAGATGCTTTCGATAATCAAATAAAAACATATAGTCATGGTATGAAGCAAAAGGTGACAATTATTTCGGCGCTCGTGCACAATCCAAAAGTATGGATACTTGATGAACCTCTAACTGGTTTAGACCCTACAAGCATTTATCAAGTGAAAGAATGTATGAGAGAGCATGCTAGACAAGGTAACATAGTATTCTTTAGTAGTCACTTGATTGATATTGTTGAGAGTTTGTGTGATAGAATTGCTATTATCAAGAAGGGGCATATACTTACATGCAAAACCCTTAAAGAAATAGAGGCGGAAACCACTCTTGAACAATTCTATCTCGATATAACCAGCACACGAGTTCAAGCATCTAGCGTCAAAGCACAAGATATCGAGAAAGAAAAAGAATCAATCAAAGCAATTCGTGCACAGGAAAAGATAGAAAGAGAAGAAAAGAAAAAGGCTAAAAAAGAATTAAAGGCAAAATTAAAAGCGGAAAGAGTTGCTGCTAACCAAATTGTTAAAAATAAGAAAATAAATAAAGAAGATAAGGACGCAAAGTAATGAATAATCTAAAAACCCTAGTCCTTATGCAGTTAAAGGATAAGGTAGACTTTTCGTATCTACACAGTGTTAAGAAAACAATATTTAAAGTAGTTACAAGTATAATTAAGTTTGCTGTAATTACTGCAGTGATTTGGTTGGGATTTTTCCTAATTACTCATCTAAGACTTGTGTCTGCTTATTCAGGAATCCCTCAAGACTTCTTGACTGTTATATTTACAATTGTTTACTCATTGTCTATTATTACGTGCTCGTTTGGACTAATGAAAACTTTATACGAAGGCAAGGACAATCAACTGCTTCTAACTTTTCCGGCTAGTAGAACTATTGTATTTGCCAGCAAATTAATTGTATACTATATATATGAATTAATTAGAAATATTACATATTTACTTCCGATATTTGTAGCTTATGGAATTATCAATAATCTTCCATTGTACTTTTACTTGTGGTTGATTGTTATATACTTTGTAGTAGTTGCTGTTCCTGTAGCACTAGGAGCTTTGTTGTCAATACCTACAATGTATGTGGTTAATTTTATAAGACAACACAAATGGCTTGAGTATATCATCCTTGTAAGTAGTGTGGTGTTTATTATTTGGGGACTACTCAAGATTATTGATGCGATACCAGAAAATATAGACATTATTGGTACTTGGGGGACAACTTTCTGGGAGATTAGAGCATTCCTTGGTAAATTTATTGAAAACTTTGCCGTGTTCTACCTGGTTATTCAATCTATTACAGGGTTACGAAATGGTATTACCACAGTTCTATTTACATCAACATCAATGATGACTTCCTTTGTTATGTTGTTGGTCGTTGCTGGTGTGGTTGCCATAACATTTGTAATTGTTAGACCTTTGTATTTCCATATGGCAAGTTCTCCATTTGAGTATAAGAAAGTTAAGGTTAATCATGAGATAAAGAATAAATTTCATAACCCAGTATTTTCGTCAATCAAGAAAGATATGATATTAAGTTATCGAACTCAGTCTAAGTTTTATAGCTTGTTAGGGATAGTTGTAGGTTTGCCTATTGCAATATTGTTACTTAATAAACTATATGCTGCGATGGATACAAGGCTATCTGGAACAAATATGACAATAGCGTTTAATATGTTAATGATATTGCTGATTGTTTTATCTTCAAATATTAATCTTGCTCATATTTATAGCGAAGAAGGAGCGTCTACATATCTACTTAAGGTTAACCCAAAACCATATATTCAGACATTATTTGTTAAACTCATGCCTAATCTAATTGGTATTACCGTTTCTATAATAGGTGCAGTGAGTGTGATGTGTACATATCTTGGATACGGATTTGGTAAGTCATTGCTTATATTTGGTATTATTGAGAGTTTTTATGTTGCACACTTGCTCATGAGTGCGGAGATGGATATAATGAATCCTCAGTCTAATCAATATCAAACTGCTGGGACTCATCCTAATAACCCAAATGATATTAAGTCTACAATTTATGCATTTGGATTAAGTGCGGGCATTGGATTATTAACTTATTTCTTAATATCCGAGAGTCGTATAACTATTTGGTGGAAACTTCTTGGATTGGGACTTGCGTTCCTAGCTCTCAGAATTTGGTTGTATATTAACAAAATAAAAGTATATTTCAAGGAGAAACAAGGATGAGAAAGTCAATACTTATTGCTATTGCAATCGTTTATGTAGCGTCCATCGTTGTGGTCTCAGTATTTGGCCTTAAGGCAACTATGTATCAAAGTAATATCCAGGTAACAGGAATTGAATGTGTTAATCAAGACAAGGGTGAAATTTTTATCGGAGAGACTAATGGGATTAAGACTATTACTATGAACTTTACTGAACCAGGCGATCTAGAGTCTCTTACTGGTACAATTTTACAATTGGAAATTAGAGTGTTGCCTGATGATGCAACTAATAAAGAGATTGGGTTTAGGTATGCTAGGGAAAATTATCCACAAGTCCACTTTCATCAGATTGAAGGTAGAGAGACTGGCGCCATTGCGTTTACGGGTATAGCAACCTTTACTTTGACCATATATTCACTAGATGTGCCAAGTATATATACTCAAGTTCTTATAGATGTTGTATAATATTCCTATTAGGTAGATTGGCTCTGCCTATGTAACTCGTAGTAAGGCATATGTCTTACATAATTAATATGGTATTACAGCGAATTCTTTCGCTTGGAATACAAAAATAAACAAAGGAGACGGAAATGAAAAAGATTTCTAGATTGATGGCTGTGTTGGTTATTTGTCTAAGCTCACTCCTATTCTCAACCGCTTGCGGAGTGGAGATTGTAAGTGGCACAGTTGTACCGGGTACACTAGAAGTTAGGGTAGTTAAGGGTGATACCATAGATACTTCTAATGTGATTGCAAGAATTACATACTCGGATGATGAAGTTGTTACTGTTACTGCAGATGAACTCGAATTTAGCGAAGTTGACACATCTGAAGCCGGTATTCAAGTTCTCGAAATTACTTATGAAGGATTTACCTTCAAAGTTAATATCACTGTATTTAATACAGAGAGCGATATGCTTAAAATAACCGAATTTAATAGTTCGGACGTTAACATTTTTAATGAAAACGTAAATAGCAATCCTCAACAGTTCTATAATGTTAAGAGTGGAGATGGTCTAGAAGTTAAAACTAGATACGTCGGCACAGATAATCCTTGGGTTGTAGATCTGGTAGTTAGTGGTAAAGATGCGTCTAATAAGACTATCACTGCAGTCAAGAATGTTACAACAGATATTACAGTTGAACTTAAGACAGGTAATGATTATGTAGTACTAGATGAAACTACTACACCTAAACTATCAGACGTGGTTGAGAGTATTAGCGAGGTTGATGCTAAGATCAAGTTTAAGGCCCATCAAGATGTATGGGGTAAGGACTTCCGTGTAACTATTGAACCAGAGATGAAAAATAATGAATCTCAAACAATTCTAAAGGTTGTAGAAGAGATAAGAGTAATTGAAGGTTATAATGTACACAATGCCAAGGAGATGGCAATATATGATAATAGCGGTAATGATTACGATAAGGACGGTGCAGCTGACTGGTTCGAAATCAAGAAAGAAGTAGGTCAAGTAATATCTGCAGACCAAGATGGTAAAAATGCTGTATATAAGACTGCTTCAACAATCATCCTTCAGAATAACATTAATATTACAGCAAAAGATGTTCCTAGTACAAATTTCTGGACAGATAACAAGAGTACTGTTGAATTCCATAGAAATTGGGATGAGGGGCAATTAGGAACATTGTTTGATTATGCTCAATCTATTACAGATCAACCTTTAAAGGGGTCTTTCGTAGATAGAGATAATACTGGTGTGTATACCATCACAATTTCACTGCTGGTGAGACACTTAATTTAATTGGTAACTATTATACTATCAGCGCAAACGCACTCCCAAGATGTGTAGTTGAGTTTAGAGGTCAAACAAAAGATTATCTAGACCTACCATGTGCAGTTGATGTGGAAGCAGGGCAATATATGACTAGTCACTCTGCTCTGTTCTGCAATTACTATGAGACAGGTCTTGATGTTGCTATGAATGCTGCTTGTGAAGTAAATTGGAGCAATGTTAATGCTGTAGGTAATGGTGAAGCAAGTCAGGAGAATATTTATTCTGGTGCAATAATATTGGTAAAATCATATAGAGTTAATTCTAACTTCGTAAACAATGTAACCAATAAGTTCTATATTAATTACCTAGTTCATACAGGTGAAGAGAATTGTGCTAACGATGGTCAATTTAAGATTGATTATTGTAAGGGATATGATGCTTATCAGTGCTTATTATTCTTCAATGGAGCTGAGAAAGCAATTGTAAGTAATAGTGAATTTAAGCGTGCTGCTGGTCCTGCAATCATCACTACAATGATTGGATATGAGGACTATGTTAAAAAAGATGCAACCGATTATAATATTACCCGCTTGGATATAGTTAATTCAACCATAGAATCATTGGTTTCTGGAAATGAGCCATGGTTCAAAATATATGGTGCAGCTCCTCAGTTTGCATCAGTAACCGCATTAGAAGCAATGTTGAATGGCACATATGACCTTTCTCCAATGGCATCTGCCATGGCCGGTCAGCAGTTGCCTGCTGGTACAATCAAAACTCCAGGAACAGACAAATCAATATTCGCAACAACAACAGATTCTGCTAGCTATATGAATATGATCGTAATAAGCATGCCGGATTCTATAAGCTTTGATCAGGCGTCAAAGCCAATGTTGGGTTATGTTAGAAAGTTTGAATCACAAACTGACTATGAAAACTTCTATGCTGATTCTGAAAATACTGTAGATGACGAGTTTGGTCTATACATGGGTGAGACTGGTAATCTTGGTCAGTATTCTAGTCAAGCAATTACTGGCGAATCTACAATTTTTGTAGAAGATGATGTGAATTATTTTAGTACAACTGGAGTGTTGTCAGGAACTAGCTTCCAGGCAGGTGATCCAGAAGGTTTGTTGGGTGGTGTAAGTCTTTGGATTGCTGGATGTCTTCAAAGTAATGAAGAAATGAAAGCCCAGGGTGCAGCACTTTACAAACAAGCATTTAATGCTGGTGGTAGTACATTCAACCTATATCTATTTAATGCAATGGGTACAATGATTGAAAGTCAGCCAAGAAATAAGTAATATACTTTAAACATTAATTATCCACTACTAATTAGTTGTTAAAGTTAAAAAGAGAGAAAGTATAGTATTTTCTCTCTTTTTTGTAACAAAAAAATGATTTTAGGATTAATATGAAGTGTACAGACTGATTGGGGAATATTGCTAAGGATGAGATATTAATATTATTGTAGGTCTGTACATTAATTCTTATCACCAGCATTGTATGAGAGATTATCTCTATCAAAGCTGTTTTTATATAATAAAAGTCACCTAAGGAACATTTGTTGTCTTAGGTGACTTTTTGTTGTTTAACCATTGGTTGTGGGGAGGTCGAAGGCGGATTTCTGTTGCTGGATAGCTAGTGCGTATTCGCAACCGCAGTAGCCTTGGCGATATAGGCCGTATTTGGTACTATTACGTATCGAATTAAGGAAACCGTTATTCTTCTTAAAGTTGCTAGGGAGATAATTAACGGAGTATTTCTCCGATAGAATTTCTCCTATATTATTAATTGTCTTGTAATTCTTGTGAGGGGATACGGACAGTGTTGATGCAAATGTATTGTAGCCATTGTCCTTTGCGTATTCGGCGGTAAACCCTAATCGCATAGCGATACAATAGTCGCATCTTTTGCCACCCTCTGGCTCGGTTTCTTGACCTCTTGCACCTATGATGAATTTGTCATGTTCGTAAGGGATGATTACAAGCTTGATGTCAGACTTAAATTCCTTATTGAATTTCTTGACATACAGTTCCATAGCCTTGGCTCTTCGGTTGAATTCTTCCTCGGTATTAATATTAGGGTTATAGAATAGTAGGGTAATATCCCAAGTATCAATTAGTTGTGGGACAACACCGCTGGAACACGGAGCACAACACGCGTGGAGTAAGAGTTTAGTCTTGGGCATAAGGGGATGCCTCGCCAGACTCTCTAAGAGATTTTAGGAAACAATTGTAGCATAGAGGCTTGTAGTAATCCTCTTTGCCAATGAGTATCTCCTCGCCGTTAACGGTAATCTTACCGTCTATAAATCTTGCATTGACATTGGCTCTATTGCCACACTCGCAGATGAATTTGATCTCTTGCAATACGTCTGCAGTTTCGACAAGTCTTTTCGAGCCTTCGAACAATTCTGTCTTGAAATTGGTAAGTAGTCCGTAACAATTAACAGGGATATGTGCAGATACTTCCTTGAGCTGGTTGACTTGCTCGGTGGTTAAGAATTGAGATTCGTCAACAATTACGACCGATCTATCTCGAAATTGTGTTAAGCCAAATATTAGCTTATAAAGATTCTCTTCCTTGTCAAAGACAACACATTTTGCCTCAAGGCCCACTCTGCTACGGCAGACAATATTGCCGTCCTTGTCTACATCTCTAGTGTCTAGTGATGGCTTAAGTAGTGTTACCTCAAATCCTTGTTGTTCGTAATTAAACCTGTACATTAGAGCTTGAGCTGTCTTGCTACTGCCCATAACACCATATTTGAAATATAATTTTGGCATATGTACCCCCTTTTGTATTGCAAAATTACTTCACTTCCATTTATTATTATAAATCTAATTGAAGTGCATGTCAAACGATTCAAGTAATGTGAAAAAAGTCGCAAAACCGTCGCTCTCCATGTGGAAAAAACATGGATAAATAGCGATTTATTATGTGGATAACTTAACTTTTTAAAAATTTTTAATTAAATGTTTGGGTATCAAAAAAATATGTGCTATCATAATAATATAAAGAATTTCGACGCAAACTGATATATTATGTCTAGGGGTAGTGTTAAGCAATTCTTTATAAATAAGATAAAAATCAAAAAAATTGAAGGAGAATGATTTATGAAAAAGAAAAATATTATGAAGGCTGGATTTGCAGCGCTAGCCGTTCCTGCAATGTTGCTTACAACAGCATGCGGAGACAAAGTAGAGACTATTGACGTTAATAGATACACCGAGTTGCTACACGAGAGTGCTCAAGAGTGGTTGTCTGCACAGAGAGATTACAAAACATATAATGATACAACAACTGAGATGAAGGCGTCCGTTATTTGTAAATCAAAAGAAGAAGTTACTTATAAAGAGTCTGCCGAGGGAGAATTTGTTACTAAAGAATTTGATGGCAGTATCACTGTAGATGCGAAACAAAGAATCATGATTAATAGAGACGAAACCGAAAATGGTGCAGTGGCTGTTCAAGTGGTTCAAGAGATTACAACTGTTACAAAGGGTAAGCAAGCTAACTCAGAAACAGATTTGTTGGAAGATTACGAAAGAACTGATGTATCTAATGTTACACATACTTTAGTAAAAGTGGGAGAAGATTATAAATACTTCAAACTTAGAACTTCATCTATTAAAGAAACAGGAGAGGAAGAAGTAAAGCAAGAACAGAAATTGGTGCATACGTTTGCAAATGCAGACGAATTTAAGGATGCTGTTCAGAGTGTAATTAATGAGCACAATAATGAGGCAGTTTCTTCCTTCTATAACAATACTCCAGATACATATTTAACTTTAAAGCCAGAGTTCTATGAAGGAGAAGATGCATTTGGTTTCAAAAATGGAACTTATAGTGCTATTGAAAGTGAAGGTTATGGATATGAAATTGATGTTGAATATACTAATGTCGAAACGTCTTGTGAATTTAAGGGGAATAAGCCAAGCTCAACATCCTCTAAAGTTAAAATGAATACTCTAGATAATACTACAGATATCAATATGAGTGCTACAATTGCACATGTTGCAGAGACAATTTCTGCACCTGCAAATGCTAGCGAATATGAAGATGACTATCTAAGTACTAGCGATTTAATTGCTAATATTTACGAATTTATGGGTTAACAAATTAAAAACACCTTATGTTAGGAAATGTCCTATAATAGGGTGTTTTTTTGTTTGATACTTAGATGTCTAAGAGCATGCTGGATAATATCTTGACACCGGCTAGGAAGCCTTGTTTAAATGCCTCTTGGTGTTGGATAGGGGATTCCTTGTAATACTTGTAACTCTCTACCTCGAATAGAACTCCCACCATCTCCATATATTTCTCAAATAACTTCTCTTCCATAGTAAAGTACTCTCTAATATATCTTTCGTCGCCTTTGTTTTTCTCAAACATATTCTATCTCCTTAAGTATAATAACTGCATTATAGCACTAAGATAACTTAGTGTCAAGTATACAATTAAGTTTTCTTAGTATACTAATTATAGTATGGAAATATTTAGTAATAGACTTAAGTCACTCAGGAAGGAATTGGGCATCAGTGCCAAAGCTCTAGGCGAGAAGATTGGTGTAAGTGACGCATCAATTATTAATTGGGAAAATAATGTATATGATATCAAGGGTGAGTATATAATTAGGCTTGCTAAGTTTTTCGGTGTGAGTGCGGATTATTTGCTTGGAATTGAGGATTAGCATGCGGTTTATCATATGAACAACTTAGCTTTTTAAAAAATTCCAATTAAATATTTGCAGTATCAAAAAAACATGTGCTATCATAAAAATATAAAGAATTTCGACGCAAACTGAGATATTATGGTTAGGGGTAGTGTTAGGCAATTCTTTATAAATAAGATACAAATCAAAAAAGATTGAAGGAGAATTATTTATGAAAAAGAAAAATATTATGAAGGCTGGTTTTGCAGCCTTAGCAGTTCCTGCTATGTTGCTTACTACTGCATGTGGTGACAAGGTAGAGACTATTGATGTTAATAGATACAACGAGTTGCTGCACGAGAGTGCTCAAGAGTGGTTGTCTGCACAGAGAGATTACACAACATATAACGATACAACAACTCAGATGAAAGCGACATCATCTTATACATTAAAAGAACAAGTTACATATAAAGAAACTGCTGAGGGTGAGTCTGTTACTAAAGAATTTGATATGACTGTCAGTAAAAACGATAAACAAAGAATCATGATCAATAGAGACGAAGCCGAAAATGGAGCGGTAGCTGTTCAAGTGGTTTACGAGAGCAAGGTAGTTACAAGGGGTAAGCGAGCAAACTCAGAAACAGACTTATTGGAAGATTACGAAAAAACATATATATCTAATGTTACACATACTTTAGTAAAAGTGGGAGATGAGTATAAATACTTTAGGCTTAGAACTACATCTAATAAAGTAACAGGCGAAGAAGAAAAAGAAGAACATAAGACTGTATGTACATTTGCAAGTGTAGATGAATTTAAAGACGCTGTGCAGGATGTGATTAACGAGCATAACAATGAAGCTCTTTCTACTTTCTATAACAATACCCCAGACATGTATTTAACTTTAAATCCAGAGTTCTATGAGGGGGAAGATACCTTTGGGTTCAAAAATGGTAATAACTCAGGGAATAGTTTTGGAGGAGAAGGTAGTTACGATACAAATTATATTTATACCAATGTAGAAGGTGTTTGTTGTGAATTCAAGGGAAATAAGCCAAGTTCATCATCCTCTACAAGCAAATTCGATTTTCTAGATTATTCTGCAGATGCAAATATGAGTGTTACAATTGCTCATGTTGCAGAAACAATTTCAGCGCCTGCAAATGCTAGCGAGTATGAAGAAGGCAGTGTAGCGCAGTTATCTGATTTAATAGCTAATATTTTCGAAATTATGGGTTAACAAATTAAAAACACCTTATGTTAGGAAATGTCCTATAATAGGGTGTTTTTTTGTTTGATACTTAGATGTCTAAAAGCATACTGGATAATATTTTTACACCTGCAAAGAATATTTAGTTTGATTTTGATTTTTTATAAAAATATTATAAAATTTAATACAGATATATTTTTGATGTGTTATAATATATAAGAATATAGGAGATTTTATGAAATATACAAACTTATTTGAGAGAATAGGAAATATTGTTTTGTGTCTTTTTTATGTTTTTGTAATATTGTTATTGTTGGGATTTTGTGGATTAGCACTTTGGGTGGACTTTCTTTGGTCTGTATCTATTTATACTTGTACGTTTCTTTTTTTGTTACCAGGAGTTGTAATACTTATAAATTATTTATTAGGAAAAATTTTTGGAGATCGATATCGTCAAATTGGATGGATTTTGGAAGGTGAAAGCAGGATATATGAGGTAATAAAAACACCTAAATATTGTACAAGAAGTATGTTTGTTTGTTTTGTAGAAGCATTTTTGTTTGTTTTGTTAATTATTAGATTTATTTTTTTGTTTTACGTGAAGGATGGACACTACATATTTACTATTATCGGTTTAATAGGATCAATAATTGGCGTTATTATTTGTTTTATATTGGCAATGAGATATTATAAACAAAGTAGCCTAAGAGATAAATACAAACAAAAGATTGAAAGGCAAAAAAACAAGCAAGTGGATAAATTTAAATTTGATAAGTATCCTGACTTGTTAGAAAAATATAATGCATTTAAACTTTGGAACTCAAAAAAACATACAACTTTTGAAAATCCAGATGAAAAAAAGCATGCATTAGTTGAACTAGAAAAAGCTCTTGATAGTTTGGCATTAGCAGTTTTTAACACATTTAACGAAAAGAAACCTCAATTAGTTGTTAAAAGCACAGGAGAAAAGGTGGAATGGGATGAGGTAATTAATAAACCGTTTGAAGAATTATCTTATATGGAAAAACTGATATTAGTTAGATTATTGGATAGATTGTATAAATATGTTTTGCCAAAAGAATATTATGATTATAAAGAGGTAAAAGTTAAAAAAGATGCTTAGAAAGTAAGCATCTTTTTTAGCTAGTTTCAAACATCAGAAACTTTGGCAAGTCTTTTTCTTAGTTATTTTGCAATGATATTAACAAGTCTATTCTTGATAACAATTACTTTGATAATTGATTTGCCGTTAAGAGCCGAGTTAACCTTTTCGTTAGAGCGAACGGCCGTTTCGATCTCTTCGGTAGTAGCGTTAGCGGAGTAAAGTTCGCGTGCAACAATCTTATTATTAATCTGGATTGCGTACTCGATCTCGTCCTTGATAAGTTTGTTCTCGTCCCAAGTAGGCCAAGCGACATCACATATTCTTGGCTCGAATTTACATAGAGTCCATAGTTCTTCGGTTACATGAGGTGCAAATGGGTTAAGTAGAGTAAGGAGAGTCTTATATTCGGCGTGGTTAATTTTGCCTACTTTGCCAATCTCGTTAAGTAATATCATAAGTGCAGATATTGCTGTATTAAACTTGATATTGTCTATGTCTAAAGACACCTTCTTGATAGCGGTATGCATGGCAACTTCGAGGTCCTTGGAGTATGTGTCGCCTGGGACAAGGTTGTCCATAAGATTCTCCACTCTGCCAAGGAATTTGTGACAAGCTCTAACGCCATCATCACTCCAGGTAGCTGTTTCGAAGTAATCTCCGATAAATGACATCCATAGTCTAAGGGCATCTGCGGAATATTCCTTGATAACAACTTTAGGGTCTACACCATTGCCTGCGGATTTGCTCATCTTCTTGCCGTCATTACCAAGGATAAGTCCTTGGGAGATACGGCGTTTAAATGGCTCGCTAACAGGGCTTAGTCCTTGGTCGTACAGGAACTTATTCCAGAATCTTGCATAAAGTAGGTGACGGGTAGTGTGCTCGTTACCACCATTGTATAGGTCAATAGGAAGCCACGACTTAAGAGCGTCCATAGATGCGAATTCCTTGTCGTTATTAGCATCACAGTAACGCATAAAGTACCAGCTACTACCAGCCCAGCCTGGCATGGTGTCTGTTTCTCTGCGAGCAGGAGCACCACAACAAGGGCAGGTTGTATTAACCCAATCGGTAATTAGAGATAATGGGCTTTCGCCGTCCTTGGTAGGCTCGTAACTTTCGACCTTAGGTAGATGTACTGGTAATTGGTCATCTGGAACAGGCACCCAGCCGCACTTATCACAATGTATCATTGGGATTGGCTCTCCCCAGTACCTCTGTCTAGAGAATATCCAATCTCTCATACGGAAGTTAAGTTTTCGCTCGGCAACGCCCATAGCAACAAGTTTATCAGTGATTGCAACCTTTGCCTCTTCGACAGTAAGTCCGGAGAATTCCTCAGAATTAATAAGCTTGATGCCTTTGCCTAGGTAATCGGCTTTCTCAAGGGCGTGTTCGGATACATCACCTTCGATAACTTGAATCTTGTCTATGCCGTATTTGTCTGCAAATTCATAATCTCTCTGGTCGTGAGTAGGAACAGCCATTACTGCACCTGTACCATATGAAGCGATTACAAAGTCGCCAATATATACAGGAACTTCTCTGCCGGTAGCAGGATTGATAGCCATGATTCCATCTAAGATGCAACCGGTCTTGTCTTTGTTAAGTTCGGCTCTGTCGAATTCGCTCTTCTTGGCAGTAGCCTTTCTATAAGCCTCGACTTCAGACCAATTTTTAATCCTTGGTTTAAGTTCGTCAACAATACTACTCTCTGGAGCTACTACAACAAATGTAATGCCGTATATAGTTTCGATACAAGTAGTGAATATCTTAAGATTGCCGCCACCTACGATATCTAGAGTGACTTCCACGCCTTCTGATTTGCCAATCCAATTGATCTGGCTTGTCTTGATGTGTTCCATAAAGTCTGTGTCGCTTAGGTCGTCTGCTAGTCTATCTGCATATTCAGTCATCTTAAGCACCCATTGAGCCTTGCTCTTCTGAGTAGTTTCGGCATGGCACTGGCAACAAGTTCCGTCTTCGACTTCTTCGTTGGCAAGCACTCCGCAGTTAGGGCAGTAGTTAACGTTCATCTCACGTTTCTCGGCAAGTCCAGCCTTAACAAACTGAATAAACTGCCATTGAGTCCATTTGTAGTACTCGGGGTCGCAAGTATTAATTGTTCGTGACCAATCGATACTCATACCGATAGCTTTTACTTGGCTCTGGAAAGTTGCGATATTCCTCTCTACAATTTCTTGAGGGGTTTTCTTCTCTCTAATTGCGGTACGTTCTGCCTCTAGTCCATAGGCGTCTGTGCCAAAAGGGAACATAACGTTGTAACCTTCTAGACGCTTCTTTCTAGCGTATGCATCAATTGCTGTATAGCTACGGCAATGTCCTAGGTGAAGACCAATTCCACTAGGATAAGGGAACTCGATAAGCACGTATTTGTTCTCTTTGCCTTCTACATGATTAGGCACTTCGAAGCGTTTCTCGTCTTCCCAAACTTTTTGCCATTTCTTCTCAATATTTTCGTAGTCCATAATTAAACCTCTAAAAATAAAATATATTATGTGTAAATAATACCAAATTTTTGGTACAAAAGTCAATCTATTATGTAAGATTTGAGGCAATTTATTTGTGCGGATAGATTTTTTTTGGTACAATATGGGAGAAAATATATAGTGAGTAATCACTAATTAAGAAATGAGAAAAGGAAAAACAAATGAAACGACTGCTTAAGAGCATCTTATGCGGTGTGATGCTTGCTATTACTATAATAGGTGTATCTGGAAGAATAGATATTAATGCCAACGCTAGTAATAGTACACATACGGTAACATTTGACTTTAGTAAAGATAGGGTACTTAAGTACATTAATAGTACTAGTGAAATACTAGAATCTTTGCGAAGTTATACGCTTACCACTCCGCATAATCAGATAATAGAAGACAGTTTAATACGCGTTCCACACAACACTATTAGCAGATATTACACATATTACTGGACGTATAACGGTACTAGAGTTGACCTAGGCAACTTTGTGATTAACCGAGATGTTAAGTTTGTTGCTGAGTGGGTGCCAAGAGATAATACAGCATATTTCATATTTGAAAACGAAGAGGTTGCGACTGAGGTTACTAATAGGGTAGATACGCTTAAGTTTAATATAGAAAGCGGAAGGATAGAATTGTATCGCCCTATAAGGCAACATTATATATTCGCAGGATGGTACAAACCAGATAGTAAAATTGAAGAAACATATATCCCTGCGGGGACGGAAGGTGACAAGGTGTATTACGCCAAGTTCCGTCCTATTAATTATTATATCAATTACAATACTAATGCAACGATTAGTAATCCTACTAGCTATACAGTCGAGGACGAAGATATTATTCTATACGATCCTGTGGCGGAAGGGCATATATTCCATGGGTGGTATTCGGATAGCGGATGCACTAATCCAATAGATAAGATAGACACATCAGTTGGCGGTAATATTAGTATCTATCCATTATGGGAGTTAGAGAAATACGCGGTGACATATACTCTGCCCAATGGAACTAAAGCAGTTGTCATGACCGAGTATGGTAAGAAAGCCGAACTTCCTAGGCTCGAGGGCAAGAGCATATTTAGTATTGTTAAGACGGATGTTAGCAGGGATAATATAACCAGAGAAACCAGTATAACTATTAGATATGTTAATATCTGGTATGTTTATGTGCTAGGGATACTAGTAATAGCAGGGATAGTGGTTGGAATTATTCTAGCAATTCGCAAGCGTAGGAATACACATAATACTCTAAGGAGTTATTATCAATCAAGTATGGCAAGGAGGGGAAGGCGTTAATATGGCGGACAAAGTTAAACAGCCCAAAGAAATAGATGTCTTTAATAGATTTAGCAACTTTAACAAGCTCAAGATTATTGGCATTGGTCTAGCAATTGCGTTAGTTATATGCACGACAATATTTTTCCTCGCCAAGATATTCTCTTCCTACACTATATCTTTCGAAACATATGGCGGTCTTGTATACGGCGAGCCAATTAAGACAGATACTTACAAGTTCCTCGAGAAGACACGAGAGCCTGTTGGTCTTAAGAAGGAAGGGTATTATATCGAAGGGTATTATACAGATGCCAAGTTTACTAATAGATTCGAATTTGGCAAGCGTACATGGAACAGCAAGAAACTTTATGTTAATTGGCAAGTAGGTTATGCGGTGCAGTTATTCTTTGCAGAAGGGGAAGATACTAACGAAAGACCATCAACAGATACAACTGGTATTGATGTTGCTAGACTAAAATTATACCACGAGCAATATGTCAAGCCGGGTAGCGAATACACGTTGCCACTAATATATAACGATATCCAAGACAACGAGCATTATGGTGAGCAGTTATATTGGAATATGGAAGGCGATCTCGAGAGCAAGCCTTTCGCAACCAAGACATTTACTGTATCGGATAACATTAAGATCTTTGGCACTTGGTTTGATACTGCCGAAGACAAATTCGCTGTAACGCAAGAGGGTGTTCTTACTAGATACCTTGGCGAGTGTGCCAACGTTGTATTGCCTAGCAAAGTTAAGAAGATTAAGGATATAGATAAGTTTACTGCAGGGCGTTGGAACGTTATGAATACTGCAGACGGTAGCGGTTATAGTGCCTTTGATAAAGTCTATGAGAAACTTGACACGGTTATCATTGGATCGGAGTTTCAGGAGCTTGGCTCGCACTCATTTAGGAATTGCTCTAAGCTAAATAGAGTATATTTCGAAGGCAACAAAATCCACACTATTGGTGAGTGGGCATTTGTTGAGTGTGGCAATTTGGCGAATTTGGAACTCCCTAATAGTGTTAGAACGATAGAGGATAGAGCTTTCTACAAATCTGGTATTAAGACACTTACGGGATTAAATAACGTGGAATCTATTGGATACGGTGCGTTTATGGAGTGTGTAAGCCTCAAAGAACTAGAGCTTAGGAATATAGCTACAATAGATAGCCTAGCATTTGCGGGTACAACAATGTCTAAGCTAATACTTACTACTGCAGATGTTCCAGAGGTAAATATGCCGACTGACGATACAGATATCCTATGGGGAAACTTCGTGTGCAAGATATATGTGCCAGAGGCAATGTTAGAGGAGTATTCTAATAAGTATCCATGGAGTATATATCATCAGGCAGGAAGAGTACTGGCAATTACTGAATAAATTATATAAGTAGGTAGAGAAAATTGTGATTCTTTGCCTATTTTTTTATGCAACAATAAGAGATTTTGTCGTTGTTGTATTTTTTCCAATTGCCTATTGACAAACGCAAAATCCGTGATACAATTAGTATAATACAAATATTTTTATGGGAAAGGAGAAGATTATGAGCGATAAGAAAACTAAAAAGTTCGAAGACAGAATTGTTCCTACATTTCTTGTGTACGAATTAGCCACAATGGCAAATGGATTTGCTGGTGAAGATGGTAAGAAGGTGCAATACAAGAAGACAGATTTCTTCCTTATTACAGATGATCTAAATGAGATGGATGCTCGTGAAGGGGTTGCCCTTCAACTAACAGGTCGTAAGGCGGGAGAGAAGGTTAAGTATACGATTGATCGCAAAGTTATGTCTCAGAAAGGGGCGAAAAAATATTATGCAGAAACTATGAAGATTGATTCCGAAGAGCAGTATACCGGTGCTGTTACTTATAGGGCAAAGGGTATAGCATGTTGTACTGGAGATTCTTTCATAAGTGGAATTAAGCCTACAACTACTAGATTTGATGATAAGTACATTACAATTATGAACATTATTGGCAAGTCAATTGAACTAAATACCGAGCAATATGATAAGGTAAGAGCTGAGTATTGTAATGACAAACTCCGCGAAGAGGCAGAGTGTGATGTTGCCGAATTAATGGCAGATAAAAATTAAAAATAATACATAAGAGGTGGAAATTATGAAACAAAAATTAAGAGATGACATGATATTGCCTTTGAATAAGGTATATGGGTTAGAGACTGGAGAGTGTCTTTATGACTACGAGGGCAAGAAGATCCCAGGTAAAGCAGTTGGTTACTTCCTAATAGACGGATTAGGACAATCTAAAGAATGGCAGTGTGGTTGTACAGAAGAAGGTCTTGCTATACGTGTAACTGGTGACAGTAAGGGGTGCTTTGTGCCATATAAATTATTTCATTACTATAAAAGAAATTCTTTTACAGTTAGTTTAGAGATAAAGACCGAAGGCCAGTACTATACTACTTATGAAGCTAAAAGTATATCTGAATTGCCAACAGCGGTAAGCGACTTTAAGGATGCAAAATATGGTACTGTAGCAGATATCAATGTGTATGCCGATACATATAATAAGACATACAAAGAGAACGCAATCAAGGCTCATCTAGAATATGAAGGTAGCAAAATTGCCGAGGAAAATGTTGCTAAGCTATTTGATATGAGTGATGAGTAAGAAGGTGTATTATGAGCAAAGAACTTAAAGACAGAATTGTTCCTCTAGATAGAGTATACGCACTAGAGTGTGATACTTATCTCTATGTCGATAGTAATACATTTGGAACCAATGTTGTGTATATTCTTTTGCAAGAGCCTATGTATGAGCATGTCGGAACCGATTGGTTGCCTTCGCGAGAGAAGGCGATAATTCTTACAGGTGAGCATGCCGGTGAGAGTGTAAAAGATAAACTAGATATTGATGATGATATAGTATTTATGCGAGTTGATTTGGTTAACAAATCGCGTATAGCATATAGACATACATGGACATTGGCGGAGTCTAACCGACTTCGCAATCGAGAAACTCGATATAAGAATCGTACTGTGACTTTCGGTAGCGCTATGGATGATAGGGCGTTTAACGGTGCTAAATTTGCAAAAGTTGGAGATATTAGTGCTCTAGCTGATGAATATAATCGTGTATACGAAGAAAACGCTATCAAGGCAAGCATTGAGAATAGTTATGCCAAACAATCTGAGCAAGACATGGAAGAGCTGTTTGGCAAAGGTGAGTAGTTAACATAGGATTTATAAGCAAGCGGATTTATGTAAAATTTGCTTGCTTTTTTTCGTGCATTGTGCCTCTAATGTTTAGACAAAGTGCAAGTAATTTGCTAAAATAAAATTGTTAGTGAGATTTTACACAAACTAAAATTATTATTAAATGGGAAGGAGTGTATATGTGTAATTGTGTAAGGTTGGGAACAGATGAGCAAGTTAAAGAGTTTGAGGCTGTTCTCGAGGAATATAAGGGAGATAGAGGCAATGTAATGGTTGTGCTCCAGAAGACTCAGGGGATATTTGGATATATACCTGAGGGCACGCTTAAGATGATAGCAGAAAGTCTTAAGATGCCAGAGAGTGAGATATATGGAATTATTACTTTCTATAGTCAGTTCACTCTAACCCCTAAGGCAAAGTATAATATAGATGTGTGCTTGGGAACTGCGTGTTTCGTACTAGGAGCTCAAGATGTAATGGATAAGATTCTTGCTAAGCTTGGTGTCAAAGTGGGCGAGATGACCAAGGACGGCAAGTGGATAGTAACTAGTTGTAGATGTCTTGGTTGTTGCGGACTAGCGCCAGCTATAACCATTAACGGCGAAGTTTACGGCAAGATGAAAGTCGAAGATGTAGATAGAATTATTGATAGTTTTGCAGATTAATAGGGGGCGAGTATGAGTAAGGAATTAGAAGAATTAAAGCAGAAGTACTTGGCCGAAGTATTATTCCGTCGTGATGGAGATACCTCGGGAGTAAATTACAAATATAATATTATGGTGTGCGGTGGTACAGGATGCCGTAGCTGTAAGAGTAAGAAAGTTCAAGAGAAACTTGAAGAGGTTGTCAAAGCCAAAGGTCTTGAGAGCGAGATTAAGATTAATGGTGTAGGATGCTTTGGATTATGTGTTAATGGACCAATTGTCCTTGTGTACCCACAAGACGCTATGTACGAGAAAGTTAGCGTAGACGACTGCGAAGAGATTATATATAGATTGCAGGAGGGTGCGTTGGTTGAGCGACTACTACATCACGAAAATGGTAGTGCTGTAGAGAAAAAGTCTGACATTAACTTCTGCAAAAAGCAGAAGTATGTTGCACGTAACAATGCTGAGTATATGAGTCTAGAAAATATTTTAGGAGACTATGTTGCTCTTAATGGTTACCAAGCACTTAACAAAGTTGTTAACTCTATGACTCAAGACGAGGTTATTAAGGTTATCAAAGATAGTGGTCTTAGAGGCAGGGGTGGAGCAGGATTCCCAACTGGTAATAAGTGGGAGTTTACTAAAGTGGTAGATGCTCCTCAGAAGTATGTTATTTGTAACGCAGACGAGGGTGATCCTGGTGCGTTCATGGATAGAAGTATTATTGAGAGTAATCCTCATGCAATTATCGAAGCAATGGCAATATGCGGATACGCAATTGGTGCTAGCAAGGGTTATGTTTACTTAAGAGCAGAGTATCCTCTAGCTGGTGAGAGGTTGCAATCTGCAATTGATGAGGCAACAAACAGAGGGTTCTTAGGCAAGAATATATTTGGCTCTAACTTCTCGTTTGAGCTAGGCATCAAGTATGGTGCGGGTGCGTTTGTATGTGGAGAAGAAACTGCACTTATGCGCAGCATTGAGGGTGGCAGAGGCGAGCCAACTCTTAAGCCTCCATATCCAGCAGAGAAAGGTCTGTATGGTTGTCCATCTGTAATTAATAATGTAGAAACACTTGCTAACATTGCTCAAATTATTAATAATGGTGCAGAGTGGTTTAATTCGATAGGTACTGAGGATAGTAAGGGTACTAAAGTATTTGCTCTTACTGGTAAAGTTGTTAACTCGGGACTTGTAGAACTACCAATGGGTACAACAATTAGAGAGATTGTGTATGATATTGGTGGCGGAATACCTAACGGCAAGAAATTCAAGGCTGTACAAATGGGCGGACCGTCTGGGGGATGTATACCAGAGGCACATCTAGATACACCTATTGACTACAAGAGTCTTAACGACCTTGGCTCTATGATGGGTTCTGGTGGTATGATTGTAGTTGACGAAGATACTTGCATGGTAGACTTTGCTAAGTTCTTCCTACAATTTACTCGTGATGAAAGTTGTGGTAAGTGTACTCCATGTAGAGTGGGCAATATGAGAATTCTAGAAATTCTCGAGAAGATTACATCTGGCAAGGCTACAATGGAAGACTTAGACAAGCTTGAGGAACTATGTAATTATGTTAAGAGCAATTCGCTTTGCGGACTTGGTCAGACAAGTCCTAACCCAGTATTATCTACACTTAAGTACTTTAGAGATGAGTACATTGAGCATATCCGCGATCACAAGTGTAGAGCGGGTGTTTGCAAGAGCATGACTAGATATAAGATTACTGACAAGTGTATTGGATGTAGTGCTTGTAGTAGAGTGTGTCCAGTAGGAGCAATCTCAGGCGAGATTAAGAAGAAATTTGAAATAGACCCAGAGAAGTGTATCAAGTGCGGCAAGTGCGAAGCTACTTGTAGATTTGGGGCTATTGTAAAGGAGTAAGATATGGATATTGAGATTATAATTGACGGCAAAAAAATCAAAGCCGATAGTAATAGTACCATCCTTGAGGTTGCAAGGAAGAACGATATCGAAATACCTACTCTTTGCTACCTAAAAGGAATTAATGAGCCAGCAAGTTGTAGAGTGTGTGTGGTAGAAGTAGAGGGGGCTAGAAATCTAGTAACCGCTTGTACTACTAAGATTAGACCAGATATGGTTGTTAAGACCAATACAACTAAGGTAATTAAGGCGAGAAAGACTGCTCTTGAATTGCTATTAAGTAACCACAATAAGAACTGTCTTAACTGTCCAAAGAACCTTAAGTGCGATTTCCAGAAACTTGTAGAGCAATTCCATTGCGATACAGAGAAGTATGCTGGAGCAACTACCGAAAATCATATTGACGACACTAACCATGCAATAGTAAGAGATATGAGCAAATGTATACTTTGTGGCAAGTGTGTGTCTGTTTGTGCCAAATTGCAAGGCTGCAGTGCCATTACTAAGATTAATAGAGGATTCGAAACTAAAGTAGGTTCAGACTTTGATAAATGTATGCAAGAGTCTAGTTGTATAGGTTGCGGACAATGTGTTCTTGTTTGTCCAACTGGTGCACTTACTCAGAAGAACGATATTCCTAAGGTACTAGATATACTAGAGAAGACTGATGTTATCAGAATTGCTCAAGTGGCACCATCTGTTCGTGTAGCTATTGGCGAGGAGTTCGGTGGCAAGATTGGCGAATTCGCAGAAGGCAAGATGGTTACTGCTCTTAAAGAGATTGGTTTTGATTATGTATTTGATGTTAATATGGGTGCGGACTTTACAATTGTCGAAGAGGCACAAGAACTAATTGAACATCTTAAGACTAATTCTAAGTACCCATTATTCACATCTTGTTGTCCTGGTTGGTTTAATTATGTTCAGAAGAACTATCCGGATATGGAGAAGTATCTGTCTTCTTCCAAATCTCCTAACGAGATGCTTGCAAGTATTATTAAGTATTACTTCGAAGAACAAGGCAAAAAGGTTGAGATTGTATCTGTAATGCCTTGTACAGGTAAGAAACGTGAGGTATTTGCTCATGGTGTAATTGATGCTTGTATAACTACAAGAGAGCTAGGAGAACTTATTAGACTTAAGGGTATTAACTTTAATAAGTTAGCAGATAGCAAGTTTGATGATCCATTTGGCGAGTATACAGGTGGAGCGTTGATCTTTGGTGTAACAGGTGGTGTAACCGAGGCTGCTCTTAGATATGCGGTACACAAGCTTACCGGTAAGAAGCGTAATATTATAGAAGATGTTCGTAATAGCAAGGGCGTTAAGGAAGTTGAGGTTGACCTAGGCGGAAGAACTATTAGGCTTGCTATTGTACATGGTCTTGCTAATGCTCAGAGAGTAATTGAAGATATAATTGCAGGGGAGAAGCATTATGACTTTGTAGAAGTTATGGCGTGCCCAGGCGGATGTGTTAATGGTGGTGGACAGCCATATGTTGACTATAACAAGATTAGTGCTACCGAAGTAGCTAAGAAACGTGCTGCTACTATCTACAAGGCAGATGGCGATATGAAGTTTAAAGAAGCTGGCGAGAACAAGGGAGTTGCCAAAGTATATAGCGAGCTATTCAAGGGCGATCACGAATTAATTCATAAGCTCCTTCATTATGTTCATGTTGACTATGATAGAGTGGAAGAGTCTAAAGACAATTAATAACAAAAAAATACTATCAGTTTGAGATTGACTGGTAGTATTTTTTGTGTATTATATTCATTGTAATGATAAAGTTTGGTAAATATTTATATTACATAGTTTAGCCTTAGATTGATGCGGAAGGACATATCCGACATATATTCGTTATCCTCGAGTGAGTTAATATAGTCTTGGAACTTTCGGTACTTGAACGCGTTGAATTTCTCATACACATTAAGGATATCATAATGTTTGGTTTGCATAAGAGATATTGTATTTTGCAATTTTTCATCTATCATGGCGTTAATTTTTTCTTTCACGTTATCTGTGAGGTAATTGATCGTGCCATTGGTTGAAGCAAAAGAGTGGTTCTCGCTCGATACAACTTCGTCAATCATTAATGATAACCAAATATTATACTCCATAACTGGCTTGCCGTCCTCGAACTTAGGTATTGCTACAACAACCTTGTCTGCTTCCTGAAAGACTACTGTACTATCTATAAAGTGCTCGTCATTTATGTCTTCGAGTACGAATTTCTGATACTCGCCAGTTTTGCTCAGTAGTGTGTATATAAACTTCTCATCATCACTAAGGTGGGATAGGAATTTGCCATCGCGAATAATTGCGATTTCTCCCTTGTTGGTTATTTTGCTCTGTTGTTGACTGCCACCAGTAGCGCTCTGAGAGCTGCCGCTCTGACTGCCTCCTCCGCTAGAATTATCGCTACTACCGCTACCACCGCCTTCTCCCTCGTTGCTACTAGATTTCTCGACATTGATTATAGGTATTGCAAATGTTGAATTCGGACTATAATATGCTCGGTAGAATCTATCTATTGTAACGTTGCTAAGAAGAGATCTCTCCTCTTGGCTCATGATAATATTCTTTAGGCTAAGGTCAAGAAGGTTGTTGCTAGTCTTAACTGCGTTAAGAAGATCCTTTGTGCTATCGGGTGTTGCAATAAGTGTTGGGTTAGTGGATAGGTTGGCTGTTCGAATAAAGTAATCAAGAATTTGAGTAAGGTTGTCTTGCATTAGGTCTTCATGAAATATAATGCAGTCGCAGTGGGCAAGTCCAATGTTTCTGCCGATATCGAGAGTTATCTTGTCTAATGCTTGAGAGATAGATTTTCCTTTGGCGTCAAATAGTTCGAGGTTCGAATTTATATCGTTTTCGCCTTTGGGTATTACTGCAAGTATGGATACTTGGTACTCATCCTCGATCATTTCTACTCCTATTGATGTAGCAACAATGGTTTTGTCTTTGTCTGATTGTTTGTATAGTGTTGTGGGCGAACTAATAAGTATAAGAATTATAAATACTGCAAAAATCTTGTTTCGCCATATCTTAGCAAGTGCACTTAGCATGATGCTTTCCTCTTGGATTTTTTAGGTTGTAGTGGTGGAGATATGGTGGGCTTATTGTTTCGAGAAATCTTAATGCTAGAGATAATTAACATTATTACGAATATTGTTTGCAGTATTCCAGATAGTCCAGAAAATACCGGAGTTGTAGCTATTGCAATGATGGCTTGTAATTGCATATATGTTATAAGCGCTATTACAATAACTCCTAATGAAAAGACATAACCTGTCCACTTTTTGTCATTAATACCAAAGATATTGTCAAACTCTGACTTGCCCGCAATTGCAAGTACCATGCCGTCTGCAAGCAGAATAACTGACCATATCATTATGGTTAGCCACTCTAATTTTCCTATAGTTGCGGGGGTGGAGTTGTGCAGAGGTAGTTCTCCTAGTGCAAGTGTCTGGCTCATTGAATATTTTCCGAACGAGCCTACGAAGATTACAAAAAATGCAAATATGAATATAAATGCTGACGCAGCAAAGCCTAGCATCTTTTTCTTAGACGATTGGTCGTATGCAATATGCCCCATGAGAGGGAATAAGATCATGTAATCGCCGAAGGCAAATGTAGTCCTAGATAGTCCTGTGTATATAGGGTGAAAACCTTGCTCGAAAATAGGAAGGAGTTTCTCTGGCAGAAGGTCTTCGGTAGGGAATATTAGTGTGAAAATTATACCTATAAGAGTTGGCCAGAAAATTAGCTCAGCTACTCTTCCTATGCATCTAAAGTTTTTGGTTGTGGAGTACATTATAATTAGTCCAAGTACTATTAGGAAGAATAGAGGGTTGAGTTCTTCGAATAGTGTTGCTATGAAGTAATCGTGTAGTTCTTGCAATACAAGCACGCATTTACCAAAGAAATATATCAGCAAGATAATCTGTGCAATTGTGGATACAACTTTGCCAAATGTTCTGGTTAGAAAATCTCTAAAGGTTAAGTCGGGGTGTCGGTGCATAATGCTAATTACAATTAGAGTTCCTATGAAGTCAAAGATTAGAGCGATAAGGCAAGTGATGTAACTATCGTTGCCAGAGAAGGTGTACATTAGAGAAGGCAGCGCCGAGAGCTTAAGTCCAATTGTAAATATACAGAATATGAGGCTGGCTTGGTTACTAGATACTGTCTTGTTCATGAGTCGTACCTCCTTGACGCTTTCGGTTCTTCTGAGATTTGTTAATTGATGTTGGGCGGGTTTTCATTTGTGTAATACCGGCACGTACAAGTGCGTCCTTAATATCTTCTTTGACAAGTGGGGCAACTGGAGCAAAGTATGCTCCTCCGTAGCTATCAAAGTCGCTAAGATGCAGTAGTAGGAATAGCCCCATTGAGATGATTCCAAATATCCCTAGAGCACCTCCAGCAAAAGTAAATAAGAGTCGTAGTAGGTAAAGCTGTGGTGCTTGGTCTGGCACACAATATATGCTAAGCGAAGAGATTGCAACAATCATAACTGCGGGTGGCGAGATGAGTCCTGCTTTAACTGCAGTGTCGCCCAGTATTAATGCTCCCACAATAGATAAAGCAAGTCCTAGGTACTTGGGCATACGAAGAGAAGCCTCGTATAATATCTCAAATAGTAGCAATACAAAGAGTATCTCGGCAAAAGGTGTTAGAGGGAGTCCTTTGGTTGTGTTAATGATTGTTATCAGAAATTTGAGAGGTATTGCTTTGTAATGGTGGAGAATAATTGCAATGTATAGAGCGGGGGTAAGTGTAGAGATAATAATGCTTGCAATCCTTATCCATCTCACAAAAGAAGCACGTTTGCTATTGCTGTAGTAGTCGTCGCTACTCTGTACATCTTCTAGATATATAAACGGCACGGTTAGTACCATAGGCGAGCCATCTACAATAATTGCAACTCGTCCTTCTAGTAGTTTGCCTGCAACTATATCTGGTTTTTCGCTATTGCCAATTTGTTTGAACATACTATTTTTGTGTTCTTCGAGAAATTGTGTAATGTAGTGGCTGTCAAGAACACCATCTATGTCGATTGCCGACAATCTTTCTTTGATTGTGTCTACTATATGGGGATCGGCAATCCCATCTAGATACACAACGCATACACTTGTCTGAGTATGTCTGCCAATACTTGTACTGTAAGTGCGGAGTTTTGTGGAGGCGAGGATTTTGCGAAGGGTAGATAGATTGGTTTTTAAATTCTCAACAAAGCCCGCACGTGGCCCTTTTAGCACGGTGCTAGTTGGAGGCTCTGTAATTGCACGCTCTTTGAATTTGTCAATACCAAGGATTACTGCCTGTGTAGAATTATCAAATATAAGCACGCCTTTGCCCTTGAGTAATTCGTTGCAGATATTATTTAGATTATCTTCGGTAGTTGTTTCGCATAGAGGAAGTTTGCTTGGTGCGGTTTGAGGTGTTAACGTAATGTTTGCTTGGATGAGTGGAGATACCACATAGTCGCTAAGAGCTATGGTGTCGGTAAGTCCCATAAAATATATGACTGCACACTTATTGTGCGGAGTATCAATATTCTTAACAACCAATTCGTTGGAGTTGCCAAATTGTTCTTGGATTGCCTTAATATTATCATTTAGTCTTTTTTGCATAAATCCTCTATATTTCTTAATTTTTACCCTGCTTTTATGTTTAGTGTGAGAAAACTTTTCGAAAAATATTCCTAATACTCTTGCATTTTATATATTTATCTGATATAATCATTTCGGTAATAGATTTTACTACTTGCTTGGGGAGATCCCAAGCCGAATAAGACCATAGGAGGTAAAACACATGAATAAGTATGAGATGCTTGTAATTTTCTCAGCAAGCCTTAGCGACGAGCAGAAAGATGCTATCGTAGATAAATACGCTAAGCTTATGGAGAAAGACGGCGGTAAAGTTGAGTCTGTTAACAAGGCTAATCCTTGGGGACTTAAGAAACTTGCTTACCCTATCAAGTACAAGAACGAGGGTTATTATGTTCTATACAACTTCGAAGCTACTGCAGAAGTAGAGCATAATGTTGTTTCTCTAATGAGAATTGACGAAAACGTTCTTAGACAAATGTGCCTAAGAAAAGATAAGTAATTATCTATAACATTTTCGTATCAACGCCTAGGATAATCTCGGTGTACCTATGTAAATCTACCGAGGTTTAATTAAGTTTTAGGAGAAAAATTATGAATAAATGTATTTTGATTGGTAATCTTACCAAAGATCCAGAATTGACCACAACTTCTAATGGTGTAGCTGTATGTAGATTCTCTATTGCAGTTAGCCGTAGATATAGTAATTCAGATGGCGAGAGAGAGGCAGATTTCCTTAATATCGTTGTTTGGCGTGGTCCTGGTGAGAACTGCCACAAGTTCCTTAAGAAGGGTAGCAAAGTTGGTATCGTAGGTAATATCCAGAGCAGGTCTTATGATGCTGCGGATGGTACTAAGAGATATGTTACCGAGATTGTTGCAGAGGAAGTAGAATTCCTTACAACTCGTAATAGTGAGGATGGCGGTGCTAGACCTGCTGCTCCTAGTGAGGATGTAGCTAAATTACAACCTATTGATGATGATGGCCTACCATTTTAATTAGACCAATTAGGTTGTGTTGTTTGAAAGAACAATAAGACATAATGTTGTCTTGAATATCGAAAATAGAAAAGGAGAGTATCATGAGCGAAGAAGTTATCGAGCAAGTTGCTACTACTGAGGAGAAAGCTGCTCCTAAGAAGTTTAAGAAAGTAGCAAGAAAGAAAGTTTGCCAATTCTGTGTAGATCATGCAGAAGAGATCGATTACAAAGATGTAGCTAAACTAAAAAGATATATTACTGAGAAAGGTAAAATCCTTCCTCGTAGACAAACTGGTACTTGTGCAGAGCACCAGAGAGCATTAACTGTTGCAATTAAGCGTGCAAGAGAAATGGCATTACTTCCATATGTTGGAGAGTAATTGGGTATTAACTTTTTGAATGTCAAAAAGTTACAAAAACCATTGGGGAATTACGATTTTCCCCAAACCCCTTGAAACGTTTTTCAAGTGGATTATATTGATATGAAAAAATGACTCAAACGAGTCATTTTTTTGTGGGTTGCGTATACGAAGTATTGCGACATATTCACTTGGCTGATTATATGGATAAAATTATATGTCGCATTTCCTCGGACTCCTAAAACGCCTTTAATAAGGCTGATTTTAATAATAAAAACAAAAAGTCCCGCTGTTGAAGTTGTAAAACTTCCTTATCGGGGCTTTTTTGTTGCAAAAAACACTATTTTTACTGCTCAAGATAGCATTAGGAGAGCATTTGTTTGATAAATTTTCCAAGATATCATTTGGAGGAGAGCAAAAATAGAAACCTAAGTTTTTATAATCACATTCCATCCCATCCAAAAAAATCTTCTTCTTGTGTTGATTGAGAAGATGCGGATTGTTGTTCTTTTTGTCTTAGCACTTCTTGTTCGTAAGTTTTTAATTCTTGAATTTCTTCTGCAGACAATGGCATTTTGTATTTACTTTTTTCATTAAATAATGCAAGATAATCATCTATCGTAAATGAAAAATCTGAATTAATGTTAACATTATAAATTTGTTGTTTTAGATAATGAAGATAATTTTCGTGTACTTTTTTAAAAGCGGATTCTCTTCCATTTTTATTTGAATTCTTAAAGTAATTTTCATTTGGTATAAAAGTTTGAGTGATGGCATCATATGCTCCAACAATAAATTCACTCATAAGAACATCATAAAGAGGGGGCTCGGTGAACAACTCCTTGTCATCATTTGAGATATAAAAAGCTTTTTTTTCAGTAAAAGCTGCTTCTTTCATATCATTAAAACAAAAGTAATCTGGAAATATATAATTCTTAGGTAATGCAATTATTATCGTTCGCTTACTTTCTAAATGCCTATTATGATTTAAAGCATCATGAGCAGATTCTCTATATAAATCGGGAGAACCAAATCCGATAGGATAAGAAGTTGAACCAATGTTTTTTGATCCTTCATTATAACCATAAGATCCGGTATCTAGTAACAATCCATTTTTAAAAATTGAAGTTGTTATAGAATTGTCGGTGTCGTTTCCACTTCTTCCTGTTCCGTGAATATAATATTTTAAGTTTTCATCTTCAAATATTTTAGATATGTCCATAATTTATCCTTTTAATTTATTATTAGTAGTGTAGCATTGTTGTTGTTTTATGTCAAACTTATATTGTGAGAATTTATATTTATACACACCACAATTACTCCTTTTAATAGTAAAAATCATGCTATCTAGGATGGCATACGGATAGCATTTATAAATGAGATTAAGTGAAAGCAGACGTTTCTAGGTAAAACTATGGGGTTTGAAGATAAAATTGCTGTACTACAAGTGAGCAGGTTTTATCGGATAATCGGGAACTTTAAATTTCATGACTTTGATTCCATATGTTGGAGAGTAATTAAAACAAAATGTTCCTATTATAGGAACTTTTTTTCATTTCTAGAATCATTTGTTGTTGTCTATTCAAAAATGTCATCATTAAGCATTGACTTAATTGCTTAACTATGGTATAATACTAATATATAAGGGAGATTGTGTTATGAGTTACGAAGATTTAAAAAAGCATGTGTTGGGTCAACAACAAAGTGATGTGTTGGACCAAGATTCTATAATTATTAATTTGGTGGAATCTCTTGCGGATGATTTTGCTAATGAGCATCATAATATTGAAATAAAATCAAGGCGAGATGAAATTTTAAGTAAAATTGAATCTTTATCTGATGAAGATTTGTCTAGAGCAATAGATTATTGCATGTTGGCCATTAGAAAAGTTCAACAAGACAGACATCAACTGCTTAATGAGGATGATAATGAATCAAGAAAAACTGTAACAAATGAAGTTTCAACTAATTTAACTATGTTTTATGAAAAAACATTAGAAATTCTTAAAGGATTTAAAAAACAAGATAAAGAGACTTCATTAGATAATGATGGGAAGTAATGTAACTTTGTGTCAAATGTCATTGTTCTATAAATTACAAAGAGTTATTTTTAAGTATTATTTAGTTATAATAAATAATTTATAATCTTAATACTTGGCTTTGTTTAGACGTTTTTAAGTAGTGCCAGATATTGCAAAGTTAAAGCAAATAATGGAATTAAGATTTCCATACGTTGGAGAGTAATTTATTAAACTTTTCTTTATCATTAAAGAAAAGTTACAAAAGAAACTGCTGGGTGCGGATTTCTCCAGACCCTTAAAATGCCTTTAATATGGCTAAAATTAGAAAAATTGAAGTTCCTATTATAGGAACTTTTTTTGTTTCTAGAATTATTTATTATTATCTAAAATCCTAAAATGTTATCATTGTGTCATAAAATATTGACTAAATAGTTAAAATCTATTATAATATATATATAAGGAGATAAAATTATGAGCTTTAAAGATTTAAAAGAATATTTGTCAGACAATCATACATCTAATAGAGTTATTGATCCAAAAGCTGGCGGAGAATATAAACCAGCACCAAATCTCGATTCAGGTAAAGCGGTTGATGTAAGTGAATATGGCACGCCTGGCGATAAGCATACACCTAACAGAGCTTTTAATCCAAAAGCTGGCGGAAAATATGAACCAGCACCAAATTTTGAAGAATTAGGTGATGATGGAATGTAATACAACTTTGTTGCCGAATGTCATCAAAGTGTCATCGTTCTACAAATTACAATGAGTTATTTGTAAGTATTAGCAAGTTATAATAAATAATTTGTATTCTTAATGCTTGGCTTTGTTTAGATGTTTTTTCAGCAATACTAAATATTGCAGAGTTAAAAAATAATTTAATTAAGATTTCCATATGTTGGAGAGTAGTCATTTGGCATGGCAATCCAATACGCAATAGACTTGAGGGATTTAAGTCTATTGTTTTTTTGTTTGTGTGGGGGGAAGGGGGTATTGACAATGGGTGAGGGCAGTAGTATAATATTAATAATATAATTAGTAGTATTTGTTTTTTGGGGTAAACTTAAGCGTTGTCTGAGCGCGATTGGATAAGAAAGATAGGGGTAAGTTATGGGAAAGAATATGGATTTGAAAATGTTGGAAGAGCAGTATCGCAATACTGGATCGTTAGAACATAGAAATCTTGTCATTGAAGAAGCTTTTAAATTAATATGTGCTAGGACAAGATCGAAGTACATGAGTTGTGGATTAGATATAGATGATGTTATACAGAACTCGGTTGTTATGTTAACAACTCGACTAGATAAGTACGATAGTTCGCGTGGGGCATTTACATCTTTCGTATACAATACGGTAGACAATGTGGTTAGAAGTATGCTTAAGAAGTCTTATTCTTCTATTGATGCATTAGAGCATACTAGTATTCATGTGGATAATGAGGATTATGATAGTGGTGCTATAGAGCGTGGCGAGGAAGACATAGATACTATGTACGAATCTGTTATGGAGCAAGGGGACTTCCGAGAGGAAGTTGCTATGGAGGACATGGTGGATGGGTTTCTTAATACTCTTAACGATATGGAAAGATATACTATAGTGCATAGGCTTGGTCTTAAGGGTGAGCCAAAGCAGAGCATGGTAGCAATTGCAAGGCACTTTGGGTACGAAGGATACAAAGAATATAAGTTGTTTGTATTTCAACAAGATAAGGTGTTAACTAGGTTTAAAAATTATTGGTTATACCATGGTAAAGAGGTAGACGGTGTGCCTATGGAAATACTTGCTACATATGCCGAGCAAACTAATACCGTTAGGCGAAAGTATATATTGCAACATAGGTATGGGTTTAATGGAGCAGAAAAGCAGACTATTGATGAGATTGCTCGTCACCTTGGGTTACAGCGTATGCAGGTAAAAACAACCATTAGGCAGTCTTTAGATAGGATAAAGATTCATCTAAACAACCAGGCTTTCATTAAAAAATATGGTTGCGAAGATACCAATGAGAAAGAGCTGGCAGATGAAGAGTAAGGTAAAATTTATATAGATATTTAAGCGAAGAAACAGCATTATTGATATGAGTTTCTTCGTTTTATCTTTGTCAAATTCTGTCGAAAAGTTGGGTATTGACAAAGACATAAGTTTGTGATATAATTAAGTAACTTGAATATGATATGTGTTCGTGAAATATTGGTGGAACAAGCAAGAGCGAGCACAAAAATTAAAATATTAAGGGGTAAAAAAATTATGGTTAGAGCAGAGATAAGATATAGAGATATATTGCCTGTAGGTAAGACTGGTCGTAAGAGTTCGGAGATATATTTTGAGGCGACTCAAAAGAGCGAGGGTGCAATTATGCCTCTCAATAGATTGAGTTCGTATTTAGCGTATAAGGATAAGCATATTCTTGATGCTAAAAGAACTTGTGTCGAGGATGATACTATTAGTAATCAGAATAAGACTGTGCATGTTGCGCAAGAAATTTCTAAGATAGAGAAAGAAACCTCTCCGTTTAAGAGAATATTTAATGGAAGAGTACGTAAAAGACTGCAAGAATTAGAGCAGATGCGTGGTAAGTTGATAGGTCAGGGTTCCAAGATGTATTGGGAGGCCAGGGCTTTAGAAGAAGATAAGTATCCTACTACTGTAGAGAAGACTGCGATATATCGAGAAATGCTTGACAAGCTTGACTTTGTGCTATTGGGATCTGAGCATGATGATAGAGGTATGCACAAGGAGTATTATGCTAGCACACTTACAGGTGACGAATTAATTGCTAGAGTAGAGCAGATGTATATAGAGGCTTTGGCAAATAGTCGTGTTGCTGTTGATGAATTTAGATTAAAATATGGATATCTTCCAGAGCCAGATGTTATGGAGTAAGAAAAAACTACTGAAAATAATTCAGTAGTTTTTTTCTTAATAAAATTCTTTGATAACAGATCCTTCCTCGGTGTTATCTTTGGTAACAGTAATACGGGAGCTAAGGAAGTGTTGCATCTTCTCCACGTGGGTAATGAATCCAACAGTGAAGTTAAGGTTGATAAGGGCATCAAAGCTCTGTAGAACTTTCTCGATATAGCTCTCACTAAGGTTTCCGAATCCTTCGTCTATGAAGAAGAAGTTAAAATTCTTGTTATTATTGATAGCTATACTTTGAGATATACCAAGAGCAAGGCTAAGAGAAACAATAAATCTCTCTCCGCCGCTGAGTGTCTTAACAGAACGCTTGATTCCGCCATTGAAGTTATCTATTACGTTAAAGTCGCCATTGTAATTGAGTAAGTACTTGCCTTTACTAATCTTGTATACATAGCTATTAGCAAAGTCTGTAATTAGTCCCATGTATTCTTCGGTAACAAACTCAATAAGTGCACCTCCGGCTAGAAGTGTTTCGAGCTTCTCAACTGCGGTATATTCCTTGTTAACAACATCTAAGTCGCTCTGTAGCGCGGTTACAGTTGCAAGATTCTGCTTCTGGATGTCTATTGTAATCTGGTTAACGTTAATGAAAACTTTAAGTTCGGTAAGCTTCTCTTCGTTGGTATTAATAGCCTCGGTAAGCGAATTAAAGTCATCCTTGGTATACCCATAATCTCTTGTCTTGTCCCTTAGGGCAGATGCGTTAATCTCTAGGGCAGATAGTTCGCGGTGGAAATTATCTACTTTGGTTTTTAGTTCTGGTAGTTCTTCGAGGTCAACTAGTAGTGTATAGTCGGCTTTGGCTTTAAATGTAGCTTTGTTAAATGGTTTAAGGGATGTTTGAAGAACGGCAATCTTCTCCTTAACATTAGAAATATTGCTATTAGATACCTCGATATCTATAATTGCCTTTTGTTTATTGGCGTATATTTTATTAAGTGTTTCGGTAAGTTTCTCATCCTCGGCACGCAACCTATCTAGTGTCTTAATTAAGAAATTAAGGTCGCTAGAAGGGCGAGATTCTTTTAATTCGGATTGAGCCTCGTTAATTTGTTTCTTGAGAATCTCTAGGTTGTCGTTCTGCTCATCCATTTGTTGTTGCATAATTTGCATAGCAGATGTTGTGCTAGCAAGCATTTCTTTGGCTTCGGCGATACGATCTTCTACTTCGTCGCATTTCTTGTTGAGTACTTCGTTGCGGCGAACATAATTTTCTCGTATATCGTCAATGTTCTCTTCTTCGATATCTAGGTTCTTAAGGTCAGCAAGAATTCCTGCAACTTCGCGTCTAACACCCAACTCAAAGCTCTCGATATCGTGCACAACGCTCATTACTTCATCAAAGATATTAAAGTTCTCAACTTCGGCAAGGTCTTCGGGGTTAATCTTATTTTTTGTAATAGTTAGGAACATTGCAAAGTCTTGCTTGGTTTTAAATGTCTGGCAGTTATTGAGTTTGTCAATAATATCCATGTTATCAAATATAGCAGACTCGAGTCTTTTGTGGTTTAGAGTAAGGTCTGCAATATTGGCTTTGAGTGTGTTGCATTGTTGATTGGTTTCGGTAAGTTTGCTAGATATTTCAAGAATTTTCTCGTTAGTCTGTTTTTTGCGTTCTTTTAGTTCTGCAAGAGTATTGGCTTTAAGAAGCCTTTTTTCTTCTTCGAGTTCGATAGAATTGACTTCCGATTCGAGTTCTTCAATCTTCTGATGGTTGTCAGATAGTAGGATGTTAATTCTATCGCTTTCGGCTGTTAGGTCTTCAATAAGTTGCTTGCTGGTTTCGATTATTTCGCCTAGTTGGGTTAACTCATCTACGCAAGTGTTGTATTTGTTGTTAAGTATGGTAAATTCGCCGAATTTTTCTGTATACTCGATTTGTTTTTCGATAAGGTTAATTTCTGGGATTTCACTTTGTTTAATCGATAGGTTAACCTCAATATCAAGCAATTCGTCCTTGGCTGCAAGTTCTGCTTTGATAGCCTCGGCAAGTTTCTTGTCCTTGGCTATTTGTCTAGTGAGCTTGTCAACCTGTTTGTCGGCGTCTTTAAGAACTTTCTCGGTCTTGTCAATGGTTTCTTGATTGATACCTTGGTAAACGCCGATTTTCTCCTCGAGAGTAAGTTTCTTAAGTGATACTTCGCCTTTGCGTTTCTTAAGTTTCTCGTTAAGTAAAATACCGAACTGCTCTAGGTCGAATAGCTTAGCGAGTGTTTTCTTACGAAGTGCAGGGGTGTCAGACAAGAATCTGTCGAATTCGCCTTGAGGAAGGGCCACACACTTGGTAAATTCCTTTTTGCCAATGCCGATAATTTCTAGTACTTTGGTATTGACATTATCTGGCATCTCTGCAATGGTCTTCTTCTTACGAACGTCATTAAGAACAGCCTCTGCTTTTAGTCCGCTAGGACGAAGGTGAAAATCTCTACGGATAAAGTATCTATCCTTAGAGCCGTCAGGATTCTCCATATCAAAAGTGTACTCAACATAAGCATCCTTGGTATTAACGTTAATAACATTAGTAAGAACATCTCTATCGGATACGCCGTATAGAGCAAGGATAATGCTGTCAAGTATAGTTGTTTTTCCGCTACCGGTTTCGCCAAAAATACCAAAAATTCTGCTTTCGGCTAATTTTTCAAAATCTATTGATTGCTCGGACACGTAACTATTAATGCCCTTAATCTTTAATTTAATCGGCCTCATATAATCCCTCCGACATTAGACTTAGGAATAATTCTTTGATATCGTCATCAGGCTCTGCACCTGTGCGAGATTTAACAAAATGCTCGAAGATTTCGGCGTTGGTAAGGTCTTTTTTGCTAATGATTTCAGAAGATGCTTTGGCTTCGTTGGTAATAACAGATAGAGTTACTAGGTTAGGGTGTCTTTGTCTAAGATTCTTTAGGTCGCTAGGGGTAACATACGGAGTGTACTCGCTATTGTCTACCTCAGCGTCGATATTATCAACATTTTCGATAACAATCTTGATAAGGTCGTCAGGATTGTTGTCTAGCATCTTGTGGGCAGAGCTAACCGAATTAACGGTAAACTTCTTGAGGAGCTTAACGTTAAGTGGTTGCCTAATAATATTCTGAACGCCGGTATTATCTATATCTGCAATAATTACATTAGTAGGGCTGTCGTTATTAATGGAGAAGAACTGGTTAATAAGAGCACCAGAATAGAATATATTGCGTTCTTTGTTAACGGCAGTTGCTTGGTGGATGTGTCCAAGAGCGGTGTAGTGAGATTTGTTGTGGAACAACTTCTGGTCAACGAAATTAAAGGTTGTGCTTAGATTTGTGTAATTAAGCACTTCGTCCTGAGTGAGTCCAACGCCAAAGCTCATAACGTGAGCCATTGTGATATTGATAGTGTCGTCGCGGAATTGCGATACACCCGGTTTAAGCCACTCTTCTACCTTGTCTTGGAAAGACTGACCTTCGCGTTTAATCTCGTTATACCTGTAATATGATGGGTATGGCAAAAGTGCAAGCACGCACTTCTCGCCCTTGCTAGTTTCGAACTCGATAAATCCTTTGCCAGACCTAGTAGCCCAAATATTTGTGCCTTGTCTGCTATTATCGATTGAAATATTATCAATATTACCAACTAGATAAATACCAAATTTGTCTGCAAAAATATTAGCGTTGCTAAGACGCTTAGGGTCGTCGTGGTTGCCGGCAATGGCAACTACTGCACACTCTCCATTACGGGAAAGCTCTACTACGGTTTTATAAAAAAGCTCTTCATCCTCGGCACTAGGAACAATGTTGTTGTATATATCGCCAGCGATAAGAACCATATCTACATTGTAATTTTTGGCGTGCTCGACAACCTGTTTAAGGGCATCTTTCTGCTCGTTGAATCTATCTAGGTCATCAGTTTTTGCACCAATATGCCAATCTGCTGTATGCAAAATTCTCATATTATTCTAGTTCTCCATTTTTCATTTTTCGTTTTTATTTTACCATATTATTAATTATATTCAAAATATATAGCGTTACTTTTGCTTATTTTTTTATAACTTTTTAAATTGCTAAAAGTAGGGGTTGTGGTTGTGTTGTGTGGTTATACTAATATAACAAGTAGTCCACATTGGGAGTGTGAACAAAATATGGGTAACTTGCAAAAAATCAAAACATCAAAAAATATATTGAAACATAGTGATTTTTGTGCTAGAATAGATGATGAAGATATTATATAGGAGGACAGCGTGGCTTTTTGTGAATTCTCAAGTGAGGTGGTTGCTAGTACATCAACGCAGATAGATAATTTCTTTTTATCAGAATTTTTACCACAACTAGATGGTACATACGTTAAGGTGTATCTGTATGGATTGTATAAGTGTTCGGCAAGCAAGGATAATACGCTAGCGGGTTTTGCAAAATCATTGCAAATGAGCGAAGATGATGTTATAAGTGTATTCTATTACTTGCAAGAATTGGGACTAGTTAATGTAATTAATATTGAGCCTATCATGATAAGATACTTGCCTCCTAAAAATGCAACAATCAAGATGAAGAAGTATAATGTAGATAAGTATTCGGGATTTAATATATCTGCTCAGGAATTAATTGGAAGTAAGATGCTTACTCCTAGGGAACTTGAAGAGTTCTATTATCTAATTGAGAATCTTCATATGGAGAAAGAGGCTGTGCTCAAAATTATTGAGTATTGTGTTCGCATCAAGGGCAAGAGTGCTTCTGTAAGCTACATAATGGCGGTGGCTAAGAACTGGGCATATGATGGTGTATTAACTAGCGAAGATGTGGATACAAGACTAGAAGAACAAGAGCGTGTAACAGGAGATATCGTCCTTGTACTTAAGAGTATGGGTATTAAGAGGCAGGCTAGTGTTGATGAATATCAGATGTATCTAACATGGACTAAGGGCATGGATATACCATTAGAAATAATTGTACATATTGCTAAGAAGTGTAAGTGCAAGACTTTCTCTAGGCTTAACGAAATGGTACAGAAATGTTATTCAAGCAGGGTGCTAAGTGTTAAGGAAATTGATGAGTATATTGAATCTTTGGAAGAGATGTATTTCCTTGCCAAAGAGGTTGTTAAGAAACTTGGACTCTGGTATGATAATCTCGAAACGGTTGTTGATACATATGTGGTTAATTGGTGCAATATGGGCTTTGAGAAAGATGCGATTATTAGGCTTGCAGATTACGCCTTTAGGAGTAATATTAGAACACTAGATGGGTTTAATAACAACATTAATTCTATGTATAGGCTGGGTGTGCTAACAAGTGCAGGTGTTGACGGTTATATAGACGATATTGCCAAGCTTGACGGGGTTATTGTCAAAATGTTGCACGAATTGGGAATTGAAAGAAGTGTTGTTTCGAGTGATAGAAACATGTATAAGATATGGGTGTATGAGTGGAACTTGAGTCAAGACATTATAGATTATGCGGTGTCGATATCTAGAGGAAAATATCTAGCATTGCAGTATCTTAATAGAGTTCTTTCCGAATATCATGTTGGTGGTGTTAAGACCAAGGCTGAGGCGGAGAAATTTAAATTGTCTTTCGTTGCATCTGATACAAAGAAGTCGGCGTCCACTGCTCCAAAGTCAGCGAAGAAAAGAGAGTACTCCAAGTCAGAGCTTGATAGCCTGTTTGATGATATTACAGAAATTAAGATTTAGTATTAGTAGGTGATAATATGAACGCAAAACAAATTGCAGAGAAGACAATCCTAAAGCGAAAGTTGTATGCCGAAGAGGTAGCTGATAGAAATGTTACAGCGGCTTTGAAGGATGAAGAGGTTAAGTGTTTGTTTGTAAAGTGCAAGAAGCTTGTTGTCGAGATTGCTAAGATTGATGTTGCTGGCGGAGATAGCAAAGATAAGCGTAAGGAATATAACGAAGCTAGAGAGCTTATGGCAGATGTTCTAAAGTCCATAGGCATAGATAAGGCTACATTAAGACCGCAGTATACTTGTACAAAGTGCAAGGATATGGGGTATGTTGGTGGTCGTATGTGTGAGTGTCTTAAACGAGAAATTAGTCAGGAGCGAGTTAGACAAAGCGGTATTGATATTAGCGGTATGGCTAAGTTTGATGGAGATTATTCGGTGTTCAAGAGTTCGGCTAAGGTTAAGACTCTTTATGATAGCATGAAGAAGTTTGTCGAAGGGATAGAGAACACTGTTATTGACAATGTTCTTATACTAGGTAATACAGGTGTTGGTAAGACTCATCTTATGGAGTGCATGGCAACTCATGCTATTATGATAGGACGTGATATAAAGTACACAACAGCATTTAACTTTAATCAAGATATGCTTAAATTTCATTGTGCTAAGATGGAAGATAAGACTGATATTATGGATGAGTACCTAAAGTGTGATATCTTATTTATAGATGATCTTGGTACAGAGAATAAGATAAATAATGTTACTGATGAGTACTTATATTCTATAATCAATGAGCGTATGCAGAATCATAAGAAGATTGTAATTACAACTAATCTTGACTTTGGTCAGATACAAGATGTGTATGGCGAGAGGATTTTCTCAAGGCTAATGCATAAAAAACACAGTCTTAAGATTAACTTCGAAGGTGAGGATCTTAGACTTAAGAAATAGTGTTGTACTAATTGTGAGTACTAAGCATAAAAAATAAGCACGGCAATATAATGCTGTGCTTATTTTTTAATTATTGGTTTTGTTAAATTCGTATAGTGCTATACCTACTGACATTGAAAGGTTTAGGCTATCTATCTCGTGGGAGTGCTTGATAAGTAGTGGTGTGCCAATCTTAAGGAATTTGTCGTCCAGTCCATGTGCTTCGTTGCCAAATGCTAGGGTATGAGGAAATTTCTTAAATTCGAGTTCTTGCAATGTGTGTTCGGCATTGAGCATAAAAGGATACATCTGATTGTGATTAATCTTGATATAATCTTCTACGCTATCGAATAATTCAATATTGATTGAGAAGATTGATCCCATACTTGCTCTAATTACCTTGGGGTCGAAAACATCTATGCTAGGCTTAATGATGCTAAGATTCTTGTAGCCAAATCCGAGCATTACTCTAATAATAGTTCCAAGGTTTCCCATGTCGCTAGGGTTGCAAAGTAATACTTGATTGGCGTTGTGGTCAACTGGATTGTGATACTTTTCAAATACTCCAATTATATATACGTTGCCTTTGCCACTGAGCTTCTCAACTAGCTTGCTGTCGTGGGTAATCTTAATATTGTGATCTCTTGAAATAGAGAGTATGTTGTCTACAATCTCTGTTTGTTTGATTTTATCGTGTAGTAATATTTCACGAACGTTATCTGGTTTGTGAGTAAGCAACTCGTATGTTGGAAAGCCTCCGTATGTGAAGCTAAATGCACTATCTTTAGAATAGGTTTTGTATCCCATTGTTATATTGTCCTTTGGTGTTAATTTGATTATTATTGTCTTTAATTGTGTGATAGTTGTCATAAACTAGTATGTTTATGTCAAAATGTTATTTGTTAAACATATTATTGTCTTCGAGAATAATCTTGATAATTTCCTTCTTGAGAGAGTTGTCCATTGGAGCACCAGATGCCTTGACGTGGCCACCGCCTCCATAGATTGTTGCGATTTCTCCAACGTTAACATTGTCCTTATTGCATCTAAATGATATGCCTTGTTGCATATTGATTAGTACAACGAAGTCAATGCAGTAGGAGTACTTCTCTGCCAAGTAATTGCCGAGTAGGCTTCTATGTTGCTCTGCAAATACAATGCCACAAGGATGACCGCAAAGGGTTGCGTGGAACATTGTTTTCTCGCTCTCTTCTAGATATCTCTTAATTCGTTTTTGCTCGACTTCGAGAAGATATAATTGACTATCTGTGAACTTAAATTCTTGATTATTTTTTAAAAAATCGGTAAACGTGAGTATATACTCTTCACGGCCTAGGATGTTAAGAAGGTCGCTAAGTTTGTTGGCGTCTTGATTATTGGTTTTTGCCCAGTCCCAGGTATCGCTTAATCTAACAAGTTCGGTATAATCTCTAAGAGATGGTTTGTCAAAAATTTCCGGGTATTTGCTTACTAGGAACTTATAGAATAGAGATGTTGCACACTCGTTGACTCCTTGGTCATTGGTGCTTATCGCTGTCGCGAAAGGGTAGTTGTTGGCAACAAGGTTAAGTGCGTGATGATCAAATGCAAAAAATTTATCATCATACCCCGTGCTCATTATTAGTTCGCAAGTTTCTTTGTCTAGAGTAAGGTCCGTTATATATATCTCATCATAATTTTTGTAAGATTTGTTCTGTATGATTTCTTTTACTTTAGGGCAAATATCGTTTGCGTTGAGCAAGCATACATCTAGGTTTGGTCTAATAAGATTAAGGAAGATAACGGGGGATAGCCCGTCGATATCTGCCTTGTGGGATAAAATTAATGTCTTCATATAAGCTCCTTATTTGTTGAGTCGTAAGTTTTTTGGATAATAATTTTTTAACTTGCCTTGTGTTAGTTTGCCTCCACCTAGAGCAATTCCATAAGTAGTTACTACGCACACTCCTGTTGTATCGGAAGTAATTTCGAGTTCTTCGCCTCTTAGGTAGTGGTCTACTTGTGACAAGTTAAGGTCTATATGGTTATTGAATAGATTGCTATAGGCATGATAGAATTCGTGAGCAATTTTCAAATTGCCTCTTTCGATATTGCCCATAAGTACACCAATGCTTACAACGTTAAGGCCTTTTAGATTGAGTGTAATATCTGGCACAACATAATAATTGTCGTTGCGTTTAAGTATGTCTAGGTGTGAGATGTCTGCAATATCTTTAAATGCTTTACTAATAATCTCCACGTCTTTCTTGTAGATTGGCTCGTATCCTGGGATGATATTTTTTGCAAAGTATTCTTCTGTATCCGGTTCGATATTGGTAAGCAATGCCATGAATTGTCCTTCGCCATCAAATAGATGCGGATATCTCCTACGACACAATGTAGTATTTGTGTGCGTGTCGATATCTACGCCCGCTACTGTGACACTATCTAGTCGAGGGCAAGGGGTTAGTTGGTAGTTAGTATGATTGTCTATAAAAGCTTTGACAACTTCTTCGTTCTCACGAGTGTCATAAGTGCAAGTAGAATATACTAATTTGCCACCGGGTTTGAGAAGGCCTGCGATACTATTAAGTATGTTAATTTGTCTACGAGAATTGGTTTCGATTGATGAATTGTTGTATGCGTTAAAGTCGAAGTTGTCTTTGCGGAACATGCCTTCTCCGCCACAAGGAGCATCAACAAGTATGCGGTCAAATTTCATATTAAGTAGGCTGAAGTCCTGAGGGTTATTGCAAGTAATGGCAAAGTTCTTAAATCCCATTTTTGTAAGGTTTTCATATAAGATCTTGGCTCTATTGTACACAATCTCGTTGGAAATTAGGAATCCTGTTCCGTTGAGTTTCTCTAGTATCTGAATAGACTTTCCGCCTGGGGCGGAGCATAAATCTAGCACAATATCCCCTGGTTGAATATCCAACATTTCTACAGGATACATGGCACTAGGCTCTTGCGAATATATAATTCCTAGATGGCTTAGTATGTGGTTACCAATCTTGAGATCTTTTGTGTAATACCCGTTAGATACTTGGGGGATAGGTGTAGTGGAAAAATCGGCAAGAGTAACAAAGTCTTGACCGTTGAGTCTGCCGGTATTAACTGTAATGCCTTTCTGCGAAGGTGACTCGAGGGCATTAAAAAACTTAGGCGATTCGTCGCCTAATAAATTCTGCATTTTGGTAATAAAATCTTGGTTAAATTGCATATTGATCCTTAGTTTTTCTCGTCTTCTCTTTTGTATGGGTAAGGAAGTAGATCTTTGGCCTTTACTTTTAGAACTATATCTTTGTCTACATCTTCAACTATTACGTTGGCATCTAGTTCCAATTTGTCAAATAAATATCTACATACTCCACAAGGAGAAACAACTCTTGTTGTTCCGTCTTCGTTCATTTTAACTGCAACAAGTGTATCAAAGGCTCTCTCTCCACAAGAAAATGCGTTAGCGATAGCAACTTGTTCGCTACATATAGAGTGAGATGTTTGGATATTAATACCCTTGTAAATATTTCCTGATGCTGCCCTTAGTGCACATCCAACTAAGCATGTTTCGTCTGTTCGCAGGTCGGTATTACTTAATACAATCTGTGTTGCAATTTCGATTAGTTCTTCGTCTGCTTTTGTGATCTTCATATATTCGCTCCGTTTTTACTTTTTTCGCTACCCATAGAGCCATTTTTTTCTATGCGTGCTTGGTATTTGGCAATCGCCATGTTAAGGCAATTATCGCTATCTATATTGAGTTCTTCGGCAAGGGATAATAGCGAATAAAGCACATCTCCATATTCCATGAGAAATTCTTCGGTAAGTGTAAATTGTTCTGTGCCGTATCTAGAGTGTTTGAGGTATTCTTTGCCAAGTTCGCCCATCTCGCTATTAATATCGAGTATTCTTGCATAAACTGGCATTGGCTTTGTATGGCAAGGTTTGTTATTATTGAAATTGCGTACCTTGGTCTGCAATGGGTTCTTTTCCGCAAGAAATTTGATGAGTCTGAGGAAACACTCCAATTGATTCTTGCTAAGCTGGTTAGAGCTTGCAAGTTCGGGTAGTTCTTTAAGAGAGAACCATCTAACCTCTGATAATTCTTCCTCTTGAATAATAAATTCGTTAATATCTTTGTTGATAACGGTGTAGTACATTACAAAGCAATCTGTTCCGTCACAACCACGCTCGACTTCGGTAAGCTGGTCCGCTGTAACGCTCACTCCAAGCTCTTCTTTGATCTCTGTTATCATGCCTTCGATACAAGTTTCGCCGGACTTGGGATGTCCGCCAGTAACGCCCCAGTTACCGCCTTTGTTAAGCGATCTTTTCTGCAAGAGGAATTCTCCTTTGTTGTTGCTTATACAAGCGAAAACGACCATTGGATAGTATCCGTCGGGGATTGAATCGCCTTTGCGATAAGTCTTGCCTGTATTGTTAAGATTGTAATCGTATAAATCTCTAAGTTCGCGATCCATATTTACTCCTTAATTATTGCCTAAATGCAACTTCGTATTATACAAGTTTAACATTTTTTGTGTGTTATGGCAAGCAAATGTAGCATAGGGGTGGTCTAACGAAAGAAAAAGCAACCGGTATGGTTGCAAGTTGGAGCTGATGGAGGGACTTGTCAATGTGACGAAGTCATATTTCTCGGGTGTCAATGAAATTGACGGGGTCCCGAGTGCCTAAGGGTGAAAGTCCAATGAGATAAACAAAATCCTTAGACTGTGTGCTACTATGTGTAAGGATTAAAAAATGGAGCTGATGGAGGGACTCGAACCCTCGGTCTTTCGCAATGATGATTTCGAAAGATAATGAAAAGTTTATTTCGGGATGAAGAGTAACTCAAAAAAATGGAGCTGATGGAGGGACTCGAACCCTCGGTCTTTCGATTACGAATCGAGTGCTTTACCAACTAAGCTACATCAGCATTTAATTATCTTTTTTTAGACTGTTTATATTCTATCAGTTAAGTAATGATGTGTCAATAAAATAATTGTAATTTGTGTTTGTGTATCGAATTTGTTTGACTAATAAATGTACATTTATTAAAATAGAACTATAATGCAGAAAATGTAGAATTGTGTCTAGACATAATTTGTCGATTATTTAGATCCTTTTAGACACAAACTATATAAGAATCAAAGTGTTATGTAGGTGAATATGAAAAAGTTTTGGAAAAATATTTGTGCGTGTTCGATGGCGCTGGCTTGTAGTGCTGGTCTTGTTGCGTGTGGTGATGACAAGGCAAGTGCTCCTAAAGATTTAGATGGGGATGGTATGATATCCTCTTGGGAAACTTTCTTTGATACAAGTAACGCTGGATCTGTGGGTGGCGGTACAATAATTGCTGCTCCAGAGAACATTGTTTTCATTAGTAATGCAGAGCAATTACTTGCAATTAACAACACAACTGATCCTAAGACTTATGTGCTTTCTAGCAATATTGATCTAGGCGGGGCGGAAGTTTGTATTAATCTTAATGGCTCTTCGTTGTATGGTAGAGGTTATGAGATTAGAAACTTTAAACTAGGCAAAGTTGCTGATGAATTAACATCTAATCTCTATAGTGACGATAACTATTCTTCCAAGAACATTAGATGTTTGTTCTATGGTGGTGTAGAGGTATACGGAGTTAATTTATTTGCAGGAGTGCAGAATCTCGATATTAATACAAGTGACAACCGCAGTTATAATAGTCTAAGTATGTTCTTTAATACTGTAAGGATCGAAGGTGTTAATGTCAAAGGATTGTGGTCAATTAATCCGCAGAAGAACGATGGAAGATCTCTAGGTCAAGTAGATGCTGGACTAATATATTCTGGTATGTCCACAGAGAAGATGATTGGCGAGCAAGAATCGGTAGTAGTTGATAATGTTGTAACTATTGCTAATTGTTCGGTAGATGGAGCAATTGTAATTAGTGACAAATATGGTACTCATATGGGTGCTAATATTGGATACATTGCTAGCAAAATTCTTAAAGACTCGACCATATATCAATGTAGTGTTAAGGGTAATATTAAGGGTGTAAATTCTTATAACTACACCAATATTGGTGGTGTTGTGGGATATAATAGAGGATTTGTATCAAGTGTTAACTTTGCGGGAGATATTAATCTTACAACCACTTGTGATACTGGTGTTACACAGACATCTGCTAGAGAGTGTGTTGGTGGTATTGTTGGTAACAATGATGTGCTTGGCGAGATTAAGAATTGTGTTAGTAGCGGAACTATCTCTATTAAGAATACTGAAATCGAGGAAGAAATTGCTAAGTCGAGTTCAATGTTCCTTATTGGCGGTATTGCAGGATTCAATAATGGTGGAGTATTTGAGATGTGTACCACTGATGCCAATATAGTATGCGATAATATGAGGGCTACCATGTATATTGGGGGCTTCTGTGGCAAGAGCGATAGAGGTCTTATGAGTTATGGTATTTGTAGAGGAAATATCACGCTTAATAACACTTTAGATGTAAGTGTAGCACAGATATCTGGTCATGTATTTAATGGATATATTGAGAAGGTTGTTGCAACTACCGGCATAACAATTAATAATACTAACGAAGAATTGACTACAGCCAAAATTGATGTAGGTATGGCAATTGTATTTGATGAAGTACTAGATGCTCCGCTTATGTCAAGAGTGCTAATAGATGGAATAACAACTGTGACTTGTCCTTCACACAGTGGTAGCGCTATTAATTATTTGCATGGTCTAAGGCATGATTTCCTAGTGCATGTAGGCCAAGATGAAGAAACTGGAGAAGATAAATTCGAGCAAATAGTTCCAGCAATATTTGATAATATTTACAAGTCAGATGGTTATAGGTTTAATAAGAGAAATGTTCAAAGTGGGTCTGTTGAGAGGGAGTCTGTAACGGTTAAATTCGTTGATGCTATTGGTGATAGTGTTAATGACAATAGATTTTTAATTGATAAGCTTGACTTTAAGAACTATCTTAACCATAACGAAGTTAGTATGGGAACAATTCTTTCATACAATGCTTTGGCGTTTACAATTGATAGTAAGGTAGCGAGTCAATCGTTCTTTGGTAATAGCAAATACAATGGAGAATTGGCGTACTTTGATCACGAATTCAATGATTATTACAAACATATCCAGTCGTCATTGGGTTATTGCGAGCATGATAGGCAAGACGAACTATTGAGCTTTGTTTATGAATTAATTACTAGTAACAAAGGCAAAAATACAAGCAATTATGCAATTAAATTTGATGATAGCTTCATTAATTATGTATATGATCCAGAGGCTGAGGATATTATCGAAGGGTTGCCTACTAGGGCGTATTTGTTTAGAGAAAGATTAACTAATGTATTTACTTGTCTTAACATCAAGCCAAGTCCAAATCTTAAGATGTTAGATAAGATGGGCTTTGATGTAGAGAATAACGAAGATGGTAATGTAGAAGTTAAGTTCTTGCAGTATACCTTTGCGGATAACAACAATGAATACGTGATGACTGTAGATATATCCAATCTAATGGCAGATGGCGAAGATGTTTCGCAGTTGTTTGTTGACGAATATATTGTGTATTTGTCATTTAAGATTACATCTAAGATTGCGTAGATGAAATTCGAAGTTAATCTTCTGGAGGCACTAGGATAATATCTTGGTGCCTTTTTAGAAAAACTTACAAGGGGCATATAATATGAGCAAATGTAAATGGTCTAGTAGATGCGGTGGGTGTGTAAAAATCGATCGTAATATTAACGGGGAACTTGCAGAAAAAACTGAATACATTAAGGATGTATTCTCCAATCAAAAAGATTTGGTAGATAACTGTATAGGGAGCTACTATCCATACAAATATCGCAATAAGGTGCATCTAGCTTTTGGAGAGCTTAAGGGCAAGACAATTATTGGGTTCTTTGAAGAGGGCAGTACTCGCATAATAGATGTGGATAGCTGTATGCTATTTGGCGATTGGTTGACTACATTAATTGCTACTTTGAGAGAATATATATCAAGGTTTAAAATTCGCCCGTACGACAAGATTACCGGTATGGGAATTATTAGATATGTTCACGCAAGATGTATTGATAACAAACTGCAACTCACATTAGTAGCAACTACCGAGAACTTTGGCGGAAGAGATTGGTTGTACAATAAGCTTAAGACTCAGTACTCTGACGTATCGCTATACATTAACATCAATCGCCGGACGGATAGGGCGGTGCTTGATCGCAAATGCAAGTATGTGGCAGGCTCTAAATATCTTAACTTTGATATGTGTGGAGTAAAGGTTTCGATCTCACCAGAATCGTTCTTGCAGGTTAATATTCCAATAGCGGAGAAGATGTACAAAGAAGCAATCGCAATGCTAGACATAAAGTCGGATACTACAGTAGTTGATCTATATAGCGGGATTGGGATAACTAGTATAATGATGTCACGCACTGCTAGACAAGTTGTGTCGATAGAGGAAAGTGTAAGTGCCGTGAGCAATGCAAAAGCTATGGCTAGATTAAATGGTGTCCATAATATTATTCATCTAGCGGGCAAGTGCGAGGATGTTGTATCTAAAGTCGAAGTTGTTGGGGATAGAGTGGTATTTGTCGATCCAGCGAGGGCGGGATTAGAGCCGAGTGTAATAGACACAATACTTTCGCTTAAGCCTCGAAATATAGTATACATGAGTTGCAATCCAGAAACTTGCGTTAGAGATGTTAAGTTGTTAGAAGGCGGGGCGTACCAAGTTAGTAGCATTAAGCCATATAATATGTTTGCTTTTGCCGATCATGTTGAGATATTGTGTAAGCTTACGCGTATAGACTAATAATGAGTATTGACTGCTTGAGGGATGTGTGTTAATATAATAGTAATAACTAGATAAGGTAAAGATAATAATATGAACGAAAGAGAGCTTATGAAGTTAGCCGAAACAATGGAAGAATTCTCGGTATCTGATTATACTGTAGAGGAATTGGAGAGGCTAAGAGGTACGAACAAAGGATATTCTGGATACAAGCAGAATTACTTTGATTATTATGATGATGTCAAGGACAAAACTCTAAGGAGGCAAGATTGGTAATTATGGATAAAGTTGAAGTATACGATAGTATTAATAATGCACTTAAGGAATCTGTACCTGCGGAGATTAAGGCAAGTGAAAAAATAACCCCGAGAGCAAAATCAGCAAAAATAGTTAAGCTCATTAAAGAATACCATAAGTTTAACGCAAAGTTTGCCAAGACAAATGATGAGTCAGAGAAGAGTCTATACAATTATTATGCATCTAAGAATTGGGCTGCTGCTCGAGGAATAGCCGGTGGTCTTAGCGAGTTGGAGCAATCAATATTTATTGAGTATCTTACTAAAGATATCGAGAAGAGAGCAGGCAACCCCAATAAGTTATTAGATAACATAATGTTATATAATTCGATCTTGCGAGTGTTTCCTGAAGACTTAGCTCCAGAGATGCTAGCCAAGAAGCAAGAGCTAGAACAACTCGTTCAAGAAAAATTTGATCCAATGACTTTCGAGAAGTAGGAGATATATGAGGGCGGATATACTAGCCAGAATTAAAGAAAAAGTCCATGCGTTGCCTGGTGTTCCGGGAGTATATAAGATGTTGGATGAATATGGCAACATTATATACATTGGCAAGGCGAAGAATTTGAAGAACAGAGTTTCTTCTTATTTTTTGAATACCCTTAAACTTCCTAAAGTCCAGAAGATGGTGGATAACGTATACGACTTTGAGTACATTATTACCCTTAGCGAGCTTGAGGCTCTTAATCTAGAAAGCAACTTAATACACGAGCATCAGCCTTTCTATAACATATTACTCAAGGATGGCAAGGCGTTTCCGTATATACGTATTGACCTTAATCAAGAATATCCAACTATTGAGGTTACAAGAAGGATTAAGGCAAAAGATAATGCTATGTACTTTGGTCCGTATTTTAATAAAGTAAATATAACAGATCTGATGAAGATAATTAATTCTAGCTTTAAGATAAGAGATTGCAAGATATCATTGATGCGACCTAGCAAGCGAGAGTGTTTGAATTATCATATAGGTAATTGTCTTGCTCCGTGTACACGCAAGTGTTCGGTTGAGGAATATAGGGCTGAGGTAGATAAGGTAATAGCGTTTCTTAAAGGTGATCTTAGTATTGCTCGTAAGATACTTGAAGATAAGATGAAGGTGTATGCCGAGATGGAAATGTTTGAGCGGGCAATCGAAATGAGGGATAGACTAGACCTTATTACCAACATAGATGCCCGAAATGTTACTGGGTTGAGTAGAGATATAGACATTGATGTATTTGGTTTAGTAGAGAGTGGCGAAACTTCGGTAGTAACAGTAGCATCTATTCGAGGTAGCAAAATGATTGGGGTTAATAATTATAATGTTATTGATGCGAGTATGTCTTCCGAAGAACTTGTGACTAACTTTATTACTCAATATTATATTAGCCAGAAGATAGTGCCTAAGAATATTGTTTGTGAGTACTCAAGTGATGAGCTTATTGAGTGGCTTAAGGGGTATTCGGGGCATAACATTAATATATATTCTGGCAAGAGAGAGCCGTATAATAGGTTGCTAGATATGGCTTGTCAGAACGGGCGAGAGTTCCTTAATAAATCGCTAGAAAAAAACAAATTGTACGAATTGAAAACGATTGGTGCTATGCGTACTTTGCAAAAGACATTAGGCTTATCTAGGTTGCCAAGAAGGATAGAAGGTTACGATATTAGTAACTTAGGTGGGACTAATACTGTAGCAAGTATGGTTGTGTTTACGGGCGGTTGCAAGGATAGCAAGATGTATCGCAAGTTTAAGATAGATTTACCTGGTCAAAATGACTTTAGGAATATGCATGATGTGCTTACTCGTAGGATTAACGAATACAACAAAGGTACTGATATTAGCTTTGGTCAGAAGCCCGATTTGATACTAATAGATGGCGGGCCACAGCAACTAGAATTTGCATATTCTTCACTTAGAGATGCTGGTTGGGATGTAGACATTATTTCTCTTGCTAAGAAGCAAGAAGAGATATATTTGGTTGATGGCAACAAAGTGGTGTTGTCAAGAGATAATTTTGGGCTAAAGTTGCTACAAAATGTACGTGATGAGAGCCATAGATTTGCAATAACATTTAATAAGAATTTAAGGCTAAAAGTAGCCCAAAAGTCCGAGCTAGAAAGCATACCTCTAGTAAGTAAAAATAAAGTAAATATATTATTTGCTAAGTTTAAGAAACTAGATAACATTAAGTCTGCAACGATAGAGGAATTGATGAGTGTAAAAGGAATTGGCAAGGTTGTTGCAGAGAATATTTATAAGCATTATCACCAATAGTTTGTGTTATTAGTATCTTGACAAAAATTATTGCTTATCACATTTATATTTGGTATAATACCAAAGTAGGAGAAGAGTATGAAGAAGAAAAGATGTGTACTGTGTGACTTTGAATTTGAGTATGATGATAAGGTAAACGAGAGTGTATTTGTCCGCCCATATGGCGAGGGAGCTGAGTATTATCACGATCTTTGGCATTTCCATGTAGACAAGTGTCCTAATTGTGGATATGCTAGTAGGGATATTTCGCATACTTATAACAAGCTCATAACTCATGACGAAAGTTACAAGGCAATTGGAGATATTAGCATAATCGTAGAACTTAATGAGGTTAGACCTAATAGAGTTGAGGCGTATATGAAGGCAGCTTATTATTATGATAGTATCTCGGATATATACAACTCGGGCAGGTGTCTATTGCAAGCGGGAGATCTAGTATATGCAGAACTATTGTACTGGGATGAGTATGTGTTTAATTCGAAGGATTCGTTAAGTGCTCTTGTTAGTCAAGCTCAATATAAAGAACTTAAGAAGTTTGCAGATCACTTGTATAATTCCGCAATTCAAAGATTAGAAGATTTTGTTAAGGAAGAGCCTAATCATGTGGACGCTTGGTTGTTGCTAGCGGGGAGTTTGCTTGATGGCGACAAGGTACAAGTTATTAGAGGCACTAGGATGCTAAGTAGTATTGCGGATATGGATCTTACTGACAAACAGAGGGCTGCACTGGATTTTCTAAAAAATGATGTTAGATAATTAAATATTTGACTAAGGGACAATGCTAATTTGTTCCTTTTTTTTGAAGAAGGGTATTGAATTTGTGTTTTTGCTATGGTATACTAGACTTAATAATTTTTCAAGAAAAAGGAGAGTCTTGTGGCTAAGTACCCTAAGAAAGCAGATTTCCATATACATAGCGAATACTCTTTTGATGGGGTACTATCTATTGACGAGATTATCAGGGAAGCCAAGAAAAACAGGCTCTCTTGGATAGCCATAACCGACCATAATACAGATGAGGGAGTTCGTTCGCTATGGGATGAACTTGACGAAGATTATAATAAGCCATACATCAATGTGGATGGATTAAATGTTGTGTCTGGTGTAGAGGTAACTTGTAGAGTAGATGGCGTACTTAATAATAAGGATCGAACTGCCAAGGTACATCTTCTGGTATATGGTGCATCATTAGATCCAAGATCGCCATTTAGTAGACTCATTAATAAGAAGCATCAGAACGATAGAGATTATGACTTTGGCAGACTCGAGCATTTGCTATCCCAAGTTCATAATCATGATATAACCGAGCAAGACATTAAGGACTTTATCCAATACAAGAAGCAAGACAATCCTGGTTATTCTACATTGTCAGGATCGGATATATATGAATTTTTGCTATCGCATCATTTAACGCTGGCCAAGTCTTACAAAGAGTTTGCAAGATTGCTAGAAGATTGCCCTCAGATAGAAAGATTAGATATTGACGCCAAAGAGCTTATAGAAATCGCTCATGCGTCTGGTGGGATAGTAATAATGGCACATCCTGCAGAGTCTATTAAGCGTACAGATGCGGCGGAAGACTTAATGGCAACATTGGTCGAAAATGGTCTAGACGGATTCGAAACGAAATATAATTCTAGGGAAGATAGATACAAAGAGTGTCATAGATTGCTCGTGTTGTTAGATAGAGTGTATACCACTGCCGGTAAGAAACTTATCTTTACTGGAGGTAGCGATTCGCATACTTTCGCAGATGGCGTAAGGCTAGGACGATATCAAGATGACTTTATCACCGAGGAGAGCCAGTCGTATTTCATTAAGACAATGAAGGACGAGCCAGAATTAAGACTTAAGCAAGGCTTAAGACATAGACTAGGACAAATACCTTATGGCGAATACGTTGATGATTTGGTTAAGGCGTATGAGAAGACATATGAGCGTATTAAGGAAGGTACAACAGATTCGCCAGTGATAGTACAAGATAACACTAAGCGTACGAGAAGGCGGGCTAATAAACTTAAGAAGCAGATGCGTGATGAGAGAAGAAGGCTGAAGAGGGAAGAGCGTGAGCGTCTAGAAGCCGCAGATAACGCAACAACAATGTCACAAGCTCAATCGGAGTACGAGCGAAAGGCATACGAGAGGTATATCGAATCTCTAGAGGCACAGTATAGCAAGGCTAATTCGTGTGCTAATATACTGGATGAGTAGAGTGATCTGAATATAAGAAAAAAAGAGTGCATTAACTTGGGGGTAACTTCGGTTAATGCATTTTTTGTGTTATATTTTATATTTTCGCAGTTCTGCGTTGTTAAATTCGGTAAAGTTGTTCCAGATATCAAAGTTGATAGGTATCTGATTAAGGATTTTGTCAATTAGTGTAGCGGGGGTGGAGTGTGTTACTATTAATATATTATCTGCAGGATGTGTATGGAGTATATCTTCAATGAAGTCTTTGACTCTAGCGTATACTTCAGGGTAATCTTCCATGCCACAAGATTTGTCGCGAGATGTATGTTGTTTTTTCTCAAGCTCGGTATAGGTGGATTTTAGTCTGCCAGTGAAAATTCCTTGACCAATTTCGATAAGTCTATTGTCCTTAATAACTTTGGCATTGTGGTACTTATTCATAATATTAGTAGTTTGCATTGTTCGCATAAGGGGGGACGAATAGATTATATCGATTGGTGTTTTGGTGTGTATCTTAGAAACCTTCTCAACCAATTCTTTGCCGGACGAGCTTAACATGTTCTGAGAGTGTCCTTGTGTCCTTCTAATTTCGTTCCAAACGGTTGTTCCGTGTCGCATTACATAAATGTTCATAAACTAGCTCCATAAAAACTTATAAATCTATATTATTTTAGCATACTATAATAAAATTGCACAACGAAAAAGACAAGGTTAAACCTTGCCTTTCGCTTTTTCTGCTATAAGTGGTTAATTTTAGCCCTTAAATGCATCAATAGCATCTTCTGTTCCTGAGTATACCCACTTACCAGATACTTGGAACGGATTGTCTTCTGAATTTTTCTCAGAATCAGTCATGTCTTCGTAGAAGTCTTTTGCGTCTGCTTTGCTATCGAATAGCAATGCTACTAATCTGTCCTTAAGTAAGTCTTTAGTAGCAACAATTCCGCCTACGAAACCTTCTGCATCTTCGCCCTTATCGTAATCGTAAACTGTGTAGCCAGCCTCTTTCATCTTCTCAGTTGCCTTCTCGATATTAGAAGGAACACAAGCTGTAAGAAGTGTGCCAGCAAATATTGCAACAAATGCAAGACTTAAAAACTTTAATGCTTTTTTCATAATCCATCCTCCTTGAAAATCATAAAGTTAATACTAACATTGTAACAATTATATTTATGATTGTCAAAAAATTTAAGTGATTCTTTGTAATAAAATTAGATAATTTTATCGATCCATGTTGGTGAGAACGTTGGGGTTAGATGATTAATGCCTAGCTCGTCATTAGGTATATCAAAGTGTAACTTGTGTGCTGTAAGGGCATAAAAGTTGTAGGAGTCTAGTTTACTTCCGTACTTGGTGTCGCCGATAATTGGAGCACCCAAGTGTGATAAGTGAGCTCTTATCTGATGTGTACGCCCGGTATGTAGAAGTATTGTTGATAGGTTGTAAGTATTTTTTGGCTCGACCGAAAGTATTTCGGTTATTATTTCCTTATAATCCTCTTGAGGTGTATCTGATATACTAACTAGCCCTTTGGAAGAATCTTTCTTGAGAAAGGCTACGAATTTGCCAGGTTTAAGAGGTTCTTTTGTGGCAGCAATATAAGTTTTCTTAATGTGTTTTTCGCGAAAATATTGTTCGAATTTGCGAGCTATATCTTTGTTCCTAGCAAGAATTACTAGTCCTTCGGTTAAGCGGTCTAGTCGGTGCACAACAATTGCGCCTTTGTCTTCGAAAATCTCTTCGAGCGAATAGGTGTTGCTGGAAGACTTATCTCTAGTTGCACACTCGATCCCTGCAGGCTTGCCGACTATTAGAATATTATTGTCTTCGTAAATAATCGGTACTTGCGGGCGAGATGTATTGAATCCATATATTTCTATAATGTCGCCAGAACTTATCGCTATATTGTCTTTGGTTCGTTTGCCATTAACTTTGACTTTGCCCATGCGTAACGCTTTCTGTGCAGAGCCAAAGCTTAGCCCTTGCACGTTATGTATAAGAGATTTGATAAGTTTCTCAGTTGTGTTTGACTCGAATCGCAATTGGATTTATACCTACCTTTGTGTGATTTCTCTCCAATTTTAGCATAATTTGCTTGTTTTGCAAATAATTTTCGCAAAAACTTGTAAATTTGCCAAAACTATTGTACAATATATGTGACTTAGATAAAAGTTAAGGAGAAATATGATAAAATTAGACAATGTGTCTTACAAAGTAAAAGAGGGTGGCAAGGATAGGTATATCTTGCGTAATGTAAGCCTTGAGATAGAATCGGGAGATATTATTGTTGTAACAGGACATAATGGAAGTGGTAAGAGTACTCTTATGAAGATTATTATGGGGATACTTCCTGTGACATCTGGTAAGATCTATCTTGATGGGAAGGATATAACTGATATGGATATAGCCGAAAGGGCAAGGCTTGGGATTGCATATGCCTTTCAGACGCCTGTAAGATTTAAAGGCCTTAAGGTTAGAGATCTTATATCAACAGCTCAGAAGACTAATAGCAAGATAATGGATGTATGTAATTATCTCTCGCGAGTAGGATTGTGTGCTAGAGATTACATAGATAGAGAACTTAATGATAAGCTTTCGGGCGGTGAGCTAAAAAGGATAGAGATTGCTACAACCTTTGCTAGAGGTGCAAGACTTAATATATTTGATGAGCCAGAGGCGGGCATTGATCTATGGAGCTTTGATGGGCTTATATCTGCTTTCGAAGAGAACAAAGGCGAAGGTGGCACTAATATAATTATATCCCACCAAGAGAAGATTATTGGGATTGCAGACAAGGTGCTTGTTCTTGATAGTGGTAATGTTGTGGCGTATGGCGATAGAGAGTCGGTAATGCCTAATGTGAAGACTAGGCCTGTGTGCAGTATGTTGCAAGGAGGTAGTAATGAGTAATATTGAGAAAGATTTGCTACTAGCAGTTGCAGACTTGCATCAGATACCGAGCGGGGCTTTCTCGTTAAGAGAAAATGGCAAAGGCGTTCAGATTAATTCTACAGAAAATATAGAGATTGTTCCTAAGGAAAATGGCAAGGGCATAGATATATATGTCAAGGCAGGGACAACTAATGAGTCGTTGCATATGCCGGTTATAATTAGTAAGTCGGGTGTGATGGATGTTGTGTACAATGACTTTCATATTGGCAAGGATGCAGATGTACTAATTGTCGCAGGTTGTGGAGTGCATAACCCAGGAAAAGATAGTAGCGAGCATAATGGTATACATAGTTTTTATCTGGAAGAAGGGGCTAAAGTAAGATATGTCGAGAAGCATATTGGTACTGGTGTAGGCGGAGGCAAAATTCTTAACCCGATTACAAATATCAACCTTGGCAAGAATAGCGTGCTTACAATGGAAACAACTCAGCTGGGAGGTGTTTCATCTTCGGTAAGAGATACTAACGCAACTCTTGGTAAAGGAGCAAAGTTGGTTGTTAAGGAAAAGATATTAACCAGTCTTGATCAGACTGCCGATTCGACATTTCATGTGAACCTCAAAGGCGAAGATTGTTCTGCTGATATTATAAGTAGAAGTGTGGCAAGGGATAATAGCAAACAAACATTTTATAGTAGTATGGTTGGTGAGTGTAAGTGCTTTGGACATGTTGAGTGTGATGCGATACTTATGGATAAGGCATCTGTTGTAGCAACTCCAGAAATAGTTGCTAAGTGTGTGGATGCAAGTCTTGTACATGAGGCTGCAATAGGCAAGATCGCAGGGGAGCAGCTTATCAAGCTTAAGACGCTTGGACTCAGTGACAAAGAAGCTGAGGATATGATAATCAGTGGATTCTTGTCCTAGAAAAAAGATAGCGAGGATTGCTAGTATATGTTCCTTGCTATCTTTTTTACTAGCTATTAAGAAAAATATTTTCGCCAGTATTGGCGTCTTGATACATCACCCAATAACCCGTTGTGTATGGATTCCTTACATCTGTTGGTAGCCATTGACTGTACTTTCGCATCTCGATTGGTGGCTCTTGGTTGTATGTTCCCGGCACGCCATAACAAATATATTTTATGTTGTTATCAACATTAATAATGCCAACAACATAATACTTATTGTCAGTATCTGTATCGAGCTTTGCCCATTTGCTATTATCAACTAATGACTCTAGCTTGTGTTCTCGAGGGTATCTATTGAATATCTCATCTATCTGGTCGGCTATCATATCGTAGAACTGATGTGGTGATCTCTCGCTGTTAAATTCGCTCTCAATTATCTTGTCGAGTTCTTCGTCTGATGTTTCGAATAAACTAGCTTGTGCACTTGCTGCTGCAATATCGCTAGTGTTTACAATTTCCTCCGACATTGATATCTCAGCGATATCTATGTTGTTAAGTCGGGAGAGGTCTTGGTAATTATTATGTGTGGCATGCTGTGTATTTTGCTGAGTGGTTAAGTTGTTTAAATGTTCATTTGGCTGGCAGTTACAATGATTATTTGTGTTACCGAGTGAGTAATTATTATGTGCTGATTGAGCTGATATAGAGAAGTCTTGATTGTTGTCAGTAATCTTATCATGAACTGTGCCATTGGCAAGTGGGTATTGGTTGTTGTGTATGATTGCGTTGTTAGTAGCAATGGTTGCCTCGGGCGAGGTGATTGAACTATGTAATTCCTCTATGTCTACTTGTATGGGTGTTGGCTCTATAGTTTCGGATATAGATGATTGTTTGCGAACATTAATGCTTGAGGTATTGATCCTAGAGATGCCTTCTTTGATATTAGATATAATTGCAGACTTGAAGTGTGGGTCTTTCTCGTATCCCCATAGAATTGGTGTTACTTGAGATCCTTGGCAACTAAGTAACACACATCCTAATGGATGAGATATATTGGTGTTGCTGGGGAGTATAAAGTTGTATGTGCTACTAGATGTATGTACATTGTGTTTGCTTATTAGGTCGCCATCTTTGATGCCTAGTATATACTCGCCATCTGGGATTGTATTGTATGTCTTAAGTGTGCACATTATAACATTATTTTTGTGTTCTAGTTTGAGAGTTCCCATACCTTTGGTCTTCTCGTTGTTAGATAAAAATAACATTTTCTTAAGAGTATCCATATTGCTCCTCCAGAAATTATGGTTGATAAAATTTTTTCTATTATATTGTATATGATAAGATAATTTGTTTTGTGATAATTCTCGTAGCGAATTAGTACTTATTATGTAACAAAACAACTAAATATTAAGATACAAAAACACTACCATTAAATTATGGTAGTGTTAGTTAGTTATATTGATCTATTTGATAAGAATTCTTGCAATTGTATTGGCAAGGGTTACTAGCTCTTGCGTTGATAATGTTTCGCCCCTTAATCCGCTACGAAGACCTGCCTCGGATACGATCTGATTAACCAATTCTGATGATATTTTAAATGAAGATTTAAGATTGTTCTCAATAGTCTTGCGTCTCATGGCAAACACGCTCTTAATTGTATCGTCAAGAATCTTAGTGTTAATAATATCGTATTTGGATGTGTCGAAGTCAATCTTGACTATTGCGCTATCAACATTAGGTGCGGGGGTAAACATATTGCGGTTAACATTTTTGATAATGCTTGCGTTAGCACGGTAATCGATAGATGCGGTTATTGCACCATAATCTTTGGTATTAGGTTTGGCTACTAATCTATCTGCAACTTCCTTTTGAACCATAATAGACATTGACTGAAGTCTAGTTGCGTTCTCGAGAAATTTGAATATAATCGGGGTTGTTATATAATATGGAAGATTGGCAACCATAATATAATCGTTACCTAATTTGTCTTCGATATCAGACATATCAAATTTCATAATGTCGCCAAAAACAACCTCGACATTATTAAATCTTGACAAATTCTCTTCGAGTATTGGTTGAAGGTTGCGGTCTATCTCGTATGCGACAACGCGACTAGCCTTCTCTGCTATAATAGCAGTAAGTGTGCCAGCTCCTGGACCAATCTCAAGAACTGTTTTGCCTGTTACATCAACCTTGTCAACAATTGATCTAAGTAGATTGGTATCAAAGATGAAATTCTGCCCATAGGCTTTGTTAAACTTAAAATTATGTTTATTAAGTATATCTAAATTTCCCAAATTTATCTATCCGCCTTTGGAAATAATTTTAAAGCATTATTATGTGTAATCTCAACCACTTTGTCATAAGAAATCCCCTTGATTTCACCGATTTTTGTAGCAACAACGGATGTGAGTTTTGGCTCGTTACGAGTGCCTCTATATGGGTGAGGGGCAAGGTATGGGCAATCTGTTTCGAGAACGATATCTTCCATATCTGCTATCTTGCATACCTCTGGAGCGGTGACGCTATTCTTAAATGTAAGTGTTCCGCCAAAGGCGATTTTTAATCCTAGTTTCTTGATTTCGCGATATATCTCTACGCTTTCGCTAAAGCAATGAACAACACCTCCATTGCTTAGTAGGTCTTTGTTGTTCTTAAGGATTTCTAGGCAGTCGCCAATGCTATCTCTATTATGGATACACACAGGCAATCCGACTTCGTGAGCGAGCTGTAGTTGAGATATAAATACGCGTTTTTGATCTTCTTTGTCTATCCCTTGGTAGTGATAATCTAGTCCAATCTCGCCAATAGCAATAACTTTAGGGTGGGAGGACAATTCCTTGATACGAGCAATTGTTTCTTCGGTATAATCTGCAACATCACTTGGATGAATACCGATTATTGCGTAGATGTTGTCGTGTTCTTCGGCAAGTTTGACAGAAGATTCGATAGTGTTGCGGTCGTATGCTACGGTAAAGACTTTGTCTACGTTATCAAGATGTAGGGAGGCAATTAATGCCTCCCTGTCGTTATCATATTGATTGTCTGTAAGGTGTGCGTGTGTATCAATTAACATGATTAGCACACCTCGCATCCGCTAGGCATGGTCTTGTCGGTAGAGATAAGAGATAAGGTATCGGTCTTCTCGTCTACTGCACATAGCAACATACCTTGGCTTTCTATTCCGCGTAATTTGCGAGGAGGTAGGTTGGATACAACAACAACTGTCTTGCCAACAACATCTTCTGGTGTGTAGTATTTGGCTATTCCGCTAACGATTGTTCGTGTTTCGTTGCCAATCTCTACAGTGTTCTTAAGAAGTTTGTCTGCTCCTTCGACTTTCTCGCTGGCGATAATTTTGCCTGTAAGAAGTTTTACTTTGGCAAAGTCATCAATGCTAACAAATTCAACTGTATTGGCTTTGTCTTCGGTTTTCTCTTCCTTCTTGTCTACTACTTTCTCTCCAGGACTATCAAGGAACGCAATTTCGCTAGCTACATCTAGTCTAGGGAATAGGTTGTCGCCTTTGTTGACATTATTGCCGTAGTTATTAAAACTAAATTCTTTGATACTATCAAAAGTCTGAAGATTAGCTGAATATCCGAACTTTTCGAATATTTTTGCAGGAGTTTCGGTAAGAACAGGCTGTAATGCAACTGTACAAACACGGATAGTTTCGCTAAGGGTATACAAGACTGTGTTAAGTTTATCTTTCTTAGCTGGGTCTTTGTTTAGTTTCCATGGCTCGGTAATATCGATATACTTATTGGCTAGTCGAATAGTTGCAAGTATTGCATTAACCATATCGCTAATTTTTTGTTCGCTCATTAAGCTTTCGCATTTGCTAAGAAGCTCGTTGCAGGCGTTGATAATATTAATCTCTTCTTCGTCTTTGCAAGTAGGTGCAGGGATAATTCCGTTATTGTATTGAGTTATCATTGCTAGTGTACGGCTGACAAGGTTGCCAAGGTCGTTACAAAGATCAGAATTAATTGTATTAATAAATTGTTCGGCTGTATAAGGCATATCGTTAAAGATTGGGCCTTCTTTGGCAAGGTAGTATCTAAGAGCATCACTACCATATCTATCTACAAGTGTTAGAGGATCGAATCCGTTGCTCTTGCTCTTACTAATTTTATCTCCTTTTAGGGTGATGAATCCGTGAGAGTGGATTTGCTTAGGTAGAGGAAGATCAAGCATCTTAAGAAGAATCGGCCAGATAATGCAGTGGAATCTAGAGATGTCTCTTCCTACCACATGAACGTCACATGGCCAGAAATCCTTGTAATCTTGGTCGCTACTGCTACCATATCCTAGAACAGATAGATAATTAAGAAGTGCATCAATCCATACATAAGCTACGTGCTTATCGTTGAAAGGAAGTTTGACACCCCAATCAAATGTTGTACGCGATACGCATAGGTCGGTTATGCCTGGCTTGATAAATGTATTATAAATCTCATTTTTGCGACTCTCTGGCACTAAGAATTCTGGATTCTCTTGGAAATATTCTTCGATAAACTTCTGGTACTTGCTAAGGCGTAGGAAGTAGCTCTCTTCCTGAGTAGGTTCTACTGCTCTTCCGCAGTCTGGGCATTTGCCGTCTACAAGCTGGCTCTCGCTAAAAAAAGTTTCGCATGGTACGCAGTATAGTCCTTCGTATTTGCTAAGGTATATATCGCCTTGCTCGTATAGCTTGTTGTAGACAGACTCTACCAGCTTAACGTGATGAGCGTCTGTTGTACGAATAAATTTGTCGTATTGGATATGAAGTTTGTCCCAAATGAATTTGAATTGCTCAACCGTTTTGTCTACAAATTCTTGTGGAGTCATGTTGTGTTCGCTGGCAACTTTGGCAATCTTTAGTCCGTGTTCGTCGCTACCAGTAGCGTAGAAGACTTTGTAGCCATTGTGGCGATAGAATCTAGCACAAATGTCTGCTAGCACTGTGCTAAAACAATGACCTACTGTTAATCGTCCGCTCGCATAATAAATAGGAGTGGTAATGTAATAATTTTTGTCTTTTTTCATCTATTATACCTTCTTAAATTTCGTTATTAGTTTTAAAATGTGTAGTTGGTTAATACAATACATAATAAACTTACTACAACACAAAACTACTTTAATTACGCAAATATTTTACAATATTATTATATATTTGTAAAGAGTTTCTTTTTGTTTTTGTTTAAGAAAAGTGTTAGATGCTAGCAAAATTGCTTGGTTGCAAGGAGGGTGAGGGAAGATTAATGAATTTTGTATGGGAAATTGTGATGCTGGTAGGGCTGGGGATACTGCTATTTAGCAATGTTGAGATTGCCCTTCCTTCTATGTTGGCTGGCGGTAGCAAGGCGGTGTCGTTGGGAATAAAATTATGGGGTATATATGCAGTGTGGTTAGGAGTATTGAAGGTGGTCGAAGATACGGGGCTTGATAAAAAATTAGCCAAGCTATTTAGCCCTCTTATTAGGTGGCTAATAGGTGATGCTGATGAGTACACACGCAATCAAGTTGCAATTAATATAACTAGTAATTTATTGGGTATGGGTAATGCAAGCACGCCAAGTGGTATTAATGCGATAAGCGGATTGGACAAGGGTAGCAGATACGCAACGGCTGGCATGATAATGATAGTTGTGCTCAATTCCTCTAGCCTGCAATTAATCCCAACAACTGTTATGGGGTTAAGGATAATGGCGGGTAGCAACAGTGCTAGCGATATTATTATTCCTACTCTAATTGCTACCTTGGTTAGTACGATATCGGGAATTGTTTTGGTAAAAATTATGAGTAAAATATTTAAGGACAAGCAGTCATGAGTAAGTTTATAATTCCGATTCTGATTATTATGCTAATTGTGTATAGTGTAGCTAAACGCAATAATACATATAATAGCTTCGTTGTTGGTGCTAAGAATTCGTTTGACATAGTTCTGGTTTCGTTTCCATACATAGTTGCAATATTTATTGCTATCGAAATATTTAATACTAGCGGGTTGTCTGTAATTTTTGCGGATGCGGTAGCACCGTTTTTTGAATTTGTTGGTATACCCAAGGAGCTTTCGCAACTTGTAATACTTAAGAACTTTACCGGATGCGGGTCGCTTGCGGTGTTGGAAGATGTATTCGCAACCTATGGTGCGGACAGTTATCTTGCCCGAGCGGGTTGTTGTATAGCTGGTTGTAGTGAGGCAATATTCTATATATCTGCAGTGTTCTTTAGTAAAACTGGTGTAACGAAACTTAGATATGCAGTACCTGTGGGGATAATTGCTAATTTCCTTGCGGCAATTGTTAGTTGTTGGATTTGTCGAGTGATGTAAGCTAGCTTTTCATGATATAATCGGCAAAAATATTTGACAATAAGCGGTTTTTGTAGTAAATATATATGTAATAATGGTAAAAATCAAAACTATATTATTTAATATCTTTTATGAGAAATGGAGGGTAGAAATATGTTTATTATGAAAATGCAAGGCGAATTTTTTGACCAAGTAAAATCTGGCAAGAAGATATATGAAGTAAGGCTATATGATGAGAAAAGGCAGAAGATTGGTATTGGTGACACAATAATATTTAAGAAACAACCAGAACTAATTGATGGTGTAGTTACCAAAGTTGTTGATGTCAAGAGATTCGATACTTTCGAGCAGATGGCTCAGACGCTTAGTCTAAGTAGCGTTGGCTTTGATAATAAGAACGCAGGTCAAGTTGCGAGATTTTATAGAAGCATTTACAGTCGAGAGGATGAGAAGAAATACGGTGTAATAGCTTTTAAAATAGAACTTTTGTAACAAATAAAAACAGCCCCCAAAATTTTCTAGGGGCTGTTTTTTATTTGTTTACGAAAACAATATCTCCGCATAGTACATCACTATACGAATAACTTTTGCGGTCTAGGTCTACGTCGCTTGTGGGGGATATGATAAACATGCTTGGGTATACCTTGTCTATGATGGCAGTTAGGGATACGATTTTGTTGCGTCCCTTGTTGATTCTGAGCTCGATATCTTGCCCTTGTAGACCACCGACAAAGTTCTTAATATCGCTTAAGCTTAGTGTGTTTTTCATTGAGAACTCCTTGTACCTTTTTGAACTAGTTTGTGCAAAAGATATACAATTATTCTGCAAATGCATGAGGTGAGTTGTGGTAAGTGTTTACATTGTGGGTAAGCAAAAATTTGTTATATTCGGCACTTTTTGCATAACTATAACTTGTGTTATGTTGAAAATTATGTTAAAATTATTACATGGAGATGCTAGAGTTTTATTTGAAATCGCAAGCACATAAGGTAATATCTAGAGATTTGTCGCTAGATATGCTTTCGCATGCCTACATATTAGAGTGTCCAGATGAGGTTATCACCAAGGCGTATTCTATACTGATGGCCAAAGAAATTTATTGCGAGGGCGAGGGGGATAAACCATGCTGTGCGTGTAATTATTGTAATAAGATTGAGCATGACAATATGGTTGATCTTAAGATATATCCTAAGGAAAAAAATATTGTTGTTGATGATATACTTGAGATTGTCGGCGATTCGCTAGAAAGACCAATGGATAGCAATTACAAAGTATATATTTTACATGACTTTGATCTTGCTACTACACAGGCACAGAATAAAATCCTTAAGACTCTAGAAGAGCCGCCTAAAGGTGTAATATTTATATTAACCTGCTCTAGTAGTAACGCGGTGCTCCAGACAATTCTTAGTAGAGTTAAGCGTATAAGCGAGCCGGTACTAAGTATATCAGATGTTACACAATATTTGGCATCAACGGGTGTTAAGAATAGTGATAAAGTAGCTTGTGTGTCGGGTGGTAATTTGTCTACTGCAAATAGAGTATCCGGCATGAGTGATGTTGGGGATGTTATTAGCTTAGCGATAGATATTCTGCTTAACTTAAGGTCATCATCAGATATCCTTAAGTACAGTAGCAAGATTGTTGCTCTCAAGAAGGATTTTCCTCTATTGATTGACACAATGATATCTATATTAAGAGATGTTTGTGCTGTAGGATCGGTAGGGGTTAACTTTGTGGGTTACGAGAAATATCTTTCGGCAATAAAGGCTATAATTAGCCCTAACGCGTGTGTTGATATTGTTAGTAATCTGTGTGAAATTTATAATAAATTAGATTTTAATTGCAACATTGTTGGTGTTGTGGATAAGATGTTGTTAGATATATTGGAGGTTAAGTTTTTATGTCAAAAGTAGGAGTCAAATTTGTTGACGGTGGCAAGGTTAGTTTAGTGGAAACAGACATGGAACTTGCTGTTGGAACTCAAGTTGTTGTAGAGAGTGTTAGAGGACAAGAGCTCGCATTTGTTGCAGAAGTTGGAAAGTCTACCGATTGTGGTGATGAAGTCAAGAGGATTATTAGAGAGGCAACAGATCAAGACATTGCAAAAGTAAAAGAGCTAGATACGCAGATTCCTAAAGTAAAGAAAATTACAAACGACCTAATCGAGAAATATAAATTAGATATGAAACTTGTGTCTGTCGGATATACAATTGATGGAAGCAAGGTTATTATTAACTATGTATGCGAGGATAGGGTTGACTTTAGAGAATTGGTAAAAGACCTAGCTGGACAGCTAAGGCTTAGAGTGGAGCTAAGGCAAATTGGTATTAGGGATCAGGCAAAAATTGTTGGCGGAATTGGATTCTGTGGTAAGGAGTGTTGTTGTAAGAAATATCTTAATGACTTTGATAAAGTAAGCATTAAGATGGCGAAATCTCAAGGCCTGTCGCTTAACCCAACTAAGATTAGTGGTATATGTGGAAGGTTAATGTGTTGTCTTGCGTACGAGAACGAGTTTTATTCGGAGATATCTTCGAAGATGCCTAGACTTAATGCTAGAGTTAAGACCAAAGATGGTATTGGTAACGTGATATATAACAACTTGCTCAAACAGAAAGTAACTGTTAAGATAGACAATAATGGTGAGATCAAAGTAAGTGAGTATGAGTTAGCCGAAATTGAAGTGTTGCCTAAGCTTGTCGATAATCAGAGTAAGCCAGCTAGTATAACTGATAATGCACCTAATGAGAAGGTTGAATCTGAGCCAGCGCCTCAGTCAAAAGCTGGTAAAGATGACCAGCGTCCTAAGTTTAGCAAAAAAAAGAAAAAGTTTAATAAAAAATAGATGAGGGATATCGATACAAAAATTGATGGAAGATTTGTTGCCGGGCGAAAGGCTAGATGACTTGCAATTTAATAATTTGTATATAATTCAAAAGCAAGATGGATACTGTTTCACAAGTGATTCAGTATCTCTTGCTAATTTTGTTGATTGCAAAAAAGGAAGCAGTCTTGTAGACCTCTGTAGTGGTAGCGGGGTAATTGGAATCCTTGCTAGTGCCAAGAGGGGGCTTGGTAATGTTGTACTCGTGGAGATTCAGAAGACTTATGCTGAGATGTCCGAGCGAAGTATTAGATATAATAGACTAGACAATATTAAGGTTGTCAATGCTCCATTGCAAGGGGTGTCTAGCAGTATTGGTGTGGGCAAGTATGATGCTGTTGTTTGTAATCCTCCATATAAGAAGTCGGGGACATATTCCAAGCTTAACGATAACGAAAGTATAGCGCTTGCACGACATGAGATTGCAGTCACTCTGGACGAGATATTCGCTGAGGCTAGCAAACTTCTTAAATTCGGTGGCGACTTCTTTGTTGTTAATAAGGAAGAGCGGTTATCCGATATGATTGTTTTGGGGAGGAAGTATAACCTTGAGCCTAAGGTTCTTAAGATATTACCTAGTGCCAAGGGGGCTTCGACGGTCATGTTAAAATGCAGGAAGGGAGGAAGTAGCGGAATTGTGATTTCGCGAAATTAATAATATGCTATACTTGGTTGCAACGCCGATTGGTAATCTTAAAGAAATCACCTTTAGGGCTGTTGAAGTATTGGAGAGTGTTGATTATATTGCTTGCGAGGATACACGAACTAGCAAGGTGTTATTAGATAATTATAACATTAAGAAACCGCTTGTGTCGTATCATAAATTTAACGAAAATCAATCTGGCCAGAAGATAATAGAAGACCTAAAGTCTGGCAAGAATATTGCACTAATTTCTGATGCGGGAACGCCGGGAATAAGTGACCCCGGCAATGTAATTGTTAATATGTGTAAGACAGAAGGGCTTGAGTATACTGTTGTGTCAGGACCTTCGGCGCTGATTAATGCGTATGTACTTAGTGGTTATGATTCTCCATTTACATTCGTTGGCTTTTTGTCTGATAACAACACAAAGAGAACAGAAACGTTAGAGAATTTGTCAAAAAGTAACACTTCGTTAATATTTTATTGTTCACCACACTCATTAGAAAAAGACATACAAGATATGTATAATATTCTTGGAGATAGAGAGGTTTGTGTTGTTCGTGAGATTAGTAAGAAGTTTGAAGAAGTTGAATTCTCGACATTGTCTAGAGGCTACACCTCTACAATTAAGGGTGAGTTTGTTGTTATTGTTAATGCGGGCAAAGAAGAGAAGAGTGTGGATATAGATAATAATGTCAAAGTGCTACTTGATATGGGGCTAAGTAAGTCTGAGGTTAGCAAAATTATATCCAAACTAACAGGCAAGAAAAAAGATGAAATATACAAAACTTTAATTGGTTAATATAAACAAAAGAGGTAAAGAAATGTCGTTTGATGAATTAAGAGATTGGGCAAAGGGTAAGGCGTATGAGCTTGCTACCCAGAAGGAGTCTAGTGCTCGTAAAGGGAATTCTACCAGAAGAAGTTCTCAGCATATAGATCAGAGCAAGCCTAGACGAAAGCCGGCTAAGAGGAAGTTAAAGAAGTCTACGAAAAATAAATTAAAGAAGGCTGGTGCTATGGTTGCTACAGGTCTTACGTTGTATGGTGCTGGTTTCTTAGGCGGACGATTAAGTGTGGTAGATAATACGAGCAAACCGCCAGCAGTTTATGCACCTCAGTATCCAAATCCAAGTGATGCACCAAAATTCAAAGGACATTTTACACGTAATTATTTTGATCGTATTAATAATGTGCTATATTGGTGGAGCGATACTGGAGAGTCTGTTGGATCTGGTGATAAGGTAATACAAGGAGAACAAACAACCGCGGTAGAAACAACTGAGCAGGTTACAGAGCCGGTGCAAGAGCAAGTTAAAGATGAGAGTAGAATAACTTGTGAGAATTTCTATGATTACTGCTTTAATGGTAGGTATGGAGGTGATTCTGCACTAATATGTCCTCAGGATGTTATTGTTGACCTTGCAAGACAAGTAATTGATGATCTTAACGCTAAGATGGTGGAAAATGGTAATGAGCCTATTTTTGATGGAGGGGAGTATATAAGCTACGAAGAGATGGCGTATGTTCTTACTGCCTTGTGTTATAGAGAGTCGAGCTATGTTGTTGAACTTAGAGGGGAGATACTTACTAACAAAGTCAGTGGAACTAATCAGACTGCTACAGGGATTCTGCAGCAGATTGAGAGGTATGTTGATGAGGCTAATAGGCTTGCTACAAAATACGGACTAGAGGGGTACTCGTACAAAGATAGAGAAGACCCTATCAAGTCTTTCGAGATGACAGCCCTTGTGCAGGCACATTATTATAATTCTTATATTAGTCCAACGGGAACATCTAGCGTGTATCATAAGTTGTGTCCTGAGGGTAATGATAGTGATGCTTTGGTTAGAGCTATGTTATTATCTCATAATGCACCAAGTGATGTGGTTGACTGGTTGCGTAATAAAAAAGGTTATCTTGGTATTCTCAAAAATCCAGATTCCGGCACGCCTTCGTATGGGCAAGGTTATCTTGCAAACGCGTATAATGCGTACGTGAAGATTGCTGCTAAAGAAGCCGAATCGGAAGATTCGATGGGTAGATAGAATATTGTTAATAGGAGGATGAATTATGAAAGTTGTGTTAATCGTGCTTGATAGCTTCGGAGTTGGGGCTATGCCTGATGCGGAGAAATTTGGGGATGTGGGTAGCAATACATATGTTAATACATATAATGCTACTGGTGTAGAATTACCTAATATGAGATTGCTAGGGCTTAATAATATAGATGGTGTTAACTTAAGTAAAGATACAACAATTGGAAGATATGGTAGGATGCGAGAGCTTACTAATGCTAAAGACACTACTGCGGGGCATTATGAGATATGTGGCTTGGTATTGCCTAATCCATATCCAACATTTCCTAATGGATTTCCTAAAGAGCTTATGGATATGCTGGAGTCTGAGCTTGGTGTTGGTTTCTTGGGTAATGAGGTTGCGTCTGGTACAGAAATTATTGCTAGGCTTGGTAGAGAACATCTCTTAACTCGCAAGCCAATTATATATACATCTGCAGATTCGGTACTTCAAATTGCGTGCCACGAAGATGTGTATTCTGTCAAGGAATTGTATGCCATGTGTGAGAAGGCAAGGGCTATATGTTCTGGCAAGTATAACGTTGGTAGAATTATTGCTAGACCGTTTGGAACTAATGACAAGGGAGAATTCTATAGGCTTGAAGCTCGTAGGGATTATGCCCTAGAGCCACCTGCAGATACTCTGCTTGATAAATTAAAGAAAAATGGCAAAGATGTTGTGTGTATTGGCAAGATTGAGGATATTTTCTGTCACAAAGGCATAACTGAGAGCTATCATAGCAAGAATAATACTGAAGGTATTGAGGAGATAATTAAGGCGTCGGCAAGGGGAGATATTGATGGACTTGTCTTTGCTAATCTTAATGACACAGATATGTTGTATGGTCACCGCAATGATCCTCAAGGATACGCCAACGCACTTAAACAATTTGATGATGTTATACCAACTATTATTGATAATTTAAGTGATGAGGATATATTGATTATAACTGCGGATCATGGTTGCGATCCTACTACGCCTAGTACAGATCATAGCAGAGAGTATGTGCCTTTGTTAGTGTACGGCAAGGAATTGAAGGGTAATATTAATCTAGGTACATTGGATGGCTTTGATAATATTTCGAAAGCTATACTTAATCTATTTGGTATAGAAAAGCATGAAGATAAATTATTTGTGAAAGGAGATAATTAATATGGCAACAGCACACAATGAGGCAAGGATTGAAGATATTGCTAGCACTGTAATAATGCCAGGAGATCCTCTTAGGAGTAAGTTTATTGCAGAAACATTTTTGCAAGATTATACCCTTGTTAATAACGTAAGAGGAGTTCAAGGATATACAGGTACTTATAATGGCAAGCGAGTGACTGTTATGGCAACAGGCATGGGTAATCCTGCTATGGGCATTTATTCGTACGAGCTATTTAAATTCTATAACGTAGATAAGATTATAAGAGTCGGTTCGATTGGTTCTATGCGTGAGGATGTCAAGGTCAAAGATGTTGTTATTGCAGATAGAGTGTATACCAATACTAATTATAACAACTTCTATATCAATAATGGTGGGGAGGGGTATATATTAGGATCTTCAGATCTAGTGGATCAAGCAAAAGACATTGCAGAGAGATTAGGTATGCCTTATCATGTGGGTAGCACTCTTTGTTCGGATACTTTTTATACAGACGAAGACGAGGTGTCAAAGTCACGTACCAACAATCTGTTAGGCGTTGAAATGGAAGGTGCGGCATTATATCTTAATGCGGAGAGATTAGGCAAGCAAGCACTTGTCATTTGTACCGTATCTAATAATATAATCACTGGAGAGGAAACTTCAAGTGCAGAAAGGCAGACAGCTTTTACTGATATGATGAAGGTTGCTCTTGAACTAGCTTAATATTTATTAGCTAATTAATAACACCAATAAGTTATAGGCTTGTGTACTAATGCGTATACAAGTCTTTTTTATGTGATGACGCATAAAATAAAGATGGTTGTAGTATTATATAACATACGAATAAATTATTAAGGAGGATTGTTATGTCTGCAACAAAATCTCAAACTAAGCAAATTATATTAATTATACTTGGTATAATTGTTGTAGCGGGGCTAGGTAGTTTGTTTGTTAATCTTGGTATGGATTGGTTTGGGACCCTAGATAGACCAACTCAGTGGGTGCCAGATATTGTAATACCAATAATGTGGACTATAATTTATATAATTTTTGGTGTAATTTTGAGTAGGTGGGTAATTAAATCAAGCGTGCCGACAAGTGTGTATGTGTGGCTAATTATTAACGGTGTTCTTAATGTGTTATGGTGTCTTGTGTTTTTTACACTAAAGCAAACCTTGGGCGGTAATATCATTATTGTTCTTAATCTCATTGCAGGATTTATGCTATGGATTGAGATAAACAAGCGTGAGCCGGTATATTCTTATATAATAGCAATTTATCCAATATGGTTAAGTCTAGCAACGACTCTTAATACTGCACTTTGGATACTTAATTAAGCAAAAAGATGTAACAACTAGTTTTTTGTTACATCTTTTTCTTATCTCAATATTGTTACGGCTCGTGATTATGATCTCGGGCATTAATTGCATCATAAAACTCATTAAGGACTTGGATCATATCAATAGGTAAGATGGAATATACCTTCTGTTTAAGGGTGTCATCTATGCCGTACATAGCTTCTGCCATGCTACCCACAATGCACGCGTTGGTATCTGTATCACCGCCATATGATATGGCTTTGCGTATAGCATCTTCGAAATTGTCTGTGGTAAATATCGAATACAAGCATACATCTATGGTGTCGCTACAGGTGTAGTTAAATTTCTCGATATGGGGGCGTTTAAGTTTGATATTAAGCTTACTTATAATTTCTTCTTTGGATAGTCCTTGTCTAGCGTAAAAGATTATGAGTGCAATGGTTGTGGCACATTGTACTGCCTCTTCGGTATTGTGAGAGGGGATAGTAGCAAGCTGAGCGTGTCTAACAACCTCTTCCTCAGATTCGAAGAATTCGCCAACTGGAGATATCCTCATCATTGCACCATTGCCGAGGCTATTGCCCGAAGTATTGGATGCAGCCCATTTGGTATAATTGGGTGAGAAAGTAGTCTTGAAGTATGGCTCGAAATTTGGTCGATAACTTTCATATTTTTTTGTCCATTTCCTAAGTGACTTACCATAGTCGCCTCTATTTATTATTGCATCAGCAATAGCCATGGTGAGTATGGTGTCATCACTAAAAAACGCATTGTCTTCAATGAGTTTCTTAACTTTAATTTTCTTAACTTCTTTCATTTGATCGAATTCGTATATCGATCCGGCGAGATCGCCAATTATTGCTCCTAACATATTATTATGATATCATCACCAATTAAATATTGTCAAATAAAAAGGGTGTTTTTAATTAAATTACTAGTGTTTTTGCTAGCACTACATATTTCCAAAAGGGTATTGAAATTGCCACAATAATATGTTATAATATAGTAAGTCAATATACACTAGATTGATGACTATGTACTAGGTGGAACTAAAAATATTGGCATCTCTTACTAGTGTATAAAAATTAAATTGGGGGACGAAATTATGGATAGAGCTCGTAAAGGATTGTTAAAACAAATATTATTAGAAAAGAAACAAAGATATAACGAGGATACGCTAGAACTGCTAGATTATGCCTGCAAGGAGATGACAAATAGGCATGATATCGCAGAATTTGTTAAAGAGGTTAAGCGTGCAGCAGTTGTGTTTAATGACGAAAAGTATCTATCGCCAGAGAAGTTTAATCAGATATTGGGCAACTTAAGTGACTTAGAGATAACTATGTTGGGTGAGGCTGTTCAGCAGTTTAATTGTTATAAAAATTCTACTATTGAGCGCGAAGATGGCTCTGGCGAAAAGGTTGTTGTGGGTGAGGGTATCTACGATTATATTAGGGAAGTTGCAGGCAAAGTATTTACTCCTAAAGAGCTAAGTACTTGCGTTATTCCTTATGAAAAGATTAATCAATTCTTTCATTTGTCAGAGCTATACTGGGGGCTTGCAACAGAGTATCTCGAATCTCCAAGGCTTGCACCTAATGGCAAAGTTCATAGACCAGCAGATAAGATTGTGTCTAGATTAAGTGGTACATATGGATTGCTAGAACAGTTTACAACCGGTTCAGCGGTTGAAAGTGCTTTTAGTGTTATTGATGCACTACAAGATCGCTCTATTCTTGGAAGTAATGTATTTAGCAAGGCTGAGACCGAGAAGTTGTTAAATAAGAATTTGTCTATCCTTACAACTTCGGATCCTAGTAGAATTGAGGTTGCCAATGATGTAATTAGGGCTCTTCAAGGTGGGCTTAAAGTTATGTCGCAAGGTGATGAGGAATTTGAAAATCTTGTTCAAGATAATTGTACTCTAAAGAAATTGGCTCTTAAGTCGGCATCTTTCTTAAGTTCCAATAGTGATTCCTTGCTAGAAACTTTTGAGTTGCTTATTGGTCGTAGAATCAAAGATGCTGTAAGTTATGAAACCGCTTGTAGCAAGAAATACATTGCTAACGAGAAGTATGCAGATATGTATATTAACACTAACGAATTAAATGTGTATCATCTTGTTACCCAGACGCCATTTATACTGTCTGAACTTAATAGCAATAAAATGTTTACAATTGGAAAGTATTTTGATGAAGTAATAGACAACGTATTTACTGACGAGAAAGGCAATAAGCTATTATCTACTTCTCAGAACTTTAAGCGTAGCGACTTTGATGTTAATACTTTCTTAACAGGTAATAATATTGCAACAATGATGTATCTTGCTAGTAATGTTAAGACTCCAGAAAGTGAGGCTGGCAAGGCAAGACAAGCTGAGAATATTAAGTTCCTTAGTTCTATTATGGATGGTAAAAATGTATTTAAGATAATGCAAAACAATATGTCTATTATTAATATGGATAGCAATATGCTTAAGCTGGATATTGAGGAACTATTCAATAGATATGGTCAGGACAACGATCTATTATCTAATAAGATTAACGAGTATCTCCAAGTTAGACACTCGCTTAATCCTACTAGTACTAGAAAAATGCGTACAGAACACTCGGATAATATAGACATGACTGGAGTATCTACATCAATTAACGATATAGACAATCCGTATTCGGACTTCCATATCAAACTTGGGCATTGGCTAACTAAGAAGCCTACAATCAGTCAGGTGATTGCGGGGCTCGACTTTGATGGTTGTATTGAGATGCTTAATGGGTATCTAGATAGACTAGATGAGTATGTTAATCCTGACGAAAACAACGTATCTAGTATTAGACTTGCTATAATGAACTCTAAGAAAGTTTTGGATAGAGCAGATTCATTAATTGCAGAGAATGTTGACGCAGATGTTGCAAGTAGTCAAAGAATCGAACTAGATAAAATACGTAACGCCTTCAAAATGCTTAATGTAAAACTCAAAGAACAGATTAATAGTTATGACTATGATGTGCCATATATGGATTATGTTCGTGGTAAGAAAGTTCATACACAAGTAAATCCACAAGAAAAAGAGGGAACTCTTGCTTACTTTATTAACAAAGCAAAGGCAGAGGCAGAAAAAATTGTTGATAATAATTACAGACGTGTTGCAATCAATAATCTAAGCGAACTAGAGTATCATAGGGGAGCAGAATGGGAGATTGCTAATGAAAATCGCAGAGCTAATAGCGATAGAATGGATAGATACAATTATGCAGTTACATCACTGGAGCCTTATGCTAATCTAAGAGTTGCAATAGACAATATCGAGGATAAGATTCTAGGTGACTAGTGTAAAAAATAGGAAAGTTCGAGCTTTCCTATTTTTTGTTATTAAGCGTACATTATAAATTACAGTTGTTCTTGTGAGATGCTCTGGGGAGAGGGGTGGCGGATGGTTTTGTAGTTTGCAAAGTTTCTATTATGGATTGCTCTGAGGGTTGTGGCAACAAAGATGGCTGTTAACGAAATTATACTAATAATTAGCGTGCTAGAGTACCATGGTATATCGTATATATAGAAGAAGGGGTATGGGCCAGTAATAATTCGTAGGAAGTTAAGTATTAGCATTGTGATACCGTATATAATTGTAGGAAGAATTGCAAAAAACATGGATCTTTTAGATAGTTCCTGAGTGTTCTCGAAAGATATAAACGACACGAAAGAAAGTATTGGGCAGAGGGTGTGTTGGTATAGGTTGGAATCTCTGAATAGCATAAATGTAAATGTATCTGGGAACATTGGTATAAGGATAAGAAGAACAACGATAAATGTGATACATAGGCAAGTGGTGCAGGTGAATCTTAAATTAGAGATTATACGAGGTATTGGCGTGCATTGCATAAGCGAAATGTTTGCAGATATTACAAATAAGAAGCTTACAAACAGTGTTAGGTAATTGCTTAGTTCGGTATAAAATTGGAACGCTCTTAGCCCGTGTCGTTTGATGCTAAGAACAACGCCTATTATTTCTAAAACTACAATACTTATATTGAATATTATTGCTAGTATTGCTTTGCTCTTTCTGTACGCATTATTGCTCATAACTAACCTCTCCATCATAGTATTAGTTAGTATGACAAATTTTGGAAATTTTACTCTGAAAATAACAAATAACCAATAGTAATTATATTAATTAAAGCATGAGAGAAGGCTTAAGTAATAATGTTTGTTTCTTCCAGAGATATGAAGAAGATGGAGTATTGAAGTGCTTGGTGTAAAAAAAGAATTGAAGCATTTGCTTCAATTCTAATTGCATTTATTATTTAGATTTTTTGTCCTTAACTACTTCTGACATGCTGGTAAGTAGGGCAGAAACATTTTGAAGTTCGCTAGGAACGATAATCTTAGTAGATTGACCTTCTGCAAGAACTTTAAGTGCTTCGAATCCTTGCATAGTAACGTATGCTGCATTAGGATTAGCTTTATTAATCATTTCAATTGCGGTCTTCTCGCCTTCTGCGATTGCGATAAGTTCTGCCTTCTTGGCTTCGGCACGCAAGATCTGAGTTTGCTGGTCTGCTTCGGCTTTGAGGATTTGAGCTTGCTTCTCACCTTCGGCTACAAGGATACTAGATTTCTTCTCACCCTCGGCTTTAAGGATTTGTTCTCTACGTTCTCTTTCGGCACGCATTTGTTTTTCCATTGCGTCTTGGATGTCTTTAGGAGGTAGGATGTTCTTAAGTTCTACACGATTGATCTTGATTCCCCATGGGTCGGTAGCTTCGTCTAGGATTAATCTCATCTTGCTATTAACTGTATCTCTAGATGTAAGTGTATCGTCAAGTTCTAGTTCGCCAACAATATTTCTTAGAGTTGTAGCTGTCAAGTTCTCTATTGCTCTAATTGGGTTGTCTACACCATAAGAGAATAGTTTAGGGTCTGTTACTTGGAAGTATACTACAGTATCGATCTGCATAGTAACGTTATCTTTGGTTATAACTGGTTGAGGCATAAAGTCTGCAACGATTTCTTTGAGAGATATAGGGTGACTACATCTATCTATAAATGGTATAACCATGTGAACACCTGTATCGAGTGTTTTGTTGTATTTGCCTAGTCTTTCAACGACTACAGCATAAGATTGTCTAACGATTTTGATTGATGCACATAGGGCTATGATTGCTACCACGCCTAGTACAATAAGAATTGCTATAATTGCTATTGCCATAATTTACTCCTTAATACTTAATTATTTTTCTTCTTTTTTGGTTGTTTTTTTGTCTTCGGTTGAAGATTTGGCTGTTTTTTTCTCTTCTTTTGGCGAAGATTCTTTCTCTTCGGCTAATTTTACCTTGAGTTTATTGCCTGAGATGCTTACTATCTCAACAATTTCACCTTTCTCTATGGTTTGTTGTTTGTCGCCGACTGCACTCCACTCAACATCCTTGATTTTTATCTTGCCGACTGTGTCAAAGTCTGTGCTTTCGAGCATCCTAAACTTCTGTCCAACAAGTGCGTCAAGATTCGTCTTAGAGTCTGTATTGTGGAAAAGATATTTGACAGCGACTTTCCTAAGGCTTGCTAGAAGTATTGCAGAAGTTAGCACGAAGATTACTACTTGCCACCATATATTAATGTCTACTGTTGCACTAAGTATTAGCGGGATGATAGCTCCAAATGTAAACCATATAGATACTAGGTCAGTTGTTGCAATCTCGATTATAATGGTTGTGATAATTACGCCTAACCACACCCAAAACATTGTGTCCATTGATTACCTCCTTAATTACTTAATAATATTCTAACATAAAATATTATCGAAATCAATAAAAATATGTTAATCAATAATGTGTGTGGTGCAAAAAATTCTTAAAAGAAGCAAGTGCAATTGCACCTGCTTCGAAATTATATTACTCAAATGTAAATGAATTCGGATCTGCGTTATGTGGAGTGAATATCGGCATATTATTTGATTTGAGATGTTCGATATATTTCTCTGTTAGATGTGCAGCTCTGCACAGGATGTATTCCTTAAACATTTCACACTCCTTCTTGGTAAGGAGTGGCTTGCCGTTGCAGGTCATCTTGCCAACGGTATCGATAATGTTTTCTAGTTCTCCCTTCATTACAGCTGTGTCAAGATTCTCAAAAAATTCTCTGGATGCATTGGGGAAGTTGTTGAGCACGTAATGGAAGTTCTCTTCGCCTGAGGCACTTGCCCAATCTTTGGCAATATCTGGTATTGGACGGGATTTTCTAGCAGTAGACATTGCTAGAGTTTGTTTCATTGTTTCGGGAAGGGCGTCGTACTTCTCCTTGGTAAATCCGAAATAAGGGTCAATTTTCTTCAGTTTATTCTGAATTAAACCGTTAAAAGCTGCACCAAAGTCGTGCTCGGGAGCGTATCTTAGTCTTTTGGTTGCTCTATTAAATACTAGTCCGCTATTATAAGAAGCAAAGTCGCTATCGCCAAGCAATTCTCTAAGTAAGAACGAGCGAGCCATACGGCTGTGTATTTTGGTAATCTCCTTATTGATAAATTCTCTAGGGCAACCTTTAAGTTCCTTTTTGACATACTCGTCTACGCCATAGATCCAATTCTCCATGAGATTCTCATCTCCGGACATTTTGCTAATGGCAATGGTAGGGTTTTCTTTGAAGATTTGTTCGAAAGATATTAATTCGTCACCTGTGTAGTCTGATATAGACTCGATTTCGTGATATTTGCCATCTTTGTCGTGATAAGAAGATGTTGACTTGTGTTGCTGGCCTTTCTTGAGTTGGAGGAAGTCTACCGATACAATACCATAAGGGCGGACATTTTTAATCTTAGATGGAGTAGGGTAGTTGTCGGTAATTCTGCGGTGTTTGTCAGGGTCAAATTTAACGATAAAGTTATATGAGGTTGGTTGGTCTAGAGCCATAGCAACAAGGCAACCAATATGCTCGGCTTGGGCACTATGGTCATTAAAGCAAGACTTAAATGTCATAGATACTGCTGGCAATTTTCTTGATTTTAATGAGCCTCTAGGTTGGTTATATATTGCATCATCAATAGATGTCCAGATGCTAGCCTTGTTATGAGGGCACTGGACTTCGTGTCCAGTTAGAGGATCATATCTAACGTCTACAAAGTTGCGGTGGCTATCTATAAAGTCTAGCAGGCCTTGTGGCAAATAGCCAAAGAACCAATAGTTACAAGATTGTCCGCCGGATCTCTCGGCACCTTCTGGTATATGTATCATTTCTAATTCTTTAATCTCTGCCATGATACATCCTCCTTTGTGTTAATACTTCTTATATTATATTAAACAATTGGTATAATGTCAATTTTTTAGCATAAATACTGGGATTATTTGTGTTCCTACATATGAGGATTAATAAAGGATATCTTCGCTTTCTTCGGAATTATTTGAACGAATATCTCCTAAGTTTGCTCGTAACAAGTCTTCGTAACCTGTAATATCGTTAAGGTTGTTAGTAATTGCTTTGTCAAGTTTGTTAACCACATCCTTGTCTATATCAGAATTGAGCGCTTCTGTCCATTTTTTATCGTAACGCCTGCTTCTAGCGTAATGTGTTAAAAATTTCTTTTGTAGCTTAGATACAGGTATCTTAAACTCTCTTAGTTTGGTTGGTTCTTCAATGAAAAATGGTGATTTGTATAATCCATAACTCATACCAGGTAGAGCTATTCGTAATGGTATGTCGAACTCACAAAAATAGTAACTGTCTTGGCTCGTGTTAGATTGTCTGTGAATTGAATCTCTTACATGAGAGCAAGAACTCCTATTAGGGAAAAACGCCAGATAGGCCGTATCGTTATTTGGTTTGTTTGAAGTATCTGTGGACAAAATTGTCGAATAGTCACCCGAGAGGTGTGCTTGTAATTCTTGTTCGTTAACATATCTATATAATTTCATATTGTAATCTCCTAATAAAACTAATACAATAGTTATTAAGTATATTATATCATGTAAATTATCGTATTTCAATACCTTTTAGAAAAATTGTTTTGGTCAAAAAAGCCTCGAATCTTGAGGGATTCAAGGCTAGGGATTATTTCTTTTTGTTAAGCTCGTTAATTGCAAGCAGGATTCCTAGTTTGCCGTATTCAAATGTTAGTCCGCCCTGCATATAAGCAATGTATGGGGCTGTCATTGGCCCGTCGCAACTAAGCTCTATTGTGGATCCGGTAATAAAACTTCCGCCAGCCATAACCTCGTCGTCTGGATAGCCTGGCATAGGTGCAGGAACGGGTTTTACATAACTCTCAACTGGGCTGCCTTTCTGTATACCCTCGCAGAAGTCAACGAGCTTGTCTGGGTCGCCAAGTGTGATTGTTTGGATAATATCTGTCCTAAGTTCGTTGTAAGTAGGGTCTATATCATAACCTAATTTCTCCAACATATAGCTTGCATAGGTCATGGTCTTAAGTGCTGAGCAGACAACGCTTGGAGCAAAGTATAGACCTTTGAAGAACAGCATATTTTGATTCATATTAGCACCAATATCCTTGCCTATACAAGGGGCAGAGAATCTCTCGGCAACATCATTAACGTATTCTTTCTTGCCAACGACATATCCGCCAGTTTTGGCAAGTCCTCCGCCAAGATTTTTCATTAGTGAGCCTACTAATATATCCGCACCAACCTCAGTTGGTTCTTTGTCTTCTACAAAGTCGCCGTAGCAGTTATCTACCATGATAATTACATCAGGATCGGTGTCCTTTATGGCTTGGCAGACTTTCTCTATCTTGTCGATAGTAAGGCTTTTTCGTTGAGAGTATCCTCTAGAGCGTTGAATTTCTACTAATTTCACTTTAGAGCTCTTAAGTCTACTAACGATAGCCGGGATGTCAAAGTCGTTATCTATTAGATCGATTTGTTCGTATTTGATGCCATTAGCGATAAGGCTATTACGACTATCTCCGCATAGTCCAATCACGCTCTTGAGTGAGTCGTACGGATCGCCAGTAATACTAATAAATGTGTCGCCATGCTTTAGTAATCCAAATAGTGTTAGACTTAATGCGTGTGTTCCGCTCATGATTTGTGGTCTAACTAGAGCATCTTCTGCTCCAAAGACCTCGGCGTAGATTGCTTCTAACTTATCTCTTCCGGTATCGCTATATCCGTATCCTGTAACTTCGGCAAAGTCTGAGCTTGCTAGCCAGTTGTGCTGAAATGCTCGCAAAACTTTAGAGCTCCAGTGGAGGGCGTTAGCCTCAAATTTCTTGAATATTGGAGCGATTGTTTGCTCTGCCTCATCTCCAAGCTTTATAATATCTTCGTCTATATCAAATCCGTACTTCATAATCATTATCCTTATTTAATTTGCTTGTTAATTGTTATGGATAAACCACATAATAAACACTCTAATATTGTATCTCAAAATGTAGAATTTGTAAAGGTATTGGAGATGAAGAATTAAAATCGGTAATCTAAAAGCTAATAAATTATATTTATCTTGGCTAATGTAGACAATTTTTGGTGATTATTATTGACAATGCGTGCAAAATCTATTAAAATATATGGGTAAACTAAATTTTAAGTAAAAGGTGAAATATTTTATGGTAGACGTAAACAATATTAAAAACGGTATGACATTACTTATCGAAGGTAATATATATCAAGTAGTTGAATTCTTGCATGTTAAACCTGGTAAAGGATCTGCTTTCATGAAGACAAAGCTTAAGAACTTGAGAACAGGCTCTAATTTAGAAAGAACATTTAATACTAACGTTAAGTTCGAAGAAGCAAGGATTGATCGTAAGGCAGTTACATATCTATATGAAGCTGGAGATACTTTCTATTTCATGGATGTTGTAACATATGATCAGTTCGAGTTGTCTGCAGAGCAAATTGGCGATAACAAGAACTATCTTCTAGAGAATATGGAAGTGTCGCTTACTTTCTACGGAGCAGAGCTTCTAGGAATTACTCTTCCAGAGAAGATGGAGTATACTGTTGTTGAGGCAGAGCCAGGAATCAAAGATAGTACAGCATCTGCAGCTACTAAAAATGCTAAGATCGAAACTGGTCTTGCTGTAAGAGTTCCTATGTTCATTAACGAAGGAGATAGAATTGTTATCACAACATATGATGGCAAATACTACGGACGTGCGTAAGACTGCACTTGTAACTGGCGGAGCTAGAGGTATAGGCAGGGCAATTGTTATGGAACTAGCTGATGCGGGTTACAATCTTGTTGTTAATTATAATACTAGCGAAGAAGAAGCACTTATGCTAAAAGACTCCCTTGATAACAAGGGAGTTTCTTGTCTTGTGATTAAGGCGGATATATCTAGCGAAGTAGATGTTGCTAACATGGTTGACCTTGCAATCTCTAAGTATGGCAGGATTGATGTTCTTGTTAATAATGCTGCATACTGCAATGATGCAATGTTTTATGATAAGAAGCGTGAGGAGTTTGTTAAAACACTTGAAACCAATGTAGTAGGCACATGGCAACTAAGCAGGCTTGTTGGTGAGGGTATGTATCGCAATGGTGGTGGTAAAATTATTAATATAGCATCTACTAATGGCATTAATACATATTACCCATTGTGTATAGATTATGATGCTAGTAAGGCAGCTATTATATCTCTTACGCATAATCTAGCAACGCAATTTAAGCCTTATGTTAATGTTAATGCGGTAGCACCGGGTTTTATTGCTACTGATAGTGAAGTTAGTGCTATGGATGATGAGTTCGTAAAACTCGAAGAAGAGAAGGTTATGCTTGGTCGAGCAGGAAGACCAGAAGAGGTTGCTAAGCTGGTAGCTTTCTTGGCTAGTTCTGATAGTGACTTTATTAATAATCAGGTAATTGCCATTAATGGTGGCGTTTACGGAGATGTGTAGTTGATAATGGTGTAAGATAGCTTACATCATTTTTCTTTAAGTCGCAATTATATCCTGTGGTAGGTCAATAATAATATCGTGAAAAAATAGATAATTTGCGATAGTTTTGATTGAAAATGCATCTTTACTATGCTATAATCTAGGGTGATATGAGAACATTGAGCAATGAAGTAATCAAAGAGCTTAATATAATGAAGGATAGGCTAGAAGATATCGACAATATGCTTACATATCCCGAGGTGATTGCTGATACTAGACTGACTACTAGGTTGACTGTCGAGGCGGGCGGTTTGCGTCCAATGGTTGATAAATTCCTAGAGTACGAAAGACTAGTTGCAGAGAGGGATGATATTAACGATAATATGCATATCTTTGACCTGTCAGATAGAGATGCTGTGTCAAAAGAAATTGCAGACATGGAAAATTCTCTATCAGGTACTATTGAGCAGATATATAATCTTCTTAGATCACGTGATAGTGTAATTGATAGGATAGGCGTTGTGTTTAAGTCGTCTGTCGGTGGAGATGTGATGGCTCGAATCTTGATAGACCTTTATAAAAAGTGGGCAGAGTGGTTCGGCTGGAGCTTGATTGTTGGCGACGATTTGTCTTTGGAGATATCTGGAGTTGGTGTTGCTAAAGTGATGGTATCTGAGATGGGTGTTCATCAAATTATAAATGCAGATGGGCAAGGATCGGTGTGTGTTGGGGTGTTTGACTTGCCGACATTAAAGAGTGTGGATGTTGAAGACAAAGATATTAGGGTTGATATCTTTAGGGCTAGTGGAGCTGGAGGTCAGCATATTAACACAACAGATAGTGCTGTTAGACTAACTCATATCTCTACGGGAATTGTTGTTGTGTGTCAAGATGAGCGGTCGCAGGTTAGCAATAGGGCTCGTGCTAGAAGAGTGTTGTTAGAGAGGGTGCGAGAAAATGCTGATCGCAAATATCAAGACGAGATGTCCGCACTTAAAACTACTGCGTTGAAGAACGCAAAGAATAAGATTCGTAAGTATGATTATGTTTCAAATAAGGTACACGATTATGTTCTAGACAAGATGTTTGACCTAAATAAATTCTTGTCAATGGATGTGTTAAATAATATTGATAAAATAAGTTTGTAATGATTAAGTAAGGAGGTTAATGCTATGGATATAAAAGTAGATATAAGTAAGATGATTCTTAGTAGCAAATGTCGAGTATTTGTGCTTGATAGCTTTGTTAAGATTGCTCACAAAATAAGCAAGATTGATTACCTGCTTACTAAAGTATCTGAAGGCATTATCTCTAATCTTGATCGCTTAAATTTGACTGAGAAGGAAACAAGATTTGGTGTAAAAGTTAAAGGCTTAGAACTTGGCATAGATTGTGTGATTGTTAAGAAGGAATCTCTCTTTGAATTGGTTTGGGTGGAGTTGCTTGGAGATTCGGAAATTAGACAAAATGATCAGAGAGTAGTTAAATTGTTAAATGGGTTGGACACCATACTATTTGAGATAAATCCTATAGATAAGCAATCAAAGATTGATTATAGTAAGATGTATATATTGACCAGTATTGGCGATATCAATATGCCTAATCTAGACTCGATACAGCAACAAATTGTTGAAATAGAAGATAAAAACGTTGTTGTTCATGGTGTGGCTGGTAGTGGCAAAACAAATATATGTATTGACAAATTAATATATGTTGCTGGCAGAAACTATGGTGGTAAAACATTGTATACCACATATTCAAGAGGCTTATTAAATGCAACTAGACTAAGGGTGGCGAGGTTTGCTAATGAGCTCGAAAGTTTCGTTGATGCGTACTCTAAGCGTAATGTGATTTTTTGTGACGGGGATCATAAGAGAGCTGTTCAGAATAGGTTTGGATTAAATCTTAATGATAATGACGAATCTAAGATTGTAGACAAAATCAAAAGCATTATTAATTATTTGAAGAACAAGGTTGAGTATGTTCTTATAGACGATCTTTACAAAAGATATATAGGCGGTGGCAAGCGATTTGTTGGCGAGAGTTACTTTGTTAATTCCTTTATTAAGACTATAAAAAGTCATCAAGTTGTATCTGCTATAAAGAAGCTTAGTGAATATTCTTATGAAGTTATATTCAAAGAGATTTATGGAATAATATTTGGTTACTATGATCTTGATAGTGGTGTTGATATTTTGCCTCTAGATAAATATATTGAGATAAGGCAAGGTAGTATTAGTAGTGCTGATTGTGCTAGTATTCATCTAGTTGCAACTGAGTATCTTAATCATTGTCGTAAGAATAATCTGATTGATTACAATATGGCTTGCAGAGAGTTGCTTGGTCGCTTGGATAGTATGGAGAAGTATTCTCTAGCTATTATTGATGAGGTTCAGGATTACACTCAGGTCAACCTTAATCTATTCAAGTCGTTATCGCTTAAGTGTTATTGTGTTGGTGATGCACTGCAGATGATTAACCCTTCGTACTTTAGCTTTGGTTATCTTAAGAATTTGTTATATGAAGAAGATGTTGTTAGTGTTGCAGAACTTAAGTACAATTATCGTAATTCGCAGAAGATTGCCCGTATCATAGATTCGCTAGGAGAGGAAAATGTAAAGTTATTCGGAACGCACAATTTCGTTCTAAGGGGTAATGGTGTTGGCGAGTCTGTGAGTACTAATACTATCTTTGTTAATTCGGATAAGATGGTAGAGGAGATTGCTAAGGGTAAGTTTGATAACTTTACTATAGTGGTTTCTGATGTTAAGAAGAAGGATAAACTGAGAGGTGTTCTTAAGAATCAGGAGATCTTGACTGTTAGTGAGATCAAGGGGTTAGAGAGGGATACGGTTGTACTAATTGATGTGTTGTCAGATAATGTATCGAAATGGAATCGTTTGTCTAAGGCATCTATTAACCGCAAAGTGGCTGATGAAAACTCGGTGTATCGATATTATTTTAATCTATTCTATGTTGGAGTTTCGCGTGCTAAGCAGAATCTATTTGTTGTAGAGAGTGAGTGTGTTAACGCTCTTGCTAGTGTATTTGAAGATAATTTTGATATACTGGATACTCCGACTGCTATTGAGAGGTTAGGGGGAATTGTTAGCAAGCTAGAGTACTCACAGGAAGAGGTTGTTTCTCGAATCAAGGAGTTTGTGTTGCTAGGGCAATATGACAACGCGGAATTTTTGTTAGATAAAATTACTGATGATTATATAAGATCTCAAGAGCTACGCAGGATCGAAATTAATAAAACATATATAAAAGATGGTAAGCATAGGGATGCTGGCATTGAGTTCTGGCAAGTAGGACTTATGAAGGAAGCAAGAGACGAATTCTTGATATCGGGAGATAAAGTTCTTATTGAGCTTATTGATGCTTGCGAAAGTAAGGGAAGTAAGGGGCTTTCGATTGATGTTGTTCAGTATTTTCCGTTAATATCAGATAACGAAGTTGCTTGCAAATTAATACTTGATATACTAAAACAGGATTCTGATAGGTTAAAAAGTAGCTTTAAGGCAAGTATTAATAAATTTAAGCAGGTCAAAGGAGGTAAAAATGGATAATCAAGATATTGTTGGGCTGATTACCGCATTTAAGGAATATAGAGATATGCTAACGCCAATTGAGGAGTGTCTTAAGCAGTTTTCTAGCACTTACGAGTCGTTGAGTGCTGATATTGCCAAGCTTAATGGTGCGTTGGATGGTAATATTCAAGATAAGTTAGACAAAATTTATAAGGATTTGTCTTTGCAGGCAGATAAGTCAAAAAGTCTTGCTAGTCAGATTGATAGATTGTCAAGTGCTACGAGTAGTTATATTAGTGGGGTTGATAAGGTAATTAACTTTTGTGGTAATATAGAATCCAAGTTAAAAACTGTAGAAGAGATAGAGCGAAAGGCCGAATCACAGATAGAGAGGCTTAACCTTATAATAGAAGATAAGAAAAAGACTTATAATATTAAAGCTCTTGAGAAGTCGCTCGAAATGTATAATACAGGAGTGCAACAAGTTAGTGAGTTTATTAACAAAGATGTTGCGACTGTTATTGCTAGCAATAGCGATAGGATTGGAGCAATCAAGGATACTAGTGATAATATAATGTTAAAGTTGTCTGAAGAGAAAACCTCGATTGATAATCTGATTGAAAGTTACAAGGTGTCTAACGATATGCTTAAGAAGGTTGTTGAGAAGGAGTCTGTTAACGAAGAGTATATATTTGCCATACTGGACAAGTGGGCATTGGATAGGAGAGTAAAGACGAAGAAATAATAGTTAGGAGGAAGTATGTCTGGATTGGATGAGAAGACGTTAATTCAAATAATTAGATCAGATGATCTAGAAGCTTTTTTGCGTCTTGCAGAAGATCGTAAGACATTGCTTAGCACTAGATTGGGCAGGTTTCCTCTACTATCAATAATGTATATGTACCGATCTCGAAAGTTGCTTAAGGCGTATGAGAAGCAATTGTGGTCGATAGATAAGTACAAAGAGCATGATGAGCCGAGTGTGCTTAGTAGCGATTTTCGCTTGATTGCAGGAAGGTCGCTTAGGTTATATGTTAATAACGAAATAGTATCGCCTCTGGAGATGCTGGCTCTCCTTGGCAAAGATAGTAAAGTTAAAAAGTTGTACTTGAAGATGCCGACAGATATTAATATTGAGCGAAGGTTGAGTGAAATATATACATCTTTGCAAGGTAGGAGGTTTGGATATGACGGCAACAAACTAAGACTATCAAGAAAGGTTATCTCTAGGCACGAACAAAATGTCCTTACGCGTATGTTGACTATCTGTATAGGGCTGATAATGTTGGTGGGATCTGTGTTTGGTGTGTATGTAGGAGTATTGGGAGATGGCTGGCTTAGTAGTGCGAAAATTTATAATGCTGCTCAGTTGAGCAAGGCTCTCAAGTCTTCGGGTAGATATAGGTTGATGCGTGATATTGTTCTGGATGATTGGCAAGTGGTTGAAGAATTCTCTGGCAATCTTGATGGTAACGGGTGTTCGCTGATAGTAACGGATATCGACGCTCCGCTTATTAATAATCTTAAGGGAAGTGTATTTAATCTTAATATTGATGTAATAGATACGAAGATTGTGACTACTGGAAGCTTTGCCGTGCTTGTTGATAATTGCATAGGAACAATCTCTAATGTCGCTATAAAGTATAATGGAGAAGTTGAATTTGAAAGTGATGAATATAATAATTACTTTGCACTAATTGCAATTAATAATTCAGGAAAGATTGAGAACTGTGAGGCTAGTATTACTGCTAAGATTACTTCGGTTGGAGATGGTGAGTTGTATGCTAGTGGTCTAGTTGGTAGTAACGAGGGAGAGATCGTTAATTGCAAATCAATGGGTAAGATTGATAGCGATAAGGTGGATCTCTCTGGATGTGTGTCTGTTAATCAAAAGACTGGAGTTGTTGGTAATTTGGTTAATAATGTTGTGTTGTGTCAAACTTGCACAAATAGTGAGTGGTCGCCAATTGTAGCAGGTATTACGACAATTAACTATGGGTTAGTGTCAAAAAGTATTAATAATGCAAATTTGAAAATTGATGCAAATTATATTGATGAAACAAGGCAACGAGTATCTACTATTGGGGGTATATGTGGGATTAACTATATGGATATAAGTGATTGTTATAACAAGGGTAATCTTGATGTTGTGTCAACTGGAGTGATAGTCTATGCAGGAGGGATCAGTGGAGATTCCGTAACATCTATTATTGATGATAAAGTGGTTAGTAGCAGAATAACATCCTGCGGAAACTCTGCAGATATTAATATCAATATTGTAGAAGATGATGTGTATGGTTTCGTTGGCGGTATAAGTGGATTCATGCAAGGCGAAATCAAGAGGTGTTTCTCAAGTGGTGACTTTGGTGCTGTGCCAACTCAAGATAAGTATTATGAGGGCGGTATCCTTGGTGGTTGTTATGCCAATACTGCTATATATGGAGATCAGGTTGCAATATTGAGTTATTACATTACTCCGAGTGATAACTTTTATTTAAGTTCTGGCAATGTTGACTTTGGCGTTGGTATGTTCTGGGGAAATTACAATATACTTTGCTACAACGATAGCATTGCTGTTAACGGTATAATTGCTAGTCCTACAATTGATCAACTTAAATTATCGGGGGTGTATTATGAGTGTTAAGTTGACTAGATTGCTCTGGGTAATTGTTGTAGTAATTGACGTAGTTGCTCTGCTAGCAGTTGTACCATATATATGTATGGTTTTTGCCGGTAAGGTACTATCTATGGGATGGGTATCTTATCTATCAATTGCGTTACTCGTAATTAATTTTGTTTTTATTGTTTATCTGATAATTATAAAAATCATTTATCGGGCTAAGTAATGTTAATATACATTATGTGTCATTGCTAACGCAATTCGGCAATTAACATTGCCTTTGGCTGACAAATCAGCCGACACAATAGTGAAACAGTCGTCAGTTCAATTCAAATATTGCTTCGCGCTGCTTGCTTGAACTTCCTATATTATACATTATGTAATGTTGCTAACGCAACTCGTGTGATTTTCATCACACAGGCAATAAATTGCCTATTACAATAGTGAAATAGTCGTCAGTTCAATTCAAATATTGCTTCGCACTGCTTGTTTGAACTTCCTATATTTTTATATTTTGTAGAGTTCTTGATTGTGTGTAATCAAGGGCTCATTTTTTTATAAACTGCTTATTAAGTTGGGTATTGACTTGTTGCCACGCATAGATTATACTTATAATAGAATTTATTTTTATTTACATATGTAAGGAGGTGATTGGTATGGGATGCTTTGATGAATTAAAGATACATCTAATAGAAAGAGATCGTTCGCTCTTTGTTCCTAAGGGTGGACTTAATCTAGAAGACTTTGTAGATAAGTGGGATAGTAAAATCTGTAACTTCAAAGACTATTGCGGTGAGTATTACATCAAGCCGGAGAGGTTTGGTATAGATGGGGAAAGTGTGTACAAGAAGAAGCAGATGGCTGGTGAGATACCGGCAGAGATTATTCTTGCTTATGCATATAATTTGCTAGGGTTGCCTTCGCCGATTGCATACCCATACTTTATGAAATCACACTTACCCGGATATATACTAAATCATGATGCTTGGAAGAATTCGACACTTGTTCCGACTGGAGTTGTTACTCGGGATGTTAGAGAAGTCTTTCCTACGGCTGTTCATAGGATGGATCGTGATTGTCATACGATTAAAGGGTTGTTTACATCTGATAATTGTTCGGATATTGCTCCTACTGGTAAGATGGATAAAGTAAAAGATACAATTGCGTCAATCGCATTTAATGATAAGGATTCTGGATATGATAATTCGTATTGGCTTAGAGATAGTGCGGGCAATCATACTGGTGTTGTTCCGATAGATCATGGGTATAGTGGTAGAGATTCCATGTATCTGCGTCCGTATGATAAATTTTATCAAGGATTGTACATGGTTGGTGAGCATGGTTATAATGGTATGTTCTGTCCAGATGAAGATAGGGGCACGACAATGTATTTCTTGAAGAAATTACTTGCGGGTGAAGAGGTGTGCGGAGTAAAGTTCTCGGATAACCAGATAAAAGAGCTTAATAGATTTATTCATCAAATTAAGCAATTATCTTTTGACAAGATCGCAGATGCGTATAATGATCGATATAATTACAAGGTATCACCTAAGTACCTTGAGTCGCTAAAGTGGTCTAGAGATGATCTCTGCGGTAATCTTTTGGAAAGGGTGTAGTAACCACCTATACGCTCGCTACGACTTTGTTTGTTGTAATGGAGCTGATTGGATGAATTTTGCCTCATTAATATATTTTGTAAATACTTGCATTAATTTCATGGAAAATGTTGAGTTTTGTGATATAATAAATCATGTAAAGGAGTTGTTATGGAAACAAAAGAAGAAGTAATTATCGAGAAAGAAAAACCAAGTAAGCTAAAAAGGTCTATAAAAAGAATTGTTTTGCTATTCAATCTATTGGTCATAGCGGTATATACAACATTTTCTGTTATAAGCATCATGAAAGATTATGGCAGTGTGTATACATATATTCTAATTGGATTGGTTGCGTTTAATATTGTATTGAGCTTGTTTATTGCAATATTTAATTTTGCTGGCAAAAAGAAACAAGCAAGGGTACTAAAAGATGGCAAGTCGATTATTGCAATCTTTAAGAAAGTTCTTAATCTATCTAACCTAGTAATGGGTGTAATCTCTGCTATTGCGTCATTTAACATCAAGGATTCGTCTTCGGTGCTTTCGCTAGTAATATTGATTGTGTCTATTACGCTAGTAGTCATGCAGATAATGTTTGCAATATTTATGTTCTTCATCAAAAAGTATATTAAGCGTAAGGCACGCAAGGTATCTGCTAGAGTAAGAGAGAGTGCAGTTGCTGTTAAGGACAAGGTAAAGACCAGTGTTGAGTCGACTAAAGAGAAGATAGCAGATGGTGTTGAGGTTACCAAGGATAAGATAAAAGATGGTGCGGATGCTATGAAAGATAAGGTTAAAGGCGGTATGAGCACAATAAAGTCTAAACTTAACAAACTAATCTCTAAAGATGATGACGATACCAATAGTGATGCTAGTTAGGCGTTTTTAGGAATTATTAAATAATACATATTAAGAAGTGTAATTTAATTAAATTATGCTTCTTATTTTTGTTGAAAACATATACAAAAGTGGGAATATTTGCTATAATAGTGGTATAAATATGAGGTATTTAATTATGGAAGAAATATTTGATGTATTCAGTAGAGATGGAATTTATCTTGGAATAAAACCAAAATCTTTCTGTCATTCGCCCAATCCGGGTGTTTATCATAAACCCGTTTGGATTTGGATTATTAATAAAAAGGGAGAAATTTTGCTTCAGAAAAGGGCAGAAACAAAGAAATGGTTGCCAAACAAGTGGGATAGTTCTGCAACGGGTCATGTTGTTGCTGGAGAGTCGATGCTACAAGGCTGTAAAAGAGAAGTCTATGAAGAACTCGGTATTGATGTGAGTGAATCTGAGTTTGAGTTTTGGGGTGAATATATAGCAGATACAGTTTGGGAACTAGGTCAGATCTATAAATTAGAAAACGATTGTGGTATAGATCAAATGAAAATGCAAATTGAAGAAGTGTCGGAGTTGCAATGGGTTCCATTTAAAGAATTCGAAAAGTTATTTTATTCTGAAGATTTCGTTCCTTACGATAAAGAATATAAAAACTTTATTCTTGAAAAGATTAAAAATCACTATAATCAGAAGATTGGACTAAACGAAATAGAAAAAATATAGTATAAAGAGCATAAAAAATATGAAGAGGAACTTAACTAATTAAGTTCCTCTTTTTAAGCTTCTCTATTCTTGTATTCTTCTAGAAGAAGGCTTGCCATTTGTTCGGGTGTTTCCTTACAATCTCGTTCTAGCCATATTCTGCACATTTCTTTAATTCCTGCTCCAAAGAAACTTCCTCGATAATAAATCCCCATATCAAAAGATGAGGAAACTTCTGAGTCTTTGCCAATATACTCTAAGCATTTATTTTTCGTATCGTGTTCTGCAAAGGTGGTATAGGGGATATTTAAAAATGCCTTGTAAAAATATTTGTTATCTTTGACAAATGTAAACATCTCTACCATTGCCTCATGAGATCGCCTCTTGCCAAAGTCAAAAATTCCAGCAGTTTCTTGTGCAAACTTTTTCTCTACCTTGATAATTAAATCGTTGATGTCGGTATAATGGCAATAAAAAGTGCTTCTATTGATGCCCGCTTGCTTGCAAATTTGGCTGATTGTAATCTCGTCGTACTTATATTTTTCTAACAAAAACAAGAAGGCGTGTTCTATCTTGTCACTGCTAGTTTTATACCTAGAATTATTCTTAATATTCATATTTCTCTCCTCAATATTGCGACATATAATACCAATGTGTTGGAATATTTGATTAATCCAACAAAGTGTCTATTTTTGTAGTGTGCAAATTTTTTTAATCGTTGTAAATTCAAAAATAATCTACTATAATCTTATTAGAAAGTCAAGTGTTGGAATAATGCCTGATAAAAATTTATAAATTAAAGGAGATTAATTCATGGAAGATAAAAAAGTTGAAATGGAAGAAAAGGTAGAAAAAAAGGACAATATCTTTAAAAAAGCTGGAAGGGGATTAAAAAAGGCTTTCAAGGACATGGGAGAAAATGCAAAGGCTCAACACGAAGTAGACAAAGCAAATTTTGCAGCGGCAAAAGCAGAAGCAAAGGCAAATTTTGAAGAAAATCGTGGGACTAATACATTTAAAAAAGCAAAGGCACAAGCAAAGCAGTCTTGGGATGATGCTCATATGAGTCCTGCAGAGAGAACTGCAAAAACAAGAGAGGAACAAAGAAAGCAAATTGAAGAAGCTAACGAAAGAATAAGGCTTGCTAACGAAAGATACGAGGCTGCAAGAGTAGATAAGAAGAAATAAACAGTCGGAATAAATTGCAAACAAGTTGGATTATTACTACTTTGCAAATAAACTTGCCGTGAAAGTTATCCATTTGTTTGATTAAATATCAGTTGCTATCAAATATCCCGTTGGGATGCTTGATGACAATTTCCGATTATATAAATAGGAGATTATGGTATGAACGCTATAGAAATTAAAGGATTAAAGAAGTCGTTTAGAGGGATGTATGCGTTAAACGGGCTTGATATGACCGTGCCGGTTGGTTCTATATATGGATTTATTGGAGAAAACGGTAGTGGCAAATCTACGACGGAGAAGCTTATTTGTGGACATTTGGTTAAGGATAGTGGAACTATTAAGCTATTTGGCAAAGATTATACTGATGCGGGTATTAGGGTAAGAGTAGGGGCGTTAATTGAAAACGCTGGGTGTTTCCCTGGTTCTAGTATATATATGAATCTTAAAATGCAGTGTCTAAACTTAGGTATTAATAATGCTGATGAAGAGATTGCCAGAGTACTTAAGATAGTAAGGATGGAAGAGAATCGAGAACTCAAATTCAAAAAATGTTCGCTTGGTATGAAGCAAAGAGTTGGTATTGCAATGGCACTTCTTGGAAGCCCTGCATTGCTCATATTAGATGAGCCAATAAATGGATTGGATACCGATGGCATGAGAATAATGAGAGAAATCTTGGTGGATATTACTCAAAATTACAATTGTACAGTTCTGATTTCTTCTCATATACTTGGCGAACTTGAAAAGATTGCAACCCATTACGGTATTATTCGTGGAGGCAAGATGGTACAAGAACTAACTGCCAAAGAGATGGAAGCAAGGGCAAGAGTTTTCGTTTCTTTGAAAGTTAATGATGTCAAGAAGGCGATAACACTGCTAAAGAAATCCTATAAAAATGTTCGCGAAGAGCAAGAGTATGTGAGGGTTTATGATGAAGAAGATGTTGATGGTATTGTAAAGAAATTACTAGAAAACAACATTATTCCTAGCGAAATTAAGAAAAATAAAGTAGGGCTCGAGGAGTATTATATTGAACTAATGTCGGGTAAGGGGGATAAATAATATGGAAAAAACAACTAATTTAAAATTTGATGCCCCTAGCTTTTTTCAAAGAATCAAGGGGATGCTACTGGTAGACTTTTATAGATTATTTCATACGCCATTATTTTATATATTCCTAGCAATTGCAGCGATTATTCCTGCTATGATAATAGGAACAACTGGCATGGAAGATTCTCAGACTGGGGCACTATTTACTAATGTTTGGCAAGCGATAGCAGTGGAGAAACCGCTATATGTTATTGAAAATATCGGACAATATGCCAATATGAATATGGTATTCATATTTGGTGGAATAATGGTATCAATATTCATTGGACACGATTACAAAAGTGGTTATGTTAAGCAGTTATTCACCACTCATGCCCAAAAACAAGATTATATGATGAGCAAATCTCTGACTTGCGCATTTGCAATGGCTTGTATGTGTATAACTTATTTGCTTGGAACAGTTCTAGCAGGGGCACTTGTTGGTTTATCTTTTAGTGTTAATGCTGGCTCTCTAATATGTGCCTTGATTGGCAAATTAATTATGAGTTTAGGCTGGGCAAGCTTATATGTATTTTTAAATATTATATTTAGGAAGCATTTTTGGATTTCTATTATATCGTCGTTCTTTTTTGGAACAGGTATCTTGATTATTGGTGCGGCTGCAATTCTAGGTAATTCTAGTATACTTAATATTTTCTTGTATGGCTCATCAGTTTTTGCGTGCTTATCCAGCAATTTCTTGTCAGTAATTATTTGTACAATTTGCTCAGTGTTTTGGGCATTTATCTATAACTTACTAGGCACTTATATTTTAAATAAGAGTGACGTGTATTAGGAGGTGTGGATATGAACGCTATAGAAATTAGAAATTTAACAAAAACATTTGGTGAGAAGCAAGCTCTCTGTGGGCTCGATATGACTGTGCCGGTGGGGGCTATTTACGGATTTATTGGTGAGAACGGAAGTGGTAAGTCTACTACCGAAAAAATTATTTGTGGACTAATACATAAGACTGGTGGTCAGGTTAAGCTCTATGATAGAGATTTTACTGACGCTGATGTAAGGGCGAAGATGGGGGTGCTTATTGAAGCTCCAGGGTGCTTTGCGAATTTAACCGTATGGAACAACTTAATGATACAGGCGACTAATTTATCTATACCAGACAAAGAAGATGCTGTCCGCAAAGTACTCACTTTGGTTAGGATGGAAGGCTCGGCAGGAAACAAGTACAAAAATTGTTCGCTTGGTATGAAGCAAAGAATTGGCATTGCAATGGCACTCCTTGGCAATCCTAAACTACTTGTATTAGATGAGCCTATTAATGGTCTTGATGCTGATGGTATGAGGATAATGAGAGAAATACTTGTAGAACTATCTAAATCTGGGGTAACGATTCTCATTTCTTCTCACATACTTGGCGAACTTGAGAAGATTGCTACTCATTATGGAATAATCCGTGGTGGCAAGATGATTGTAGAGATGACGGCAGACGAACTGGAAAATACTTGTCCTACATTTGTAGCAATACAATGCAAAGATATGAGTAAAGCACAAGAGATTTTAAATAAAAAATATTCTAAAGTATTGTTTGATGAGCAGAAGGAATATTTAAGAGTTTATGATGCTGGTAGCACAGAAGAGGTCGTGAAATATTTGTACGACAACAATATTATTGTCAACGAACTTAAGACTGATAAGATTGGTCTAGAAGAATATTATATTAACCTTATGGCAAACAGGGAGGTAAAATAATATGGATTTTGAGAAAAATACCTTTAAGAAAAGGCTCAAGAGCATGCTTGGTGTTGACTTTAGAAGGATGTTTACATCTCCGCTATTTTACATTATGGTAGGCGTATCTCTTGTGATGCCAATCTTGATATTGGTGATGACAACAATGATGGATGGAACTGTTTCTGTTAATCCGCAGACAGGCGAAGAAACGGTTATGGAAGGCTTTAAAAATGTATGGCAGATTATAGGGGCAGTTAGTGGCGGAGAACAAGCAATGGCAATGGATATTGTTAGTATGTGTAATATTAACATGATGTTCTTTGTAATCTCGGTATTTGTATGTCTATTTGTTGGTGCAGATTTTAGTAGTGGTTATGCCAAAAATCTATTTACAGTAAGAGCTAGGAAAGATGACTATGTTATATCCAAGTCGATAGCATGCTTTGTAGCGGGTGCTAGTATGATTGTTGCTTTCTTTATCGGTTCAATGATTGGTGGAGCGTTTGCTGGATTGCCTTTTGCTCTTGAAGGAGTAACAGCAATTAATGTTGTTATGTGTATGTTGTCTAAGATATTGCTTGTCGGCATATTTTCTTCAATATATATCTTAGCAAGCGTATTTGCCAAGCAAAAGCTATGGTTATCTTTGATTTTAGCATTTGCTATTGGTATGCTTATGTTTATGATGATTCCTATTATCACACCACTTAATAGCACAATTATTAATGTAGTGCTTTGTTTGGTGGGTTCGCTAATATTTAGTATAGGTATTGGATTTGGTAGTAGGGCTATACTGGAAAAAACAAGCTTAGTGTAATCTTAAAGCTAATAATTGTGTCTTGCCTACTTTGTTTTTTATGGTTAATGATGAAAAACATTAAAAAGATATAAAGGGAATTGTAGGATTTTTTGATTATATATTTGACTTAAGTGTTGTTATTTTTAATTTATCTCAACTAAGAGTAAGGGGGATAGGTGTTTTTATGGAAGAAAAAAATAAAAATGTTTGGAAGACTATAGGGGTGTGTCTATTATATCCGCATCTAGCGGTAATTATCTGCTTGTTGCCTATTGCTACAGTTTTGTTGGTTTTATCCCTTATATATCTTGGAACAGAGTCTGTGCTTGCAATTTTATCTTATTTGCTTGCTTTCTACGTTCTATTGGTTATTTGTTTTAGAATTCCTCGAATTGTAGCATTTTTTAAGAAGGTAAAGCACGAAAATAAATATGTAAAAAGGTGGTTTTCTGATGTTCATTTGAGGGTTAATGTTTCGTTGTATGGTACGCTTATTTGGAACGTTATTTTTGCAACATTTCAATTGGGTTTGGGTATTTATCACAAATCTTTTTGGTTTTACTCAATGTTTGCTTACTATGTAATTCTTGGTGTAATGAGATTTTTCTTATTAAAACACACTAGGAAATATAAGGCTAACGAAGAGGCGGAAAGTGAAATAAAAAAATCTATTCTTTGTGGATATTTGTTAATAGCTATCAATCTAGCACTTGCCTTGATTGTGTTCTTTATGGTTTATTGGAATAGAACTTTCCATCATCATATGATAACAACAATCGCTATAGCCGCCTATACCTTCTTTACTTTTACATTTGCAATTATCAATCTTGTTAGATACAAAAAATACAAAAGTCCCGTATACTCTTCTGCAAAGACAATCTCGTTAATTGCAGGTGCAGTATCAATGCTCACTCTCGAAACCACAATGCTGACAACTTTTGGAACAACTGAAGGTCCATTGTTTAATCAAATAATGTTGACGCTCACAGGTGTTGCTGTTATTGCATTTGCGATAACCATGGCAATTATAATGATTGTTAAAGGGCATAAAAAATTAAAAGTTTTAAAAGAAACAATAGTTGAATAACATAAAAGCGTCTACAATTTGTAGACGCTTTTTATGCTAGCGGAAATACTTAAAATACGCGAAAAAATTGGCAAAAGAAACTTGCTTGCCAAGAGGTGGGCGGAGCTACATTATATTAGTTAATGTAATACCTCAAACTGGGTTGCGGGTAATGTATGAAATACATAAATTGCGAAGCAAAAAAAGTCCCGTAATTAATACGGGAATAATATAAAATGGAGCTGCATTAAGCGAAGCGTCAATCCAGCTCCAGTCGTCAATTGAAAACAATTGACTTTTCTTTTGGGGCAAAAGAAAAACAACCCCAAAGGGTTGTGGATTGGAGCTGATGACGGGACTTGAACCCGTGACCTCCGCCTTACCAAGATTTGAATTTTCTCGAATAGGATTTGAACTCACAATTAAAAAAGAACCTAGTCATCAGCGAATTATAAGTATAGTATAGGTGCAACTGATGTCAAAGTCAAGCAATTTGACATCAACTTGACATCAACGGTACACTTTTTTCGTACTTTTTTTGGCAGTTTTGCCGTCTAAAACCGTCTAAAACCACCTAAAATCTAGTGCAACTGATGTCAAAATATAAAATAAAGGAGAAAGTAAATTTTGAAACTATTTATATATGAAGAAAACGATAAATATCATTGTACCGACAAAGAAAGCGAAACACGATATAAAGAACTTGTATATGTAATAAATTCAGTTGAAGATATAGGAGGTTTTATGCTTACTGAATTTGAAAGAGATAAACATAGTGTAGATTATCTTATTGCATTTGCTTTTGATGTAAAGAATAAACTTGAAAAGCAACAAGGAGATATAGAAATGTAAAAGTGCCACCTTATTGGTGACACTTTTTTTAATCTAAATTAATATTATATAAATTTTCAAATAAAGGACTATCAAAAAACTCTAATACGGAAACTTCTAATCCTTGTATTATCAAGAATACTGTTTTCATATTAGCACTATTATATCTACAATTCAATAAGCAACTCAATGTACTATGATACAATCCTGTTCTTTGTTCAAGTTCATATTGACTAATCTTTTTCGTTTTAAGAATTTCTCTAATTCTTATAGATAATGCCTTATTGATATTCATTATAACTCCTTACATTAATGTATGGAGTTTTTAGCCTAATCTATATCTAAGTCGTCAAACTCAAAAATTGGATCATTGAAAAATTCACTTACTGATACACCAAGCGCTCTAATGATAAGAGCCATAGTTCTAAAATTTGCAGTTTTGTATCTGCCATTCATTAAACAACTTATGGTACTATGATATAAACCCGTATCTTGCTCTAGTCTATACATAGTCATTTTCTTCTCTTTCAATAATTGTCGCACTCGTTGTGCAAATGCTTGATTAAGTGTCATACAAAATTTCTCCATTAAATCTATTTTGAACTACATACATTTTACCATACATATTTTTTAGATTACATAGTGTAAAACACCCAAACACTTGGTTTTTTAGAAAATGTGTGTTATTATAGGTAGTGTAAAACACACTATAAGGAGAAATTGTATGTTTTTTAGGAAAAAAATCCTTACCGACACCATTAAAGAAATTGAAAATGAAGTGGAGCAATTAAACAGATTTTGGGTAAGTTTTACAGGTCATAGACCACAAAAACTACCTTGGGGCTTTAATGAAAATGACGAAAGATTTATTGATATGAAAAACCGTACAAAGGTAGAAATTGAAAATGCCATTATCAAAGGTTATCATACTTTCTTGTGTGGTATGGCTTTGGGCTTTGATATGATGTGTGCTGAATTAGTTTTAGAATTAAAAAAGAAATATCCGCATATTAAATTGATAGGAGCAATTCCTTGTAAAAATCAATGTGAAAGATGGAATTCAATTCAAAAAACTAGATACCAAAAGTTATTAAAGCAACTTGATAAAATTCGTTGTATCTACGATCATTACGAAGATGGGTGTATGCAAGAAAGAAATCAATATATGATAAACAATTCTTCATTAGTTATTGCTTTGTTTAATGGCAAGAACGGAGGAACAAAAACAACCATTGATTATGCAAAGAGTTTAGATAAAGAAGTTGTAATTATTACTCCTTAAGAAAATAAAAAGTAAATGGTAGCCCATTTACTCTATTTCAATAGCTCTTTAAGGGCTATTTTTTTGTCTGCTGACAATCTTTTAATTATAGATAAAGTTTCTTTATCTAATTGATAGCTAGAAATATCTTCATAAAAGAATTCTTCTGGCGTAGTACCGCAGGCTTCTATTATATCTAAAATCACGCTCATAGAAGGCTCATACTCACCGTGCTCCATCTTATTTATGTATGCGTGGTTTTTACCTATTGCATAACTTAAAGCCTTTGCACTTAAATTCGCTCTATTTCTAAAATATCCTATTCTAACAATTATTTCTTTTATATCCATACATTAACTCCTATATAAATTATAATTATTAGTATAATTTTAGTATTCTCTATGGTAGGAGCAAAATTCCCATAAAAGAAATTAAAAATATCTCCCATAGCGATTTTATGTAAAATGTTGACTTAAAAAGATATATTTGGTATCATTACAAGGATAAAAGGAGAATTATGAACAAACACGATTTAGAAAATTATTTTTTCCCAGATGTAAAAACAAATAAAATAAGAAATTTATATTTTGACAAATTAAAATCATTAGTTGGTATTGAAAATTTTTGGGGATATGCAGAATACTCTGACGATGATAGAGTAACAGCACAAGAAAAATATTCCCGTGTAATAGCAGATTATATAAGAAAAAATGAAAATGATATGCTAATAGATATTATAGAAGTATATGACTTAATTTATCCAAATGAATTAGGAGAAATACTCCTACATAGTATAGTAATTGACGAAGTATTAAAAACAAAACCAGAAGATTATGATGTTTATTATGATAACAACTCTTTACTATATTTTGATAATGAGTATCCTATTTTATTAAAAAAACGATATGGACAAAATATTTTAGGACATACTAGATTTATGCAAGTTATGGTGTCTGCTACCAGAGATTATTTTGGCGAAAACCCACCAACTGATGATTAAAACAAATAAAAATCGCATCTTAATTAGGTGCGATTTTTATATTTTACAAACAAAATTCATCATCTTCAAGAATTGGTTGGGTTTGTGAACTTGTTAATTGAGTAATTAGTTCAACTTGGCTTTCAGTCTCATTTTTATTTTCAGTTGTTGTTTGTTTAGTTAAAAGTTGTTCAATTGCAGAAATTCTTGATGAGTAAATTCCTTTTACCATTTTACAAACCATATGATATTCCGCTTCTCTAGACGGAATTTGTGTTAATATTTGGTCTATGTTGATACTCTTTAATTGACCATAGAATTGTGCAATCTGAGGATTACTTGCTATTTCACTAGCAATTTCTTCTAGTTGTTTGTCGTAGTCCACACCACTATTTTCAGTTAGTGATACACGATTTGCCATATTTCTACCTAAATCTAAAGCATAATCGGTTGCTCTTTCTGGATCATCAATAGCGTCAACTCTTTCAATTGAGCTTAAATTAAAACTTTCTCCATTGTCAAATAATGGTCCTGCGCTTATTTCAAAGCCTTTGCCAGACTTTCTAACCACAAGATGAATATTGTCTTGCTTCATATCAATTTGTCCGGTTACAAAACCAAATACAACATATTTTTTTAAATCGTCACACAAAGTAGGACTTAAATTAATATTATCTTTTAATCCAAGTTGCTTGCGTAAGGATTTACCCATCTTGCTATTGCCATTAGTTAATTCATCTAATATTTGCATATATCCATCTATAGACATAGGAGCTTCTGTTCCTGTTAGTTGAGCATACGCTTCAGTTATTGTAGATATAGATATTGCTTTAGATATATCTCTAAATTCTGGTAGTTCTTTATAATCATAAGACAAAACACCGGCTCTCAATGGCATATTTCGTGCGTGATACATTTTTTCGTAATGAGCGTAACTCTGTCTCAAATATTCTTCATCATTACTTTTGAAGGAAGATATTTTTCTTATCTCAGCACAATGTTCTTCAAAGGATAATAACCTTTCTTCATTTTCACGAGGAAATCCTTGTAGATACACCATCTCCATTTCGGCACAAGGCAAATCTACAATTTCACACATCTTCATACAGATATAATCTCCATAATCAACACAACCATTTGCTTCTTTTAAGAAAGCAATTGACTTTCCTAATTGCACTTCATAATTATTATGACAGCCATTAAGGGATTTGTGTTTAAGTGGCTTATGAGAATAATCCGTAAACATCTTCTTTTTATCAAGAGTAATAACAGTTCTATTCATTAGGTTACCTTTTAATTGATAATTGATTTTGTATATTATAACATAAAAAATTCAAAAAGCCCTAAATTTTATGAGAATTTTTGTATTTTAGATACGGATTTTTTAGATATGTGTTATAATATACACAATAAAGAAATATAAAAATTGCCAAAGCTTAAAAAATTTTATTCAAGGAGTAACAATGGAAAAAGAAAATGTAGTATATCACGGAAGTAGTAAAGCTGGACTTGCCAGACTAGAACCCTTTGAGTGCAGACACGGAAAACCTTATGTGTATGCGACTAAAGATATGATTACAGTATTGTTCTTTGCGGCTAAAGGACAAGGAATGTTTGATGGTTGGATTACTGATGGAAGACTTGGTGTGCCGACATATTATGAAGCGTATCCTAATGCATTAAAAGATAGATATTGGGGAAAGTCTAGTTTTTGCTACTATCTTCCAGCGGAAAAATTTACAGATGCTACTGGGGATCCTTGTGAAGTAGTTTGTGAAGAAGCGGTAGATATTATAGGATATGAAGAAATAAAAGATATTGGACTTGAATTTGAAAAATTAGAAAAAGAAGGAAAAATCAAGTTTATTTGGTATAATGAAAGTCCAGAGAACTCAAAAGAAGTATGTGAAAAAAGAGCATTGCAATTACTTATTGATAGAGGATATTTTGAAGGAAAAGAATTTCGTCAAAGAGAATGGGCAAGTAAATACTATAAAGATTTAATAGAAAAATTTGAGAATAAGAGGTCTTGATGAAAATTATTATTTGTGGATTACCGGGTACTGGTAAAACAAATCTTGCAAAGACAATATTTGAAGAATACAAGTTTAATATAGTTAGCGACTGGGACATTTTTCAAAAGTTTAACATTGATATAAAACCTTTTGAGAATAAAAAAACAATAAGTGAAAATTATTCAAAATTATTACTTGATTATATTAATGATAAAAATGATAATGTTGTTGTTGATTTAGAATATTCAATTAGTCCAAGTGATTTTATTAAATATAACGATTATAACAACACACAAATCATATATTTGGGATTTATAAGTCTTGATGAAAAAACTTTATTTGCTTTGTTTAGGAATAGCGACTCAAACAAAAAATATACTGATAATGAATTAATGTTGCAAATTAAGTTTTACAAAGAAATGAGTATTTTATATAAAGAACAATGTGATAAAAATGGTTTGAAGTTTTTTGATATAAATAAAGATAGAAAAGAAATTCAAAAAGAGATTTTAAATTATCTTTATAAGGAGAAAAATAAATGAATGGTCTTGATTATGGGACATTACTAACATTAAGAAGACAATGTCCTAATATATTTAACTGCGTTACACAAGAATTTAGTAATGGAGATGCAACTTTTGATGAAACTAAATTGTCTAATGGCGAAAATGTAATAACTAGAGATAGAACAACACAAATTGCTTGTCCAACAAATATAAATGAATGGATAAATAATATTAAGACCTTAACATTAAAAACAGGAGAAGAAATTCCTTTTTATTTAATTGGATATAAACAAGCTGATTGTTCTAAAGGCGATTTTATTCGCATTGCAAGGATCATTATTCCAGCAGAACAACAATTATATTTAGCAGATGATGCGTGTTCTCACGATTGGATTGTTCCTTTTTTAGAAGGAAATGTTGAAGGTTTAAGTCCAGAGGCTTTAAAGAAACCAAATGTTGACCTATGTATATTTCAGTGTCATACTCATCCTGAAAATAAGCCGGGTTCAAATGTTTGGTCTGTTAGAGATTTATCTTCAATTAGATTTATGCAGACCGAAATGAATTTACCTGTAACACATTCTTTATTAGTTACTCCAAATGCAGGAATAAAAATCCTAGATGTTGATTTTCAAAAAATGCAAACTATCAAAAGCCTTGAAAAGCAAATGATAGTAACTCCAGCATTTGAAGGATATAAAGATACTGTAACAGCAAAAAAAGATTTTAACGGTAATACTATTATGAGAAAGACTAGCGAGGGAGAATATATTCCTGTTCCAGAGTTTCGTTTTGAACAAGATAAATCATTAGAGATTATAAATTAAGGAGTATAATGGAAAATATATATTTAAAGTCAAAAGGTTTTATAGATAAAGACACAACAAATTACAATGAGATTTCAGTATTATTTGAACAAATTTGTGAAAGTATTTTAGAAAAATATAATATAAAAAAGAAAATAAAAATATTATTTGAAGATAATAAGGCTTTTGGTAATTGTGCAACAGAATACCCGGATAAAATTTCTTTTAATAAACTAAGATATGATGTAATTAAGTCATTAAAAATAGATTGCACAAAGAATGGTCACCTTGAGAAACTTTATGATTTTTATAATCATTATAATGAAAATTGTAAAAATTCAAAATACAAAGTATGTTTATATAATTTTATGAAGAAGTACATCGGCTTTGGCTTGCAAGATTATTTCTTACAAATGGGTAGTTATAAAACCATAAAATATGAACTATTAGAAACCTTATTTCACGAGTCCCAACATATTGTTCAAGAAAAATATAAAACATACATATATGAAAACAATATGAAATTTGCAGACGAAGAAGTTTTATTGGTATTTACTATGTTATTTAATGAAATATACAATAGACTTATAGAAAATAATATTCAATTTAATTATGTAAGACAAAACTATTCTTTTCCTATAGAATTTGATGCAAGATATGTGGCTTTAGTTATGAGCAATACTTTAAGACAAAAATATTTTATAGAAGATATATTGTTTAGTCAAAGCATATTAAATAATGATATATTACCTAAAGATGTTTCTGGTGAGAAATTAGCAGAGAGTATTTTTATTGATTTTGAAAATCTTTATAGATTATACAAATCAAAATTAGGTTTAGATTTGGAGAGTGTGTTTTTTACGATTGGCAACTATAAGAAAAAGATTGTATCTCAATTAACTAATAGATATGTGGAAATGAAAAGAATATATTTAAATTTAAAAAATAAATTAGAACAAACAACATAGAAAATTTAAAATAAAAACATTTATAAAATTTAATTATTATGTTATCAAAAGATAAAAGATTGGAGATGTATATGAAAAATTTAGCTAAAAGAAATAAAATTAATGTATTTGGTTTAATGTCTTTATACTTATTTATATGTTTAATTTCGCTTATTGCATTATTTGTATTAGATATGTTCATTTTTAATGATGAAATTATTATAGGGTTAATTGTTAATGGTTTTGTATTGATATTTGCAATACCTTTATTCGTAAAGAATGCTAAAGAATTGTATAAGATTTTAAAATTATTGAGTAAAAAACCAGAATATTATTTGGAAGTTTTCGGAGATAATATCAAAGTTAATGCATTAGATGGACAATATACGATCAATTTTAAAGATATACAACGATTAAACTATAGTTATGATAGACCTTTAATAAGCGCCAATTTCCTTTTAATGTATGGAAATCATAAATATAAACTTAATACAAATTCTGAAAAATCAAAATCAACATACATTATGTTTGATTTAAGTAAAGAATTTGTTCAAGGATTAAAAAATAGAAAGAAAACAAAACACGGAATCCTTTTAATTACAACTAACGATTATTTCTTTGCATTACCAGAAATAGAAAATGTAGAAGAATGTTTTAATGAGTTAAAAGAACTTATAAATTATACTCCATCAATCAAAGAAAACGAAAAAGATGATTATGAAGATTTTTTGGCTGATTTATATAACAATATAATGCGTTCAAATAAAGAAGAAAATTTGGAATATAATGAGAAAAAATTTCTTTCTTTAGTTAATATGATAGAAGGTTCTAGTTATTTTGATATAGAAGTAAATATGAAATATCTAGAAGAGTTAGGAGCAACAAACTATGTTAATTTATTAAAAGAGGCTAAAGATGAGATTGATAATTTAAGGATAAATAACAAAATTATTAATGGTGAAGATTTTGCTGTTCAACTATTTAATAAAATACGACTTTTAGACGAAGAGGAACCTTTCTATAAAATATACTTAGTTCCTTTTGCTAAAGAAAATTTGAGCAAATATATAAAATA
>SVHX01000015.1 GCA_015055665.1 Clostridiales bacterium
CCTGTATTACCAATTGCCGTTAGGCATAAGGTGGGGTCGGTGTGTATTCGGGTCCCCTGCCCGAAGATTGACGCTCCGCTTAATGCGAGTCCACTCATTCCTACCAAACAAATCCCTTCGGGGATTTTTTTGTTGGTATAGTAATCGAACCAGTACCCCTCACCTTTGCATTACTTCGTAATGCGTGATACACTAAGTATCACATCAGGGTGGTTCACCCTGCATTACCAATTGCCGTTAGGCATAAGGTGGGGTCGGTGTGTATTCGGGTCCCCTGCCCGAAGATTGACGCTCCGCTTAATGCGAGTCCACTCATTCCTACCAAATAAATCCCTTCGGGGATTTTTTTGTTGGTATAGTGATTGAACCAGCACCCCTCACCTTTGCATTACTTCGTAATGCGTGATGCACTAAGCATCATATGCCGTTAGGCATTTTTGTAGCCGCTTATAAAAAAACACCCAACATAAGTTAGGTGCTGATAATCATTTAATTAAATATAACTTCAATATTATTCTTTTACCATATCATTTAGAAGACTTGTATCCCCTGTAACAATGTAATTCCTCTCCACAACTGTATCCACTTTGCGAACTAATTCATAATCGCTAATATACACAATCGGAGTACCATTTGCATTATGTATCGAATATACCTCTTCCGCCTCATCTTCTTTATTGAGGTTTGCATTAGGAATCTTTACCCTACCATTAAACATTGAGTTAATCATTTCGTTAATCTTGTTGTGTCCTGGATAATGATCATTATATGATGCTCTGGTTTCTTGAGTAAAAAAATTACCTCCCGCCTTATATTCTTGCTCGATACTACGGGTTAAATGCAAATAAATCATACGCCAGTGTTTATCTGTAAGATTCCACATAAGTTCCGCTAGGTCTACCCTATCATTAGTTCCCTCGCCATTCTCGACAACTTCATCAACAACACCTCTAATCTTACTAACCCACCAATATGCTGAATATTCGAAAGCATTAAGCTTAATCTTATTATCCATATTATTTCTCCTCTTTTCACAACTATTATAACTCCGAATATTAGCATTGTCAATAGTAAGTATTTTTTTTCGATTAGGTATTGATTTGTAGGAGTATTCGTGCTATAATATGACCAATTAGAATTTATGGGAGTGTTGTTATGGGGGCATTGGGAGATTATTTTGTAAAAAAGTATGCAGACAAACGCAGATTCAAGCGAGATGAATTATTTGTAGGTATTCTATCAAGCACAAGCAAAATACTTATAGACCAAGATCGTACTATTCAAAGGTACGGCATCAAATACCACCCTAATAGATTCCTTATACTTGAGCCAGCAACAGAGGAAGAAGTCTTTGAATACCTTAAGAAGACATTTGGATCGAGGCCTGGAATAATCTATCCAGAAAATACCGTTGTCGATTGGTCAAAAGTTCCAATAGTAGTAAGCGATCTTTGTGCAACTTATTACAAGTCCCCTACAATGAGCAATATCATTTTTCCATTAACAAGTCTGTATCAACCACACAAGGAATCCAATACAGTTAGACACATACCACACCTTGAGATGCTCTATGGCAAAGTAATTCCATTAACCAATATGTTTGCTGGGAATATTCAACTAGCCGAGAAGTTATCTCTCAACGAATTAATAGAACTTGAAACTTATATGAATAACTACACTAACGTATACGAAGTAGCTCAGAATATCGAGAAAGGATTATAATATTTATTATTTCATACTAGACTCATTATATTGCAATTGATTATGTATATAGAGAGATTCTTAAATTAGATATCTTATAAGTAAAAGAGATAAGCGAGGAGCTTATCTCTTTTACTGTAATATTTAATTAACCTCTTAATTTTGACTTGATTATATCTAATCTATTGAATAATTCTTCTTTGCCTAGCACACAACATATAGAATACAAATCTGGAGTATTTGTTTTACCAGTAAATGCATATCTAATCATATTGCAGAAAGATGCAAGATTGCCATTGTAAGCTTCAGGATTTGCCTTAAACTCCTTGTTATTGACACAATAACCATGCTTTTCTGCCATTTTCTTAAGTCTATCAAACCACTCGTCTTTAGTTAATGACTCTTCAAATAACACAACATAAGTATGCAATATCTTGTATAACAATTCATTATCTATACTAGTTACAGTTGCGAAATCAATATTTATATCTTTGTAATCAGCAAACATATAGTTGTAATAATCTTTAACCATAGACCAACAAGAGATATCTTTTCTTGGTTTCTCGCACTCTCTTTCGATATTAAATACCTCAAAAGCATAATCTGAGTTTTTACTTACAAGAGATAAATATTCTGGATCATACTCCTTAAGCCATTGACAGTATTGCTTATATACATCCTCTGCACTAAGTCTTGCAATATAGTCCTTAGAAACGTCATTAAGCTTAACCATATCAAACATTGGGTTGCTAGTACTAATCTTACTAATAGCAAACGGGAATTCCCTATAATGCTTAGTAGGATTTGCTCTACGCCAATCTTCGAAATCGCTATTAATCAAGTTAAGCAGATACTCCTTAACTGCATCCACAGGATACCCCTGTTCCAAGAAATATCTAGAATCGGCCTCAGGGTCTTTTCTTTTGCTTAATTTACGTTTCTTACCATCATCAAGTTTGCATATGTTAGGAGTATGAAGGTAAGGTATTTCTTCAAAACCAAAGGCTCTAAATAATTCTATATGACTAGCAACCGACTGGAACCAGTCTTCGCCACGAACAACCATAGTTGTACCCATTAATGTATCGTCCACCACATGTGCAAAGGAATATACAGGCACACCGTTATTCTTAATCAAGACGATATCTTTACCATTTTCTCTAATCTTTCGCTTACCACGACCAAGATCATCAACTTCCATAACAGCTTCCGGATTGCCTTTAGATAGCAATCTAAGAGCAAACGCCTTGCCCATAGCAATATTCTCTTCCACTACCTCATAAGACAGCTTTCTACAAGGATCATGATCAATGGTTGTGTTATTAGCCTCTATTTCTTGCTCTCGCTTAGCAGCAATCTCTTCCTTGTCTTCACATTTCTCACAGAAACAAGGATATGCTCTGCCTCTAGAAACTAGATATTTAGCAAAAACCTTGTATATATCCAATCTCTGACTCTGTACATAAGGGCCATACATGCCTCTTTCTTCGAGATTACCCCTATATCCTTCTGTTGGCTCGATACCAAACTTCAATAAAGTTTCATATAACAAGCTTCCAGCGTTCTCAATTTCACGCTTCTGATCGGTATCTTCTAGCCTTAAATAAAATACGCTGGAAGGCTTCCTCGTAAGCATTTCATGAGTCACACACTGAAATAGTCCTCCTATATGAAGATAACCTGTAGGACTAGGTGCAAATCTCGAAACAACTGCACCGTTAAGCAATTTCCTACCAGGGTACTTTTCGAAAAATTTATTGATATTTTTATCCACATGAGGATATAATAAATCCGCTAATTTGTTGTAGTCCATTATAAATTTCCTTCTTTATTCTATTATTGCTTTAAGATTGGTCATATATCCTAAGAATATCTCATCTACAAAGTGCTTCATCATATTAACAGTTGCCTTGTCAGAAGAACTAAGCGATAACAAATAACTTTCGTAACTCATATCATCTGATGTAGCGAACTTGTACTTATTTAAAGCATATATATCAGAGTTGTTATATGATGTCTTGTAATGTTCCAATCTTTGTTCGTAAATATCTCTATAGTATACCAAAATATTTAATTTGTCAAGGGCATTTCTGCCTAGCTCGGTATCTGTACCAATACTATCATAAATAGATGGCGATACCATACCTCTTACTTCCAATAACGTGGTTAGATTACTCTCGCTTGTACTAGATATAACACTTGTCATATCACAGAGTCCATCATTGCCACTGCCAATTGTTTGGTTAAAGGCTTTGATATTCTCAAGATATACAATGTAAGACATATCTACATATGCTTTGTCAACAATTGAAATAATGTTTTCTTGGCTATATATCGAATAATTTTCGATACAATACTTCTCATACATATCTATAAAAGAATATATAAAGTCAAAAGATTTATCAATAACCTTATTAAGCTGGAAAGAATATCCAGCAACATCATATCTCATTACGTCCGATAATCCCATATCAGTAGCTGCTATAAATTCGTCATAATGAGTCTTAAATTCCACCAAAGAATCTTTTAGGTCAACTACACGGTTGTATAATCCTGTCAACTCATCTTCATCAATTTCTGCACTACTTGCTACTCTATAAAATTTATCTTGATGATCTTCGTAATACTTAAAGATATTAGTTAGTACGGCTTGCTGGTAATACAAAGCTCTATATCTACGCTGTAAATCATTGGATGGCTCCGTATTATTAATTGCGTCGTTAATACCACCACTATAATTGCCAGAATACGATATCTTAATAGTAGATTCATTAACACTGTCCGAGAAAAACAAATTCTCTTCCCCTTGCTTAAATGTTTCGACCATGCCTACATATGCTGCATTAATATCTGCAATGGACCTGTCCTTGTCGCATCCACAACCAACAAATGTCATTATGGCAAGCAAAGGTAACATTATAATACTTAATAATTTCTTCATATTCATTTACCCCTAATACCCTAATACATTAAGAACATTAATAACATCTGTATGTGCAGACTGTTCAATATCGCTTATAGATTGGCCATCCGCCATCTGTTGTCTTTTCTCTTTGTCGCACTCAAATATCTTAGTTAGAACATTTTTCTTATCATTATACAATCTATTGTAAGACGAAAGGAACTCATATTCTGTCTGATCGATATATATATTCTGATCATCCTCGAATCTACCCATTGTATCTATCAATATCTTAACATCACATAGATACTTAATCTCATCAATTTCTTTTGCTTTAGTAGTAGTATTAAGCAATCTTGCATAGGCATCACCCATTGCAAATTCGGCATCAATTCTAATACTATCTCCGTAGCAACAAATATCAATATACTCTACCATCGCAAGCAAAACATCCGACGCCTTATTAAGCGACTTACGATATGCATTGTAGAAATTACGATAATGTTCGCTAAGCATACTATATTCAGCGGAACTATCGGTCATATTAACTTGGTAAGTTGTTACATTGTCTAGCTCTTTGCTAAGAGTTTTTAGAGAAGTTCTATAATCATCAATAGCATTTTTAACTTGCCTACGTGGTTTGCTCTTGCTTTTGGATGAATCAAGATATGGCAAATACAACTCCAAATACTTATCTACGTTATTATCAATAGTCATATATGAATTGTACTCTACACCTTCTTCTACAACTACTGATTCTTGACTAAGACAAATAGTACGATATCGATTAATATTATTCTTATCATCACTATCGCCTGCAATAGTACTTTCGGCATTGCCAGAGATATAATTCATATTACTTAATGCTTCTAATCTACTATCAAGAGCTAATGATTGCTTATAGTCAATCAGTTCTGCACTCTTATTAAAAGCTTGTACTTCATCACTTTCTCTAAAAGCAAACGCCCATATGCCAAAAGCTATTACTATTACAACGCCAAGTGCTATAAGTATCCTAATCCAGAATTTCACCTTAACAAACTCTCCCTAAATTATATTATATACTAAAATGTTATCATATTAACTAGACTTAAGTCAAATAAATATCCTGTTAGTAAAGCACTTTCTTAAGATATAGCCCCTTGGCAGATGCAGTTTTGCCCGCACGAGCTCTATCTCCAGAATTAATAATATCAGTAATAGAATCTGGAGATATTTTTCCCCTACCAACATCAAACAAAGTTCCCATAATAATCCTAACCATATTATAAAGAAACCCATTACCTGTTATTTCCAATCTAAACAAGTTATCTATTTTATCTATTCTAATATCGATAATTGTTCTCACCTTACTCTCAACTTGACTTCCAGATGCACAAAATGCACTAAAATCATGCTCTCCCTTAAAATACTGACAAGCACTATTCATACTATCAATATCTAGAGAGCCTTGCTCAAATGCAGCAACTTTGTCTAGCACAGGAATTTCTGCTCTACCACAATAAAAATAATATAAATAAGTCTTGGCAACTGCAGAATATCTAGCGTGAAAGTCGCTAGATACTTCCTCTATCTGATGAATTCTAATATCTCTTGGCAATAATGAATTGGCGTATCCTATTGCTCGCCTTGTATCAAGAGGATTGTCTACATCAAAGTGACATACCTGCTCTATTGCCGAAACACCAGCATCAGTCCGTCCACTGGCAACAAGTGTTACAGGAACACCTAATACTTGAGCTAAAGTTTTCTCAATCTCGCTTTGGATAGTATAAGCATTTGGCTGTACCTGAAATCCACTATAAGAACTACCATCATAACTAATAATTACCTTATATCTCATTTTATCTCCTTTGATTATCTCAATGCATACACAATTACTCTATTGGCATGCAACAACTATTGGTTATTTTAGGTTAATGAATACTAATCTTATTTTAATACAATACTAATAATATTTCAATTATTTTTTGTATAAAAACACAATTTAGCCGATATTTTGGAATTTTTTTATGTAATGCCACCAATCGTTTGACTATTAGTTGCAATCGTAATATACTAAAAATAGTTTGATAAAAAAGGAGATCTATAGTGAAAAAAATTACTATTGACGGTAACACCGCCGCAGCCACCATTGCTTATCAGATGAGCGAAGTTGCTGCTATTTATCCAATCACCCCTAGTAGTACTATGGCAGAACTATGCGATAGTTGGGCATCTGAAAACAAACTTAATGTATTTGGTAACAAGGTCAAAGTTATCGAAATGCAATCAGAAGGAGGAGCAAGCGGAACACTTCATGGATCACTATGTTCTGGTGCTCTAACTACAACTTTTACAGCAAGTCAAGGCTTGTTACTAATGATCCCTAATATGTATAAAATCGCCGGAGAACTTACTCCTTGTGTTATGCATGTTAGTGCAAGAGCTCTAGCTACTCATGCACTATCTATATTTGGCGATCACTCAGACGTAATGAGTGTTAGACAAACTGGTTGGGCAATGCTAGCATCCTCTAGTGTTCAAGAAGCTATGGATATGGCACTTGTTGCACACCTATCTACTCTATCTGCAAGTGTTCCTTTCGTACACTTCTTTGACGGATTCCGTACCAGTCACGAGATTAACACAATCGAAGACATAGATATCGAGAGCATCAAACATCTTATCCCTTACGATAAGATTACCGAATTTAAGAATCGCGCTCTTAATTCTAACCGACCTCACCAACAAGGCACTGCTCAGAACCCTGATATATACTTCCAGAATAGAGAGGCTAGCAACGCCTTCTACAATGCAACTCCAGAGATTGTTCAAGGTTACATGAATAGCATTGGAGCAATAACTGGCAGACACTACAATATCTTTGATTATTATGGCGCTCCAGATGCCGAAAATGTTGTCGTTATCATGGGAAGTGGTGCAAGCACTACCGAAGAAACTGTTAAATATCTTAACGAGAAATTTGGTAGCAAACTTGGCGTAGTTGTTGTTAGACTATATAGACCATTTGCAAGCACTGCATTTGTTAATGCACTACCTAAAACTGTTAAAAACATTGCAGTTCTTGATAGAACCAAAGAGCCTGGTAGCGATGGCGAGCCTCTATACAAAGACGTTGTTTGTGCCCTTGCAGAAAACAATGTCACTGACGTTAAAGTATATGGCGGAAGATATGGCCTTGGTAGCAAAGAGTTTACCCCTACTATGGTTAATGCAGTATTCGAGAATCTTGCATCCAACTCACCTAAGAACCATTTTACTGTTGGAATTGAAGATGACGTTACAGGCTGTAGCCTACCTATTACTAAGAAGATATTCCCTAGCGATTCTTCAGTTACTGCTTGCAAATTCTTTGGATTTGGCGGAGATGGTACTGTCAGTGCTAATAAGAGTAGCATTAAGATTATTGGTAACAATACAGACCTTAATGGACAAGCATACTTCGAGTACGATAGTAAGAAGAGCGGAAGCGCAACTATAAGCCACTTAAGATTTGGCAAAAATAAAATTAACGAGAGTTATTTGCTAGACAATATCGATTTCGTAGCAGTACACAAAGAAGCTTATGTTACTAAATATAATTTACTTAACCACATCAAAGATGGCGGAACGCTTCTACTTAACACCGGTTGGACATTAGACCAGATGGAAACAATGCTTCCTGACAGACTTAAGAAGGAAATTGCAACTAATCACATTAAATTCTATACAATTGATGCAGATAAGATTGCTGGCGAAATTGGACTTGGCAACAAGATTAACTTAGTTATGCAATCAGCTTTCTTCAAGCTTATCAATATCATCCCTGCAGAAACCGCAATATCAGAGATGAAGAAGTTTGCCGAGAAGAGCTACGGTAGCAAAGGTCAAGCAATACTAGATATGAACTTCAATGCAATTGATAGCGGAGCTAATAACCTAGTAGAAGTTAATTACCCAGAGTCTTGGGCAAATATTACAATTAATGACGAAAACACTATAACTGGCGAGCAAGAATACTTTGAGAAGATTATTAAGCCAATCACTACTCTAGAAGGAAATACTTTGCCTGTAAGTGCATTTGATCCTAGAGGAATTGTTCCTACTAATACTGCAAAACTTGAGAAACGCGGAGTTGCAACTCAACTACCATGCTGGAATAGTGAGAAATGTATCCAATGTAACCAATGTGCATTTGTTTGTCCTCACGCAGCAATTAGACCTCACCTTGTTAAAGAAGAGAACCTAGCTGGCAAACCAGACAATCTTCAAACCCCTAATGCAATGGCAGAGAAAGATCTAAAATTTGTTATGCAAGTTAGTAGCAAAGACTGTACTGGTTGTGGCGTTTGTGCAAGCGTTTGCCCTGCTAAAGAGAAGGCACTTGTTATGAAAGACGCTAGCGAACTTATGGAACAAGAACACAAGAACTACGAGTTCATCAATTCTATTCCTAACGAGCAAAGTGGTACGTTTAAGCCTACTACTCTTAAAGGCAGCCAATACAAATTACCATACTTCGAATTCAGCGGAGCTTGTGCTGGTTGTGGCGAAACTCCATATCTTAAAGTAATTAGCCAATTATTCGGCGATAGGATGATTATCGCTAACGCTACTGGATGTTCTAGTATTTATGGTGGCTCATCACCTACTTGTCCATTTGTTAAGGACGAGAAAGGTCACGGAATTGCTTGGGCTAATAGCTTATTCGAGGACAACGCAGAATTCGGATTTGGTATCAAGATCGGACACAAATTCCAACAAGAAGTACTTAGATCCAATCTAAACAAAATCTATGACAAAGAATATTCAGAAGAACTTAACGAAAGTATCGAAGAGTACCTATCTTGCGATAATGTCGATAGACAGAGAGAACTTTCTGAAATTATCACCTCTAAGCTATCTACAACCAATGTTGATGATGATATGAAATTTATCAAAGACAGTATCATCAATGCCAAAGACAACTTCTCTAACCAATCTGTATGGATTGTTGGCGGTGACGGCTGGGCTTATGATATTGGTTATGGCGGTCTTGACCATGTACTTGCTAGTGGCGAGAACATTAACATACTAGTACTAGACACCGAAGTTTATAGTAACACTGGCGGTCAAGCTAGCAAATCTACCCCAATGGGAGCAATTGCTAAGTTTGCAGCTAATGGTAAACGTACTAACAAGAAAGACCTTGGCATGATTGCAGCTCAATACAAAGACGTATATGTAGCCAAAGTTGCTATGGGCGCTAATATGAACCAATTCCTAACTGCTATCCAAGAAGCAGAAGCATATAATGGAGTATCTATTATCATTGCTTACGCTCCATGTATCAACCACGGAATCAAGATGGAGAATAGCCAATTAGAACAGAAAAAAGCTGTTGAGAGCGGTTATTGGCATCTATATAGATATAATCCACAACTCAAAGAAGAAGGCAAAAATCCATTTATCCTAGATAGCAAAGAACCAACACTCGAATATACAGACTTCCTTAAAGGCGAAACTAGATACAAGAGCTTGCTTGCAAAAGACGAAGAATTAGCTAACGAATTATTCGAAGAATCTAAGCAAAACGCAATGGCAACTTACAACCATTACAAATCTCTTGCTGATAAGTGCGACTTCTAATTTAATATAATTAGCAAAAAAGATTTACGAAAAAATTATTCGTAAATCTTTTTTTCATATTATTAAACTTAAGCATACAGCAATCATTGGTTGCCACCAAGGTTTTATTTATTTGCTTTAATTACCTTAACGATTTCTTTAGAAATATTTTCAGCATTTAAGCCAAATTTATTATATATATCTTGAGGTTTAGCACTCATACCAAAGTCGTCTACACCAAAGCACTTGCCAGACCTTCCAACATACCTATGCCAACCGATTGTAGACCCCGCCTCTATTGCAAATATAGACTTTACCTCCTGTGGCAACAACTCTTTCTTATATTGAGATGTCTGCTCTTCAAATACCTCTACACAAGGCATGCTTACCACACGAATATTGTATCCTTGCTCTTTTAATAAGTTTTTAGCCTCCAGTGCTATACTTACCTCGCTACCAGTAGCAATAATAATACCATCTAAGTTACGCCTATCCTCTTTGGATATAATATAACCACCCATAGCTGCATCTTTCTCGCTAGATGGATATTCTGCTAATTTCTGCCTAGACAATGCCATTACAGAAGATCCATCAAACTGCAACGCACTTACCATACAAGCCTTAGCCTCTTCAAAATTCGCTGGGCGATAAACTCTAGTATTAGGAATTGCTCGCAACGACCACAACTGCTCGCAAGACTGATGCGTAGCACCATCCTCACCTACTGCAATACTATCGTGAGTAAATACAGAAATTACGCGATTCTTCATCATTGATGTTAACCTTAGTGCAGGCTTTAGATAATCACTAAATACCATAAATGTGCTCTGAATAGGAATTATGCCACCATACAGAGCTAAGCCATTAGAAATTGCTCCCATAGCAAATTCTCTGATACCACATTTAAGATTTCTATTACCAAAATTAATATTGGTATATCCACTGCTACCAATCATAGCCTTGGTACTGCTAAACAAATCTGCCGAAAGCGTCATAAGAGATGTATTATCCTCTGCTAACGCATTGATAATCAATCCACCCATATCTCTACCAGCTAGACCGTTACCAATTATGTCAGACTGCAGTTTACCAATATTAACATCTCCATTAAGAATACTCGTAAGCAGTTTGTAATCTCCAGAATATGCCTTTTTGTAAGCCTTGAGTCTATCTTTGAATAGCTTTTCGGTAGAAGCGAATCTCTTTCGTAGGAACACAAGATCTCTCGAAACATCAGCACCTAGATCAAAGGGTTGTGTATTTACACCCAATTTCTCTCTAAGCAACGCCACATTATCTGCACCAAGTACAGATCCGTGTGCCTTATGGCTATCTTCATGCACGCTTCCATGCCCTATATGAGTATTTATTTTTATAAAACTAGGACGATCCGTACACTTTTTTGCAAGTGATATCGCATCACTTATTGCCTCTATGTTATTGCCATCATGAACTTCTATTGTATTAAAACCAAGACTATTCATGTACGCCATGATATCCATGTCACACACGCTATCCAAGTTCCCATCTAGCGTAATTTTGTTGCAATCATATAAGATAATTAACTTATTTAGCTTTAAGCTACCCGCAAGACTCAAGGCTTCATACGAAACCCCTTCCATCAGACACCCTTCTCCAACCAAAGCATAGGTGTAGTTGTCAAACAAAGTTATATCTGGTTTATTAAATTTGCTACCCATAACTCTTTGACCTATTGCCATACCAACAGCCATTGCAACACCCTGTCCAAGAGGGCCAGTCGTCGCATCTACACCCGGGGTCAATCCGTATTCCGGATGCCCTGGAGTAATAGCTCCAGCCTTTCTAAAAGACTTTAGATCGTCCATACTGATACCATAGCCGAAAGCGTGCAAGGTTGCATAATATATACTACTTCCATGACCTGCGGACATAACAAATCTATCTCTTAATATATTTTTGTCATCCTTTGGAACAACATTTAGATGCTTGGAGTATAATGCATACAATATCGGTGCACTACCCAACGCAATCCCCGGATGCCCACTATTTGCGTTCTCGATCATGTCAACCGCAAGCATCCTCAAAGCATTTACATTTTTATTTTCTAAGTCCATTTTCATTATCTCCTAGTGTTAATTTTTTAATGAATAATACGATATAATTTGCTTGATAGTTTTTTCTATAATATCAACTTCACTCAATTCCTCACACTCTACAATAATATCCGCTATACTCCTGCAAATACTATCACGGTCATCAAAAACATCTTGATTAATTGTAATCATGGTATCACCCAATCCAGACCTATCTAGAAGTGTAATATATCGATCCTTGTTGACACTAAGAAATAATAGCAAACAATTATCACTAACCACTTTAAGTATTTCTGGTCTATTAAGCAAAGCGTAATCAATAAAGATAAGTGTGTTATCATATGTACATATTCGCTTAACTATCGAATATTCTTCCTTGTGTAGATATTCCAGGCCACAAACTTCTTCAATATGTGCCGAATCTATCAATTCATATGTAAACAAATCATCAATATTGGCATAAAACATTTCCATCTGTTCGGCCATGGCTTTGCTAACAGTGTCAGTAAATTGTTTAGGTAGTCCTATAATACATAAATTCGTCTTTGGCACTCTCCCCCTCCTTTTTGCAACCGTACACACATAAGCCACGAAAGATAGTTACAATAGAATTATTTATTTTAGTATACTAAATAGTATCATTTTTTTCAATTGATTTTCATATTACAAGTATATCTTTTTTAATTATTTTACAAGTTTTACAAAATCGAGTATATCTAACTTGTATTTTGATTATTTTTTATTGATTTAATAACAAAACAATATAACCCCTTACCAACTAGTTTGTATCACTATTATTTTTTTCGAACTTCTTATTTTGACGATAAAATTTAAGTTTCTTAACCCATACAGAATAATAAGGCTTTAACATAAGTACAACCAATAACAATATGAAAATAGCCGAATATATCCAATAATCCACAAACGAATAATTATCTATATTATCGATACATTTTATATCCAACTCATCATCCATTGTCACTATGATATTACCCTTGGATTTTGTTGTATATGTATTGTTAAATAATTTAGCATTACAGAGCTTGTCATACTCAAGTATCCTCTGCATCAGAGTATTGGATGGATGACCATAAGTATTATAACCAACCGAAATAACTGCCACATCAGGAGACGTAGTTTCTAGAAATATATCACTTGTAGAATACGCACTGCCATGATGAGCAACTTTTAATATATCTACATCTAGCATTGTTTCTTCGTAAGAGTCTATTACTTCTTCTTCCGTATCAAAGCCAACATCTCCGGTAAACAACGCAGATTTCGTACGATAATCAAGCCTAATTATAGGGCTAAAATCATTACTATCAATATCAGCATTATGTTCAATTCCTATAGGGCTAAGCCAAGTAAGCAGGCTTTCTCCAATAATAAGCTTAATTCCTGCTTCATTAAATATCATTGGAATATTTCTAGACCTAGCTATATCTACTATATAATCGTACCAATCGGAAGTGTTAGTACTATTACTATCTTCACTTGTAGAATATATCATTGGTCTATATAATACACCTACTTTGTAATTCTTCAGCAAATGAGGGATATTTCCACTATGATCAGTATCCTTGTGAGTTAACACAAGATAATCTATTGTATTTCTATCATCTAACACTATTTTATCTAGATACCTACATAACTTATCACAATATTCCTCAGTGCCAGAATCTATTAACATTACCTGTCCGTTATCAAACTTGATTGCAACAGCATCACCTTGTCCAACATTTATAAAATGTATTTCTGTTTTATTTTTAAACGTATAATCAGGTCTTAAATACAGCAATAATGACAATTCTCTATACCAGATATTAGAAAAAAGAACAATAATAATTACTGCAATATAGATAGTATTAATTATTTGTCTTTTTGTCATCTGTATCTTCATTAATCTTTGTATTTCCTTATACTCCACCAATGTTTCTTTAACTTTTTTCGTTTAAACAAAGCCATTATTTCAGGTATCTTCTCAATAGTCGCGCGATAGCCTTCTTCGATCATTTCGTACATACCATCAGTCTTGGATGCCCTAAACCTTTTTAGATCAGGCTTAATAATAAGATCGGAATTCATGTAACCTTTAATGGAATTACTCTTCATCATAATATCAACGCTGGCAATGAGCAAATCAAAATATTTAGTAGACTTCGCTCCATGCCCACGAGTCGAGTTTATATCGACTGACACAACTGCATCACATCCGAGCTTACGCAATACGTCAGCAGGAATATTATTCTGAAGACCACCATCAAACAATAACTTATCTTCAAATTCTACCGGCTGAAACAGTGCAGGAACTGCACAACTTCCAGCAAGAGCCTTACACAACCTGCCCTTAGTTATATTTACCTCATTACCAGTGAGCATATCAACCGCAACAGCACAATAAGGGGTCTTTAGATCACTAATATCAATATCTCCAACAGTATCGATAATAATCTTTTCAATAGCATCAGAGGAACTCGGCATTAGAGGGATCTTGCTAGTACGAATATCCTTAACCTTAATAGATGTTGCAATTTTCTCAAGCCTATCACTATCAACACCATACGCAAGCATTGCCCCGAAGATAGACCCTATAGACGTGCCAGCAATATAATCAAATTTAATACCAGCCTCCTCCAATGCTCTAATAACACCAATATACGAAAAACCTCTTGCTCCTCCACCTCCGAAAGCAAGACCAATTTTGCGATATTTTTTCATCTTCTTTGCTATTAAAATATCCATAACAACTCCATTAAGATACTTGACTAAAAACTCTAATATTAGTATATATTATACACTCAAAAAAGCCTATTTCAAAGTAAAAATCATCAAAACAGCCTTCTACCCTTTTTATTCTGTTGCAAAATTAAATTATTTGAATTATAATTGGATTAATACAATAGGAGATATCTATGTTTGTAATAACGAAAAATTGGTACGAAAAATTACTACCAGTATTTAATAGTCCAGAATACCAGAACCTAGAAAAATGGCTTCAGTCCGAGTATAATTCAAAGACAATTTACCCCAAACCAGAAAATGTTTTTAATGCACTCAATCTGGTCAAATATAACGACGTCAAAGTAGTAATAGTCGGACAAGACCCCTACCACAACCCTAATCAAGCACACGGACTAAGCTTTTCTGTAGAGAAAGACATAGCAATTCCCCCATCTTTAAAGAATATATACAAAGAAATTGCAGATGACATAGGATGCAGCATACCTAACAATGGCAACCTTACAAAATGGGCAAAGCAAGGAGTTCTAATGCTAAACTCTGTCTTAACCGTAGAGAGAAACAAGCCAAATAGCCACAAAGGTAAAGGCTGGGAACTAGTCACGACACAGATTATAAAAGAACTTAATAATCGAGTTGACCCAGTTATATTCTTGCTTTGGGGAGGCAATGCAAAAAGTTTCACCCAATATATTGATACTAACAAACACTATGTTTTAACAGCTGTACACCCTAGCCCAATGAGTGCCAATCAAGGTGGCTGGTTTGGCTGCAAGCACTTTAGCAAGACTAATGCTATTCTTAATAAACTTGGCAAATCACCAATCGATTGGCAAATTGAAAATATATAAAGAAAAAAGTCATACCAAAATATTCATACAATTAAGAATATCGGTATGACTTTTAAATATTTTTAACAAATAGGTATTTACAAGAAAACAATTCAGTAGTAAAATATAATATAGTTATTAAAATTCCACTAAACTCATCAATGAACAATTTCTAGGAGATAAAATGAAAAATTTACTTAGCAATATATTTGTAGATACAATACTACCAATAATAATTCTGATACTTGCAATTATTATTGCGATACTTATATACAGAAGATTACAAAAGAAATTTAATAAACCATTTGACTCAACTCCCAAAGGGAGCGACAACCCAAAAGTTAAAGTTAAGAATAATTATTGTACTGAAGACGAAATGAAATTTCTTCAAGCATTACACAAATCTCTTCCAAGAGATTGTATATCTTTCCCCCATGTTGGAGTATCCAAATTAGTAGAACCAAACGGTGACCTTGTAGACTACAAGATGATACAAGATAAGTTTGTTGACATATGCGTATTCCTCAGAAAAGATATGTCACCAATACTTGTAATAGACCTTTACTCACCTGTACCAACACAACAACAACTTAAGAAATTAGATAAGAATATTACAAATGTTCTCAAAGTTGCAAAGATCCCAATTATAAGTCAAGAAATAAAAAACAAATACGATTCAGATGAAATACTAACAAAAGTACTAAATAATGTCGATTCTAAAATTGTGGCATATCTCAAGAATAAGCAGTAGTTTCTGCCACATTTATAATACTTATCGTGTAATATGTTAATATTTTGTGTCAATATATGCTAGTTAGTTTAACCATGTTACAATTGGTAATTAACTAGTATTTTTTCTATTTTTTCAACAATTTCTTGATTAACGACACAATCAGTTCCTTCAACATATATTCGAATTACAGACTCAGTTCCACTTGGTCTAACAATAATTCTCGAATCGGGATACTGTTTCTTAATATTAATTATATCCCTATCAACATTAATATTAGTATTAAACGTTTTTCGAAACTCATCACTAATAACAACGTTTTTAGTAACAGAAGGGATAACAAAATTACTATTAATTATATTCAGTAATTCGACATCATCTTCTAACAAGCACGAAACAAATTCTAAGCTATTGTATAATGCATCACAGCTTCTAATATAATTATATATACATATATGACCAGAACTTTCACCGCCTATAGCAATACCGTTATCCTTCATTAACATCACAAGATTTTTATCGCCAACATCACTACGCATTAATTTAATCCCGTGATTCCTTAATGCATTTTCTGTTCCACCATTAGTCATAATAGTGCCTGCTACTAATAGATTATTTAAACGATTCTTCTTTTTAAAATTAAGAGCTAATGCAAGTAAAATATCATCACCGCTTATGACTTTGCCATCAGACAACACCACCCTAAGCCTATCTCCATCACCATCAAACGCTATTCCAATATCAGCTTTAGACTTGAGCACCGTCTGTTGCAATTGTTCAATATGATTAGCACCACAGTTATTATTGATGTTCACACCATCATTGTTGCAATTAATTTCTATTACCTCAGCACCAAGAGTCCTATACACGTAAGGAGCAATTGCATAATTAGAACCATTAGCCGAGTCAATAACAATTTTGACTTTAGATATTCTATTCTCAAATGTTGTTATCAAGTTTTTAATATAACTAGTTAATATCTGCTCATCATATCTAATTTTACCCTTATTTATACAATTACAAGCTTCTTTTGCTATATTATTCTCAATTTTATCTTCGACATCCTTGCTTGTTTTTTCGCCATAACTATTAAAAATCTTTATTCCATTATAAGTACTATCATTATGTGATGCTGTTATCATAACACCACCAATATATTCCTTGTTATTAAGCACTAGATATGAAATACCAGGAGTCGGAATTATTCCAACTATGTCTACATCAAAATTATAATTTGCTACACCACAAGCGACAGCGTACATATATGTATCGCTAGATATTCGCGTATCACACCCTATAAGCACCTTGCCTGATACCTTATTCTCCTTAAGATACATAGCAAATCCTTTACCGATATTATAAGCAATTTCTGGATTAATATCTTTATCAACTATCCCCCTAACACCATCAGTTCCAAACAACATAAAAAATCCCCCATATGTAAAATTTATATGAGGAATCTCTTTAAGTTGTTAATTAATATTTACTTCAACCTACTAAGATACTTGATAGCCTCACAAGCAGCAATAGCACCATCATTGCACGCGGTGACAATTTGCCTGAGAGATTTGTCGCGGATGTCACCAGCAGCATAAACACCATCTATATTAGTATGCATATTTTCATCAGTAACAATATGCCCATTTTTAATATTAAGACTATCTTTATATAGTGAAATATCCGTAGCCCTACCAAGGGATACAAACAAGCCATCACAATTAATAACTGAATGCATACCATTGCTGTCTTCTATTACAACTCTTTCCAAATTTGAATTCCCCTCTAACGCAATCAACTTAGAATTTGAGTATATTTTTAACCTATCGTCTTGTACCTTATCTGTAAGATCAATCACTGTCAAATCATCAGTAATATTCTCAAGATATTTAATAGATTCTATTCCGGAATAACCATCAGTTACAACAACTACGCGTTTACCTTTGTACAAACTCCCATCACATACTGCACAATAACTGATACCACGAAATCTATAATCATCTTCATTGCTAATATTCAACCTATTATTAGATGTTCCAGACGCAATAATTAATGTTCTATAATTAATCACATTTTTGCCAATAAGTATGCACTTATTATCAAAATCTATCAAATCTGGTGTCATAAAGTCTATATTTACACCTAGTTTTGATACTTGCATAACCATGTTTTGAATAAGCTCCAAACCGCTTATTTTTTCATATCCTGGATAATTTTCAATGTTCTCTAGAGTTGCTGTCACACCGCCGATATTAGAGTTCTCAATTATGGTAATTTTTTTATTAGCTCTAGCAAGATACAATGCGGCGGTCAGTCCTGCAACACCACTACCTATTATAACACAATCATATCCCATATTTTTCTCCTTGAATTTGTTGATACATCTGTTGTTCCTATATCACAAAATATTAATTATTATATTTAATATATAATATCATATATTGTTTCTTAACAAAAGAAAAAAGTTGACAATTATAATTATTGTTCAACTTTTTCTAATTAACTATACCTATTAAACTAATTCAATAATAACCATTTCGGCGTTGTCACCATTTCTTGTTCCCAACTTAACAATTCTAGTGTAACCACCGCCTACTCCATTATCAGCATTTCTCTTAGCATACTTAGGAGCATAAATATTGAATATCTTCTCAATAAGTGGATGTTTAATATCTTCTGTACGTTTAACGAAATCAGCTTTGCTCTCTTTATCTGCTCTAATTTCTTGAACATCATAAAGTTTGCTCATGATATCTCTTCTTGCAGCTAATTTCTTAGCACCATCGTTAACAACTTCTTTCTGAGATTTTGCACCTTTAGCATCAACAACAGTCTTAGTAGTTTTTACAACATCTTCGTGTGTATTGATTGCCTTAGTTAAAATTTTCTCAACATAGATTCTTAGATCTTTTGACTTAGCAAGAGTTGTCTCAATTTTGCCATACCATAGAAGATTTGTAGCAAGACTACGCATAACAGACATTCTTTGATCTGTAGGTCTATTTAACTTTCTCATTATACAAATTCTCCCTTAAATTATTCCTCATCATTTCTTAATGTCAAATTAAAGCTTTCTAACTTAGCAATAACTTCCTCAAGAGATCTCTTACCAAGATTCTTAACCTTAGCTAGATCGCTTTCGGTCTTCTTAATAAGATCAGCAACAGTATTAATACCAGCTCTCTTTAAACAGTTATAGCTTCTTACAGATAGATCAATATCTTCAATTGTCATTTCTAGTACTTTGGTTTGTTTGTCTTCTTCTCTGCAGATTAGGATATCCATCTGAGCCATACTCTCTACCAAATCAACAAATAGCGAAATATGGTCTTGAATAAGCTTACCAGATAGAGAGATAACTTCTCTTGCCGAAAGAGTTCCATTAGTCTCTACCTCGATAGTTAGCTTATCATAATCGATACTCTGACCTACACGAGTGTTCTGGACATAGTAATTTACCTTCTTAACAGGTGTGAAGATCGAATCAACTGCGATATATCCAATAGGAGCGTCATCAATCTTGTTAGCATCTGCAGGGACATAGCCTCTGCCACGACCAACAAATACCTCTAATTCGAACTTAGCACCGTCATCAAGTGAGCATATATGAAGTTCTGGATTAAGTATCTCTACCAAATCATTTGGTTCGAAATCAGCTGCAGTAACCTCTCCTGCACCATACTTATTAATTCTAAGAACTGTTGTGAAGTCTTTGGAAGTATCAAAGCTCTTAACAGCAAGGTTTTTGATATTAAGAACAATATCAACAACATCTTCTGCTACACCAGGAATAGTTGAGAATTCATGTTGAACGCCATTAATTTTGATACCAACTGGAGCACAACCAGGAAGGGCGGATAATAGAACTCTTCTCATACAGTTACCAAGTGTAATACCAAATCCTCTGTCTAATGGCTCAACTACGAATCTTGCAAAACAACCATTGTCTGTTTCTTCACAAGTAATTCTAGGCTTTTCGATTTCCATCATAAGAAATTCCTCACTTTTTGAATTTATTTATTATTTAGAGTACAACTCTATAATTAGATGTTCACGGATTGTTAGATCAATATCATCTCTTTGTGGAAGAGCATTGATTTTGCCTGTAAGCTTCTCAGAATTGAATTCCAACCACTTAGGCATTACGCACTTAACATCTTTAAGTTCTTTGAACATAGGAAGTTCTTTCTTATTCTCTTTGATAGCGATAACATCATCAACCTTAACTTGGTAGCTAGGGATATTAACTGTCTTACCGTTAACAGTAATATGTCCGTGGTTAACAATTTGTCTGCTTTCTTTTCTGCTAGCACCAATACCCATTCTGTATACAACATTATCAAGTCTTCTCTCTAACAAAGATAGCATATTTTCGCCGACAATACCAGTTCTTTGAGTACTAGCAATATCATAGTAATGTCTGAATTGCTTCTCAAGTAAACCGTATGCTTTTTTAACTTTTTGTTTTTCTCTTAATTGTAGACTATATTCAGTAACCTTCTTTCTTGCTGCACCATGAACGCCAGGAACATTAGGGCGTCTCTCTAGAGCACATTTCTTAGAAGTACATCTCTCGCCTTTAAGGAATAGTTTGCATCCTTCACGACGACAAATTCTACAATCTGCACCAGTATATTTTGCCATAGTTTGTAATATTCTCCTTTAATTATATTCTTCTGCGTTTAGGTGGACGACAACCATTATGAGGTATTGGAGATACATCTTTAATAAGAGTAATATCAATACCAGCAGTCTGAAGAGCTCTTATAGCAGTTTCTCTTCCGTTGCCTGGACCCTTTACATAAACTTCAACTGACTTAATGCCTTGCTCTCTAGCATTCTTAGCAGCAATCTCTGCAGCTTGTTGAGCAGCATAAGGAGTGCTTTTTCTAGAACCACTTAGTCCTAGGCTACCAGCACTACTCCATGCAACAGCATTACCAGCGTTATCAGTAATAGTAATGATTGTATTATTGAAAGAAGCGTTTATGTATGCAGCACCTTTGTCTAAATTTTTAGTTACTTTTTTCTTCTTAGTAACCTTGTTCTTTGTAACAGCCATTTACTTTCTCCTTAACACTTTTTACTTATTCTTGTCTTTCTTAGACTTAGAAACAGTTTTCTTTGGACCTTTTCTAGTTCTTGCATTCTGTTTAGTATTTTGACCACGAACAGGAAGGTTCTTTCTATGACGAATTCCTCTATAACAACCTATCTCTTGTAGTCTCTTGATATTCAAAGAAACTTCTCTCTGCAAGTCACCTTCAACAACGCAGTTCTTCTCGATGTAAGCTCTGATCTTACCAACCTCGTCCTCAGTCAAGTCCTTAACACGAGTATCTGGATTAATCTTAGTTTCTTTCAATATTTCATTAGCAGTATGTCTACCAATTCCGTAGATATAAGTAAGACCTATCTCTACTCTCTTTTCGTTTGGTAAATCAATTCCAGCAATACGAGCCATTTAATTTCCTCCATTAATTTTACTTTGAATTAAATAGATGATTTGATATTCAAATCTAGCTATTGATACATTAGACACTGTACCAATCTTCTATGCCAAATTAATAGCATAGGGACAGCAATGGATGACCATTGCCCCTCAACTCGCTACCAACACAAAGCGAGTCAATATATATAAACGCAAAGTAAGAATTTGCCGCGACTTACTTGCAATTATTTTCAAAGTTAGTTTTGTTAAGATAGAAATACTATCTTATGTAATTATACCATACTTTCAAATAATTTTCAATACTCTAGACCTAAATTAATATATAATTAGCCTTGTCTTTGTTTGTGTTTAGGATATTTTGAACAAATAACCATAACTGTGCCATTTCTTTTGATGATTTTGCAACTATCACACATTTTCTTAACTGATGGTCTTACTTTCATAACTTTACTCTCCTAATTTTTGTTTTTTAATCGCCAAATAATACGACCTTTAGTTAAGTCATAGAGCGACATTTCTACCTTAACTTGGTCTCCTACTAAAATTCTAATATTGTTGAGATGCAATTTACCAGATAAATATGCCGTTATTATAAATCCGTTAGATAATTGCACTTTGAAGTTTGCATTACGCAATACTTCTACAACAACACCTTCTGTTTCTACAACATCTGTTTTTGACACAAACAACAAGCCTCCTATTTGCCTCTAGATTTATTGTAATTACTCAAAAAATTTTTCACTTGTGCATCAGACAACATACTCATATCAAGTGCTGTTGTCTCACTTTTGCATAATAAATGTAGATGTTTATTATTTTTCTTCTTTGGGTTGTCCATAGTTCGAGTGGATCCATTAACAAGTAACGAATACTCTGAGTCCGAACTAAGTACTAGGAATATCTCTCCCTTTTCCCGACCAGCGGTAGCCAATACAACTGCACCGCTACAAAAATACTCTCTCATATGTATCTCCTAAAGTGTAAGTATCTCTACCCCATCTTCGGTAATAAGGATAGTATTCTCATAATGAGCAGAAGGCAAACCATCTCTAGTTTTACAAGTCCATCCATCCGAAAGGAATACAACATTACGCTCGCCCATATTAACCATAGGCTCTACAGCTATAACACTTCCAGCATTTAGTCTTGGACCGCTTCCACTTCGGCCATAATTAGGTACTTGAGGATCTTCGTGCAAAGCCTTACCTATACCATGCCCAACCAATTCTCTAACAATAGAAAATCCATTTTTTTCGACAAAAGTTTGTATTCTGTTGGATATATCTCCAACAAATGCACCACTTTTTAAACCTTTAATACCTTCAAAGAAGCTTTGTTCTGTAACCTTAATTAGTTTTTTTACTTTGGAATCTATTTTACCCACAGGAAATGTTCTAGCCGCATCTCCATGATAACCTTTGTATTTGGCACCAACATCAATACTTATAATATCGCCTTCCTTGAGTACAATATCTTCGCTAGGGATTCCATGCACCACAGCATCATTAATAGATGCACATATCGAAGCAGGAAAACCAGAATAGTTTTTGAAGGATGGAGTAGCTCCTTGGGATTTGATATAATCAAACGCTATTTTATCTAATTCCTTGGTGCTAATCCCCACCCTAATACTATTTTCAACGACTTTAAGTGTATCTCTAGTAATTCTACCAGCCTCTCTCATGAGAGCGATTTCTTCTTGAGATTTTATCTTAATCATTGTTTACCTTGTCGAGAACTTCTTTTACTAATGCATAAGTATCTTCTACTTCATCAGTAGCGTCAATCTTCTCGAACACACCTTTATCTTTAAAGAATTGAATTAATTCTTGCGAAACAGCTTGTTTCTGAAGTCTATTCTTGATAACCTCAGGTTTGTCATCATCTCTAGTATAAACTTCTCCACCGCACTTCTCGCATTTGCCATCAACCATCCAATCAAGAGATGTTGGTTGACTGCACTTGCTACACATTCTTCTGCTCGAAAGTCTAGCAATAATCTTTTCCTCGCTTAGGTCAATCATAAGTGCAAGATCAATATCAGTGATAGTTTCCAAGAACTTAGCTTGTGCAATGTTTCTTGGATATCCATCAAGTATGAATCCGTTCTTACAATCAGTCTCAGCAAGTCTATTAGCAACAAGGTTGTTAGTTAGCTCTTCAGGAACTAACTCACCATTGTCAATATATTGTTTGGCTTGTTTACCAAGCTCAGTATTGTTTTTGATATTGGTTCTAAAAATTTCGCCTGTTGAAATATGTGGCAAGCCGAATCTAGCACTAATCAAGCCTGCTTGTGTGCCTTTGCCACTACCAACTGGTCCTAATAAAATCAATCTCATAATATTTCCCTCTTTCATTCTAAATTATTTAAGAAAACCTTTGTAGTTCTTTACAAGTAATTGAGCTTCTAGCGATTTATCAAATTCGATAGCCACGCTTACAACAATTAGAAGTCCAGTAGCACTAAACGCTCCAACAAGACTACCAGCACTAATTGACTTGAATAACAAGCTAGGAATAATTGCTATTATAGATAGGAACATAGCTCCAAACAATGTTATTCTGTTAGATATCTTCTTAAGATAATCCGCAGTCTGCTTACCTGGTCTAATACCTTGAATAAATCCACCGTTCTGTTGGATATTCTTAGATACATCCTCTGGATTAAATGTAACTTGAGTCCAGAAATAAGCAAAGAATGTAATTAACAAACCAACAAGTATTATATATAACCAGCTACCAGTACCTAACCACTCACTATACCATTGATAGAACTTGTTTTCAGCAGTATTTACGAATATGCTAAGAATAAGTTGTGGGAAAGATAGTAATGACATAGCGAATATTATTGGCATAACACCAGTAGAGTTAACTCTAATAGGAATATATGTTGATTGTCCACCATACATTTTTCTGCCCTTGATTTGTTTTGCATAGTTAACAGGAATTCTTCTTTCAGATCCATCAATCCAAACGATAAATCCAAAGATTAATACGAGTGCTCCGAAGAATAGAAGAAGTTCAATTAATGAATCCTTCCAAGCATCAGAGAATAATCCCTGAACACTAGCAAGTAATGAAGTAGCAGCGGTAGATAATATACCTACGAAAATAAGAATAGATTGACCATTAGTAACGCCAATTTCAGTAATTTTTTCACCAATCCAATAAGTAAACATTGAGCCAGCAACAAGAACTAGCGTAACAATAGTTCCAACAACCCATTTAGGTAATGCAAATCCACTACCCAATAAAGATTCTTTGAGTACACCATCAAAGCTCACAACAACAGCCACCGCTTGTGCAACAGCTAGTACAAGAGCTGCAATCTTGGTGTAAAGAGCAATTCTTTTCTTGCCCTCATCTCCCATCTTAGAAAGTCTTTCTAAGCTTGGGATTGCAATAGTAAGCAGTTGGATAATAATCGAAGCACTTATATAAGGAGATATACCCAAAGCAAGGATAGCTCCATTGGCAAGTGCTCCACCACTTACCGAACTAAGTAGAGACAAGAATCCATCATCACCTGCAACCTGATCTTTAAATGCTGCTGCAGATACACCAGGAACAGGTATCCAACATCCTAGTCTGTAAATAATTACAAGAACAAATGTTAAGATTAACTTGTTTCTAATTTCTTTTACTTTAAATGCATTGATAAAATTTTTAAACATTATAATACCTCGGCTTTTCCACCAGCCTTAGTGATTTTTTGTATAGCAGTCTCAGAAAATTTAGACGCCTTAACAGTAAGATTTTTCTCTAAATTTCCATTACCTAATACTTTCAATCCATAAGGGGCAACTTTACTAATAATATTTTTCTCTTTTAGTAATTCAACTGTAACTACAGTATTATCTTCAAAGACATTAAGATCTTCAACATTGATTACGTTGTAAACTTTGTCAAAGTTTTTATTATTAAAGCCTCTTCTAGGTAATTTTCTGATAAGTGGCATTTGACCACCTTCGAATCCTGGACGAACACCGCCGCCACTACGAGAGTTTTGACCCTTCATACCTTTACCACTTGTTTTACCAAGTCCAGAGCCAATACCTCTACCTAATCTCTTAGGTGCAGATGTTGAATTAGGTGCAGGAGCAATTTGATGTAATTTCATAATTTTGCCTCCTAGATTTCCTCTACACGAACAAGATGCTTGATCTTGAAGATCATGCCTCTAACAGCTGCATTGTCAGGTAGTTCGTTAGATGAATTAAGTTTATTTAATCCTAGAGCAGTAACAGTTCTCTTCTGATCTTTAGCAAATCCAATAGGACTCTTAACTAGAACTACTCTAATTTTTTTCTCGTTTTTAGCAACTTTTGTAGTGGTTGTTGCTTTAGTTGTCTTAGTTTCTGCCATATAACACCCCTTACAAAATTTCCTCTATAGTTTTGCCACGAAGAGCAGCAATCTCTTCCTTGCTTCTCAATTGCATAAGGCCATCAAGAGCAGCCTTAACACAGTTGATCTTGTTACGAGAACCATAAGTTTTAGCTGTAATATCTTTGATACCGCATAGTTCAACTACTGGTCTAACAGATCCACCAGCAATTACTCCAGTACCTTCCTTAGCAGGAAGCAACTTAACCATAGAAGTACCAAATTTACCAACTACCTCATGAGGAATAGTAGTTCCCTCTAGAGGAATGCTAACCATATGTTTCTTAGCACTAAGTGTAGCCTTGTCAATAGCGTTAGGAACTTCGGCTGCCTTACCAGTACCGATACCAACCTTACCGCTCTTATCACCAGCAACAACTAGGGCTGAGAATCTCATGTTTCTACCACCCTTAACAACTTTAGTTATACGATTAACATCAACTAACTTGCTAGCGATAGGATCAACCTCTTTGTTGAAAGGCTTTCTATCATTATGATTTTTATTACCACCCTTTCTTTCGAATGGTTTCTTTTCAGTATTTTGTTGCATATAAACACCTCTTAAAACTCAAGACCAGCATCTCTAGCACCGTCAGCAAGTGCCTTAACTCTACCAGTATATTGGTAACCAGCTCTGTCGAATACAACAGCCTTGATACCCTTACTAATAGCGTTCTTAGCAACAGCTTGACCAACGATAAATGCTGCTTCCTGTTTGGTTTTTCCTTCAATTGATTTAGCAATGTTTTTGTCCATTGTTGATGCAGATGTAATAGTAACACCCTTAGTATCATCAATTACTTGAGCGTAAATATTGTTTAGGCTCCTAAAAACATTAAGTCTTGGCTTTTCAGTGGTTCCTGAAATTTTAGCTCTAACGCGCCTAGCACGCATCTTTCTTTCTTCATTTTTATTAACACTCTTTATCATAACCCTAACCTCTACTTCTTACCGCTCTTTACTTCTTTACGAACAATAACTTCGTCTGCGTAGCTAATTCCGTAAGCATGGTATGGCTCTACAGGTTTGATTGCTCTAATCTTAGCTGCGAATTGACCAACCAACTCTTTGTCAATACCAGCAACCTTAATAGAAGATTTATCACAAGATAGAGTAATTCCCTCTACAGCTTTAACTTCTACAGGATGAGAGAAACCGATATTCAATACTAAATCTTTGCCTTGTTGAGTGATTTTGAAACCAACACCATTAACATTAAGAGTCTTCTCATAACCCTTGCTAACACCTTCAACCATATTAGCAATAAGTTGTCTGTAAAGACCATGATATGCTTTGTATTGTGCTTCAGTATTATTGTTAAGAACTTTAACAGTGTTACCCTCAACAACTACTTCGATTTTTGGATTGATTTCTCTGCTTAGAGAACCTTTAGGACCAGTAACAGATACAAGTGTACCATTAACGCTAACATTAACGCCAGCAGGTAACTCAATAGGATTTCTTCCAATTCTACTCATAATCTCTACCTCCTACCATACATAAGCAAGCACTTCGCCACCAACACCTAGTTTACGTGCTTCCCTATCAGTAATTATTCCTTTGTTAGTAGAAATAATTGCAATACCAAGGCCATTAATAACCTTAGGCAAATCTTCTACGCTTGCATATATTCTTAGACCAGGCTTACTAATTCTCTTAAGTCCTTGAATAACTTTGTTATCTTTGAAATCGATAACGATATTAGCATTGATACCCTCGCCCTCTACTTTGTAAGAAGCAATATATCCTTCGTTAAGTAGAAGCTCAGCAATAGCTAATTTGATCTTTGATACAGGAACGGAAACATTCTTATGCTTAGCAGTCAAGGCATTTCTCATTCTTGTTAACATATCTGCGATTGGATCTATAGTCATCTTAATATTTCCTCCTTTTTACCAACTTGATTTCTTTACGCCAGGGATTTCGCCCTTGTAAGCCAACTCTCTAAAGCATACTCTGCAGATACCGTACTTTCTAAGAACAGAATGTGGACGGCCACAAAGTTTGCAACGAGTGTACTCGCGTGTAGAAAACTTTTGAACTTTTTGTTGTTTATTTAATAATGCTTTTCTTGCCATATTAATCTCCTAACCTCCTACTTCTTGAAAGGCATACCTAGTTTGCTAAGAACTAGTCTAGCCTCATCATCAGATTTAGCAGAAGTACAAATAACAATATCCAAGCCACGGATTTTGTCAATTTTTTCGTAACTAATCTCTGGGAATACTAATTGCTCAGTAAGACCCATTGCATAGTTTCCTCTACCATCAAAAGACTTTTTAGATACGCCCTGGAAGTCTCTTAGACGAGGAAGTGCAATAGAGATTAACTTATCTAGGAACTCGTACATATGGTCACCACGTAGAGTAACCTTAGCACCGATTTTCATGCCTTCTCTAACTTTAAAGTTAGCGATAGACTTTTTAGCAGTAGTAGCTACTGGCTTTTGACCGGTAATAACTGCTAGTTCCTCAACAGCTTTGTTGAAAGCTTGAGAATTGTCTTTAACATCTCCAAGACCACGGCTAACGATTATCTTCTCTAGCTTAGGAACTTGGTTAACGTTAGTGTAACCGTTCTCTTTCATAATAGCAGGAACTACAGTGTCAATATAAAACTTATGTAATCTATTCATTTCTTTTGCCATTGTAATACCTCCTATTTACTCTCTACTTTCTTAGTAGTTGTTTTCTTTGTAGTTGTAGACTTGGCTGCACTTGTAGTCTTGGTAGTAGACTTAGTAGCAGTTGTCTTAGCAGCAGGCTTACTAGCAGTAGACTTGGTAGTAGTCTTCTTCTCAGCAGTCTCGCTCTTCTTAGCAGCAGGAGCTTTAGTGGTAGTCTTAGTCTCCTTAGCTTCAGTTGTTTTAGCTGTAGTCTTAGTAGCAGACTTAGCCTCAGTAGCCTTAGCTGTTGTCTTGGTAGTAGACTTAGCAGCTGTAGCCTTCTTAGTTTCAGTAGTTTTTGTAGTAGCTTTCTTAGTTTCTTTCTTGGTAGCTGTATCTAAGTTAGCTCCACACTTCTTACATTGACGAATCTTCTTGCCGTCAACTGTTTCGTGATTAATTCTGGTAGCTTTGTTACAAGCAGGACAAATAATCTGAACATTACTAGCGTCGATTTTGCCTTCCTTCTTAATAATGCCACCCTTATCTTTGGCACTTCTAGGCTTCTTGTGTTTAGATATCATATTAACACCTGCAACTACAACGGAGTTGTCAGCAGGCTGTGCTACTAACACTTTGCCAGACTTGCCTTTATCTTTACCAGCAATAACAAGAACTGTATCGCCTTTCTTAACATTTAATGACATATTTAATCTCCTTATAATACTTCAGGTGCAAGAGATATAATTTTCATGAAACCTTTGTCTCTAAGTTCCCTTGCAATTGGTCCAAAGATACGAGTACCTTTAGGCATCTTTTGGTTATCAATAATAACAGCAGCATTGTCGTCAAATTTTACATAAGAACCATCTGGTCTAGAAACACCCTTAGCAGTTCTAACGATAACAGCTTTAACAACATCACCCTTCTTAACTGCTCCACCAGGAGTAGCAGTCTTAACAGATGCAACTATAATATCGCCAATGTTGCCGCTTCTACGAAATGAGCCACCCAAAATTCTAATACACATAATTCTCTTAGCACCGCTATTATCGGCTACTTTCAATATTGTTTGAGGTTGTACCATAATTTTTCTCCTTATTTAGCCCTTTCTATAATTCTCACTAATCTAAAGTACTTGTCTTTGCTTAGTGGACGTGTTTCCATAATTTCTACAATGTCACCGATATTACACTCATTTTTCTCATCATGAGCTTTGAATTTCTTGGTTGTCTTGTATACTTTGCCGTATAGTGGATGTCTTTTATCAGATTCTACAGCAACAGTAATTGTTTTGTCCATTTTGTTACTTACTACAACACCAGTTCTAGTACGTCTATCATTTCTTTCAACTGTCATATTCTTTTATCCTCCTATACGAATTAGGCGTTAGCCTTTTTGTTTAATTCTCTTTCTGTCAAAATTGTCTTAATTCTAGCAATGTCCTTCTTAACGAAGTTAAGTTGCATAGGATTAGCAAGTTGTCCAGTAGCATTAGAAAAACGAAGATTGAACAATTCTTGCTTTAATGACTTCAACTTTGACTCAAGTTCTTCGTTAGTCATATCTCTCAAATTTTTTGCTTTCATTATTCGTTACCACCTTCAATTAATTCTTCTTTCTCTTTCATAACGAATTTAGTCTTGCAAGGTAGTTTGTGGCTAGCAAGTCTCATTGCTTCTCTAGCAACCTCTTCTGTAACTCCCGAAAGCTCAAATAGTACTCTACCTGGCTTAACAACAGCAACCCAGAACTCTGGAGCGCCCTTACCTTTACCCATACGAGTACCGATAGGCTTCTTAGAAACTGGCTTCTGAGGGAATACATTTATCCAAACTCTACCACCACGCTTAGTGAAACGGTTAATCGCAACTCTACAAGCCTCTAATTGGTTAGCAGTCAACCAACATGGCTCAGTAGCTACTAGTCCGTACTCACCGTAAGCAATAACGTTACCGCGGGTAGCTTTACCTTTCATTCTTCCTCTAAATTGTTTACGTCTTGTAACTCTTCTTGGCATCATTAACATAGTGATTCACCTCCAACGTTAGAAGTATTATCAACTGTTACAGCCTTCTTGCTTAGGATCTCTCCCTTGCAAATCCAAACTTTAACACCAATTACACCGAAAGTTGTGTGAGCTTCGTGTGTAGCATAGTCGATATCAGCTCTGATAGTGTGTAGAGGAAGTCTTCCCTCATGATAATGCTCAGATCTAGCGATTTCTGCACCATCTAATCTACCACTAACCATAATCTTACAACCAACTGCGCCAGCCTTCATAACTCTCTGCATAGCTTGTTTCATAGCACGTCTAAATGATGCTCTCTTCTCAAGTTGAAGAGCGATTGACTCAGCAACTAGAGCAGCATCAATGTCAGGACGCTTAACTTCTTTGATATTAATGCTAATATTCTTGTTTGCACTAAGCTTAGCAATATCGTTCTTTAATTCTTCAACACCAGCACCCTTCATACCGATTACGATACCAGGCTTAGATGTATAAATATCTACGGTTAGACGATTAACGGTTCTTTCAATAACAATCTTAGAAATACCGTTACCAGCGTGTTTCTTATTAATGAAATTTCTGATCTTGTTGTCCTCAACAATGTATGTTGAGAAATCTTTTTTGCTAGCAATCCAAGAAGAACTCCATTCTTTATTAACGCCAACTCTTAAACCGTGTGGATTAACTTTCTGTCCCATAAATCTTTTCTTGCTCCTTTACTTTTTTAGAGTGTCTAACACGATTGTGATATGACAATTTCTTTTAAT
>SVHX01000003.1:0-47037 GCA_015055665.1 Clostridiales bacterium
TGTTGCTAACGCAACTCGTGCGATTTTCATCACACAGGCAATAAATTGCCTATTACAATAGTGAAATAGTCGTCAGTTCAATTCAAATATTGCTTCGCACTGCTTGCTTGAACTTCCTATATTATTACATATATGCCTTGAGTGAAAATAAAAACGACAAAAGTTAAGAGACAAGGATTTTCGCCTCTCTAACTTTTGTCGTTATAAATATTGTTAATATTACTTACAATACTCGCAATAATTATATAATAATTAATTAGTGTAACCCATTATAACATAATTATCGCCATTTGCTAGGAATCGTTCTAGTTCGCCACGCAATGCATTTTCGGTGCCATTAAAGATATTATTAATAATCTTGACACGATTAATATCGTAGCCTCGTCTAGTTCCTTCGGCTATGATAGCGTCTACAGCAGCCTCAACGCTATCGTACTTGGTTTCTAGCAATGTTTCCTCCCCATATATAGGTTCATTAGATGTATAAACCCTGCCCGAGCCTCTAAGGTTTGTAGTATATGTATCATACCCTTCAGTTAATTGATGCTCGTAGACATCTATTATACTATGAGTAGGACTGATGCTAAGGTTAGACAAATTAGATACAATCCTCTGCTTATCTATATAATTAGATATTAGATTAGTAAATCCTATTACACATCTATCCATAGCTTGAGCGTTACCTACAAGGATATGATATCCTCCGGTAAATGTAAACTGTGTAGTTGAGTACTGATACAATTCGTAAGAAACATCTCTAACTGCCCCAGTTACTCTCTGCTCATTACCTTCTTCGTCAGTATAAATAGCAGCTATACCGTACATAGTAATTACTCTACGAGAGTCTACCACGAATCTATACTCGCCATTAACCTCTACAATTTCACCTCTTAGAGCCACTACACTCTTCTGATAAAGTCCATTGAGAGTAACATTATGTATCTCTACACCTTCCATATGAAGATCGGTTGCGGTATTATCCATCTTACCTACTACGCCACCGGCATAGTTGTATGCAGATACATTAACTCCTTGTAGAGAAATTGCAAACGATTCGATAGTAGATTCGCTAGCCATATGTCCAACTACACCACCAGAGATATATCCTTTGACAATTCCGCCATTAACATTAGCACCAGCAAATACCACATGAGAGTCGCCGGCGATAGCTCCAACCATACCACCTGCATTAACTTGAGTTGTTGTGATATCTTCGACTGATACATTATTATTAATTCGTGCGGTGATTGTCGAATTAAATATATTCACATTAGAATTATCTACAAGACCTATTAGTCCACCCGCATTAATTGTTGCGGTGATAATAGGTGTTCCATAGAAGTTATTGACATCTAGCGAATAATCTTTTATGTTACTAACCGATCCAATTAACGCTCCGGCGTTCTTAGATTCGATATTAGCATAAATTCTTATGTTACTAGATTGAGTAGATCCGATAACAATGTCGTTTTCTGTTCTACCTGATATCTTACCAATAATACCACCAGCGTCTGCAATACCAGTAATTTTGGTATTAGCATTAATACTGATATTAGTAATACTTATACTGTTAATTGTCTCAAACGAGCCAATGATTCCACCAGCGGTATTAGCAGTTACCTGATAATCGGTCGCATAAATACTAATATTATCTATCATTAACGTACCGCAAGTCTTGATATAACCTACTAGGCCAGCGTATTCACTAGTTCCTAGCGAGTTACTACCCTCAACTAATATTATTTCGGAATCATTATTAATAGCTACGCCATGTATATCTAGAGTTTCCTCTACCTCGGCGTATCCAATTAATCCACCAGCATACATATCTGCCTTAATTGTAGCGATAGATCTTATTTGACCTCTGATTATTACATTTTTGGCCTTTAAGCTACCAACCAATCCACCTGTAGCATTACTACCACTGACTACAAATGTATGAGGTTCTTCTTCGCACGCTAATGCAATATCTACTTCTTCGACATTACTAATTAAACCAATTAATCCGCCAACATTATACTCATCTCCCGAGCCAGATGCAATGATTTGTGCTCCTTCGCGAGAATAGCAATTGCTTACTGTTAATTGTTTAACATTATAGACAGTACCGATTAATCCACCCAGTGCGATTGGATGATTATCATTGTATATCTCTCCTTCGAAGACGCAATTGTAGAATATAACATTATTTAGCATTGGATCTGGATTACTTTCGGTAACCTCTTGTTCGACAAGATAATAACCAAGTATTCCTCCAGCGCCTAGTGTTCCACCATGAATTATGGACTTAGTAACAATATTACCAAACATTATTGCATTTTGAGCACCAATCATACCAACAGCACCACCAGCACTCCTAACTCCATAAATAGTACTTGGTGCAAGATAAATATAAATTGGTTTGCCATCTGCTGTAGTATTAATAGATAATGTTGCATCTATAGCTATGAATCCTTCGAGTTTAGCACCACTAATAACACCAATTATACCGCCTGCGATATCTCCTCTAATTTCGGAACTTGAAGGCATGGTAATTACTCGATCTTCTTCGGCAATACTTTCATCATCAGCTCTTACAAAGTCGTGAGAATATTTAATAGACAATGGATTACCAGACTCTGTATTAACCACCTGTCCAATCATACCTCCGACATAAGTACCAGTAAGGTATTCCATACCGTCACTCTGACAATCAATAATAGTAATATCAGACTTACCACTATTACCAATTAATCCGCCGACATAAGATATAGTTTGTTCTTCGTAGAAATCTCCACTAGCAATACTAATTACATGATCTAAAGTAATAGACTTAATTGTATTATTACCCTCTAACTTATCTTTGGTATCGCTTGTTATATCTATTATGTGAGTATCGTATGCACTGCCAGCCACTACACCACCAGCATATACGTGTACTTTTCTTTCTTCTGGATTAATATCTGCCCAGCTATAATGATTGTCGCCAAGCACAACAGATATTACTGCGTTACTAACGCTGAGTCGATTAATCTTAGCCTCTGCGACGATTCCGCCAACGCTATAATCGTTAATCTCATCACTAGCAAGGTAATCGACACTACCTGCACTACCAATACAGCTCATATCGATATTAGCATTGCTATCTTTAGAGTAGATGCTAGCAACTATACCACTCGCTACTAATCCTTGAACACTACCATTATTATATAGATTAGCAAGAGTTGTTGTGTCGCCATCTTTGGCTTTAAGACTTCCGATTACGCCACCAGCAGTATGCTCAGAATATACTTTTCCATAGTTGACAATTAGATCTTTGATTGCAATCTTGCCATTGCTATCACTATCGTAGCTAGCAAGGTAAGCGTTCTCTGTCATCAATCCAATGACTCCACCAGTAATACCAGTAGCTGTAATATCAGCTTTGTTAGCTACCCCGAACAAGACACTTTCGCTATCACGAGTTCTAACAACACTAATTCCTGCGAATCCAGTCTTGCAATCAACTGCACCTATAACACCACCGACGATATTCTTAATTTCGCTTGCTGAGGTAATACTACCACTAACCTCAACACCATTAAGAACAACGTTTATGAGTTCTGGATTGGAGCCACTACCAATATCAGCAATCACTCCTCCCACATATTCAACATTGCCAACTGCAACCATCTCAATGTTGACACTTACGTTGGTAAGTTTAATTGACTTTTCGTCAGCATGAATTAATGCAATTACTGCAGATAAGTATTGATTATAATAAGTTTCTTCTAGAGGGATTAACTCATCAATTATCAATTCTTCTGGATCTTCAGTTTCTTTGTAGACAACCTCATAATGCTTGTGAATATTATTATCTATGTTTCTAATCTCAACACTTGATCCATCAATATAGATATTTTCTAGGGTTATATCTCCGCTAACATATCCAATAATTCCATGTAAGTTATAAGCATCAAGACCGCTACTTGCTACCATCAAGTTGCCAGTACCTAATGTCCATGTTACATAAGATGTATCGCTATTAACAGATTCGCCAATTATAGAGATATTATTAATTGGGAAGAAATATGTTCCTAGAGAGCTAATATATGACTGCATTGGTATTGAGAAGTCGTCACTATTCTTAGCTACAATATTATTAAGATTATAATTAGTATAAATTTCGATATCACGAGGATATGGCTCTACACTATATCGCTTATTAATTGCTGCGTAGATCTTCTTATATTCGTCATCTCTCGAGTACTGCTCGCCATCTACAGGATCTTGTACTTCTAACGAATACCTATATGCTCCAGTTTCGGCATTATATCCTAGAGTAGCACTCCTTAGACTCATATTATGAGTCATATCCACAGATATAACATCTTCGTTAACTACGATTGCCCATAGACCAGCTTCGGCAAATATCTGCTTGGTCTGTTCTAATATAAGTTTGTTTGCTAGAGTGTCGCGGTTGTAGTTGTTATTAGCGAACTTTATTCCGCCACCCTTATTATATACAACAGTCTTGTCGTAATCTCTAGAGCTAACTTGATAATCTTCGTCCAAGTTGGTTGCAAGAACCAATGTTAGTTTGGAATAATCAAATCCTTCATAACCGTCTGTTGTATAATTAGATGAATTTTTATTGAAAATCCAATAATTATTAGATTCCCAGTTACCATTACTTGTTGTATTCTTGAGGTAATATGCAATTCCTACTACAGATGTTAGTCCAGTTGTAGATATATCCGAAGATGCCTCCCATACACTATAATGATTAGCATATCCCACTATACCAGCAAAGTTAGGAATACTATACTTATATGTATAATATATTTCTCCATCACCATCTACATTAGGAACTTTGTACATTTCTTCGACATTAAGATAATTATAAACCTTAACATCAACATTTTGAATAACATAGTTTTTCGTAGTATCATCTGATGTTGCATAACCGATTACACCACCCGACACTCTGCAGCTTGTCGAATCGTAATCATTATTAGCATCACTCTTATGGTTACGATAACCATAATTGCAGATTAGTGTGATACCAACATTTACATTAGCAACATTAGTATTAACAGCGAAACCTATTAATCCACCCAAGTAATTAGCACCGGTTAATGTAATACCTGTAGCATTAGAACCAATGATATGAGAATCTTTGGCAAATCCAAGTAATCCTCCAACCCTTGACATAGTGTATATCTCGGTATCATCTGGAGATACACTACCAATATTTGAAGAACTAACGTTAGTACTGTATACCGTTGTATTATTAATGTATCCGGCAATACCACCAACATAACTATATCCAGTAACATCACTATCACTTACACACGCTGCAATTGTAGATTGTGTATTTTCTCCTGCTATACCCAATTTACCAACGATACCACCAACATACTTAGCCCCATAACGAGGATCACAATTAATATAACCATGATTAGCAAGTCCAGTTAGCTGTGCTTTGGTTTCGATTCTACCAACAATGCCACCAATATATAGCGAAGCACCTTTAATCTCTACAGTATTTGCGGTTGTAATATTAGCAACTTTAACCTCTTGACTAAGACCAGCAAAAGATCCGATATAACCAAATGCTCCACCGATACTACCGTATACTTCATCAAGAATATTATTGTTAACATAATTAATATAGTTGACATCAGAACTTAGTGTAACGTCTTCAATAACTAGATTACTTATCTCAATGCTATGTTTATTAGCAATCGAGCTATCAATCTCGTATGTTCCAACATATCCAGCAACGCCACCCAAGAAACCAACACCTCTCAATCCTTCGATGCCGTCTACTTTAAGGAGATAAGACGCTTCGTCATTGTCGCTATCTGTTACTAAGAACTTCTCCTGAACTCTACCAACAACACCGCCCACATTATTGTTAAGTATTCTGGATTCGAGCCCAGCCTCCACACCTTCGCCATTGGAAATAGTGCTAAAAGCGAATTTGATATTACCAACTTCGATTGTATCGTGACTACCATATTCTAGTGTTAGGTTATTTGCAAAACCTACTAGTCCACCTACGGCTCCCGACATAGTTTCGAGTTGCAATGAGCTTAGCTCGTTCTGACAAGCAATCTCTATGCCATCAACATCTATAGTCACATCAATAATAGTTATATTACCTACTTTACCTACGATTGCTCCTAGATAAGTTCCTCTATTGTCATGCGAAGTTAATCTAATAGGACTATCTGTGATATCATTGCCAATTGTTGCGTGCCTTACAGTCAATTGACCATCACATATACCAATTAGTCCACCCACATGAGTTCCAGTCGAATCAATATCGGATGAATTGACAGCACCATTAATGTTAGTTCTTACATTAGCACCTTTGATAGCTGCAATTACTCCACCTACATCATTTCCTGAGTATTTGATATCTCCATGATTCTCGATTGCTTCAATATTAATTGTCATTGATTGGCTACCAAGAACTTGTATTCTACCAATTACACCAGCGACATAACTGCTTGTACTAGTTACTTCGTTACCATTAACATATCCGTAATTCTTGAGTGTTCCAAGACTTGCCGTAGTAACTTGTCTTACATACACAGCAGATTCCTCAGATGTATATACGATTTGACCAAATATTCCGCCAATATTATCACCAACACCCTGAACATTAAGGTAATTAATAATATCGGCATCTTCAATATTAATATCTTCTGCATAGCCAGCAAAAGCACCAACATTGTCCGCCTCGCCTCTTATATGAGCACCTTCGAGAACTGTATTTTGATCGGTTGTCATGGTAAGCTTGCCAGAAATTGTAGAGCCTACCATGTATCCGAACAGACCAACATTATCAGGATGCAATTTGTAATTGCTATCATAATAACCGTTAGTACCAAGGTTAATAATAGTTACACCTTTAGTTGCATCTCCTTGGAATACAATATTTCCCTTAAATGCGTGCTCTGCATCATAGCCTACTGGATTCCATGGTTTCATCTGGAAGTCTAGTGTATCCACTGTTGTTCCAAATATTAGCGTATCGTTAGCAAAGTCGTCCTTGCCTTCGTTAACACGCTTAGCAACTTCTGAAAGGTCTTCTGGAGAATTAATATAATATGTTATTGAGTCCCCAGTCGAGCCATCAGTCTCTAATTCATATCCGCCTTCCCAACGATCACCTAACAATCTAAGTACTGGGTAGTTATTGTTCTTCTGAGATACTCTATCCCATACGTATACCCAATCTTCGTAGTTAAGGTCGTTATTTGGCTCGGATAATTCTTTGTGAGTTAGTCCATATGCTTTGTTGTTTTCTTTGAGTTCTTCTGCTACTTCTGCCATATAATATGTCGAAGAGCAAGCAATGATTTCGCCATTAGTAATCAGTGGCAATCCATAAGTTGTTGCCCCTGTCTTATCCACGATTAGTGAAGAATAAACCTCATGGAACTCTACAACACTATCTGAATAATACATATTAACAAATGCAGATTGAGCAGTTGATCCGATAATTGAGTTATCGTTCATATTATCAAGAGCTTCGCTACGTTGGTTCTCAACTCCACCTACATAAGCCCCTTTATCACCTCTACTTACGAAAGATTGAGTGATAATTACTCTGCTAGATGAAGAGCTAAGTCCAACCATACCAGATGCATACGCACCAGTTACAGCCGAAGTATTAAAGCATTGATCAATATTAATTGTTCCTGCTACATATCCCGCTATTCCACCGGCAACTCCGCCTTGATTAATAGGTATAACTATACTATTTGGATCTATATCAGCTTCAGCAATTGGTTGATTAGATGCTATAATATCACCTAGATTATATGTTGCCATAATAGTCAAAGAACTCTTGACATCAATATATCCAGCAATACCACCAACATAAGTTGATCCTGTAATATCAAGCAAGTTATTAGCTCTATTGATATCCACGCTAGAATTAGTTGCTTGTCCTAGAATACCACCAACATACTGACCATTATGTATCTTGCTACGATTATCAATAACAGATACTTTGTTATCGCTGATTTCAAGATCAGACATGAACGCATTTTTGATATACATATTAGTGTTAAGTGCTCTACCTACAATACCACCCACTACTGCAATATTATCATCTTGCATTGTGTGCAAGACTTCGATATTAGCCACTTTGACACTATCGATATTTGTCATTGTCTTAATTGGCCTATCAACACCTTGCACAGCAACTAATACACCAACGCTACCACCCGTTGATACAATTACTGCATTAGATATAACAAGGTTGTTATACCCGCTTGCTGTCGAATTACCAAATAATCCCGAATCAGAATTGTTAAGTACTAACAAATTACTAATCTTATGATCATTACCATTTAATTTACCTGCAAAAGTATTTTTGTCGGTAAATTCAAGTATTCTACCACCACCAATAGGTGTAAATACTCTGTAATTCATATCTAGATCATTACTAATGTTGATTGTATAATCTGTGTACAATCCATGATTAACTTCGCTAGACATTAACGCGAGTCCTGCAGGAGTAATTATGTCAATAGTCTTGCTAGCAGCATCCACTACAATACCGCTTGCAACTATATCATCTCGATAAGCATTAACATAATTGTTCCATGCGTAATCCTCATAAATTGATTGAGTTGTACTATATAGTTCAATATCCTCAAAGTACCAATCTTTGCCTACTGTTACTTTAAGCTCCCATCTTAAGAAGACTCTTCCATTGTGACGATTTAGTTTATCTTCCGCAGTCATATCTTCCGATATAGGAAGAATTATCCAATCGTTATATAGGTCATAACCATTTACAAAGTTCTCAAGATCCCCTGCTTGAACTTCGGTTAAAGCATCCGACCTTGTTCCTTCATGATTATAATAAATATACTGATCAAGACCTCTAACAATGTAACTATCAATTACTTTATAAGATTCAAATGTAAGATCTATTTCACTAGTAAACACACCATACTTAACTATACCCTGTCCACTAATTATATCGCTCTTACCACCAGCACCGATAGTAATCTTAGGATATATCGACATACCAATGTGATTACCATACAATTTGCCAGTCATATTGCTAACTTCAGGATTGATATCGATACCATTATTAGTACCAATATAAGTTCCATCAGCAGATATATTAGTTATAGTTGTGTTGGATATTTTACCATTGTTAGTATTAATTATATTACCACTAGATAGCGTAGTCATATTAATACCATAGACTCTAGAATAAGTACCAACAGTTGTGAATAGATTAGCATTATCCCCAAGTGTTACGCCATGGAAATATACGTCTATATCATTAACTGCAATAGCACTGTATCCAGTCAAAGAATCTCCGATTATAATTACCGAACGAAGAGGATGTCCTCCGTTGTTCTCGTATGCAGACTTAAATTCTGCTAGAGATCCAACCATGGTAGGAATAATTCTGTCATTAGTTTTTCCTAGGCTTGGGAACTGATTGTTAACTACTGTCCAACCAGCATTACGCCACTCTGCCCCAAATGTAACAGAGCTATTGTATAACATCTCTTCTACACTTAAGCCTGTACCTACCGAATTATTCTCAAAGAAGAATTCTGCTAGGTAATATGCTTGTATATCTTCGCCATCAATTAGATGACAGATGTCATATCCATCATATGCCTCAGCCTTGCCAATTACACCACTAACTGTTGATGATTCGTTAGCACTCTTGATTGCAATGATATTGGATATAGAGTATACCCTGTTTAGCTTGATCTGATTTACTTTGTTTGTGGTAAGCATACCAATCACGCCACCAAGGGCATTATAGTAACTTGCAGATATTGTAGTCTTGTCATTGCCGATATAAATATTATTAGATGCATAGCAGTCTTCAATATTAATACCATCTACAACATTACCTACAAGTCCACCCATATTAGAGTTTTCTTGTGTTGCATCATCTTTGGTTACTATTTTAATAAGCCCACTTGCATAGGATTTCGAGATTGTTGCACCACCATCTTCCATTGTTGCAAGACCCACAAGTCCACCCATATTGATATTAGACTTGCTAGTGTCGCTTAACATTAGATAGATGTTAGCATCAAAATACGAATTATTAATATTTCCTGCAGTCATCTTACCCACAAGTCCACCAATATTAAATATTGTATCTTGTCCTAGGGTAATAGTCTTGCCATCTTCATCAGAGCCCATGTAAGCTGCATCTGACATTATTGATGATACCTTGCCGGCAGACATCCTGCCAGCAAAGCCACCAATATTAACTTCTACTCTATCCAGTTCTTCGATATTCCATACAAGATTATTGCTAGCCACTACACCGCTAATCTCGTTTTCGCTCGAACATGATAATACATTACCTATCGACGATCCCACATTAATCTTGCTGTTATTGCGAGATGTAGACAAATATGTATTGTTATTAGTATGAGAGAAATTAAATGTCTCTATATTAGAGTCGATACTTGGTTCGCCAAAGCTCATTAGCGATACATAACCATTACGGTTACCACCTATTTCACCAACTCCACCACCGAAGTTTGTACTACCCTTAAGAGCCATATTCGAACTAGAATATACTCCAGAGTTAACAAACGAAAGTTTAGATAAGTTAACGGATATATCCGAAACTACGAATCTTCTGTTAATTCTAACACCCTCAAGCATACCAAATGCACCACCAACAGAAATGTTCTGGAAGTTGACAAATTTCTGTGTATGGGTATCTGGATCTTCGTAGGCACTAATATTAACATCTACACTAGAGCCTGTTGTATTAATTATATCAATACCATATAACTCTGTGCCATTTTCTGCACCGGTAGTACCTGCATTGATAAGTTTACCAATTATTCCACCGATTGCCATTGTTCCATACTCGCCTTCTTGATATATTAGATCCACATCTATTACAGTATCGATAATATCAATATTTCTTGTAGCAGTATTAGAACTTAATGATGCGAAACCAAATAATGAGCCAATGTACAAGTCTTTGCCATTAGTATCATCTGTAGTTCCACTTATAATAATCTTAGGTTTAGTAATAGTATTACGAGTAGAATCTCCAACATCCTCTGAATAATTAACTATGACAGAATCTGCATAGCCACCCAATCCACCAACGTATGATGCCGAAACAGCAGATGTGCCATCAGCAACAACTCTAATTGCTGCACCGTTTTCGTAAGTAAGATTAACATTTTGGATATATGTAGGAGTTGATCCCTTACTGTATGCATATGCAAATAATGCACCAGCAGCAGTTGCATGATTACCGCCCGAATATACATCTACATCTTGCTGTATTACTAAATCAAAGTTGCTAAACTGTGCACCCTTAACTGCAGAGAATAGTCCTACCGAACTTTCGGATGTTTCGATACGATCTACTATCTTGATAGAGTAATGCTTTCCAGCCTCACTTGTTAAGCTTCCTGTGAAAGGATTACCTAACGAAGTTAATGGCTTAAACTCATCTGCAGTAATTTCTATATCAGCACATAATACGTAATGACGATTAGGATAAATAGTTGCAAGCTTAAGATCTTCGTATGTCTTAACATATACAGTTTCGTCATCCAATCTAATTTCGTGAGCAGGAAGATAATAATCATCTGTCTTAATGTTGTTGGAGTTAACACTAACACCTGACCATATTACACTACTCCAAATATTGCTAGGATATATTCTTTGTGGCAAATCATTGGAATTAGATATATACAATACACCAAGATTAGAATCACTTGGATAGATTGCATATGTATAATTCTCCATTGCAACTATATCATCTCTAGTTATTGCATCAGAATTATCGTAAGTTCCCTTAATTCTATTAAGAACGCCAATAGCTGTATCATAGTTGTATACTCTGCTAGTAATCTCAGACAACGTCCTTGAAGAAGAATATTCCCTTAATCTTGAGTAATGTGATGCTCTAGTTTTATTGTATGAGTATTGTCCTGCAGACAACTCCTCTTTGGTAGCTTCTGCAATTATACCACTATACATATTACTATCGCCAAGCACCATAGTCTTAAGGAACGTAACTTTGTCAGAGCCTGTATTATATGCTACGAATTCGCTATTAGAACACTCTTTGCTTGTATCTATTACCAACAAATCATTATCAATTGTGCCAGCAATTCCTACCGAGAATCCAGAGTCTGCGTTCTGATTACCAATTTCCTTAATCAATTCGAACTCATCAAATGTACCTGCATTGTTAGATCTGCTAATCGAATCATAAGTATACGCTGTAATTGTGTACATATTCTCTTCGTACAATCTTGATTCTACGCTATCCACAACAATATTAGCGTGGTTAGTTCCAATCAACGAGCCTACATTAATAATTGTACTGTCGAATTTATTAATATGATTACGTCTAGTATTTAAACTTCGTTGTGCCCAAATATTAAGTGCGACTACACCTGCCATGTTGAGTGTCTCTTTGCTATTATCACCACTCGCACCAAGATCTTCGGTATCAGGAAGAGAGTCAGCATCAATGAATAGAGAGCCTTCTTGAACATCAAGATTAGTATCGCTAGACTTAGTGTTAAGACCAACAACACCACCTATTCCATAATAAGCATAAACGTCTGCAGTAGTATATACCGAGAATATTTCTCCGCCGTAAGCAACGCCCACTACTCCGCCAGCATACAACGAATTAATATTATTAACGTTAACCTTATTATAAGAATTCTCAATTCTACCGTAAACATTAAATCCTACCAATCCACCAATATAATGTGCATTAGAAGAATAGAATTGTGTGCTACCAACAGTATTATAAGATATCTCACTATCCGAGTAATCATCTTGTCTATAGATCTGATTAATTAGGTTAGATTGATTAGCAATCGATTCATCAATAACCCTCTGAGTAGCTTCTAAGTTACTTACATAACACTTAGAAATAGTTCCGTAGTTAATACCAGATAAACCGCCAGCAATTCTTGATGCTCTTAATGTGGATGTCGCATCAACGAATACTTTGCTAGCAAATAGTGTTGTCTTGTCACCAATATAACCAGCTATTCCACCAACAACTTCACCAATAATAATGTTGTTGTTTGCCTGGAATACAAGGTTGCGGATACTTGCAACTTCTACAGATCCAGTATCACCAACACCGTTATCGTCTGCCTTGACATCCATAATACCGGCAATTCCGCCAGCTAGTGATACTTTGTCTATATTAGAAACTATATTACCATTAGCATCTGGAGTAAAATCCTTAGTAGAATTATATATCGAGTATTTAGACTCAGCATCAAGGGTAGCAGATGCTTCGCCATTTTTGTTGCTACTTGTGAATTTGTTATAAGATGTATAGTAATTAGCAGTAACCGAAACGCCACTACTTACATTTGCGATCATGCTATCACCAGTAATCTTACCAGCAATTCCACCAACAGCGTTATAGCCAGAAATTTCTGCATCAGCACCATTAACAGTAACGTTATAGACACCACTATCAATTATCTGTCCTGCAACTACACCAACGTAGTTAACACCAGATGCATAGACTTCGGCAACATTAATTTCTAGGTTCTTAACAACGGCACCAATGCTGTATTTGTTCTTGTCCTCAATGCCGCCTTCTTTCACCTTGCCCCTGATAAGCTTAGCAAACATACCAACCGAAGTTACCTTCTTGCCGTCAGCAGTTAGTTCCTTCTCTTCGTATGCCGAATCTTCGCTCTGTTGCTTATCAATTGCATTGTTAGCTATACTTGAATTAGAGATCAATCTTAAGTCGTTGATCTTCATACCGTTACCATCAAACAATCCAGAGAACTGAACATTAAATGTTTCTACGTTCATTTCGTTCTGACCAAATGTTATATCGGTAACCATCCTCAAGTATTTATCAGACTTGTATGTGTACTCTGCGGCGTTAACGCCATCTTCTGTACGTTGATTAATATAAATATTATAATCACTATCAGATTTAATCAAATATGGGTTGAGTACGCTTGCACCATATTCGATACTAAGACCACTTTCGTTCTCGAGAATTGCAAAGTAATCATAATTATGAGTAAGCTCTGGCAACGGACTTTCTTCCGTAATAGCCTCGGCTACGATATTATAATAAACTATTACACCTTCACCAAATACATTAGCATTTTTAATTGTACTAATTAAATTGTTCAAGAAGTTTTCGTCTAGGCTTGATGATATCTCATTGTAATCATTTTCGTTAAAGTATAGATTAACCTTGAGATGTTGCAAATATGTATTAGCAATACCCCTATCATCAAAGTTGTAACCATTTTGCTTATTAACCTCTGCTGCAATCTCAAGAAGAGTTTTGCCTGTAGATGCAGCCACAGCATTACCAGACATCTCACTTGTATTGATTACAATATTGGTTCGACCAAAGTCAGTCATGCTACCAGCATAATTCTCTAGCATATAAGTATATACCTTCTCGAGAATTGTGTTATTGGTATTAGATACATGATGCTTAAGGCTATATGTATCTAGGTTAGCAGATACTAGCTGAGGACTATCCTTGCCATAATCATCTCTTTGGAAATAATCACTAGAACTTGTTATGCCATCTGGATAGAACCATACCGATCTTGCTACTTCTGCCATTGCAACATCTTCGTCTTTGGTATTGTTATATTTAGGAGCAAATGCAAATGTATCAAATGTACTATAGTTAGATAATTTGCTAATTGATATTGCTAATGCTTCTTGCAAACTATCATCAATATTGTATGCATCTTCAATTGTCGAATCAGTTCCAAAGTCGCTAGGAAGAGCCTTTAGGAAATACGAATTCTTAATTGATCCGTTTTCGTTATTAGATTCCTGATACTCGTTGTGCATACCAATAAATGGATAATCACCAGAGTTAGATAATCTTACACTACTAATTGTATATACATTATTGATAGTTCCACCAGCATTATCGTATACAAATCCTGATGCTTCTGCACCATAAGTCAAGATATTAGCATAGCTATCGCTTATACTACCAGTATTGTTAAATACAAACGCTGATGCCTTACCGTTAATACCTATTACACCTGTACCAAGATTTCTAATATTCTTCTTATTTATATACTTAGCACCTGTAAAGGAATCAATATCAAGACCTGTCATTGTATCATCTAATTTGCTAATAGATGCACCACTAGAATAACTATATGCAATTCTTCCTGCATTAGAGAATACGAATCCTGATGCACCTTGATCAGAAGATGTACTGCCACCTTCCGAAGTATTAGGAGATACAGTAACTGTTACATTACCACCATGATAATACGAACTAGAGATGACACCAGACGTAGTATTTTCGGCAACGAATCCAGCTACGCAATCAAGTCCCCATAGACTTATATTGTTAATATTACTATTAGTAATATATCCATTATTAACCGCTACTAATCCACCTATCTTAGTACCACTTGTAGAAGTACTAATCGAACCATAATCTAGAGCAATAATGCTTACATTACGTTTAACATTATTAGCAGAATAATTCTCAAACATCTCTTCTGTATAGACAATACTGCCATTAGTCAAATTACGAGCAGCTAATAAACTTTCTCTCTCTGCACGATATTTATTAGCATTATTAGTAATTCTAACATTGGTTATGATACCATTGTTTTCGCCTGCCAATACACCAAAGTTAACATTAGTATATCCTGCAACATCAATATTAATATCGCCTTTCTTAAATACCTGAGAGTTATTGGATATATCGCTATCTAGATTAGAATCATGCTTAACTTCTACAATTAAGTTCTTGATTGTTGTCTTTTCGCTAATTGTATGGAACACACCTAAGTTAATCGACTGAGTCTGGCTACCACTACTCTCGCCTTCTTCGGTATCTGTCGAATTATCAATAGTTGTATCATAGAAATTATTAAGCGTTAATACATAACCATTACCATCAAGAGACGCAATAGGAACGTTAAGAGGCTCCCAATCATTAAGCTCAATATCATCAAGAAGGATATAATATCCATCCTCTTCCATATTCATAAGCTCTGCTGCGTTGAATATAGGTTCTGGATTCTCTTCGTTAGATAGTCTTGTTACTTGTAATCCAAAGCTGCACTCTTTCTCTACTGCAAATACTGATGTCTTGTTAATTGGATTAATAAGAATTCCAGATTCTTGTCCAGTAACACCTGACACATATTCAAAGTTTATAGATGCTTTGATAATGCTACTAGGATTCTTGGATGTAGGTTGAATTGTAAAGTAATCACCAACCGTTCCAATTATGAAGTCTTTGTATTTGCCTTCATGCAACGAGGTTTCAATCTGACCATCAACAAGAGAGAAGTTGGCTTGTCTATAATTAGAAATCGCTTTCTCAATATCCGAGATATACTTACTAATTATACCATTTTTCGCATCAAACTCTTCATCATATGATGCTATGACTTTGATAATTAAGTCATATGGCTGATTGTATACGCCCTCAAGATTACCCGAATCAGAATCAACATACTTAACTGTAATAGCATCAATAGTAAATAGTGTTAATCTGATAATTAATGTATCGCTAGCAACGAATACTTTGCCGTTGACATCTAGTGTTACAGTTGCAGTAATCTTAATATCTTTGCCCACATATTTCTTGTAGTTATCTCCTAATTCAGAAATATTATATAGATCGATTACCGCCTTGTTGTCACTTACCCAGATAGGCTCGTTGCTGGTTGCAACTTCGTTAAGATTAATCGAATCAACTTCTAACGACCATACAACTTCCGAGTCGGCATCTACATCAATTGTTATCGACTGACCAAATGCCGCAACATGATTATCTTTGCCACCAACTTTAAGATCTACATCTGGCGATCTTGTAACCGTGATAGTGATAGATCCACTACCTGTAGGTACAGGCTTGCCTTCGTAGTATGCTGTATAAGTTAGAGTAAAGTCTGTTGAGCCAACTTTCACAGTTGGTACAAGTGTACGAATATAGAATTTGCCTTCGTAACTAAATTGATCTTGTCCAAATTCATCAGTATATACATTACTATATTTGCGAATACGAATACCTTGTCCACCATTAATAATCTCTCTACCATAAGTATGAGTCTTGTAATAACCTGCAAAATACTCGATACCTTCTCTATTCATATTAACAGCAACTAATTGCTCTAGAGAAATATAGTAATCACCAGACACGCTAGATACAATATCGATATAATCTACACTAGCATAACTAGGTGCTAGGTCTATCTGTAGCATACCAGCATATCCAGATACCAATGTATTAGAAGAATAATAATCATTACGATTGTACGAATCTTGATCAACTGTATATTGATCTACACTAGAATAATGATTAACTAGTGTTCTATTAATATTTTGTCTACGGATATTAAGAGTTGTACTAGTGCTAATAACTTCGCTTAAGTAATTATCAACACTATAGATTATGTCGTACGAATTAATTAGGTCTTCATCATATAGATACTTCTCCACTACACTAAAGTTAACTATATAATCTACCCTTACTAATTTGTCTTCGGCACCTTCTCTATACATCTCTGGATCATAGACATACATCTGCATCTTATCAAAGTAATATGTCTTGCCACCTTCTAGAATCCAGCCTTTGTTAGGATCATCCTTATATAATTTGTTAGACTTATCAATATCTGTATATAGTATTACATCTTCGTCTTCATTAACAATATTAAAGTATGTTACAAGTTGATCATTATCAGTATATACCTTAACTACTGTATCTGGAGCATCTAAAGGATATACGTTATGATTCTTGCTAGAGGTAATATTGTATGTACCCTTAATAACTGAGATGTTAATGAACTTAACTACTCCACTACCAGTAGTTACTGCATTAGCATCACCGAAGTCAAATAGGAATACAATCTCACTGTTATCATTAATAACATAAGGAACTGCAAGCAACTTGACATTATCAACAATCTCAAGTCCTGTTAATTTCAATTGAGATTTGCTGTCTGCATATAATGCATATTGGTTAGCATCAAATCCGTAGTCTTCCGAGAAGTACATCCTTGAGAACGACTGCTGATTAAGCTTAAGAGAACTAAGCTCGGCAGCAGTAAATAGTATCGAATCACCACTTACAACAAAGTATCTAATTCCATACGAATTGCTTGTCTTAAGTCTTAACACAGCCTTGCCATCTATGTAGCTTGCCAGATACTCATTATCTACTGGCAATGCACCGTTCATCTTAGCAAAATATGTGTATGTTATATCAGGATTCTGAACTAAACTAATATTCTCTACTTCTTGCGAATAAGACATATCAGTATATAACCCGAAAGCATTAATGGCATTAATAATATTAATACTAAATTCTTGTGTTGTATTAGCACCAGTATTATATGCAGATCTAATAGTAAATGTTACACTACCAACACCCTTGACTATTACATATGCCTCATTATTAACTATACTTATTTCGGCAATGTTAGAGTTGCTAGACTCTATAATTAGCATACCGTTTTGGAGGAACGGAGGATATATCGAAATATTAAGAATATCGGATAACGAATATGTGTTTTTCTTTCTTAATAATTCATCTATATATAGGCTATAATCTATGTCTAATTGGCTATATTTTCCATCAAGATTGAGGTCGATTACCTTGATAGTTCTGCCCATTATAACTCTATTCTGCCAAGGCATCTCGTTATATTTGGATGTTTCGTAAGTTGGATCAGCAAAATCAAGTTCGTAGAAGAATATTGTGGTATTCTTTGTTGATGTAATAGTTACTGGATCCCCTGCATCCACACTTGAAGAAACTGCACTTAACCAAACATTTTCGTAATTATATAGAGCTTTGCTCGAAAGCGTAATAGTTGTTGGAGCAATGTTAGCTATAAGGTTAACATAACTACTACCCGCTTCAACAAATGTATTGTTCTTAGCAAATGGTACTGGAATACCACCAGCTATATCTTTGTTATAGTATTTTTCATACCAATTTTCATTATGATCACTTGTTGTATTAAAGCCACTATTTGTAATAGACTTAGCTATATAAATACTATTTTGCAATAATGTGCTATCCATGCTATAAGCATTGCAACCTATACAATCTGTAATATCTTTGAGCGTAATCTCATTAATCTCTATCTGGCTATTCTCTCCAACCTTGAGTGGCTTGTAATCCTCATTGAACGATACTTTAACAGGGTTGCTATAATACATTGTTGTGGTTATATTGTCATACTTATAGGAAGCCCCATAAGCACTAGCATAATATTCATATCCATCAATTGCTCGTTTGTCGCCATAGTATGGGTTGAATATTGCACCCGTAATAGCCTCGTTACCAATTGCAAATTGATTACCAGCCTCAATAAGAGTCTTTGTTACACCATTATCACTGACATTAACATACCATTTGTCTATAGTCTGTCCTAAGTAGAACGAATTGTATGCAAATACATTAGTAACTAAGAAATATTTATTAGGCTCTAAGTAATAATACGCATCATTATACTTGAATACAATGTACGAAGGTACGTCGTTGCCATAATACTTCACAGTATATGGACTATATACTTTACGCATCATACCAATGCTAGCATAATTAGCCTCAACAACATTGCCATCATACTCAACAACCTCAAGAACAGAATAGCTAGATATAATGTTGCTGTACTTAAGATTCATATTCGCAAATGCTATTGAGATAGAATAGTACTTTGTAAAGTCTATTTCATCAATTTCTTTTTCGAGATTTTCGATACTATCAAGGTTTTGCAAACCAAGAAAATATGTTTCCTCTGTGTTGTTCGTTTTGTTATTACCAATGTGGAAGAAATACTCGCCATCTGCACCATAAGTGTTAATCTTATCGGCATTACCAAAGTAGTGTCCCGCTTTGAGATTAGTAGTAGAGTTTCTGTTATAAACCTTACCAAGTACACCCATGTTGTGGATGGTTGTCAAGCCAGAAACACTACCGACCACACCACCAAAGTACAATTTATCACTTGCCTTTGCAACAGTGTCAACATCAACATATCCAGAGGTTAGCATCAAGTTATTTGCTTTGCCAATATACCCAGAAACATTTTGTTCGTCTGATCGAGTTTCTTTGATAACGATATCACCGTAGTACTTAGAATTGCGGTTGTCTTTGTTAATTGCTGTACCAGATAATAATTCAATATCTCTAGAATAATAACTAGTTACTGAATTATAAGCAATATAAGAGTCCGCATTAATTGTACCTGTAGTATGAGTTACTCTACTAGAATTATATTGACCTATCAATCCGCCAACATTGTTTGTAGCGTATATTGATGTATTAAAGTATGAATAAACATCCTGAAAGTCGATAAATTGAACTTTGTTAGATTCGATAACTTGGTGTTCAGAGATTAACTCGTTAGACTGCTCACTATAAGCATCAGATGAATAACCAATTAATCCACCAACGTTTTCGATAGCGTTTATAGTTGGAACTACTATATTGTTGGTTACGATATTGGTATTAACACCAACTACACCACCAACATTTTTGTTTCCGTAGATATAAGACCTTATCGATAGTCCAGATACCTGACCACCCTCTGCATTATAAACATTGGTTTCTGGTTGGTTAAGCTTTGCATTAACTCCAACCACACCACCCAACGCTGTTACATCATTGAGCATATTGGAAGCAGGATTAATTACAACTGCTACATCAAATCCCTTAAGACCAGATGAAACAACGAACATATTGTTAGCATCTAGATTTGTACTATCCTTACAAATTAGTCCAGTGTTAGAGCCCGCTATACCACCCACTCTTAGAGTCTTGGTATTGTTCTGTGCCCAAACATTGATAACTCCACGGAATATCGGAGCTTCGACCAATCCATAGTTAAATCCAACCACTCCACCAATAGATGTTATTACGTTAACTGCATCATTATCTTTTGCGATATAAGTAATGCCTTTAGTTGTTGTAGATAATGCACGAACTGTTGTTGCATTAACCGCACTGCCAAGTGTTCCATCATTTATTTCGCAACTAATTATCTTACCAGCATTGTATCCGGCGATAGCACCAATATATTCTCTAAGTTCTGTGTTGCTATATGCTCCATTTTCTCTTGATGAATAACTTGCAACGTTGATGCTATAGTTATATATCGATAGATCGCTAACTACACCGTGATCACCAATATATCCAAACAATCCATGACACTCAGATGCTAGGTTGCCACTAGCTGTTGTTTCTCTATTGTCAACGTTAATTGATAGATTATAAATGGAATATTCGCGGTATACACCATCTTGAATCTCATATTTACCAGATAATGATCCAGTAAATGGTATATAATGTCTTTCGAGAATATTAACTCCATTACTGTTGTTGATATCTTGACGCTTGCCTAGAGGAGTCCAGTTGATTCCGTTTAGGTCAATATCTTTGACTAAAACATATTTCTTTGTCATAGACTCTTCGTCTTTGCCAATCAGCATAAGCTCTGTATAAGAATCTACTTCAAATGGAATAACAACACCATCTGCAACTTTAATTGTAATAGGAGTACATATTGAATAATATGAATCAATATTATCGTATATATTAACACCAGACTCTGGGATAGGTTTTTTCTGGCCACTGGTTGCAACTACGTATACAGTATATGTTGACCAACCCTCAGTACGCTTGTTGTATCTTAATCTAATCTGATTATCTTCTAACATCTCATACGATATATCTGTATTAGGAGTATATACCCTAACCTCTTGGTTAAGCATAGGGAAGTCTGAATTATAAGCCTGTAAGTCATATGTAAAGTCTATCGAGTTGTTGTCGTAATAGATATTATCTCCAAACACCATATCTCTGGTATCAAATGTATGACTATTATCAAACAACCCTACAACAACCTTATTTACCCTACTTGCCTTACCTACCGATATATTAATTGGCAATGTAAGAGATGTGTCTTTGATTTCCTGTCCATCTGATGTTACAAATTCTTGCATAACATCTACATATACCACAAATGTAAATCTTGATACTGTACTAGGCAAACCTTGCAGTTGAACAACTGCCTTAGACTGATCATCAGTAGTCGTTATCTGTATCCAAGTGTTCTGGTTGTTGAGTCCGAATAGATAATTAGCCTCAGACTTATCACTATCGCTATACATTGAGCCATTGCCGTTACCAGCTCTCCATCTTATAGTATGACGAGTAGTCGCATTGGTTGGATTAAGCGAAATCTCAATATTAGCTTTGCCGTACTTATCTAGATACGACTGTCCACTTGCGTTAGTGGCATATTGATCTAGAGTGCCGATATCATATATCTCGAAGCTATTATGATTAGCCGATAGTGTTTCGATAATCTTCTCAATAGTAACTGAGATATTTATATAGACAGTTATCTTCTCTATTGGACTAGTGAAGGCAAATGTAATTACTACCGGAGCGTCGGTATAATTAACAATGTTAATTGTGTTGTTGATGACAGAAACGCAATTTTTATTAGTTGTTACCGGTGTTGCCGAAGTCATAATACCGGATAGACTAGTATATTTCTGATTTCCTAATAGATAATAGAAAGTATATTGACTGCCTAGCAACAATCTTGCCTTGTAAGTTGTGTCTGCACTATTTGTTGACTGAGCAGCAAATAGATATCTTTCCTCTGTAAAGTCTGGGATATAGTCGCCATCATGATCATAATAATCTTCGCTTCTATCTTCGAAGTTAGCAATCTGCAATTTCAAGAAATCTGCATCTTGAGCAGATATAGGATAATAAATTGCGATATTCTGAGATGCCTTAAGTCCATTTTCGGTTGTAACTGTTACTTTAGTTGTACCAATATGGTTCTTAATCCTAAAGATCCAGTTGTTGGCATCCTTGCTGTACCATACTTTTAGATATCCGTTCTCAATACTACCATCAGGACACTCAACGCCGTTCTCAAGAGTAATATTAATCTTAGAATAATCGTAATCTTCGCTATCTGGAATTAATGGCAAGCCAGTAACATCAATTAATGCAAATTCGCCGTTTAATACTTCTATATCTCTGTTCTTCGAAGTGATATCTTCCGAGAAGAACTCTGGGTCAAGAGCTATGCTAGTTCCAGTAAACGAAATAACTGTATTGTTATTAACGTATGTAATAGCAATTGTGATTGACTTATCTGGGAAATAAACACTTGTAAATGTTAATGTTATTTCGCCAGTCATCTCACCTGTCTTCTTGATACATAGTAGATCTCCACTAGTACAATGATTGACAGACTCTCCTCCGACCATAATTTCCAAGTCATTACGATATACGTTAACACTTGTCGAATTAGAAGTAACCTCTATAGGTTGCTTGTCTATTGCCTTACCATTACCCCATACAGCAGGCTTAACAAATGTTCCTTTGCCATTACTGTATATTACAATATCCCCATCCGTAAGAGGAATATCTTCGTTGGTTGCACTGGCAATATCTACATCTTCACCAAATATCTTAATTTCGCTTGGCATAACAGCTGTACGAACATTAAGTGTAAATGTTGCAGGTACATACATACCTTCGCACTCGTAGAAGTCTGCGACAAATGTCAACGCATATTCTCCAGCCGCACCACGATTACCTATCTTAAATGTATCTGCAGACATACGAGTTGCTGTAATTATATCGTTGTCAGCAAACAACGTATCATCAGAGGCAGTAGATCCTTCAATGTACTCAAGCTTGCCTTGGCTATTAAGTACTGCCATCTTGCCTAAGTATGATAGGTTAAGTATATTAAGAGAGAACAATCGGTATTCTACTGTTTGAACTTCGTTATCAGCATTGTATATCGAATACGTTCTTGTAACCTCGCTCATAGGAACGCCATCATACAATACCTGTATATCTGCTTCGTGATAATCGTGCAAGTCATCAGTATTAATAACTAGAGTTAATGTGTTGCTAATTACATCATACTGAGTATAGCCTTCCACCTCATCTGTACAGACAAATTCAAATTTGCTGGCATCTACATAGTCAAGAACAATTACAAGAACTTGGTATTCCGCATAATTGCCAGTAATGGAACAAACCGAATCACTCGTGACTGTTAGATAAAACGAATCTACAGTTGCTTCGTTGTCGATATAAATCTTACCAGGATGACTGTCCATGTATGTATTAATGCTCTCCAAGGCAGAACTTGTAACACCTAGGATAGCAGTAGCATGAGTCTTAAATCCTTTGTGAGTAGTATTAGCTGGCGAATAGGTTACGAAATTAGGATACTCATTAAGATTAACTTCCTGACCGCGAATAATAGTTAGTTTGTTAACCCCTACCATCATTGTCTGTAGAGGTATATCCAACTTAACATCTAGAGGTTGTGTCTTATTGCCTTCCTTGGTTTTGAAAAGTATTGTTGCGGTATTGCTAACAATCTCATCTCCCGGAAGAACGTTAAACACAAACTCAAATGTTGTTACGCCATTAGCAAAGACTGGCTCTCCCTTAACAGATAACAATCCATCATTGGAAGATGTTGCGTACACTTCTTTGCTAATATCGCCATCCACACCAGTAACTGTAGCGACTACAGTAAATGTATTACTCTCAGCATCTGGAGTTAGGACGAAGGTATTATCCTCTGTTAACCCCTCAGTAGTGATTGCAATCTTCATATCCTTGTATGGATCTTTGTTGCCACAAGCAAAAAATACTTGTGTAGACACAAACATCAAGATCATTATAGTTAAGATTTTTTTCCAAGTTCTCATATCGATTTTCCCTATACTTTTATATTTTGAAAAAACAAAAATTTTATTATTATATAATAATAAAATAATATCTCTATATAATTATAGAGTTTTATATAGTTCAAGTCAAATAAATTACAGCACTAATAGTTTTTTTGCAAGAAATTATTAGTTAAGTTTCGGGTACATTTTTAACATAAAAATCTTAGTTATTATCTATTTATTATGTGTTGTATTAAGAAAGCAAAAAAGTGGCATATGCCACTTTTTTAGCTAGTTTTTATTAATTTGCATAGTAATTAATTAATAGGATACAAGCCTTCTAGCTGACCTTTGGTTGTAACATTAACAAGGTCTTGACTTCTATTTACATTAATAGTTCCCCTATTAACACAAGCAATATAATACACATACTTAATACTCTTAATCGAAACATCAGTTAGTTTAATATTAGTAATTTCGCCATCCTCGAGGTTGCTACCAACCAAGCCTGTTACATACAACATCTGACTTGATGTAATCAACGCTTTCTCTATCTCGAAACCTGTTATTAAACCATAGTTATACGATATTGGAGCAAATACCGAATAACTAGCACTTCCTATTGCGATTGATTCAAAGTTGACATCATATAGCTTGATATTAGCAATCAATCCTCTATTAGATATAACTAACGAGCTAGTAAGAACTGTTCCTTTAAAGTTAATTGTTATTCCATAGCCATCATCACCTACACCAATAAGTGCAGACGTTTGTAATACTGAGAACGAACGTATTGAGCTTGCGTTCACATTAATATCACCAGCAATCATAACAATTGTGTTAGACGGAATTGCTTGATTGGCCGAATTAAGCGTATTAATGTAATTAGCAAATTCGCTACCGCTAGTTATCTTAATAATATTGTATCTAACATCTTCGGTAGAATAGAACAAATAATCATATTCTATCTTAGCACTAGGATTATCTTTTAACTTTGTCTTAAGATCCGCAACATCAGTAATATAGGAATCATTAACTTTTAATTTAATTACAATTGGCTGAACAACTGTCTTCATACCAATAATCTCAAGGTGGTCATCTTCTGATACAGTCCATACACCGTCACGCCTTAGCAATCCACTAGGCATGCTACTATTATAACAATTACTTACCTTACCACCTTGGCTACCTTGGCTACCAACAATACCTCCAACTGTATTGTCTGTATACATAAGTGATGGTATGTAATAAGTCGAGTGTTGAACAACGCCTGTGTTAGTCTTGGCAAAGCCATAGACAACCACTCTCTTGCCTTCTGCCTTGATATACCCAAAGCTTTCAGAATAACAATCGCTGATTAATCCACTATTCTCATTAACCAATCCGCTAAACTCAATAGGATCAGTGATCATACCCTGAGGAACATATTTAATAGACGCTCCACACATAAGTATTCTACCACTATTATATTCTGCAATGGCAGACTGAAGTGTAGAGACACCATATACATAACAATTAGTAATTAAGCCGTTATTTTCTCTTGCGAACAAGGCATCTTTGTCACCAACTCCATTATCTCCACCTACATTAAGGTATAGATTAGATATAACGCCTTCGTTAATATCAACAAAATATTTTCCATCCAAAGACAATTCTACCTTGCCAGATTCAAGCGTTCTACCAGCAACAATGTACCCCGCTTGTATCGAAGCAAGACCAGTTGTTCTTCCGCTTGTCATTATTACATTGTACTTGCTACTTAGTGTTGTCGCTCCTGCTTCAACAAGCTTAAATTTATCCTGATCATCATCAATGCTTATTCCAGCTAATCCACTAGGAATTGGTAATACGACAGTACTTAATGTATTAGCTATCATACCAGATTCGCTTGAGATCATATTGTTAAATGCCGAATACTCAGAAATTGAGCCAAATACATCTGCAATAGAGAACGCTGTGAATCTATAATCATTATCCACATTATTACCAATAAATTCTTGAGCATAATATACATTACTTGTATCTGCACCTATCGATCCGTTAGTAATTGATGATGTTGTAGCAAGAGACTTAGTAGGCAGATGAACATAAGTATAACCATATTCCCCACTAACAATACTTGCATTGTATCCAACAACACCAGAAATGTACACTCCTCCTTCTCTATCAGAGCCATTAAGGTTAGCTAGTACAGCAAATTGTGTAATCTTAGCCGAATTATATGATCCACCTATAATTCCACCAACACCAGCAATACCTGCACTACTTGTTAAATTATATGTACCTGATGTAACAACCGCAGACATAGCAATCCTACCATTGCCACGACCAAGAATTCCACCCACATATGTTGTAGAACTTGTATCACCAGAACTATTAATAACATCAAGTTTAGCCTCAAAATATGTCTTACTAGCTAGTTGCGAAGCAACTTGCGATTGACCAATAATACCACCGATATTCATATTGTTTGCTAGTGCAGATACACTAATTCCGGCACTCGAGCCTACCTTTCCCGAAAGCCCTACCTTAGAGTATCCTTCATCATAACCAATTAAGCCACCAACAGAAAGATTATTTACCTTACCAGTAGTTTCGACTGTAATTCTATAATCCAAGCCATCAACTTTATTAATAACGAACTGACTAATAGCACTTCCATTAGATCTACCAGCAATCAACGCAAGGTTAACTTCATCTTTGCTAACTCCGCTAGAATATGTCACAGTCATTGCATTATCGTTAGATTTACCAATTAAAGTCATATTAACTGCATAGCCAAATAACCCACCGATATTATTAACAACTAATCTATCTTCGCTGACATTATAATTATCGGATACATTTAATGCGTATGAATCACTATCTATTCCAGTATTACTAATTCTTGAATTACTTACTCTGCCAGCAATAGCACCAATCGAGATACTATTAGCAGTATTAGTAAGTGTCATATTGATATCCTTACCGCTATCGAATTTAAATGTCGAATTAGTAATTGTTGTATTATCCATCCTTCCGGCAAATAATCCAAAGTTGGTTACAACTTGGCTATTAATCTCGATATTCTTACAATTGATTGTAAATGAACAACCATTAATTATGCTACCATTAATAGATCCAAATAACAATCCCATAGATGTTGACGCTAGAGCATGAGCGTCTTCGGCAACATTGAAGTTATCAACATTAATTACAAAGCTACAATTACTAAGAGTTACACCCTCTAACGAATTAGCAAGTAGACCATAATTTCCATATACAGATGCCTGTTTATCTTTAACCAAAGATTGATTAATATTAATAACGAAATCAATATTCTGGAATATCGCACCGTTCCAGTTATTAAAGATGTTATTAACAGTACTACTTTCAGCAACGTTTATAGTAACAGTTACATTGGCGTTCTCTGCAACAAAATACGAGCGTATTCCGTTAAGATATTCGATATTTTTTGAATCTGAACTAATATCAATATTAATATCATTAGCGATTACATAAGTCTTACCAGAGGCAGTACTCTTGAACGCTGCAATCAATTGATCTGCAGTTTCGATCTTAACAATTGTTTGCTCTAGGGCATGAGCAAATTCTGGCAATATATTATCAAGCTCCCATCTAGGCGAGCTACCAATCTGACCTTGAATAAATGCTTGATTAACATTAGCAGAATTTCTTTCTATTGCGTTATAGCCATTAACAAATATATTTCTTGTGCTTGCTGGTGTTACTATTGGATCACCATTTTCATCAACAACAACACTATAAGCTTCACCCAATATTTGTTGTCTATATTCTTGAGCAGTAAACAACTGATGATAGCTAAATATATCTTGTCTACCAGTAACATCTGATGCACCATACTGATCTAATACATATTGATTAAGCGGAGTCGAATACGCCAATCTATAACTATCTGACGAGAAGCTTGTATCTTGACCAAGATTAACTGTAAATGATGATCCACCAAAGAACTCATCAAGCCTATTATTAGTAGTTACATCACCACTTGACTTCATCATACCAAGCGTTGTACTAAATACATTGTTATTGCTATCCAAGAATATAGAGTTCTCGCTATCGTGATCTGCAAAGACATGATTCTTTGTATCATAATCACCCTCATCGGTTGCTCCGTTATAGATATCATTGCCATTTTTGCGAATCATCGCCTTACCTATAACTGAGCCAACATAATAACTATCATGATTAATTCGATACTCTCTAACAATAGTTGCTATGTCTTTAGTTAAGCCATCAGCAATACTAATACTTCCACTATCTATAACTGCATTACCAAGCTCTGGTAATTTCAAATAGAACTCTCTATAAGTATCACCAAACTTATATAATAACTTACTATTATTGTATAGTCGCTTACTAATCTCAGATCTAACATCTATAACATTACTATTATACCAATTAGTAAGTGCAAATACTTGCTCTAGACTTAATTTAGTCACATCACCATTTTCATCCACATCACTTACGTGATATCCTATAATACCACCTGTTACATTAAGTCCAAGTACTGTACCTGTACTATACACATAACCTAAGTGATTGTATCCAGTAGAATAACCAACTAATCCACCGGCTATATATACGTTCTTTTTAACTACATTTACCTTGGAATAACTATCAATAATTACACCATTTTCCATACTACCAGCAATGCCACCAATAGCAACAGAATAATATGGTTGTCCCGAACTCATATCAAATAGATATAGAGTACCGTTGTTATATTTCTCATCATCCAAGATTGTATTGTCGTACTCTGCTTGCACGCTATCTTCATATGCAATCGAACATTTCTCTAGCACACCATGGTGTTCTCCAACTAATCCACCAATATGATTAGATGCCTTGAGTAATTGATTACCATCAGCATTAAGTACGAACTTGGATTCTCTAACAAGAGTGTTCTCGCCGACATATCCAAACAATCCACCTGCAGTATCTGCAGTACTTATAACAAAGTTGCCAGATACTACTAGATTATTAATCGAACTTTCCTCTACCTTGGTTCGATAATCACTAGTTGTTTGACTAGAACTTATAACTTTGTCATAGTTATTAGCATACAACACTCCCGCTATACCACCAGCATAAGAAACTAATGACATATTAGGTTTTTCAGTATCCTGATCTTTTGTGTAAAGTTCTGTCTTGCCATTAACATACAGACTCTTAAACTTATAACCGTTAGCACTCTGAGTTCCTTCGTGTTCTACGGTAAATTCGTTAAAGAAGTACTTAGATACATCTTCGCTATAACGATTAATAACACTAGTACCTAGGCTACTATTTGTAGACTCAACTCTAATATTATCTACTGTTATATCAATCAATGTTATAGGTTGACTACCATCAGAATAAATCACTCCGGCAAGTCCACCAGCATTATTAAGAGCAGATACAGTCTGTCCGTTACCATTGATAGATACATTAACAATACTTGAGTTAACAATACTACCAGCAATTACACCTGCATTGCCATTACCAACAGACATAAATGATGCTAGGTTAAAGTTAACGTTCTTAATAACTGTCTTGTGGTCGACACCTTCCCAACCAACTTGAGCAAATAATCCGAAATTGTTAAGACCTGTCTTATTGGTTGTAATTAATAGATTATTAAGACTAACACCATTACCATCAAGCATACCAGCAAAGATTATGTTGTATAGGAACATCCCCTTGTGCTCGTTAATAATCTTATTCTCTTCAGTAGTATCTTGTGGATCGAAATCCAAATTATTAACCAGTCTTAGATATTTGGTTGCATACTCGTCACCATATCCAAATACCATAATAGGATCTTCACCATCAGGAACACCATATGTCGAAGATTTGACATTATCAAGAATATAAGTATGGAAGTTCTGTGCGTTCTCGACAATCAAAGGATTCTTCTGAGTTCCGATATAATACTTATCGTAAGAATACGAGTATACTACACCCTCATTATCCGAGTCGCTAACATCTATAACTTTTCTAAACGAAACAGTGTCAATCATAGTTGTGCTAATTTTAGGTGCAGACTTACCAAATAGTGTCCATATTCCATCTGCATTGACTTGTCCTGTAGTAAATGCAAATCCACTCCAAGATGCTACTTTGTCAAAGTTATCAACACCAATTGCACTAGCTGGCTCTGCTGGGTTAGGAGATTCTTTCCTTTCCTTATCATATAGATAATAGCAATTAATGTATTCTCCAAAGTTCTGAACAACGCCCTGATTAACACCAGTAAATTCTCGCTTTGCCCAGCTATTGCCACTAACAGCTGTAGAATACGAGTTCTTGATAACACCTGTTTCTTGGTTGATGTATACAAATCCACCAACATCCGAACTTAAGTTAACAATATACGAATTAGTATACGAATTCTCAACCTTACCTAGATTGCTATATACGAATCCGCCGATTGCTCCAGATGCTTCAATGTAATAATTACTTTCAAGAGCTCTATACCTATCTCCAATCTTATCACCTTCGACAAAACAACTAGTAATTGTAGCAGATGCATTATTAACTGCAACTAATCCACCGGTCATTGTTTCTGTCTTACTAGCACAAGGATTATGTAGACCTAAGCCCTTGGTATAAGTATTACTAATAATTCCATTATTCTCGCAAGCGATACCGCCAATATTATTGCCACCTGCAAGTACAAATGGATATATATCAATATTTTCTAGTATATCTGCACTATTATCATGAACAACTGCACTTGGATTTTTAACACCCTCAATATAGTAAGATCCGTCTTCTCTAATTCCCTCAACGCTAATTCCAACAAACGAATTAGTAATCGCTCCACTGGCAGCATTAACACCAACTATACCACCAATATTGGATTGCATCATAGAAGATCCACCAGCCTTGGATAGTGTTGTTAAGACATGTAGATATGCACGCTTGTCACTAAATGCAGAGGTATAATCTGGATGATCTTTTGCTAAATTTACTTTAGTTGAGATAACTTTCGCATTAGTAATCGCACCATTATTAGTTCCGGCAATTACACCAAAGTTAAGGTTGCTAATATATCCCAAGTCAATTATATCATCATTGTAGATATAATTAGATTGTGAAGAATATTTCATCCTAGATATTTCGTTAAGCATATCCTGCTCGGTTGTAAGCAGACGCGATACATCTACAGTAATATTCTTAAGCAATGTATTGATAGATACTGTTTTGAACAATCCAACATCTGCATTTTCGCTAGATCCGCTACCAGTTCCACGGAACTCGCTAAGGTCAAAGCTATCAATTGTAATAGTATATCCATTACCATCAAGAGCAGCAAACATTGCATCAACCGGAGTCCAATTAGTAAGTGTCAAATTATTAAGTAGTATAAAGTTACCACCCTCTACACTAGCATACTTTAACAAATCTTCTTGACTCTCAATTGGAGTTGGTTTGTCATATGTAGAATTGTCTTCAACAATAATCTGTAGATCGATTGTACAATCATACAAAGCATTATACTGATCGCCAAATACAAGTCTTCCTTCGTCATTATAGTAATATACACTATTAAGTCTAATATATGTATTATCACTAATAGAAGTACCTTTGATCTCGTAATAATTCAATAAGTACTTGCCATCTTGACCAGTACGACTAACTTGACTAGTACGACTAACTTGAGATAGCGTAATACCTTTGTAAACGCCTACTGAGATTTTTTCATCATAAGTAGTATTAGAGCCATCTGTGCGTCTACCGCTAAGCTCTACATTGTTATCCACAAGAATCTCTTCTTTGCCATTATCAACCTTACTAACTTTGACGCCCGCCAAGCCATATTCCGCAAGGGCCACTACTCCCATTTCGGCTTCAAGGCTAGCTTTAAGTGCGTCAATGTCAGTCTGATTACCAACAACAATATCTCTATACTTAATATCTGCAGCAAGCAATGTTGCTCCACCATGCTTAAGTATTAGAGGATCACCTTCTTGTAGTCCACATAATTTAACCGATTCAATCTCAAATTCTACTGCTTTGGCAGTTAATTCACAACTACTCTCTTCTAGACAACCAAGAATCATCTCATATACAGAGAATTTGATATTATATATATCTCCTGCAGTAGCATTAACATCCATGCATAGATAATACTTGCCACCAGCATTTAGATATGCCAAAGACAGACTATTAACTTGTGTTCCATTAGAATCTGCAACATAGACATAATGATCTGTGTCACCTCTTGACTTGGTAATCTCAATTGCAACATCCGAACTCAAGCCTCTATGAGATATGTCTAATGCCTTCTTAACACCTCTACCAATAACACTGTTATCACTATAATCCATAGTAACTTGGATATGAGGCAATTCAATTACAGTTAAGTTAAGTTCCTTCTCGATATTTTTCGTAGGCTGATGAGAAGTAACCTTAAGCGATATTTCGCTAACGTTAATATCTAAACTTGTAGTTACTCTTACATAATAAGTATTACTAAAGTAATTATTATCCTTATAATTAAGACTTAGCTTAGATAGTTTAATTCCATATGAATCTTCTGTTTCGACATAATCATGGCTAGTTACATTACGATAACCTAAGATATTACCTTCAAGGATTTCTCCTCCAATCTCAGTATTCTCAACAACAGCTGCCAGTTGTTCGAAAGTAACATATCCAGCAATTTTCTTGTCCACAGTAAGTGTTACATAACTACTATTGTTAAATTCGCTATCTAATGTTATCTTAAGCAAGCCATCTCTTCCTGGCACAATATATGCTGTTTCGTTGTACTCAGGATATTCGGTTTCGTAATCCCCCTGAGGAGATTTGTCAACACCCTTGCTATAGAAGTTTGTATTGATTGTTCTTACCTCATTAGGAATAATAACTATATCTGATGTGGAAGATATCTCATCATTACTACTTGGAGTCATAGATAGAACAAATACCGCAGAATTTAGATCATATTTATTAGCGTTAGCCCTATAATAATCTCTATCAAATTCAAGCTCACCAATAATAGTTATCTTATATGTATTGAGCCTTGTTACAGGATCAATATTAGTTTTTATAATTTTAATAGTATCAAATGCTACATTAACAAGATCATATTCAAATACAATTGGAGTATCCAAATTAGCATTATATTCACCAGAACTTAAGCTATATTCGATTGATTTGTCTTGTAAGTTAAATACTGCACTATATTCATCTCCAATATTTAACATGATATCTTCTAACAAGATGATGTTATATGTGTTACTACCAAGATCAGACAACTTCAAGTTAGCAGTTTCGAGCGTAATACTATATTCTACCTCATCATAAGTTGTAAGAGCTACATTGCTAGGTCTTATAGTTATACTTCTTGCTCTTGCAAGAACATTGATGTTGTACTTCTTAGCAAGATCACTTAATAGCATTACATTATTAAGATTGAGTTCTTGGTTAGAATCAACTGCCGAAACATACTTCTGAACATAGACAACATCTAAATTGATAAACGGAGTAATCTGGAAATACACATTACCTAGGTTAACTCCCGATACTTTAAATGTTTGAGTATTAAATACATAAATATTATTAGCACCAGCAGCTGCATTGTATGCATACTCTACACCATTTATCTTGATAGAGCCATTAGTTAAACCTAATTCGTCAGCATTAATTAATTCCAATACAAAGCCGAATTTCTGATTAGCAACATATTCAACGCCATCAACAATATTATACGACCTAATCTCGTAATCACTTGTTTCGTCAATGTATACAGTGTCAGGAGTTCTCAACCCGTATTGCATACCACCATCAAGAGGCTGAAGTACGTTAGACTCCGAACGAATTTCATAATCAGTCATGCCCTCAACAACAAGTATTGTAATCGCGCACTTAATCGTTTTCGAAACATAACTTCTTACGGTTAATGTAACAACGCCCGGTGCTATAGGATAAATCTTTCCACCATCAAGCTTGATTACACTACCATTTTTGTTCTCTAAGAACTCTACTTTGTCATTAACAGCAATATTAACATATTTGCTTATTATTACAGCTCCAGATAATTTAATTGATATAGCAGCATTAGAATCAACCGAAATTTCATAGAACGTTCCATCCAATTTACCTTCGCTTGTCTTGTTAAGATACATCACAACTTGTGGGGCATCTTCATGCAAAGTAATATTAAATAATCCTATTCTATTATTAATTATAACACTTATATCAGTAGGCAACACATCATACATCACCCTAGGGCCATCATTATCAATAAGCATTGGATAAGAGTTTACCCTACCACCAACATTAAATACATTGACACCATCATGATACATCCAATGACAAGTCGACCAGTATGAATCTTGTCCATATGTTAGATTAAATGCTAATTCATCATCAAACAAAGCACTTGTACTTGCAACTCCGAAACTATCTAATATTGTATCAATACTACTAGCAGAAGTAATATCAGAACTTCCAACAACTTGAACCATACCATTAACAATAGCATACGAAGTCTTGATGTTACTATCACTTACAGTATAAGTACCATTACCAGCATCTACCCAAGAAGTGCTAGTTTCGATTAGATAATTACGATTAACTACATTAGCAGCAGTCAGCTCGATTATTGCATTGTGATATTTGTCAACATCCCCAACGCCATCACCATCGCTATCTACGAAAGCAAATGTATTAAGTAGTCCCATAGCATACGAATTGGTAATACTATAAGAATTTGCCTTGCCTACTAGCATACCAACATTGTTAACAATTCCGCTATTATTTCCGCTATAACGAGCAATATTTCCATCATAATACGATTTGGATATGATTGCATTACCAGCAGATCCAACAAGACCACCAATTACACTATCACTACTACCATAGACAACAATATCGCCAATGTAGTAATCTGTATTAACCTTTCTCTCGTAGTAACTACGAACATAACTGGTTTTGATATCAGCCTTAGTAGATGCTAGACCAACCAATCCACCAACCAATACATTTTGGTTCTGAGCAGATACACGTACAGTTGCCCTGTCTGCCCAAGTATATGTCGAATCATCACCAATATCAATATAGCTTAGCTCAGACTTATTAATCTCAACGTTACCATTTGCCTGACCTACCATACCACCTAAGATTAAGCCGTATCCTGTTGATGCAGGATCATTGACACTAGCAGTCATTGTAGACAATACATCAAGCTTGCTTAACTTAATCGAATTGGTATTAGCAAGAAGTCCTACTACACCACCAATTTTTGACTTAACCATGGATGTAATATTGGCAACAACCTGCATATCAGAAAGATCAACAGTTGCATTAGCACTAGCAAGATATCCAACTACTCCACCAATATTAACCAAAGAGTCGTTAGAAAGCTTGTAGTCTTCCCCTCTATCTACAGCAATATCAACATAGGTATTATTGCCTGTTGTCATAATTCCTAACTCATAAGACTCAGGTCTACCACTAATTCTTCTTCCATTATAATCGCCAACCATGCCACCAACACTCATAGGAGCGTAACCATTATGGTTAACCACGATACTACCAGATGCCCTACTAGATACAATATCGCATCCAGCACTACCAGCAATAATTCCAACAAAAATATTACCGGTATTATCTTTTAATTCGTTTACATTAATTTTTGCATTAACAATAGATAAATTATCTATAAATCCAACACCATCTATCTGACCGAATAAGCCAATATAAACATCTTCTGTCGAATTAACATTGCGTGTTATTGTAAGGTTGTAAATACTACTAAATACACCCGAAACAGCCACACCGTTCTTGTAATAAGAATGTTTGCCAGATAACGAATATACACTACCTCTAACATTGTTAGTTCCAACTACATTAAGTCCGCTAAGATCGTAACCTTTGAAATCAAGATCTCTTGTTAAGATATAGTTGTAATAAACTCCACTAGATGTCAGATTGTACATTTCGACATAATCATCAACTGTTCTTATCTCAAATGGATATTGATGCGAACCATCTGATACTTTAACACGGAACGATAGAACTAGCCCCATGTCATAATATTCGTATCCACCACCATCAGCTTTGTTCTTGATATTATCCTCAGTGGTTACAACTAAGTAATCAATACCAGCTGCTAGTTTAGGTGTAATTCTAATAATTCCGCCATTACCATTTACATTAGGAATAGCTTCGGCAACATAATAGCTAGTTACATAATTTTGAAGTACTATAGCGTTGTTAAGAACATTAGCATTGTCAATAGTGTAGGCAACCTCTATATACTCTTGGCTAAATTGCCACTCCTTGTTTTTGTCTTGTTTTACTTCAAAAACAACTCCATCATCTTCAACATCTAGTTTAAGAGATGTAATCCTTGTTGCGTAATCAGCCTTAATCTTAACCGAGTTAATGTTCTGTAATCTTTGGAACTGAGTAATATAAACATTAACAACAAACTCTATATTCTCGGCAAATACATAGTCTTCTAGAATAATTGCCTTAGATCTCTGGCTAGTATAACCATTATTACTTAGCCATGTATCCATACGTTCGCTCATAACAGATTTAACACGTAGCTCGTATGCATCTGTTCTAGGAGGAATCTCAAACAAATCGCTGTACTTAACTACAAAAGGATCCTCGCCTTTCATAGACATTATTGTAAGCTCTGTACCAGCAGATGTAATAATGTTACTATCTAACAATGATTGATAATCGTACCAAAGCTCTACCGCCTCGAACTCAATATCTCTCTCATCAAATCTTTCGTTCCACTGAGCGCCTAAGTTAATCTTATTAGGAATATACGTCGAAACAATAGTATGCTCAGACAAGTCCTGATTGTAATATCCCAAAGAATCAGATATATACAACTCAACAGCCTTAGCTGATGTAATTTCTACACCTTCAAGAGGATTATACACATAGACTTTAATTTTCTTAATAACAGTATATTTGTAATATGATACACTGCCATCCTCTCCAACACCTTCATAACCAGTCGAGTACCTAATTGTCATCATTATTGGTGCATCTATATCAAGAGTTACTAAGCCTTTAGAAGTAATAACACCTCTAGAATAACTCAAATAATTATCGTAATTAAATGTTACAGTTACGCTACTAGTTATATCGATAGGTCTTACTACACAATGATCCTGGTCAACATCAATTATCTGATAATCGTAGAAGTTAATCTCTTGCTCAGCATTGGTAATCATAAACAATGTATCAACGCTATCATATGTATAGTCTATTGTTCTACCTTCTACATTGTACAAGTCAAATTGTTCATCATGAATTAATTCGTCCTTGCCAGACATGTAGTACAAGAATCCCGAGCTATATTTGTCTAGAGTTATAGATAGTGGCATATCTTCTTTGTTCACATAAGAAGTAGGTATATAAGTTTCTGCCACAACCGAGCCAACTATTCCATTAAGCGTTTCTATAACAATGTCTGTTCTTCCAACTGTCAAATAATCAATCGCCTTAACATACAACCCGGTGGTTCCGTATCCTTCGTCATATACACTGTAAACCTTCACAAGTTCTTCGTTGTATGCAATGGATTTAATTGTATTTTCGTATGTTCTTCCAGCTGGTAGCTCCCACAATAACAATCCTGTATCAGGACTAATAACCGATCCGTCGCTATACTCACCATACAAATAATTAAGATTGTTTAGGCTAATATGATATTTGTCTTGTAAGAATTTTACAGAGGTAATACCCTTCTCTGCAGTAAAGTTAATTGGAAAAGATAACAACAAATCACTAAACTTAGATTTAAGTTCATCAGTATAACTATTGTCGCGAACATTAAACTTGATTCCAATGTACACTGTAAGTGTTTCACTAGGAGAATCTGTTTTAAAGTTCTCAAAAGAGTGTCTTAAGTAGAAGTTGGATGCAGAATTAAATACAGTATACTTGGCTTCCGGACTCGCAATGTCTTGCTCTAGAGCAAATTTCATTACTCCACCATCACCATCTCTACGAACAATAAGTCCATTATTAATATATTCCTGAGTTGACTCGTTAGGAATATATAGGAAATAACCAAAGTCAGAGCCTGTATCTACTTTAAACTTAGTTCCATATGTTCCTCTAGCGTACTCATCATAAAGAGTATATATCATATCTGATGGCTGGTCAGAACTAAGATCAATTCCATTGACAGAAATATTGAAAGGAACAGAAATGACTTTGAAATTAATTACAATTTCTTTATCAAACTTACCTTTATATTTTTCATTAGTATGTTCGATTACAAATTTGTGCGAATACACACCTTCACAAAATGATGATACATGGAAAATATTAAGACCTACAGGATCAATATCTACAGGTTTTGGAGCCCCTTCGTCATGTCTTACCGAAGTATTGGCAACCCTATATACATCTAGAAGTTCGCCACTAATACCCTTGTACCCAACACCCATTATCTCAAATGTTAATGTACGATTGATAAAATAGGCATTTTCCTCGCCAGAAACCAATCCACCGCTAAAATCTGGATTAACAAGTACTACATTATATGCTCCAGTCTTGTCTGGATTAATAGTAACAGTCTCGCCATGTGTTTGACCATCCATCTTAACGATAGTTTCGCCAATACTTGGAACAACTTCTATATCCACATACTCAGAGCCTGCCCCCACAGACATAGCCTCAAGTGCAGTATTGGTTACTTTAATGGTTATTGTATCAGTAGACACATTTTCGCCACCAACCAAAGTTTCATCTACAATTTGTGGGAATACTGTTGGTACAGGTTGACCATCAACCAAGACATAATTACCATCTTCACCAACGAAGTAAGGATAAACCCTAAGAATATGTTGACCAATCGCATTAGTTATAACTTCTGCATACTTGTATCCGCTTTGGATATAACCAACTAACCCCTCATCCATTATGTACTTGATATCAGATATTCTACCATCAATGCTATATAGATCCCCTGCTCTTAGAGAAGGAATCGCCACCGAATATACAGTATCAGTCTGCGTAGTCTTATCTGGAACGAAAGATATAAGTCCCTCGATCTCATCAAGATTTAATTCATAATCAGTACCAACGGCCGCAATCTTATCCGAATTTACAGAGAAGGAATCAACCTTAAGACCAATCGAATACTTAACCTGAAGCGGATCCACGTTACCCTCAGCCATCCTAACTGTTAGAGTACAAGCACCAGTATTCTCCTCGGATAATACCTTAGCGGTAATTCTAGATAAACCTTCTCCAATCGGCTCAACTACTGGCTGAGTAAAGAAACCTTCCCATCCCGAAACAATTAGATCGGTATTCATGTCCCCGTAGTTGTTAACTTGAACATCAAGTGCTATCTCTGGATACACATAACGGCTATCCGCACCCAATTCATCATTTTCCTTAATTAACAACGACTGTACCTGATTGACATCATCAATACTTGGTGTCGAGAGATACACTTTAGAATAAGGATCTTCTCCACAACCAACCAAGCTTAGCAATGACATCATCATCATACAAAATACAATAGCCAATCTCTTTCTCATTTTCCATTTCTCCATATACTTGTCTTGACCAAATTCGCCTTCAATACAGCCAGTTATTAACTTTAGTATTGAGCAAAATAAAGTAAATTATAAAAAATATATATAATATAACATACTTAGTTTAATTATTTTGTCTACTTTTGTCAAACAAATAGACACACAAAGTCAACTTTTTGCAAAAAAGAAAATTACAAATTCTCTTGCAATACAACATGATGTGTGATAGGATATTAAGAAGAAAAATTTATTAAGGAATTAATTATGCAAAGAATACTCAGTTCTGTTAGAAGAGCAATTGACGAATACAACCTAATCGAAGACGGCGACCGCATTGCAGTAGGCGTATCCGGAGGCAAAGACAGCCTAGTCCTACTCAAGGCATTAGCCATGTATCGCAGATTTGCCCCACAGCACTTCGAGCTTATTGCTCTATCAATTGATATGCACGGTAATTCTACCGATTTTAGCCAAATTTCAGAACTTTGCAAAGAACTAAATGTGGAATATCACATAGTCAATTCTGACATTTACCAGATAGTATTTGAAGAGCGAAAAGAATCCAATCCTTGCTCACTTTGTGCCAAGCTCCGCCGCGGCATGCTTAACACAAATGCAATAGCCTTCGGTTGCAACAAACTCGCACTAGGTCACACCGCAGATGATGTAATTCACACCTTTATGCTTTCGCTATTATACGAAGGTAGACTAAGTTCATTTTTGCCCAAATTGTACATGGATCGAACAGGCATGACCGTTATTCGCCCACTTATATTGACAGAAGAACGAGATATCAAAAGTGTTGCAAAATCACTCCCAGTAATGGCTAGTAGATGTCCGGTAGACAAACACACCAAGAGAGAGTATATGGCGGATTTAATCAAGCACATTCAGCAAGAAATCCCCTTTGCCAAAGACAGAATATTCTCAGCAATTACCCACCCCGAAAGATACAACCTTTTCGACAAAGCATACGAGAAAGACCCATCATGGAACAATAATAACAATACAAAAAAAGACCAATAATTTGGTCTTTTTTCACATTGCACAGTACATCACAAATATTTACACAATTACTTAATTCATGGTAGTTCTCAATCTTAAATATTTCTGTTTTGTAGCCTCTCCACCTCTTAGATGACGCTCTTTAAAATTTTTTTCTAGAACTTTGCACACAGCATAATACAAGAATTTGTTACGCGTTCTCAATTTACGACTAATATAATTATGAACAGTACTCTTGCTTATATTATAATACTTTGCACACCCACGAATTGTAGACTCATTATCAATAATATATATAGCATAAAGCTCTTCTCGACTCCTCATATCTCCCCCTATCTCCACTAGACTATAAGAGAAAATATGTCAAAGTATCCGAAAATATGACAAATTAACACAAAAAAGAGAGAGATTTCTCCCTCTATTACACTTTTACTAAAATCACTTTATAAACATATATATGAATTAATAAAAAACTATTAAACTACAAGTATCATCAAAGATATATCTAAATTATTTCTTATCAGACTTAGAATCAATCAACGCTACGATATCTCCAACTGTCTTAATCTTAAGGCTCTCCTCATCTGTTACCGTTACATTGAATTCATCCTCAAGAACCATAAGCATCTCTACAACATCTAGAGAATCTGCTCCAAGGTCTTCGATAACATTACTCTTGAGAGTGATAGTAGTAGCATCAATATTTAATTGCTCAGCCAACAATTTTTTAACTTTTTCAAATGACATAATTAATTACTCCTAAAATTTACTATGCCTTTATTTTATCAAGTTAAATCAAAAGTGTAAAGCAAATCAAACTACTTTGTTCCAATATTCAAATATGATGCTGGATCAATTTTTTTGCCATTGTCTTCAAGAGAGAAATGCAAATGCGCACCGGCTTCGATCTCACTAGAAGCAGCATCAGAAATAGTTCCTAGCTCTTGACCACGATTAACAGTATCCCCCTCCTTAACAAGAACATCCTCGTCAAGTGATCCATACTTGCTTACCAAACCATTATCATGTTCAACAACAACCACCGAGCCTTCAAGTATATTAGTATAGACATCTAACACCTTGCCATCAAGTATTGAGTAAACTTTACTTCCAGAAGCCGCTTGAAGATCAAGGCCGTCATGAACCTCCCATTGCTTAAGAGTAGCATTGTATAGTAGCGCATCCATAGAGTAATCCTTATATACGGTTGCGTTAAGAACTGGTAGATAAGGCGACACGTTAACACTAACATCTTCTATAGGCTCCTCATCACTACTATTAACCCCTACAATAATCAAAGTAAGTACAACACCCAATAACAATACCCCTAACACAAAGTAGTATGAATATTTCTTTAATACTTCTTTCATCTTTTGTCCAAAACTCTCCTTTTCCATATTAACCTCCGTTTTTGAGTTTTTAATATCATTGACAACAACTCTTAACACTATACATATCAGAACGAACTTTTTATTAACGGGCTTCCAATAATCATATTATCATCCGACTTACACACCTGAACATTAATTCTCAATCCATCCACGACAATATAATTTTTTATTTTATTAGAATACCCTTCAACTATAATCTTATCATCAATTTCAAATTGTCTAACAACAACTAGATCCAATATATCCAACACGTCTTCCAGGTCACTTGTCACACTTACAATCTCAACAACTTCAGAGCTATCCAACACATCATAGTCTACATCATTTACAATTAATAGATTTTCTAAACAATATGTATTAGAAGATAATACAAAAATACTTCCAACAAACACAATCAAGAAACACGCAAAACATCTAACCACAACGAGTCCCTCTCCCCTATTTTAATCTCATACAAATTATATCCAACTCGAAAGAAAAACAAAACACCACAATATACAATTTATTATTTTTGCATAAAATAAAATAATTGAAGCACACACACATTGATACAGACACTATACGGGAGTTTGTGTCATTATGTATTACATTATTGTAAAATTATCTATTAGTTGGTGTCATTATATATGATTTTATCGTGCAAAATTTTATCTTATTTTTTATCGTGTTTTTTATCAATTTTTATGTGTTTTAATAATGTGTATGTTTTGACATATCAAAATCAAAACAACTTTTCGATTGATATTTTATCATTTCAAACACTCATATCATTTCCGGACAAAGTAATTGATAGACAACAATTTGAAGACAAAATAACACCATCAGAATTTTTAAAAATATTAACTCACCTACACAACAATAATTATATCTTGGTTAAGATTTCTGATATACTAGACACCAGCACCAATACAATAAAATTTAATCCACCAATCCCATTAGAAAAAACTCCGATCATATTAACCTTTGACAACGTGTCATACACAAGCAACCTCACCAACAGTGGCAGCATAGACAAAATAATTGTTGACCGAAATAACAATCTTGCAACATACTCATCAAAGAAAAGCATACAAGATCGCATATCTTACGACAACGAGTTTATTCCAATACTTGAAGACTTCATATTTAATCATCCAGACTTTAGTTACAATTCAGCAAGAGGTATTATTTTTTGCACAGGCAAAGACGGACTATTAGGATACAATACTAATCACAATAACGCCTCTGCATCTCATAACACCAAACGTGTATGCGAAGTTGTATCACTATTAAAATCCAAAGGTTGGGAATTCGGATGCAATGGTTATACATACACCCCGCAACACACTTTATCTAATATTGAATTAATCAAAGACCTGAATCTCTGGAACAAAGAAATCAAACCAATCGTCGGCAACACTAACCTATTTGCATTGCCACACACAGACACTTCTACACCAGACACAGAGCTTAGCAACTTGCTTACCAGCAACAGCTTCAACATACATTTCACAAACAAACCAGCAACACACAATATCACAGTAAATAACAACCACATTGTATGCTCTCGCAAGATTATTAGCGGACACACTCTTCGAACATCTCCTGAATCTTTTTCACATTTATTCAATGCCGAAGATGTTTATGACGAAATTGCACGCAACACACCATTTAACCAATTGCCAATTTAGAACATATATCACAATCAAATATTAAGCATCATTTAACCTACAAAAAAAGTGACGATATGCATCAAACCTGCACACCGTCACTTTTTATTTTATTTTTCCTGCTTGATAACAGCAATGTCATAATATACACTACACCAATTGCACAATAGTCAATTATTCGTATAGTCAACAACCCCCAGACCCAATATCCCAATGGGAACACCTTCGCTAGAGTTATTCCAAACAATAATTCATAAACACCTATACCCTTAGGCATTGGCAATATATTAATAATCAGATCCATTACAACAACGCTTAATGCTGTTTGCAATAAGACTTCTACCCCACCAATACCCAACATGCACACAACTATATATACAATTAATATTTTCAACAATTCTTCAATAACTGCCGACACAATACGTAAGATAATTGTTAATTTATTGGCTTTAAATAGCGAATTATACGTTGATATTTTTTGCACCAAAGCATTATACACATTATCCACGTTTTTAACAAGCTTTAATCTATATAACATTTTTGAGAATTTTCCAACCAGCCCAATATACCATGTCTTATTGAAATTAAAACTAAGTATAAAGATTAGTAATACCAAACTAGTTAATAATACTGCTCCAGCAACTATCAATAACCAAGCCGGAAGAAATTCAAATATAAATATAAAGGACAATATAAATACCACAAAGGATACAATTATCTTAGCAATTTTTTCACATAATTCTTTAGAATAAACTGATTCAACAATAACCTTATTGTCTACACCTCTTGAATTTAACCACCCAAAGTATGCCGGCTTTGAATTTGCACCATAAATAGACACGTTTTTTTCAAACTCATATCTTATATTAGCAATTAACACAGATAGATATTTTCGTTTTTTCGTCCTGTTATATATATGCAAATAATCGCTAAACGAACTCACAACTAATATTATCATCCACAGTGCAACAATCAACCATACGTACTTATAATTAATTGCTTCAACAATCTCCTTAATCGGAGCTATACCATTTATATTTGATTCCACAATAACGGTCAACACCACAACACAAATGCACACCAGCAGAATCGAAATTATAAACATAATATTAGTTTTAGTTCGTAACAAACCTGATTTTTTAGTCAGCGAATCAACTAATATATTTTCTCCGCGGACAATTTCGTCTTTACTATTTTTCATCTCAGCCCTTTTGAAAATATTTATTAAACATTTATAATTGTACACTACTTTTGCATTATTTTCAATATTTTTTTATATCTTTCATCTTTTTAACAATATTTTCATATATATTTTTATACATAATCAATATTTTCAATGAACACCAAGGAGTTTATATGGAAAAAATCAATAATAATATAGACAAAAAGCAAACTAACGAAACCCTATCCTTAGACAACAGATCAATACTTAAACTTACTGGCATTGCCGAAATTATAAGCTCTAGCGATACACAAATTTCATTAAAAACCGGCAGCTCAGGTGCCATAATAACGGGACAAGATATTCGTATCACCAAATTAGATATAAGTAACGGAACACTCGAAGCCGAAGGTACTTTTGATAGTATCAAATACGGCAAAAGTGGCAATATTTTTAAGAGGTTATTTAAGTGAAAATTTCTTATGTTTTGCAATTAAAGGACTTTTTTATATTATTTGCCTCAGGAGTCACAATTGGAATATCATACGGATTATTAAACTTAATCCCCTATTTAAAGAATTCAAAAATATACCAGATAATCGCCGACCTAATAATTTCCGTTGGATCAACGCTTGTATTTTTGTTGTTAATTAACGTAATTAATATGGGAGAATTTCGCATATTTCTGTTAGTAGGTTATATATTGGGTTTTGTATTAGAACGAATAACATTAGGAAAATTGTTTGCCAAAGGATTCCAAAAGGTGTATAATTGGATAGTCAATAAGACAAAAAAGTTTGCAATTAGCAGACTCGGAAGGATAGTACTGAAATAATGGAAAAGAAAGCAAAAGCTATAAAAATCACTACCGTTTTGACTTGCATTGTGATATTTGTTTGTACAGTTGTTCTTGTTTTTCAATTTATAAAAATTGGTAATCTTAGGGACAAAACAGAGAGTTTGCAAGCTCACAAAACCGAATTGATTGAACAAATTAATAATTACGATCAAGCTAACGCTTATTATAATAACAACCGACAAGAATATCTCGAGAACTATGCTCGAGAAGTCCTTGGCTGGGGACTAGATGGCGATACTTGGTACACTATTGCCCAATAAAACAACTGTTTCAACAAAAATAATATAATATTTTTTCAAAAAACAATTGACTTTATGCGTAATTATATGTTATACTAACTTCGTTGTTGAAACATTTTATATCGCGGGGAGGAGCAGTTCGGTCGCTCGTCGGGCTCATAACCCGAAGGTCGTGTGGTTCAAATCCCACCCCCGCTACCACTTCTAAAGACGCATCTCGCGTCTTTTTTCTCGCTTTATTGTGGGATTTGTTGCAAATTCCATTTGCTAGAGATTTCATCTCTAAACCACACGACTTCGGTCGTGCTTGTAGTCGAGACCTCGGCTTACTTTCGTAACCCACTCGACAATTGACGCTTCGCTTAATGCAAATCCCACCCCCGCTACCACTTCTAAAGACGCATCTCGCGTCTTTTTTCTCGCTTTATTGTGGGATTTGTTGCAAATTCCATTTGCTAGAGATTTCATCTCTAAACCACACGACTTCGGTCGTGCTTGTAGTCGAG